>NZ_CAMKZC010000003.1:0-156630 GCF_946477725.1 uncultured Lactobacillus sp. | reverse complement strand
TAGGTATGAAGGGTCATGGCGATGTCTTAGAAAAATTCGCTGAAAAATTCAAGACCCCATTGATGTCCTCAGTTATGGCTAAAGGTGTTGTTGAAGATAAGTGCCCAGCTTACATGGGTTCAATTGGTCGTGTTGCACCTAAGCCAAGTGATGATATCCAAACTTATGCTGATGCAGTTATCTGGGTTGGTAATGACTCACCATTCTCATTATTCTTCTTTGATCCTAAGGCTAAAGTTGTCCAAATTGATGTTGACTCAGAAAAATTAGGCAAGCGTCACGCTGTTGATGTTCCAATTTTGGCTGATGGTGCTAAGACTTTACAAGCTATGATTGACGCAGGTCAAGCTCGTGAAGAATCACCAATTTACAAGGCTGCTATTGCAGACCGTGAAAACTGGGAAGAATGGGAACACAGCTTTGATGATTCAGACGAAATGCCAATTCGCCGTGAACCAATCTTTGACATTATCAATAAATATGCTGATGATGATGCACAATTTGCTATTGATGTTGGTAACATTAACATTGACTTCCAACGTTTAGTAAACTTGCATGATGACCAAACTTGGGCAACTTCAGGCTTGTACGCAACTATGGGCTTTGGTTCACCAGCTGCACTTGCAGCAGCAACTGCTCACCCAGAGCGTGAAGTTTGGAACTTAAGTGGTGACGGTGGCTTTGCCATGATGAACCAAGAGTTGTTGACTCAAGCTCGTTACAATATGCACATTATGAACGTTGTCTTCACTAATGATACTTTAGGTTACATTGAAGCTGAACAAGTTGATGAATCACACCAACCATTATCAGGTGTTATTCTGCCAAACAACGACTGGGCTAAAGTTGCTGAAGGTATGAATGTAAAAGGTGTAACTGTACGTACTAAGAAAGAATTCGAAGACGCAGTTAAAGAATTCAAGGAAATGGATGGACCAATGTTAGTTGACATTAAGTTCACTCATGATATGCCTTACTCAACTGAATTGAATACTCTTGATGACCCAGAATTTGTTAAGAAGTATCAAGCTGAAGGCTTGAAACCATTTAGTTACTTTGCTGACAAGTATGGTTTAGTAGAAGATGCTGCTTCAGGTGCTTCAGAAGCTGAAGAAGAACCTGAGCCAGAGCCAGAACCAGAACCTGACACAACTTCAGGTGCTTCAGCTCACTAATTAAGTGTAAAACCTTAAAAAAGAACGTCCAATAGGGCGTTCTTTTTATTTGGTCAAATTTGTAAAATAATCAGGATAAGCACTAATAAGCTCATTTTCTTCTTTAAACATCATACTAAGATGGTTTTCAATTTCATGAGTACCTAAAGGAATATCTTTATTAATAACTGTATTAAAAATTGATTCATGTTGCTCAATTATAGTAGACCATTGTAGATCCTCAACTGATAAACGTAAATATCTGAATCTTTCTAGTTGAACATTTAGAGTTTGCATCCAATTCCAAATGTCTTCTTTATCAACGGCAGTATAAAAAGATTTATGAAATTCATTATCAAAATGAAAAAAATTTCTTTTGTCTTGCTGATTTTCTTTTACTTTAGCGAAATCCAATATTTTAGCTAGTTTATTTTTAAGATCGTCATCGTCTTTATTAATTGCCATAGCGACTATTTTCTTTTCAATAAGTTTTCTAACAAACATTGCATCTTCAGCTTGTTTCAGATCTATTTTAGAGATATAAGTTCCACTCTGAGGTATAACTTTAACTAAATTTTGATCTTTAAACTTGATAATTGCTTCACGAATGGGAGTCCTACCAATACCTAAAGTATCAATAATCTTATTTAAAGTTATTTTTTCTCCCGGCTTTAATTCCAATGTGACAATCATTTCTTTTAATTTATCATATGCGATTGTTTGCATATTTCTAATATCTGGCAACATAGTTTTCTCCTTAAAGCATATATATTAGTATACAACTTCTGTTGACTTTTACGAAAGCTGCATACTATAATGAAAGCGTAATCAAATATACTAATATATCAGTTGGAGGGAGTAAAATGAAAAAAGGACAAAAATTTGTCTCAGCAATGAATAAATTTGCTGCTGTTATAAATGGCAACAAATATATATCATCCATAAAAGATGCATTCTATTCATTGATTCCGATTATTATTACTGGCGCGTTTGCAACTTTATTTTCCAGTATGGTTTTTGATGATAAACAAGGCTTGGCTCAAATAAATGGACTGCACTGGCTGGTTAATTTGCAACCCATTGCAAATGGTATTAATTATGCCACATTAAGTTTCTTTACCATTTATGCTGTATTCATTATCGGTATTGAAATGGGTAAGAAAAACAATTTAAAGGGCTATTTCCCAGGGATCATTGCTTTAATGAGCTATGTTTCAATTAATCCCAGTGTTTATGATTTTATTACGGCTAAGAAACAGACTATTCAGGTAACAGATGTTTTTGCGAAACAGTATACTGATACAAAAGGATTGTTTTTAGGAATGTTAATTGCAATCCTTTCTGTGCAACTTTATGCTTGGTTGAGTAAGCAAAAAGCACTGCAATTGAAAATGCCGGATAGTGTACCATCTAATGTTTCCAGAAGCTTTTCTGCTTTATTCCCAACAATGATTACAGTAGCTATAATTTCTGCTGTTGGAGTAATAATTACCCTAATCACACATATGTCTTTGTTTGATATTATTTACAGTTTGGTACAAAAGCCATTGCAAAATGTAGTTCAGGGACTACCCGGTATCCTATTGCTAATGTTAGTGGCACAATTATTCTGGATAATAGGTATTCACGGTAATCAAATGATTAAACCGATTCGTGAACCGCTATTAATTGCCGCAATTGCAGCTAATACAGAAGCACATGCAGCTGGTAAACCATTGCCTAATATTATTACTATGCCATTTTGGGATATGTACATGAGCATGGGTGGCTCAGGTGTCACAATTGGTTTATTGATAGCCATATTTTTAGTCACAAAGAAAAGGGCTGATATTAAAGCTATTGCGAAATTGTCATTAGCACCTGGAATTTTTAATATTAATGAACCAGTTATCTTTGGCTTGCCGATTGTACTAAATCCTATCCTTGCTATTCCATTTATTGTTACTCCATTAGTAACTGGTACAATTGGCTATTTCGCAACGGCAACGGGCTTTGCTGCTAGAGCATATGTTTATACTCCATGGCCAACACCACCATTAATTAGCGGGTTTTTGGCGACTGGTGGTAATTGGGGCGCAGTGATTACCCAAGCTGTATGTATTGTTGTTGCAGTTTTAATTTACTTACCATTTGTTAAAATTTCTGAAACCCAAAAACCTTCAGTAGAAGAAAATTAATTTGTTGAAAGGTTGAATAATTATTCAGCCTTTTTTGTATTAAAGGAGTATAAAAATGAAAATACCTGAAAATTTTAATTTAGGTGCAGCCTCATCTGCTTGGCAAACAGAAGGATGGAGTGGAAAAAAAGATGGCCAGGACTCATACCTTGATGATTGGTTTAAAAACGAATACTTCGTTTGGCATGATGGCAAAGGACCGGATGTAGCAACTGATTTTATGAATCGTTATCAAGAAGACATAGATTTAATGAAAAAAATCGGCTTAAATTCATACAGAACTTCGGTTAATTGGTCAAGGTTCTTTACAGATTATGACAATCTTACTGTTGATGAAGAATATGCTAAACATATTGACGATGTAATAAATGCTTTGATAAAAGCTAACGTTAGGCCGATGATAGCTATTGAGCACTATGATGTACCCCAATATTTACAGAATAAGTACGGTGGCTGGAATTCACGAAAAGTCGTAGATCTATATGTAAAATATGCCAAAATTTTGTTTGAACGATATGGTGATCGAGTAAAAGACTGGTTTACTTTCAACGAGCCGATAGTACCCCAAACCAGGATTTATTTAGATGCTGTGAGATACCCACATATAGTTGATCCCCAGCAATGGATGCAGTGGAATTATCATAAGGTGCTTGCTACGGCGAAAACAGTAGCAATTTATCATCAAATGAACCAAGGTGGCAAGATCGGTGTCATTCATAATTGGGAATTTGCATACCCAAGATCAAAAACATATGATCCAGATGTTTTAGCAGCACACAGGTTTGATTTGCTTAATAACAGAATTTTTGTAGATCCATTAATTAAGGGTAGTTATTCTCAAGAATTAATAGCACTTTTAAAAGAAAATAATATTATGTTTAGATATCATTCAGAGGATCAGCAACTCATTAAAAATAATACTATTGACTATATTGGTTTAAATCTGTATAAACCAGCCAGAGTCAAGCAGCGCGAATACGATTGGAATAATAAATCACCGTTTAGCATTAAAAAATATTACAGTGATTTCGATCTACCGGGTAGAAAATATAACGCTTCTCGTGGATGGGAAGTCTATCCTCCGATGATGTACGATCTTGCAATGATCATGAAAACGGATTACCACAATTTTCCATGGTTTATTAGTGAAAATGGAATGGGGATAGAAAATGAGCAAAAATATAAAAACTCTGATGGGGTAATTCAAGATGACTATAGAATTAATTACATCCAGGAAAATCTTTATTGGCTAGTAAAAGCAGTTAATGAAGGTGCAAACTGTCAAGGATATATGTTGTGGGCATTTACAGATAATGTATCGCCTATGAATGCGTTTAAAAACAGGTATGGCTTAGTAGAAATTGACTTGGAAAATAATCTAAAAAGAAGAATGAAAAAGTCGGGATATTGGTATGCAGATCTTATCTCAAAGAGGACGTTACCTGATGATAGCGCATATTCGTATAAATCAACCTTTGAGGAGAATAAACAATGAAATTAAGCTTTAGATGGTTTGGTACAAACGCTGATTCAGTAAGCCTAAAGCAAATACGACAAATTCCAGGAGTTCACCAAGTGGTTGCCACGCTTTATGATATTCCTGTTGGAGAAACTTGGCCTCTATCAAAAATTTTAAATTTAAAAAAAGAAATAACTGCTGCGGGATTAAAAATGGATGTGATTGAGTCAGTTAATGTACACGAAGATATAAAACTGGGATTACCTTCAAGAGCAAAATATATCAAGAATTATCAAGAAACAATTCGTAATCTGGCAAAAGCTGGTGTTAAAGTTATTTGCTACAACTTTATGCCAATATTTGACTGGACAAGGACCACTTTAGATTATAAACTGCCAGATGGATCCACCGCTTTAGCTTTTCAAAGAGAATTAGTTCAAGAAAATCCACAAGAACTGATTAAAAAAGTGGAGTCCAATAATAACGGCTTTGTGATGCCAGGATGGGAACCAGAAAGGCTGGCAAAAATAAAAGAATTGTTTTCTGCATATGCTGGCAAAACAAGTGCTGACTTGGCAGATAATCTGAAATATTTTTTGCAGCAAATTATTCCAGTGTGTGAAGAAGTAGGAATAAAAATGGCAATTCATCCAGATGATCCAGCCCAGGATATTTTTGGTTTACCTAGAATTTGTAAAAGCGAAAAGGATTTGGAGCGAATTGTTTCAATGGTCGATAGTCCGGCGAATGCTTTAACTATTTGTTGTGGCAGTTTGGCTTCTAATCCTCAAAATAACGTACCACATATTTTAGAAAAATTTGTTAGAAAAAATAGAGTAGCTTTTGTTCATGCTCGCAATATTAAGTTTACTTCTAAGTACGATTTTCATGAAACATCTCATTTATCAGAAGATGGTGACTTAGATATGTATGAGTTGATGAAAATATTAGTTGATAATAATTTTACCGGCTACATCAGGCCAGATCATGGGCGAGCAATCTGGGATGAGAAAGCTATGCCAGGTTACGGCTTATTTGACCGAGCATTAGCTGAAGAATATTTATATGGATTAATAGAAGGGATCAAGAAGAGTAAGTAACAAATGTCCATTGTAATAGGTGTAGATATTGGGACAACAAGTACAAAAACCATCGCTTTTGATGAACTGGGTCATATAGTTTATCAAACTAGCTATGATTATCCATTGATTACTGAAGAAACAGGTCAGGCGGAGGAAAGACCTCAGGATATTTTAAGAGCAGTGCAGTTAGGCTTAACAGAGGTACAAAGTAAAATTGATATTGTTGAACTTAAAGGTATAGGCTTTTCCTCTGCTATGCATACTTTAATATTAATTGACAAAAATAATCATCCTCTGACTAATGTCTATACTTGGGCTGATAATAGAGCAACGGATACATTTAAAAAAGATATTATCAAAGATGACTTGTTTGACCTGACAAAAAATACCGGTGCACCATTACATCCCATGCTCCCTTTAGGTAAATTGTTATGGCTTAAAGAAAAAAATAAACAGTTATGGGATAAGACTGCTTTTATTGTTGATATTAAAAGCTATATTTTGTATCAGTTTTCTCAGCACTACTATGTTGACTTTGCAACTGCGAATGCTTCAGGCCTGTTTAATACTTATACCAAAAACTGGGATGATAATATCTTGCAATATTTGAATATAAAAAAGGAACAGCTCCCTCAATTAGTAGACACAACTTTTCAAGTGCCAAATTTTGCAAAAAGCATCAAAGTACCCCTTGTAATTGGCGGCTCTGATGGGACTCTGGCAAATTTAAGCAATCCGCAAATTGACGAACGATTTTATACCGTCAGCTGTGGGACTTCTGCGGCCGTCAGAACTAATATTGATAGATTTAAGCTTTGTCAAAATCGTAAATTATTTACATATTATCAGTACCATAATAATTGGGTGGTTGGAGCACCCACTAATAATGCTGGGGATGTGTGGCAGTGGCTAAAAGACAAGATTTTCAATTTAGCTACTTTTGAGGAACTAAATGATTTAGCCGGAAAAAGCCCTATGGGTGCTAAAGGGCTATTCTTTACGCCTTATATTTTTGGTGAACGTGCACCAATTTGGAATCCTGATGCTTCTGGTGGCTTTATGGGATTAACTGCAATTCATACAAATAAAGATTTAGCCAGAGCAGTATTGGAAGGGGAACTTTATAATATAAATTTGATCATAAAGGAACTCAATCAATTTAATGGGCAAAAGCCTGATGCCCTGGTATTAGTCGGAGGGATGGCTAAAAACCAATTTTTTGACCAGTTATTGGCAGACATAACGGGATACAAAGTTTATGTGCCTGAATCAGTTGAAGCTTCTGCTTTAGGGGCTGCCATCTTGGCGATGATAAGCTTAAAAATAATTGTTTCACCACTAATGATTCAAAAAGAATTGAAAATAGCAAAAATTTTTCACGTTAATTCCCATAATCATGGCATTTATGTGACCTTAGAAAAGAAGTGGAACAAAGTAAGGCAATTAATGACAGAAGAATGGTTAGCGGTTGAATAACTATTAATTTCCAGTTTTTGGTAAAAGATGATATTAGGTCTGGTAAATGAAGCAAGTTGTGCGCAAACGCGCTAAAACAGGTATACTAGTAATTAAGAAAAAAATTAAATGATGGAGGACTATAAATGCAACAGTTCGGTGTTATAGGCTTATCAGTAATGGGTAAGAACCTTGCTTTGAATGTGAGAAATAACGGCTTTTCCGTTTCCGGTTTTTCAATTGATAAGCCGGAAGTAGATGCTTTTGCTAAATATGAAGATGATAAATTAAAGCCAACATATTCTTGGGAAGAATTTGTTAATTCTTTAGAGAAGCCACGAAAGATTTTGATTCAAATTGCAGCTGGTAAACCGGTTGATGAAACTTTACAAAAGCTACTGCCACTACTAGATAAAGGCGATATTTTGCTTGATGGTGGTAATTCGAACTTTCATGACACTAATCGGCGCTATCATGAAATGGAACAACACGGTATTCATTTTATTGGTATGGGTGTTTCTGGCGGAGAAGAGGGTGCTTTAAAAGGTCCCGCATTGATGCCAGGCGGTGATGAAGATGCCTATAAAAAGGTTGCACCTATATTAGAAGCAATTGCAGCTAAGAATTCCGCAGGCCATCCATGTGTCAGCTTTATTGGACCTGAAGGCAGTGGCCACTATGTCAAGATGGTCCACAATGGTATTGAATATGGCATTATGCAGGAATTTTCCGAAGTTTACGATATTTTACGTAAGGTTGCGGGCAAAACAAATGATGAAATGTCAGCCATTTTTGCGCACTGGAATGAAGGATTGGTTCAAGCCTATTTAAGTGAAATTACCGCTGAAGTGCTAAAGCAAAAAGACAACCTAACGCCTGACCATGTAATTGATCATATTTTAAACGTTGCTTCTTATAAAGGTACTGGTAACTGGATGCTTGAAGATGGTGTTCATCTGGGTGCTCCAATCAGCGTTATTGCAGAAGCTGTAATTAGCCGTTTTATGTCTAAAGCGACTACGCGCGAGGGTAAAGAAATAAAATGGAGTGGTGATGTACCAGCAGATTTGATTGATAATCTTGGTCAAGCTTTACAACTAAGCCAAGCTGTCGCTTATGCTCAAGGATTTCAGCAACTGAAAATGGCTGCGGATGCCTATAACTGGGACTTGCGCTATCCGGCAATTGCTCAATCGTGGGAAGCAGGTTGTATCATTCGCTCATCAATGTTAAAAGATATTGAAAAGGCATTTTCTGAAGGTAAAAAACTTGATAACATGTTCCAAGATCCATATTTCAAGGACTTAATGAATAAGAATATCGCTGCTTTGCGTGCAGTGATTGAACTCGCCACTAGAGCAGGTATTCCTACTCCGACATTGAGCGCATCACTGAATTACTTGGAATCAATTTTTAATCCAAGTTTACCAGCAAACTTAATTCAAGGACAACGTGATTACTTTGGCGCTCATACTTACTTTAGAAATGACCGTGAAGGCGTTTATCACACTGAATGGTATGAGGAAAAATAAGTTGTTACACGTGTAACACTAAAAACCAGTTAAAGTTAAAACTTAACTGGTTTTTTAGTAGTGCTAATTATATTGAAAAGTAGAGGTATTATGAGGGATAAAAAAGTACAAATAAAGCTGTTGCTGGAAGCAATGCTAGTAGGTCTTGCAAGCGGGATTGTAGTGGGCTTTTTTCGCTTTGGTATTCAAAAAATGACAGAATTATGGCTTAGACTGTTTCACGTGGCACATCAAAATGCATTATGGTTTATCCCAATCATTTTAGGACTCATTTTAGTAGGCTTAATTGCTGGTTATTTTGTTAAGCAATATCCTCACGTTGGCGGCTCTGGTATACCGGAAGTGAAACTACAACTGGAAGGAAATTTAACTCTACAGTGGTGGTCCACATTATGGCGCAAAGTTATTGGTGGTATTTTAGTTATCAGTACAGGCTTATTTTTAGGACCTGAAGGGCCTTCTTTGCAGATCGGTTCAACTATCGGTCAAGGTGTTGGAGAGGGTACTAAAGAGTCAAAAACGAATGCTCGGGTACTGTTAGCTACTGGAGCGGCCAGCGGTTTAGCTGCAGCCTTTGGAGCGCCATTAAGTGGTGCATTATTTGTGCTTGAAGAAGTCTTTCATAACTTTTCACCACGGGTGTGGTTAAATGCACTTGCAGGTGCGCTAGTGTCAGATTTTGTGGTTTCAAATATATTTGGTCAAAAGCCAACACTATCTCTTGTTTATCGTCATACTTTTCCCGTTAGGCTGTACGGTTATTTGCTCATCCTAGGCTTAATTTTAGGTTTACTGGGTCATCTTTATAAAACGGGCCTATTTAAAGTTAAAAAGTTATATGCGAAAATTACTTTTTTACCAAGTTGGTTATACGGACTAATACCTCTTACTTTATTAATACCAATTGCTTATTTTTACCCCTTAATTACTGGTCCGGGCAACCGCTTAATTTTAGCGTTACCGCAAATTATTAAACAAAGTAGTTGGAAAATAGTTGGGTTACTCTTATTTTTCTTTGTTGTTAGAATTGTGTTTTCCATTATCTCTTACGATTCTGGACTACCAAGTGGTATTTTCTTACCAATATTAACAATGGGTGCAGTAATTGGTGCCAGCTACGGTCTTATTTTGGTGCAATTACATTTATTGCCGGCAAAATTGGTGATCAATCTGGTTATTTTCGCAATGGCTGGCTATTTCGCCGCCGTAATTAGGGCTCCCTTTACCGCCATCATCCTTATTACGGAAATGGTTGGGTCTTTGCTTCATTTAATGCCGCTGGCTGTGGTAGCTTTTGTTGCACTGCTGGTTGATGAACTGCTCAATGGTGATCCCATTTACGGTACGCTTGCTCGCGCAATGGCTGTAAAAAATAAAAAACATTCAGCTGTAGTTTCCGGCAAAACTGACCAGCTAACTGTGCCCATTTATGAAGACAGCCAGCTTGCAGGAAAAGAAATCATGCAGGTCAAGTGGCCTAAGCATACTTTAGTTAAAGCAATATATCGTGATGGCAAGTATGTAATTCCTAACGGTCAATCGGTAATTAAAGCCGGTGATTCTCTGGTTCTAACTCTTGATGCAGGCCGTCGTGGTCAGGTATTTAGTCAAATCAAGCAAATGCAAAGAGTCCGATATGATGGTTAGCATATTGTTTTAACTGTATTCTATAATATTTATAATTTAAAAAAGCTAATAAATCAGAGCCTATTCTGACCTATTAGCTTTTTATGTTAACTTGTTTTTGTATAAATATAGGCGCAATTTCGAATGCCCAAATTAGGTAAATGAGGAAGCACTGGTAAAATCATCTCGTTTTGGGAAATGGTATCTAGTAATGAATTAAAATCCTGCATTGTTCCATATTTTGGCTGAATTGACTTGTTATCTGCTATCTCATGGTCGTTAACAATATCTGGAGGTTATAAATAGGATTTAACCAGATAACAACAACTTCCAGCTTTTTTAAATATGGTAACTATCTTTAAGATTACAAATAGAATTTTGAATTTTGATAATTGAAAATATTTTGTGAGTAGTCAAATATAGTGCCACTGGTAGAATAAAAGACTTCGTCAACTATTAAGCCAAAACTATTAGCTTCTAGGTCGAGTTCAGAAGCTTCTTGATCTGTTAGTTTGCGAATGTAAAAGTATTTATCAGAAAAACCGACGTGAATTTTATATGCTTGAGCTAAGAAGTTAAAAATTGATCCCTCAATGATAGACTGATTCAAAAAAGGTACGAGTTGGGAATTGTAATAAGAAGTTTCAATACACAAGATTTTTTTATGTAACATTTTTTTCCTGTGTACCTTGTATACTTTAGTATTAGTTGTGCATTTTAATTTCTGAGCTAAGTCTAAGTTTGGTGTGATTAGCTCTAAAGAAGCGTTAGCATTTTCTACTTGCTCGTTCATGAGCTCATTAGTCCAGCCATGATTAGTTTTGCTGAAATTAATATAATCATCTTTTGGTAGCTTTCTTACATATATTCCGCTACCTTGAATTTGATAAATTAATCCTTCACTTTCTAATTCTGACAATGCTTTTAACAGTGTTGTTTTACTTGCTTTAAATTGGGTACCTAACTCGTTTAAACTTGGAAGCTTGTCGCCCTGTTCTAAATTGTTATTTTTTATTATCTCAACAAGACTTTTCGCAACTTGTTCATACTTTAGCATAATTTTCCTTGACTTATTTTTATACTTTCGCTTTTTCTTGGGCAATTAAGATTTTGTCATAATTTTTGGCAAATGGATAGTATATAAAGAAACTCATTACTAACATTAAAAGTTGCCATAGTGCAGTTTTCCATCCGCCAACTATTAATCCAGAAAGCACTGCTGGAGTTGTCCAAGGCACATAAACGCCATTAAATGGTGGGATGATACCTAAAGCAATTGCAGCATAAGTTGCACTACCTGAAAGAAAAGGTGTTAAGACAAACGGCACTAACATTAATGGATTTAAAACGATTGGAAGACCAAAAAGAATTGGTTCGTTAATATTAAAAATAGCAGGTACTATTTCCAACTTACCTAAAGTTTTCATTTGAACTGATTTAGCATTTAAACACATAAATACAACTAATCCAATTGTCATTCCGGCTCCAGTAACGGTTAAGCATTGATCCATAAAAGATTGCGTTATAATGTGTGCACCATTAGCTAAAGTAAGCTTTCCTGCTTTATACAATGCTGAATTATCAGCATTATTAGACATTAAAAGTGGGGTCATAATGCCACCAACAATAGTTGAGCCATGAACACCAAAGAACCATAAGAAAACCGGTAAAATAGAAATAATTAACATTCCACCAATGCCATCAGTTGCATGTTGTAGTGGAATTTGGATTACTTTATAAATCCACTCTGCCAATGTGGTATGAAAACCAAGACTAAAGATTCCGCAAACAATTGCAGCAATAGTAATAATTGCGGCAGCTGGCACTAAAGCAGTAAAAGAAGCAGCAACGTTAGCTGGAACCTGTTCTGGCATTTTAATAACTAACTGATGTTTCATAAACCATGAATAAAGCCAACCAACAAATAAGCCAACTATTAGGGCTATTACCATTCCCTTGCCACCTAACCAATTTTTATCAATTAAGTTAGTTGCTTGCCAAGAAGTTGATGTCTTACTAGGATTCGCAATATTAGTGACGGTTTTTATTGTATCAGGCTGCAATATAATATCGACAGTAACAGCCAAGAGTCCTGCTGGTGCAGCATCAAAGCCAGCATCCTTAACCCAGCAGTAAGCAATTCCGAAAACAGCAAAAAGTGCCATAATTCCAAAAGAGGCATTACTTGCTTGCATTAAAACAGGACCAATACCAATTTTGTTTAAATAATCTTGAACAGATTGTATAGGGAACTGTCCTAAAATTAAAAAAATAGCACCAACAATTATAAATGGAATAGGATAGATCATTCCATCTTTAATCGCTTTAATTGGGCGAGTATTAACAAATTTCATTATTGTAGGCAAGACTTTGTCATTCATGAAACTTTTCATTATAATTACACCTTTCTTAAATTATGTAAGCACTTTATAATATTGTGCATGTACAGTCTAACACTGCACTTACAATTTTGGAAGGGCTTTTATAAATAAGAGAATAAAAAGTAATTTTGATAAAGAATAATGTGAGTTTTAGTTTTATAAAAATCGATAATATTTTATTTTTTAAAAATAAAATATTACCAAAGCTAAAATAGCAATGAAGTAAACACAAAAAGTACGATTGTTTGTGCAGTACTTTTTCTGATTAAAAACAATGTGATTGATAAAAAGGCCAAAAATAAGAAGCTAAATGTAAAAAGTCACAAAAATACCCCAAATTTGTCCTAAATTTGGGGGTCATATTATTTTCTGCAATTTGTCTGTTTTTGGCTCTATCTTTTGTGTCAATATTGGCAATTCTCAATGAATATAATTTGACAAACAGTTCTAAAAAGGCGGAACAAGATTTTGCTTAGTATGTGCTTGCGATTGTCTAGCCCAAGCTGATTATGCGGTGGCATTTCTGTGCCACATGCTCATCATGTGTAACAATCACTACGGTCTTGCCTGCATCATTGAGTTCGCCTAAGAGCTTAATGATTTCGTCCCTGTTTTTATCATCTAAAGAACCCGTAGGTTCATCGGCCAAAACCAATTCGCTAGGTTTTACCACAGCGCGCGCAATAGCTACACGCTGTTGCTGTCCGCCTGATAGTTCATAAATTTTATTATGCAGACTATTGCCAAGACCCACTTTTTGCAGGGCTGCGGCGATTAGGTTCAGTTTAGCAGTCTTAGTTTGGTGAACGTATTTGAGTGCAAGCAACAAGTTTTCTGCAACAGTGGCTTCCTCAACTAAAGCAAAATTTTGAAAGAGATAGCTGATTTTCATCCGGATGATTTTCTGAGCTAATGCACTGTTGGGTTTGATGTTAACCTTATCCTCAAAATGGTATTCTCCGCTATCAGCTGCATCAATCAAGCCCAGTATGTTAAGCAGCGTGCTCTTGCCCGCCCCGCTGGGCCCTACAACAGCAATCATCTCGCCTTTTTGGATGGTCATGTCAAAGTGCTCAAAAATCACCTTAGAGCCAAATTTCTTGGTCACATCTTTCAATTCAATCATGATAGTCCCCCCTTAAGCAAAAATGGCAAATCATGTCCTTCGGCTCGTCTGACGATAATGTTAAGGACTGCCAGTTCAGTCAGAATTAACACCAGTGCTAGTAGCAAGATTGGCCAGGCAACCCGGGTAATCACTAACGCACCTAATTCGCCTACGCTCAGCATTGTAAAAAGTAATATCTCTGTTTGGTAGCGGTCAAACATGCGGTAGCCCAATAGACGCTCAACTGCAAGTTTCTTCTGCCGACTAGAGATAACATAAAGACATAGGAAAGTTGCTGCAAATAAGTTAATCACGAAAGCAGATAGTAGGATAAGAATGATTGATCGCAATCCCCGATAGGTTGCATCCAAGCTCGTTGCCAGAATCTTATTCATGGTGACAAACTTCAACCGTAATCTTTTCACTTCTGGGCTACGGGCTAGCTGCCGCATTTGCGTCCTGGATTGTTCATTATTTTCTATTTTGATTGGGCTCGCCTTGTCAGTATTACCCAGTGCCAGCGCTTGTCCCTCGTTTAGGTGCTTTTCTTGTACAACTTCGATAATGGGATTTACAAATCGTTTTTGCTGGCGAACATTATACGTAATCGGCTGCAGGTGTTCACTATAATATTCGATGTTAATTTTTATCTGCTCAGGTTTAAGCTTTTTTTGCTGCTTGCTGGATAAGTCATTGTAGCGGTAACTCTGCAGCAAGTATTTCATTTCTTTAGCATGTCGTTGGTACCCAATCGGTACCAAAAAATCTGGTGAAGTTTCCAGATGCTTTTGCACCTGGGGTAGTTTAGCATTAATAAAATTACGGTTAACCGCCATCAGTTCGTATTTTTCATTGTTCAATTGAGGCGAATGCACTGGCAGAATGTCTTTAGCAGCATAAACGTCACTATTAACATAATATACGCCCTTGTTCTGCGCCATTTTGCTAAACCATTTAGTCAGGCTGCTAGTAGCCTGACGCTCATTACTAGTAAATTGCGTGCTAACGGATTCAAGTGTTAGCAAATTACCTTCTTTGGACCAATCCTGTTGCAATTGGTAGTCAGCTATAGCATTAGTTAAAGCACCCGATATATTAATCAGCAGGATTACCGAGACCACGGTTAGCAACACTTTCAATCCGAGTGCCCAGATAACCCCCGCACCTAAGTGCAACTTGCCTTTTAAAAGGTCTGCGATCGACAAGTGTTTGATCATGACATAGGTGAAAATATTGACTAGCAAATATAAAACAGTAATAATTGTCTGTCCAACAATACAGCTGGCTAAAAAACCTTGTGGCAGATAGGAAAAAATTACCAAGCTAAGAAGATCCAAAAGGATGGCAGTAATTACGATCGTAACCAATCCTGGTCTAATCAGATCCGTCAAAATATCACCGTTTTTCCACCCATTCAATTTCTTGACGCCAATTGTGCCTGCTTGAGCCACTGGATAATACGAATTGACAAGAACGAAAACCAGTACCACGAGAATAAGGAGCACCCCCATAATCATTAGTCCTCTGGTTAAGTATTCAATCTTCATTCCTGCTGTTGGTGTGAGTAATTTGGAGCGTGACACACCGTAAAATTGTGCCAGTTTCTTAATTACCGTTGCCTTAGACGATTTTCCCGGAATAATCGTATAAACCCCATCAACAACTTGTTTGTCTTTGAAGTAACGTTCCATATCCTGCACGATCACCCGATTATTCTTTGTGAATACCGGAATACGTCCTCTTTGGTGTACATCATGAGTTTCATAGCTTGCGTAAAAATCTAACTGATTGGCAAGATTTAAGTGCTTGAGACGAAAAGAGCTAACGGGGAAAGTTGCATTATTAGCAATCACGGATTTTTCTACGGTATTATTTTCGCCCTTGCTTGTCAGGATTATTGACAGGCCATCGTGGTGTGCTAAATACCTGAAAAAGTCTAGCTGACTACTGGGAGCAACTGCACTGTTTTGCAGGTACACCTGGAAAGAATTATTGGTCTGCCCCATTCGTGCGACCTGATCATAGTCCTTTGATTGATAAAAATTGACAATCATTAAGTAAGCCAGGCAGGTAATAATGGCTAAGCAGGTCGTTACCGTCTTCTTCATGGCTAACCCCTCCATTAATAAAAAAGGTGTAGTCAATTTTCACTAACTACACCAAAAATTATGTTACTTAACTAAAATATTATGCGTTCGACCATAAAAGTCCTTTGAAGTTCACATATTTTTGTTAACTTATGGGACTTTGTTATACCTATAATATACATTAAAATACTCATTTATGCAAGCGCTATCAAAAATAATACTATTTTCTTTGCGCACTTTAAAGGGCAAAAATTATGCAAAGATTGTAATAATAAAAAGAACAGGAGGATTAAACATTCTGACTGGTTATATTCTTTGCAGTCAAAGGTAACGCCAAATGAAATTTATGAGATTATTGCCCAGTTTATTTTATTTTCTTTTGATATTTTGGTGCAGTTTCTGGCGCCCAAATTAGGCAAATGAAGAAAGCGGCGAGAAGAACACATGCGCAAACCAGCATTGCTAAAGCAGGATCCCCGCTTTCTGTTAGAATTGGCAATAAAAATGTACCAGCGGCTGCACCAATACGACTGATTGTGATACAGGTTCCTACGCCACTAGCCTGTACTTTAGTATCAAATAATTCGGTAGGATAGGGGTAATCAAGTACTAGGCCGGAGGACAAAATCACTGCAAAAATTGAAAAGATCACTATTTTAACTACGGAAGAAGCATGAGGCATTAATGCTAAAGTACCTATTAATATTGCAGATAATAAAAAATTACTGATTAAAAAGAAGCGACGGCTGAGATGGTTAAACAAGTAAATTCCCAAGAATATTCCAACCAGCATGCTGATATAGTATAGATCTCCTGAAATTTTAGGATTACTGATGTTCATGCTTTGTAATAAAATAGGCAAGAAAATACTAATCCCAAAAAACGCAAAGGTTTGGCACGCGTAAAAGCTGCCTCCTACTAAAGTGCTGCGTAAATATTTTTTGCTGAAAAGAATGGTCCATGAAGTTTGCCCAGATTTTTTAGGACGTTTAAAGTGGCGAGAAATACCCCATTTACGGCCTAGTATTCTGCCGATTAGTCTATTAGCTGCTTTAACTTTACCTTTACTGGCTAACCATCCCGGAGATGGTGGTAATGGAAATAAGCTGCGAAAAAGTGCAGTAAATAATGCCGGGACAGCGCCTGCTGCTAAAATGATTTGCCAGGTGTGGGCGCCATAGCCTTCAAGATAAGTCCCAGTTAAATAAGAAGTAATAAACCCTAAAACCTAGTAGACTAATAAGTGACTCTGGCGCTTGCTATCTTCACCTTTAGGTAGCCATTCTGTTAATAGAGCATTTCCAGCTGTATAATCAATTGCCATCATTAGCCCGATACCGATTCTAATTAAAAATGTTAAAGAAAGGCTGGATGTCAGCGGATGAAGAAGCGAAAGAACGGCTAGCACATACATATTGCTCATCAGTAATTGACTGCGGCCGATTTTATCAGATATACGACCAATAAGAACACTGCTAGAAAGGCCAATCAAGCCGCCAGCTCCAATTAATCCAGTCCACATGTCACTAATTTGAATATACTTGGCAGCGTTACTCATAGCCACACCCGTTATTCCTAGTGCAAAGCCACAGGTAAATTGGCCTAGGGCAATTGCTGTCATTACACGCAAGTGCACTTTTGAAAGAGGCGCTTTTTTATAATCTTTTTTAATTAATTTTTTCTTTTTTTCTTTCATAATAATAGACTGAGAATTCATTTTCCAATCTATTTAACTACTTCTTTTCACTATTTAAGGGAATAACCGCTACTTAACATAACAAATTTTGCTGGTTCGTGCAAAAAAGGCCAGGTAAAATGATTAAAGAAGAAATTGATAGCTAAAATTTATTTTTGAAAAAGCACGCTGAATAGTACCAGAACCAAGGCTGCTAAAAGCCAGATACCGGAATTTACTGCTGCTTTTGCTATGCCTTTATTTTCGACATTAATATGATTGATCAAATATTCAAAGGCAAAAATTAAGAGACTAAATGTGACTAGCCATAAAATGGCGCAGAGCCTGCCAGTAATGGAATAAGGGAAAAAGGCAGAATTAAAGCTTGTTAGTAAAGCAACAAAAAAGAAAGTAATAGTTCCAGTGTAATGATTGATTGTTTTTTCTTTAGTATTATGCAAAATAATCCCCTCCCATTAGTGGTAATTTACAATTTTATTTTCGAATTCTAGCATTAAATAATTAAAAAGTAAAGTGGGATTTATGAATGATTGCAAACAAAAAATCACCTCAAACTGAGGTGATCTTTTGTAATTAAACTAATATCTTTACATATTTGTAATCAAGAAAAAGATAACAAATATTACTAATAGGATATACATCATTGGTGAAACTTTTTTAGCTTGCTTAGAAGCAATCATGGTAATCGGGTAGGCTATCATGCCGAGTGCCAAGCCGTCAGAAATGCTGTAAGTCAATGGCATACCAACTACCGTTAAAAATGCTGGGAAAGCAATCTCAAATTTGTCCCAATTGATTTTTTTTAGGTTTCCTGCCATGAGTACGCCAACGATAATTAGTGCTGGTGCAGTAACAGTGGTAGGAATAACTGCCAGAAGTGGACTGAAAATCATTGATATTAGGAAGAAAATTCCTACGAAAATTGCCGTTAAACCAGTACGTCCACCCATAGCAATTCCTGCACTTGATTCTACAGAAGTTCCTAGTGGCGCAGTACCTAAGACGGCACCCTCGACCATTGCTAAAGAGTCGGAAACGAAAGCTTTTCCAATTCGTGGAATCTTACCATTTTGATCTACCATGCCAGCCTGTTCAGTCATTCCAATCAATGTACCTGCTGTATCAAAAAACGTAACAAGTAGGAATGTTAAAACAACCATGAATAGTTGTGGGGTATTAATATCTTTTAAGTGAAATACAGCTTGACCAAATGTCGGAGCAATACTTGGAGCACTGGCAATAATGCCTTTGGGAACAGCAACTTGTCCAATAATAACCCCAAAAACAGCTGTAATAACCATCCCAATAAAAATTGATCCTGGTACATTCATTGCCATTAAAATTACGGTGAGGGTCAAACCAAAAAGAGTAATCCAAACAGCTGGTGAATTAAACTTGCCTAAAGTAACTAAATTGGAATCACTATTAACAATTAACTTGCCATTTTGCAGACCGATAAAGGCGATAAATAAGCCGATACCAGCAGAAATAGCATATTTCAGATCTTGTGGAATAGCATCAACTACTATTTCGCGCAACTTCAAAACGGTTATTAAAATGAATAAAATAGATGCAACTAAAACAGCAGCTAAGGCAGTTTGCCAGTTAATATGCATTCCTCCACAGACATTGTAAGCGAAAAAGGCTGCGCTACCTAATGTTGGGGCTAGAGCAACGGGGTAATTAGCTACTAGACCCATAATGAAGCAGCCAATTGCAATCGAAATTGCAGTAACTGTAAATGCTGCCCCTTTATCAATACCAGCTGCGTGCAAAATGTTTGGGTTAACAAAAAGGATGTAGGAGAGACTGACAAACGTGGTTAATGCAGCTATTAATTCACGTTTAACAGTGGTATGAGCATCGTTTAAATGAAAGACTTTATCTAGTGTCGTCATTTTTCCTCCTAAAAATATTAAAATTATAAAGAACTAATATATCTAGTATATAACTTATTTGGGGTAAATGGACCATGTAATGCAAAATTATTTCCCAGGAAATAAAAAAGCAAACCTATCAAGATTTGCTTTGCATAATTACCACATACCGATTAGTTTCATCCAAGCTAATCCGATAATGCCATAAATTAAGATATAAAAAATACCAAATATAAAACTCAATTTCCACCATTCATCTTGTTTTACATAACCAGAAGAAGCTAAAACAGATGCAGCGGGACTGGAATAATGGGTAGTAGAGCCCATGATTGCTGAAAATAGAGCTAGAAATTGGGCTGCTAGTAATTTAGGTGCACCGGCAGAAATTGCTACAGTTAATAATGGCAGATACATTGCTGAATTATGAGCTGTAGCACTGGCAAATAAGTAGTGGGTATAGAATAAGACTAATGCCAGAACTACTAAAACTGTTAACCAATTGAGGCCTTTCATTGCACTAGAAATGCTACTTGATATCCAGCCAATCAAGCCGAACTGAGTAAGCTTCTCAGCCATAAATACTAAAATTGACAGCCAGATCAAGATATTCCAGGCACCAGTTTCACTCAACAAGTCTTTAGGTGTTAAAACACCAGTAAGTAACAAAAGGGAAACAGAAATGAAAGCAATTAGTGTAGCATCAATGCCTAAAGTGCTGGAAAGCATCCAGAGCACTAAAGTAATTGCAAAAATAGCTGCCATTAATTTTTCAGATAAAGTAAGCTTTCCCATTTTTGCTAATTCTTCATCAGCCCATTCTTTAGCGTTAGGAGTTTCTTTAATTTCCGGTGGATAAAGTTTGTAAACAAAATATGGCACTACAATTAAACAAATTGCTGCAGGTACAATGCTGGCCATTAGCCACGGCATCCAGCTAAGAGTTACGCCAGCCTTACCAGCTAGCGCAACGGCAATTAGGTTAGGCGCACATGCGGTCATAAATAATGACGAAGTTATGATATTAACTTGAAATTCCGTAAAAGTTAGGTAAGCTCCCATCTTTTTACGTGAAGGATCATTAGGTTTTGATCCAAAAGTATTGGCTAAAGATTGAATTAATGGATATACTACACCACCTGCTCTTGCACCATTTGAAGGGGTTGCAGGGGATACTATTAAATCGATAGCTCCTATTGCGTAACCCAAACCTAAGGACTTATGACCAAACCACTTAACAAAATACAAAGCAATTCTTTGCCCCAAGCCGGTTTTTACGATACCTCGCGAAATCATAAAAGCCATAACTATAAGCCAGGCAGATGAGTTAGCAAATGCATTAATGGCTCCCTTTTCGATTACTTTTCCGTTAACAATTTTGTCCGCAAGTGGTGCAAGTCCAAGACAAATGGTTAAAGTAAAGCCAATTAAAGTGACGCCGCTGATTGCTATTGGCAATGTGATACAGCCAATAATTGTTCCAATAAATATTGCCAGCATATGCCAGGCTTGAACTGATACTCCGGCTGGACGAATTGGCGTCGTCAACCAGAATATAAGGCCAAACAATAATGGCAATATAAATTTTTTGTAATCTATTGTTTTCATAAAAACCTCTTTCAAAATAAAAAGCAAATATATGAGTACGATTTACATCAATATATTTGCTTAGTTTATCATATTATATTTTTTTAACAATTAGTAAGTCTTAGAAATTTAGTACCCATAAGAAGACAATAAAGACGAAGAAAAGAATCCACATCATTGGTGTAATTTCTTTAACTCTCTTGGCAGCAACCATGCATATAGGGTAGGTTATTAACCCTAAAGCCAAACCATCGGATATTGAATAGGTTAAAGGCATACCAATTAAAATTAGAAAAGCAGGAACTGCAATTTCCATCTTGTCCCATTGAATATGTGCTGTGTTTTGTGCCATCAGAACACCAACAATAATTAATGCTGGCGCTGTAACATGTGTGGTAAACAAGCCTAGCAGGGGACTGAATATCATTGATATTAAGAAGAAAATAGCCACAAAGACAGCAGTTAATCCAGTTCGGCCGCCAACAGCAATGCCGGCACTTGATTCGACAAAAGCACCGACTGGTGAAGTTCCTAAAACGGAGCCAACCATCATAGCAGTTGAATCTGATGCCAGAGCTTTACCTACACGTGGCATTTTGTTGTCTTTCATAAAGCCAGCTTGTTGAGCTAAGCCAATTAAAGTACCGGCAGTGTCAAAGAAAGTTACTAAAAGGAAGGTAAGTACTACAACCCACATTTGTAGAGTATTAATATCTTTAACATGGAAAATTGCTTGGCCAAATGATGGAGCAATACTTGGTGCTACTGAAACTATTTTAGTTGGTAAAGGGATTTGTCCTGTAACTACACCAAAAATAGCTGCTAAGATCATACCAATAAAAATAGCTCCTGGTACATTTAAAATCATTAAAACAACAGTAACAATTAGGCCAAAAATGGTAATCCAGACAGCCGGATCATGAAGTGAACCCAAACCTACCAGTGTTGATTTGTTTGCTACAATTAAGCCGCCATCTTGCATTCCCAAAAATGCGATGAACAGGCCGATTCCGGAAGAAATTGCGAATTTTAAGTCAGCAGGGATAGCATTGATAATTTTCTCCCTTAACTTAAACATAGTAATTAAAATGAAGATAATAGAAGCTACAAAGACAGCGGCTAAGGCTGTTTCCCATGAAACATGCATACCTACACAAACGGTATAAGCAAAAAACGCATTAATGCCAAGGGCAGGAGCTTCTCCAATAGGATAGTTAGCAACGATACCCATAATAGCAGTACCTAAAGCACTGGCTAAAGCAGTGGCTGTAAAAACTGCCCCTTTATCCATGCCACTAGCTCCCAAGACACTTGGGTTAACAAATAAAATGTATGACATGCTGATAAAAGTTGTTAACCCAGCAAGAAATTCAATTTTAACATTGGTTTTGTATTTATCGAGTTGAAAATAACTCTTTATAAAATTCATCTAACCTCTCCCAATATATATTGTTCGTGTTTTAAATCAAACTAACGACTATTCTAGTTTACCATTCATTTAAAATAATGCAAACACGAATAATACTAGGAAAAATTAGGCAAAGCAAGCACAATTTATGAATAGCTACATTTAAGAATAAATTGACCTGTTAATACTTTAATCGGTAAAATGAAGGTAAATCAGTATTAATTTATGAAACGCGATAGGAGAAAAAATGGGAAATTTAATTTTTTCAGATATAGACGGTACTTTAATTAACTCAAAGCAAGAAGTTACACCTAAAACTAAAATGGCTATTCGGAGACAAATTATTAAGGGTAATGTTTTTGTGCCAGTTTCTGCCCGCATGCCCAAGGCAATTATGTCAGTTGTCGGTGAAATTACTAAAACATGTCCAATGGTTGCATATAATGGTGCTTTGGTTTTGGATGAAATGGGTCACACGCTTGATTCACGTTCCATGCCTTCTGCAAAAGCTGCAGAAATATGCACCTATATTGAACATAAAAATAATGGTGTGGTTTGGAATGTATACAGCGGTAACAACTGGTATTATTTCCCAGGTAATAATGATGAATTAGTTAAGAACGAGGAAAAAATAGTTAAATTCAAGGCACAACCAAGCTCTATTGTTGAAATCAACCAACTTGAAAATGTTCATAAAATTTTGCTGATGGGCACGCCCGATTTATTAGATGCTACGCAAAAAGACTTACAACAACTTTATCCTGAATTTTACATCGTAAAATCTGCTGCAAATTTATTGGAAGTTGTTGTTAAGGGAGTTTCTAAGGGTCAGGGTGCAAGAGTAATAGCTCAGGCCTTGGGCGCAGACCTAAAAAAATGCTGGGCATTTGGCGACAATTATAATGACGAAAAAATGCTACAATCAGTAGGTCATCCAGTAGTAATGGGAAATGCGCCGGAGAATCTAAAAAGAAAATTTGCAACTACTTTAGACAACAATCATGATGGCATAGCAGCAGTCCTTGACAAAATAAATTAATAGAGCTTAGTTCGTTTCAAGCAAGGGAGATCGTGCTTTATTACCGAACCATTTGTGATTAATTCTTGTGAGAGTACCGTTTTGTGCTAATTTTTCTAGTGCTTGATTGACTTTGCGCTTCATGGTAACGTCACTTTTTCTCATGCCGACACCAAATTCTTCTTTAGGGAAAGGACTATCTATTTCGGTAAAATTTTCCGGATGCTTTTGCTTAGAAATGTAATAGTCTGCATAAGAACTGTCGATTAATAGTCCTTCAATCCGACCTGCAGTTAAATCTATGAAAGCATTGGTAAAGGAATCATAAAGAATTGGCTCATGGTTTTTAATATGGTTTTTAAAAACTTTAGGGTATTTCATTACATCGTTATAGCCAGAAGAGCCGGTTTGAACTCCTAAAGTCTTATTTTTCATTGCAGCAATAGTATTAATTTTATTCTTCTTGAGGCTTACTAACACTTGTGAAGTATACAAATAAGTTTTACTAAAATTAACTTTGGCCTTACGTTCTGGATTCTTGCTAAAACCATTCCATATCAGATCGATTGTGCCGTTTTTAAGCTCTGTAGTATTCATAGACCAGTCAATAGTTTGAAAGCTGACATTGATGCCATATTGCTTAAATACTGCATTAGCGAGATCAACGTCATAACCAATTAGCTGACCATTTTTTTGTCTGAAATCCATAGGCACAAAAGTATCATCTACACCAACTGTGACGTAACCACGTTGCTTGATATGGGACCAATTGTCAACTTCGTTAGCTTTTCTATTAATTGACACACCACTGCAGCCAGAAACAAAGAAGATAGAACAGACGAGCGTTATTGTAAGAATTAAGAGGCGCTTAGTTTTCACTTATATTACCTTCTTATCATCTAATGCTTTAACTCTAAATACTTGATCAGCAACTTGATTGGCGAATTCCATGTCATGAGTCACAATAATTTGTGTCATTTTGTTATTATTTTTAAGCTTTAAAATTATTTCTCCGACTTTTGTTCTTAAATCTGGGTCCAAAGCAGAGGTGGGCTCATCATAACATAAGATATGAGGCTCCATTGCCAATGCTCGCACAATAGCTACCCTTTGCTGTTGGCCGCCAGAGAGCTGATAGGGATAAAGATCCTCTTTACCAGTTAAATCCAGTTGCTGCAATAACTTTTGTGCGTGAGTTTGCGCCTGCTCTGCGTTTTCTTTTAAAACTAAGGTTGGTGCCAATGTAATGTTTTCAATTACAGTTAAATTAGGAAAAAGTTCGTAGTTTTGAAAAACTACTCCGATAATATGGCTTCTGCTATCAGGAGCAGTCGGGTCGAATTTTTGCCCATCCCATAAGAATTCACCTGCATCAATTCTTTCTAAACCACTTAAACAGCGCAATAGAGTGGTTTTTCCCGCTCCCGAAGGTCCTACAATGGCCAAAATCTCTCTGTCAGGAATAGTGAGGTTTAATTTATTTAAGATAGTGCGTGAGCCAAATTTTTTGGTAATGTTTTTAAGTTCTAGCATATTATTTCCTTTAATTTACTTCCATTTGGCAAAATTGCGTTCAATTTTCTTTAGCAAAAATGATGCGATACCTGTCATTAATAAATAAATTATACCGACTATCACTAAAGGAATTAATGTTACGTCTCTGGCAGTAGCAACATTGCCGGCACGTAAAAGTTCACCTAGACCAATAACATAAACAAGCGAAGTATCCTTAACCAGGTTAATAACTTCATTTCCGATTGACGGTATGACAATTTTACTGACTTGCGGAATTATAATATGCGTCAAAGTTTGCCAGTAATTTAGTCTCAAAACCCGTGCACTTTCATATTGTCCTACTGGAATTGACTGAAAGCCTCCACGGAAAATTTCTGCGAAATAGGCTGTGTAGTTTAAGATAAAAGCAAAAAGCGCCGCATCGTAGCGTTGAAAAATTATTCCGACTATGGGTAAACCATAAAAAATAAAAATTAATTGTAACAAGAGTGGAGTGCCACGCATAATCCAAATATAAAATTTTAGAACTAATCGTAGAGGCTTAAAATGTGACAGTAAGCCTAAGCTGACTACGACTCCTAAGGGAATCGAAGCAATTAAAGTCCAAAAAAATAAAATTAATGTCATTTTTGCGCCTGCAAAGAGAGCGGGCATAATTGAAAGGATATAATTCATTTTTCTCCTTCTTATAAAGTTAATTTAATAGGGCGGGTAAATGATTAGCCTGCTCGAGCAAATAAAACTGGATAAATTGATTAAAAAAATATGTGAAAAATATATGATTCAATAATAACATAGTTTTCTGATTTTTTATTTGAGTAAGTAACAAAATATTTAAATTGTCATCCAGCTATCTAATTGCTACTCCTCACTTTTAGAGCTTTTACTATAAATTAAACAGTACTTTAAAATAGCAATAGGCAACATAAAAAGGCCATTAACACATAGTTCTAATGACCTTTTGATAATAATTTATTTATTGTTAATCTATTTGAATATTTGTAGACTTATTCCATGATTCGGGTAATTTACCCATTTCTTTTAATTTGGCAACAATTTGATCAAGTACAACTTCTCTAGCCTGCTTATCAGTCATAAAGTCTAGTTTGTCACCATCTATCTCCATTTTGGGTGAGTAGTCATACTTTTCATACCAAGGTTTATAGTAGCGTAAAAGCCGCTTATAATAATCTTCTAGAGTTGCATCATAGCTCAATTGTTCATAAGGTCGACCACGCTTTTGAATTCTTTTAATCATGGTGTCGTATGAAACTTTAATATGAACCAGCAAGTCTGGATTTTTCTTGGGCATATGTTTGAGCTCGCTCATCATATTATTAAGCAGTTCGTAATAGGTAGCTACTTCTTCTTTCGTTGCACGACCAATGTCCGCATTCATTTGGAAGAAAAGGGCATCCTCATAGATTGAACGATCAAGAACGTTGTTATCATCAGTCAATGCATCCTTGATACTACGAAAACGAGTGTTTAGGAAAAATACCTGAAGTAAGAATGCGTATTTTTTAGGATCAGCATAAAAAAGTGGCAAAACAGGATTGTTATCGACACTCTCATAAAATGGTTTGGTTCCTAAATACTTAGCTAATATACTGGTTAAACTGGATTTACCGGCTCCAATTGGCCCGCTTAAAACAATAACTGTCATCACGTTCCTTCTCTATTCTAAATTGCCTATTGCGTGCAACTTATTATCAATCTGATTTAAAACTTCTTTTTTAGCATCTTCATCGCAGATAAAATCGTATTTATCCCCGTCGATCTTAATCTTAGGAGATGCATCGTATTTTTCATACCATGGTTCATAATACTTAATTAGCCTAGCGTAATAGTCTTTTAAACTAGGATCGGTACTGATTTGCTCAAATGAACGACCCCGCTTTTTAATGCGTTTAAGCATTGTATCAAGGGAAACATGAATGTAAATTAGTAAATCTGGCTTTTTGCTGGGATTACCTGGGGTATCTTCCATCATGTTTTCGAGTAAGCTGTCGTATATCTTAAATTCAGTAGGGTCAGCTACTTTACTGTCCGCGTTCATTTTGAAAAAGAGTGCATCTTCATAAATTGAACGGTCAGATACACTATTTTTTTCACGAATTGCTTGGTTGATTTGTGCTAAACGGTGGTTAAGCAGATAGATATTAAGCAAAAAAGTATAGCGTTTCATGTCTTGGTAATATAAAGGAAGAACAGGATTATTATCAACTCCCTCATAAAAGGCTTGTGTACCTAAGTGCTCAGCTAAAATACTAGTTAAACTGGATTTACCGGCTCCAATTGGCCCACTTAAAACAATAACTTGGATCACGTTCTTTCATAAATACAATATATAGATTCTTATTTAGTTTAATACGAGATATAGTGGTATACAAGCAAAAAGTAAATTAAAATTTAAAGCAAAAAGTCAAGTAATTTTGTATAATACAGAATAAAAAATTAAGTATTCAAGTAAATAATTTATTACAAAATTAGATGTTACACGTGAAACCAAAAAATCTGCCTGATAAATCTTAATTAATTATTTTACTGAGGATTGATGCCGATATCACTCGGTGTTAAGCCCTTTTATTCTGTACTTTGATTCTTTCGATGCTGTGATAAATAAAGCAGTCAATAATTGCTCGTTTTGATTGCATTAAGTATAATAAGTGATTTTGCAATTATAGAACGAATTATTTTTTAAAGGCTCGAAAAAGTTGCAGTTGATATTTATATACTGCTGCTATGGGAAAATTCTAAGAATGAAAATTAAAAAGAAATTGTTTTAATGTTAAAAAAGATATAAGATAGTAAGTAAATTATAAAATTATTAGTAAATGATGGAAGTAAGAGGGCATAACTGATATCTTGAAAAGAATTTATCTTTAGATAGTACAACTCCTGCTGTAAGTACCAGTTAAGAGTCTTTTGAAGAAGTAATGCAAAAACCATATTATTCTATTAAACCAAAATCATTATAGTATTAACTCTAAAAATAGGGATTTAGACAGGAAGTAAATCATGGACAACACTGTAGCAAAATTTTCGCTTTGGACCTACATTAAACGTAATTCAGGCATGTATGTAATTTTAGCCATCCTCTATTTTGGCCGGAATTTGGCACAAACTGCTGCCAGCATTTTTAAAGGTAATGCACTTACTGCTTTGACACAGCACAGTTTAAAGGGCTTTATTGTTGATACAGGTTTAAACTTGCTTAGCTGGGGCTTTTTTCTAATTTTCTTTTTTTGTAGTTCACGTTATTCCGCTGTAATCATCAAGGCCGTCGATAATTCCATTAGGAACGTGTTAGCCCATACAATTGGTCGCCAAGAGTATGAAGGCTTTAACAAGCACACGGAAGCTGACTATGTTTCCTGGTTTACTAACGATATAAACCAAATTAATCAAGATGGCTTTTTCAGTTTAGAGCAAACATTTAGCAGTGCACTCTTAGGAATTATTGCCAGTGTCATCCTGTTTTCTTACCATCCACTCTTATTTGTAACCACTTTGGTTTTTGCTGTTATTATGATTTTATTTCCCCGTCTTTTTAAGAAAAAGTTGGAGGAATTATCGCAAAAACAAAGCAAGCAAAATGAAGTATTAACGGCAAAAATAACCGATGTTCTTGAGGGCTTTGTCAACCTGCTCACGCTTGGTCAGCAAAAATTGCTCAATAAAATAGTTCTTGCGGCATCAGATAAGACTGGACAGGCTCGGGTTAATTACATTACGGAAATGTCATTCTCTAATTCATTGATTAATCTGATAAGTATATCTGCTCAAACTATTTTAACTGTTGAATCCGGATATCTGGCCTTTCACAATCAGATTCCAATTGGAGCTATTTTAATTGTTGGTTCAATGTCCGGTAACGTTTTTGGCAGCTTGACAGAAATCAGTATTGATCTAACTTCAATTCGGGCAGTTCAACCTATTTTTGACAAATATAATAAATTAGCTAATACGCAGGAAAAAACAGGGGACAAGGATGTTGCTCCTTTGACCCAGCAAATTGTATTTAGCGACCTTTCGTTCAGCTACCCCAATAGTGATAGACCTATTTTAACGAAAGTTGTCGGCAGCATTAAGCGAGGCGAACGGGTAGCTATTGTTGGACCGTCAGGCTGCGGTAAGTCGACCCTAGTAAAATTAATCGGCGGTTTGTTAACCGGCTACCAGGGATCACTTACCTGGGATGACGATGAATACCGTGAGCTTAGTCTGCGGTCACTACATAAGCAGATCGCTTATATTGATCAGTCAGCCTATATTTTTGATGGCAGCCTGCGTTATAACATCACTTTAGGCCGAGAGACAACTGAAGAAGAGCTGAAGACTGCGATTAAACGTGCAGGTTTGGAAAAATTTGTCACTGATAGTGCCAGCGGGCTTGACACTGTTTTAAAACACGCCGGTAACAACATTTCGGGTGGGCAAAAGCAGCGAATTGCACTGGCAAGGCAGCTGCTGGGTAACCCGCAGGTTATTCTGGCCGATGAAATTACTTCCGCAATTGATGAAAAGGACGGACAAAAAATCGAACAGAGCTTGCTCAATTTGAACGATATCACTCTAGTCTACATTTCCCACCACTTGCGACCTGAAATTAAAAAGCAGTTTGATCAAGTAATTGAATTAGGAAAATAGAATGCTGAGTATTTTATTGAACAATTAAATAAGCGGCAAAATTGATGGCTTCTTAGGAGATATAATGTTTCCACGCACCGCCTTTTAAATGGAATGATAAAAATGAATGATGAACAATTTCTTAAGTTAAGAAAGATACTAGATCTTTTTAAAAAACAAGCTCCGACAGCTATTATTGAAGAGAATGTAAATAGCGTTGAAAATTATAAGGCAGAATCTGCTGATGAGTATAATAGAGCAAAAAGATATCTTGGCGAAAATAATAACTCGTTTAAATCCTTTCATGTAAGTGTGGATTCAGCAAAAGATTTCTTGTGTTTATTGAATTTGCTGGGTGCAATACATGCAAATTTTAATATACGTTCAAAGCCTTTTATAATAGAAGGAGAAGAAAATAGTAAGTCGCTAAAAAAAGAGAACGACTATTTTAACAATTGGATGGAGTGTTTTTCAAACTATGAATTTATGATAGTTAATTTCGATGAAACTGCTTTAGACCAGGATCAATATTACGGTTAATTTCATTAATTCATAAAAGGCAGTAGAGTTATGAATGACCCCCAAATTTAGGACAAATTTGGAGGCTATTTTTATGACTAAATTATCTAAACAAGATAAAATTAAAATCAAACTAAAAGGACTAACTCCGATTGAATATCGGCAATTAGTCCTTAGATAACAACTAAAAAAGTGTCCAAATTTTAGGGTTAACATCAAAAGTGGTTCACTCTTTTAAATTAAGTGATTGCTGTTATTTAGGAATAAGGCTATCTTTGCTATAATTAAATTTGAATTGATAGCAAATTGTTTTGAGGGCGGTTGGCTGTTTCACTTGAAAGGAGAGGGTGCCTATGGCACGAAATCTTTTAGAAAGGTGTTCAGCAAGTGAGCGTATTCCATGCGCTAGAATTAGCGCTGACCTTTGCCTCGTTTATTATTGTCTTGTTGACCTATATCGACAAGCACAGGTAAACAAAAAGACCGTCCCAACAATAACTTTGGCCAGTTATGGGATTGGTCTTTTTTGATTAATCACTAAATAAGTCAACCGCCTTTAAAGCGGACGCTTGAAATTCAGAGAAGAGGTCTTGCTTTGCAAGGCTTCTTTTTCTCTATAGATATATTTTAGCATGATTAAACTGGTCTTGCACAAGAATTTGATTAAGTTATCTGGGTTATCCCTAATTTTTCTCTATACGGTTTGAATGTTATCCGAAGTTAACATCAAAAATTATGCTTATTATTTAACTCTAGATTCTTTAGATTCCTTCTTCTTTTCCTCAACTTTATCTTGAGCCTTGTCTTTTTGATCGCTGATTTTATCCTTAGTGTCATTAGCGGCACCGGTGATACGGTCCTGTAAGCTGACAGAATCTTTTTCATGCTGCTCTTTAGTTTTAATGTCAACTACTGTAACGTTGACTTCAACTGTATCAAGACCAGTCATTTCTTTGACTTTTTCTTGGATCTTTTCTTTAATTTGATCATATAGCTTGGTAATATCTACGCCATATTCTGCAACGATCTCAATATCAACAGCTACTTGCTTTTTACCAACTTCAACATTTACGCCTGAAGTGACGTCATCGCTATTAACAATTTTATCGGCAATATTTGAGAAAAAGCCGCCGTTAACTGTTAAAAGACCTTTAATGTCAGATAAGGCAATACCCACGATTTTTTGAATTACCTTTGAATCATATTTTAAATCGCCTTTAACTTCAGGCTTTGAACTACTTTGATTTGAACTTGATTGTACCATATTGTATATACTCCTTATATAAATTATTTATTCTGCAACATTTTTTTGAATACCGGCCAGTAATGACCAACTAAAAAGCCGCAGACCAACATTACAATGACGAAAATAGTTTTGAAAAATCCCAGTACCAAAAAGCAAAATGCCAGTAACACACCAATTACGGCACCGCTTATTTCTGGGAGGTATTTTTTATATTCTTCTTTCATTTTGACCTCCTTTATTGAACGCGCCTTTCAGGTTTATCTCCTTTGTGATAATTGATAAACTTGATGTTAATTTTTGGTTTTTGCTCAATTCCTAGCAATTGCTTCAGATTCTTTTTTAATTCTTCAAGATAGTCGTTAAGCAGGGCAGCAATGTTTTCACCAGGGCCCAAGTCACCGCCGATTTTAATTTTAATTCGGCGTTTTGTTAACTTGGAACTAACCTTTGCATTATTTAAATAAGGTAAATCGGCAAGTGAATTCATTACATAGCCATTAATGGCCTTGGAAGTAACCTTAACTTGACCATCACTTTTATGAATTAAATTAAAGTTTCTTTGGACTGGCCAAAATAGGATGACAATTAAACTAACAATTAGTATTATAAAAACAATTATACTAATACCAATTAAATACCAGGCAAATATCGGGTTAAGAGTACCTAAATGAGGTAATTTAATCTTTAAATACTTTTGCCAAAAACTACTGGTTTCCCATATTAAGTAACAAGGCACAGGCAATAGTAATAACATGCCTAATACCAATAGCCACTTTTTACTCCTCTTCAACTTATCACCATCCTCTCAGGGTTCATCTTAATAATAATACTGATTATTTTAACAGACTAATAATATGCACCATATGTATACAATAACAGTTCGTAAAATTGCACACAAAAAGAGCGGTGTGTTAATGCACCGCCCTTTTTAGCTTAATATCAGTTAATTACTTATTGTATGTTGAACTTAATTTGCTTGCTGCTGCTTGATCAACAATAAGAGTAACATTTTGGTGTTTTTGTAAGATTGAAGCTGGTACGTCTTCTGTTACTGGACCTTCAACCATCTTTTGCACCGCGTCAGCCTTATTATCGCCAAAAGCCATAATTACTATTTCTTTGGCAGACATTATATTTGCAATGCCCATGCAGATAGCTGTCTTTGGCACATCGTCAATGTTGTTGAAGAAGCGAGAATTAGCTTTGATGGTATTCTCAGTTAGTTGCACTTCGTGGGTAATAGAATCAAATGAAGTTCCAGGCTCATTAAAGGCAATGTGACCGTTTTGTCCTAATCCTAATAATTGCAGATCAATTGGATTTTCTGCAATTATTCTGTTGTAGTCAGCTGAAGCACCTTCGGGATCCTTAATGGCTTTGATTCCATCAGGAACATACGAGTGTTTAAAAGGCTTTTTATCAAACAAGTTTTTTTGCATAAAATAATGATAACTTTGGTCATTATCGGGAGTTAAGCCAACATATTCATCAAGGTTAATACTAATTAAATTGCTGTTATCCAAATCACTTTCGGCCCATTGGTGGTATAAAGTAACGGGAGTTGAGCCGGTTGCCAAACCGATTACCTTAGTGCCATTAGCAATACTATCTTTAAATAAGTCAAAAGCCTTCCTACTGCCACTGGCTTTATCTTCTGTGATAATAATTTTCATTTTTATTTACGCCTCCATATTAGTTAAGTTAATTATAAATTGGTATATTCCAATTTGTCAACAGGATGCGACAATAGATATTACTTTAAAATTACGCAAAAAAGAGCTTACCTAATTTGTTTCACATGTAACAAATATTAGGTAAACTCTAAAATGCTGTTTCTATTCACTTCTTAGTGCAATTGCTGCATCTTTCTTAGCTGCCATCCGCGCTGGCAAGTGGCCGCCAATCATAGTTAAAATGGTTGAAATAATGATTAATATCAGGGCATGAGTAGGGTTAAGCTGTGCTACATTGCTTAAGTCAGTAATGGAGTAAAGAAGACTATTAATAGGGAAGACCAGCAACCAAGCAATAAATACACCTAAAACGCCGGAAAAAACACCCAAAATAAATGTTTCGGCATCGAATACCCTGGTGATATCTTTTTTACGGGCACCCAGTGCCTTTAAGATTCCTATTTCTTTAGTTCTTTCTAAAACAGAAGTATAAGTTAAAATACCAATCATAATCATTGATGTTACTAAAGAGATTGCGGCAAAGGCAACTAAGACAGTAGTGATACCGTTAAGCAAGCCGCCAGTCATCGAAGTAACAGCGCTTGACATATCAGTATAGATGATCTTATCTTGTTTCTTTTTGCCACGATTCCATTTATCTAAGTAATCAAGCACTTTATCTTTGGCATCAAAGTCATTGGGATAAATCATCATACTAGTCGGTATGGTGGAACCACCAATTGACTGTATCATTTGTTTCTTTTCCTGAGAATTCATACTTTGACCAGTCATGACATTTTGAGTGGTCTTTTTCTGGGCTTTTACTATCTCTGAAGCTTTATTTTTATTGATAATATTTTGTGTTAACTGGTCACTGTAGGCAATTCCTGCTGACAAAAGTGCCATAGAATTTTGATCTTTTGGCCTGATGACGCCTACAATCTGCAGTTTGGTTTTGCTATTATCGTACATAGAATTACTGATTTTTTGCGGAATAAACATACCTGTCGGTAATTTCTGATAATAGTCGTTGTTGGCGACAATTTTGAAGGTTTTACCAACAAATTTGGGATACTTTATTTTTTGACCAGCTTTAACTTTGAAACCTAGGTTTTTAATAATATTAATATTTAACTTGTTTTCATTATCTGTTACTAAGACTAAATCGGTAGCTTTATGTGGCCACGCTCCAGACAAAAGTTGATAATTTTCTTTCAGGAAATTACTTTTACCAGAATTAAGTGTAGTAGGAAATACTGATGAGCCTAACCCAGTAGCACTAATTGCTTGCATCCGCATCTGGGCAGCTGCTTGAGAACTGTCTGAACTAGCAGAAATGGGGGAGAATTGGACTCGCTTAATTTTATTATCGTTACGTGTTAGTAAATTTAAGTTGATTCCACGCTGATAGGAAATATTGTTAGCATAATCAGGATTTATTTTTTTAATGTAATTAACATACTTTTGACTAATTTTATTTTGATGAGTTGACTCTTGCAGTCTATCTTTTTCAACAGTTAAATAGCCCCGATTTTTGACATTCTTATCAGATTCGTTACGGTCTTCAATACTTGAAGCATCGGTGGCGGTTTGATTGATGGTAACGGGATATTTGGCTAGTGCCTTACTCATCGTTGTATCAATCTGCTTTTGAAAGCCGTTGGATAAGGCTAAAACAACTGCGATAGATATAATTCCGATACTTGACGCAAAGGCTGTCAAAGTTGTTCTGCCTTTTTTAGTCATAATATTGGTAAAACTTAACTTGATGGCGTTCCAATACGACATTTTTGTCCTTTTCAGCTTAAAAGTATCTTTTTCTTTTTCCGGATTAAAGGGATTGGAATCATTTAAAATTTTACCATCCTGAAAGTTGACAATTCTGGTCGCATATTCCTGAGCAAGATTAGGATTATGTGTAACCATAACTACTAAGCGGTCTTTTGACAGTTTTTTAATCAGCTTCATGATTTGCTCAGATGTTTCAGTGTCAAGAGCACCAGTTGGTTCGTCGCACAGTAAGATATCAGGATCATTAGCCAAAGCCCGCGCAATTGCGACACGCTGCATTTGACCACCAGATAATTGATTGGGATTTTTAGAAATATGGTCCTTTAAGCCAACTTGGGTTAAAGCATCTACCGCTCGCTTATGACGCTCAGAAGCGGAAACTCCGGATAAATTCATTCCCAATTCGACGTTAGCAATAATTGATAAATGTGAAATTAAGTTATAGTTTTGGAAAACAAAGCCGACAGAATTATTTCTGTAGGCGTCCCAGTCTGTTTCCTTAAAATTTTTAGTGGATTTACCGTTAATAATTAAGTCTCCACTATCATAGCGATCAAGTCCACCAATGACATTTAATAACGTGGTTTTACCAGACCCACTAGGTCCCAAAATTGCGACAAATTCTTGGTTACGAAATGATATGGAAACATCATCAAGTGCATGTGTAACTGTATCACCGACATGATATGACTTACGTAAATCTTTTAATTGTAACATGCCTTTTTCTCTTTCTTTTAATAATTAATTAATAACAGATAGTTTAACATTTATGAAAGAGCAAAGCCAAAGGAAGATAACTATTTTAATGAATAAGTCCAGTTAAATCAAATAAAGCATAAATAATGAAGAATAATACAATTAATAAAATGGCAATAATATGCCGTTTCTTGTTTAAAAGTAAAACTGCAGCAAATTCACGCACGATTGCATTGGGCAGAAAGTAAAAACGAGTATAGCAGCCTACGCCGTTGGCATTAAGTCCGGCAGCTTTAGCGTAAAGAGAAGCCCTAAAAATGTGATAATTATTACTGAAAAATTTTGCTCTATAATTTTTACTGCCAAAATCTTTTGCGGCAACCTCAGCCGAAAATTTCATGTTTTGGTAGGTATTCTTGGAGTTATCTTCTAGTAATATATCACTAGGCTCAATTCCACGAGCAATTGCATACTCGGTCATTGCCTGTGCTTCAGCAACTTTTTCGTCTCCACCTTTACCACCAGACATAATAAACTTAGGCTTTTTTCTTCCTTTAGTAACCTGTTTTTGAGCATACTCAATTGCACGATTGATACGACTAGCTAAAAGTGGTGTAACTGTTTCACCTTGCGACAGGCCGGCGCCCAAAACAATTAAATAGTCTTGGTTATACTGTCTGGGGACAATTTGATAGAAAGTCAAATTTACTAAAAAGTTATAAGCAACAAAAAGCAGATAATCGAAAACAGCTGTTGGTGCATATAAGAGAATTCTGACCCAAGACGGCATGTTTTTAAACGGACCAATTAGTGCAATTAACCACACGACAATTATCCCGATACCAATAAAAAGTGTTAATAAGTTTGACAGCGTGTGACTTTCGCGTTTCCAGACAATATATGCATTCCACAAGAAAAACAGCCAGGAAAAGGCAGCCATCAGAGTAATTGCGGCTACAAATAAAACTACTAGAATTTCATAAGTTAAAATGAGCGGCCTTAAGCTCGTAGATAGAATCATTACTGTGAGCCAAACACCGAAGGTTAACAAAAAAACTGTGAAAAGAATACCATTAAGTAATCTCCGAGGTTCTTTTAACCAGGAAACCAAAAAAACAGTGAATGTTGCCAACATAATAAGTGAAAGAATTATAAAAGATCGGTTCTGGTTTAGAATCTCAAAAAATCTAATCATAATAACCTGCCTTTGCTCTAGAGATAAGTCTATTATAATAAATATGTTTAAAAAGTCCTAGTAAATTAAAGTATGCTAGAATAAGAAAGTTATTTCCTGGGAAATAACTTTCTTATTATGATATCTGAGCCATAACATCAAATAAAGGCTGGTTATATTGTTACTGAGATACTGTGTAAAATTAGTTAAGGATTAACTTTTATTTTTGGTCTGAAAGGAGCTAAGTGAATGAAAAAGTTTTTCTATTTTCTAGGAAATATAATTACAATAATACTTGCTTTCGTGCTTTATACGATTGTACAACAGTTTTATTTCTATCCTTTTAGGTTAAGAAAATCATTGGGCTTAGGAAATATTCCTTTTGTGGTGTTAACTGCTATAATTACAATTATTGCTTTGCTATTAGCATTTTACTTTTACTGCCTGCAATTAAGGCACAGTAATGAGCGAAATTTTAATAGTAAACCACACTGGCAGATTAGAAAAGTATTACTCTCTTTTTTAGGGGCAATAATGCTCATTTTTGTCAGTGCAACTATTCAATTGGCTTTAGGCTTTAATACACAGCAAACTTCTACTAATCAGAAACTTCTTGATCAGATTTCTTATCAGGCAGGTTACTTTTTTCCTGTAATGGTTATAATTGTGGGACCTATATTTGAGGAAATTATTTTTCGCGGACTATTTTTTAATGCTTTTTTCAATAAAAACACAAGTAGTAACAAATGGTTAGGCATACTTTTAAGTGGACTTATTTTTGGTTATGCTCATGATCCCGGATTAACCAAATATCTGCTCGTTTATTGGGCCTTAGGTTGTGTATTAGCATGGGTTTACACTACCAGCAAGGATTTACGCTATTCAATTTTATCCCATATGATTTTTAATTCCTTAGGATTCTTATAAATAAAGCCTGATAAATTGCGCCTCGTCTAAAACGCTGATTTATCAGGCTTTTTAAATAGGAAAATTTCTTCATTAATTTGTAGTTTTACTGATTCCGGTTTGTTCAGGATTTTTGGGCGTAGTCTTAGCTAAAAGTGCCAAGCTGATTGAAATCATATCTACTACTTCCTGTAAAATAGCACCCCAAAAAGCGGGAATGGCACCGGTAAATGCAATTAATTCAATTATAATTACTATTGTGATGGCTGTTAATACATCAATATTAGCGACTTTCATCGTATGCTTAGAAATAGCTACGGCATCATTAATTTTAGATAAATCATTAACCATAATAATAGCATCTGCACTTTCACTGGCTGCAGAAGCTCCTTTGGCTCCCATCGCAATACCAACATCAGCAGCAGATAGACTAGGTGCGTCATTAATTCCGTCACCAGTCATTACAACTGGTCGATTTTCTTTGTTTACATTTTTAATCGCAGCTATTTTTTCTGCTGGTAATAATTCATAACGAATATCTTTTACATTAAGCGCCTTGCCAATTTTAGTTGCAACATCTTTATGATCTCCTGTCAACATCATAATGTGGGCATTGCTTTGACGTCTTAAACGCTTAATTGTCTGTGCACTTTCTGGTCTAACTTGATCTTTAAATGTAATATAGCCAGCGTATTTATCATCGATTGAGATGTAAATAGCTGTAGCATTGGTTTCCTGCACTTTTTGAAAATTATCTGCTGGTTTAATGTAGCTCAGTTTGCCCACCTTGACTAAATGGTTTTCAACGATCCCACTAACTCCTTGACCGGTTGACTCTTTAATTTGTGTAGCCGGTTTTAAGAGCTTTTTATCTGCTACCTTAACTAGTGAATTGGCAATAATATGGCTTGATTGTTGTTCAACACTGGTAGCGTAGCTTTGCAGAGTTTCCGCACTATAACTGCTAACATCAGCGGGAATGATTTCATCAATTACCAGTTGGTTTTCCGTTAAAGTACCAGTCTTATCAAAAGCAAAAGTTTTAGCTGAGGCTAATTTCTCTAAGGTAGGACCAGATTTGACAATAATATGATGCTTAGACATGGAACTCATGCCGGATACTAGTGCCACAGGTGCGGCTATTAGTAATGGGCAGGGCGAAGCAACAACCATAACTTCTGCGAAATTGATTGGATTACCAGAATGAATCCAAGCGGCGAGTCCTATTACCAAGGAAATGATAGTAAAAGGAACAGCATAGCGATCAGCCATTTTGACAAATTTAGCCGGCTGCGCTTGCGAAGATTTAACTAATGAAACGATAGTTTGATATTCTGAATCACTGGCTTTTTTAGTAACAGCCATTTCAACTGCAACACTGCCGTTAATTGAACCGGACATTAATTGGTCCCCCGGGTTTTTGGCAACTGGCACCGATTCACCGGTTAAAGAAGATTGATCAAAACTGGATTCACCTTTAATAACTTTTCCATCTACAGGTACCTGTTCACCAGGTTTAATTAAGATGTGATCGCCAATTGCTAATTGTTCTACGTTTACCGAAATAATTTTTTGATTGCTGATTTTGTTAGCAATAGTAGGAGAATTGTTTAAAAGGGAACGAAGTTCTTTATCTGCTTGACCAGTGGCGTAATCTTCTAAAGCCTGCCCGCCAGTCATCATCACTAGAATCATCCATTCAGCCCAAATGTCACCAATTAGAATAGTAGAAACGACTGCTATTACAGCTAGAATATCAACGCCGTAACGTCCAGATTTAAAGTCGCCAACTATTTCAGTGATTAGGGAATATGCCATTATAATACCAACTAAATCCATTAAAATAGTTTGGATGGGAAACTGCAGACTTCCCAGCTGAAAAAGACTTTTTGTTTTTAAGCCAAACTGGCAAATAAGAGCTACTATTCCGATAGCTAAAACACAAAAAAACTTCCATTGACGTTTAAAACTCATGCATTATGCCTCCTGCAAAAAGAAATATAACTATATTTTAGCACTAATTTAGACTTATTCTAAATTAGTGCTAAATTTTAGGTAAAAAAAAGACCAGTCATCTGACTGCTCCTTCTAATTAGTGATTTTTTAACTTAATGATTTTATTTGCTTGATTCTCCGCTTTAATTGACTTTGGTGTGTCTTTTGTTGGGTGCTTTTTAACTTTAAAAGTTTGGTATTCATCTTTAGCTGGATGAATGTGAAAAATTTTAGTCCGTCCTAATGAGTCAATCAAATCAGAGGAAGACATTGTAATAAAGTCATCATTGTCACCATAATCATCAGTTTCTGCAAAATACTGGTTAATTTTCGCAATTCCCTTTTCTGAAAAGTGTTCTTCTTTGGCTAAGTCAAGGAGAAGAGCGTGTAAGCGCGAAGCGGACACCAATTCATGCTGCAAAATTATAAAGATCCACGAAAAATTGGAATCTATTGATTTAAGCCGCTTATTTATTTTATCTTTGTAAAAAGCATCAGCGATTTTAGCGGCCTCGTCCATACTATCTGGGCTCTCTGTCAAATTTTTTAGTTGAGAAACCAACTCAGCTCTGTCTTTTAGTGATAGCTCTTGATCATTTGGGTAAGTCCAATTTTTTATAATTGCGCTTATCAAAAATGTCAATTGCGCAGAAATTGTTTTACTTGCCATATTAGTGCTCTTCTTTTCTAATTATTCAAGAAATATCTATTAATTTTTATTAACTAATTTAGCAAAGCGTTATTTAATTTGTTTAAGATTAAAGATGTTAGTATTGTGATTGCGTATAAGTTTAAAAAATAATATAAATTTAAAATCAATTTTTCACATTGTACTAACTAAATAGCTGGATTACCAAATAAAACCTAGATTTCCCTAGCTAATTATATTATAGCTTAATTTGAAATAAAGTACACTAAAAATGTAATAAATAATTATAAATTTACAGTATATCTCATAATTGCTTATTTTTAGTAATTGGAGTAACTTTATATTCCTTTTCAAAGTTGTGCGCTATGTAATTAAATGCTTTAATCCATTCGCGTCTTGTCAATAATCCTTGAAAAACGCCATAGTCATCAACGACGGGTAAAAAGGCGTTATTAACTAGCAAATGGAGCTGCGTTTCCAAGGTAGTTTGCACAAAGTTGATTTTGTCAAACTTGGTTTGCATGACATCACGCACTTTTAATTGATTTAATGGTTCAAGAGAAATGTCGTCTGTTTCCATCATTTTATCTGTAATCATTGCTAAACTTAGTAGGCCAACAACGCGACTTTGGCGGTCAAGGACTGGAATTTTTGAGTATTTTACGCGAGTCAAGATCATAAAGGCGTGGTACAAGGGATTGTCGTCTTCGACAAATGCAATACGGGAAGCAGGGATAATGAATGAACCTGATTTTTCTTCCAGTAAGTGTTTTATTGTGGGTGAGAACATTAAATATAAACCTCTCATATTAATAAGTAATAAATAACTAAATTAATCCTATAACAAAGAAAAAAGGCTCGCAAGGTGTGCGAGCCTGTTAGTTTTCATCTACTTTGAAGGAGTAAGAATGAATGAAATAAAAAAGTGGGAGTATGTAGTAAGCATTGCTACTGCTTACTACATTTAAAATGATATCTCTAAATTATGAAGTTAAGGTAGAAAATCTCTTATAAAAGAGTAAAGAATTTCTTTAGAACTGTTTAAGAGTATAGAAAAACTCACGTAACGCACGTGAGTCGAAAGGGATAGATATGAAAATGACCTGTAAAGTCATTTCGGTTTTTTCATTATTATACTTGGAGGAGTATGAATGAAAAACAAAAAGTTGAGTATGATATAGAAAAGATCTATATCTTTTCTATATCACAATTATAGTATAACTATAAAATGTGAAAAAAGTATGACGAAAATGGCAAAATACAAATTTTGGTTGCTACAAAATTGTTTGTTACAAAACTCATTGTTATAATTAGGTTTACTTTATTTGAGAGGAATAATTGAGATTTTAAGGAGAAAAATGGGTAGACAAGATTATCGTAAAAAAATTACTTTCTGGTTACGCTTTTCTGGGTGGCTTTGTTTACTTCCGGCAAGCGTCTGGCTAAGGCTATACCAATTAATTGGTCAAGGTGCATTGGCCTACACGTTTTTAGGGGAACTAATTTTTACAATTTTATTTGCCGTATATATTTTAACTACCGCAGAGAGTGAACGTTGGTTAAAGCCAACTAATCTTTTTATCTTATTAATAATTACTATACTGTTTGGCTCATTCATAATTTTAATTCCGCTTTGTTTTGCTTATAATGATTGTCGCAAGTTGAACGACGAACAATAAACGGATGAATCGGGAAAATATTTAAATTTGGTAAAAATTTGAGGTGGATTTTTGGTTGGCAAAACTTTAGTAGTACTATATTCGATAGTACATTTTATTAATATTGAGAAAGATATGAAATTATGGCTAAAAAAGAGAAAAATGATTCACGTGGAAAACGTATTGGGAAATTCATTTTAACAACAGTTATCTATTGTGTCATTTTAATGGTATTAATTTATTTATATCAATATAGTGGGCTGACTTCTGTTCACTTTATTTATAACGAATTTTAAGCTGGTACAAATCATGATTGAAAATGTAATTAAAAAAATTGATGAAGTTGCTCAAGCTGATCCTGAACGCATTGCCTATGACTATTTAGGTCAAACTAATACTTACGGTGATCTCAAAAAACGCTCAGATGAATGGGCTCATAAAATTACTGGTTTAGGACTTTCACCGCAAAGTCCCGTTATGATCTGGGGCGGTCAGGATTTTGAAATGGTTGCCAGCTTCTTGGGCTGTGTTAAATCTGGTCATGCCTATATTCCTATTGCCAGTTACTCTAATGCAGAACGAATAGTCATGATTCAAGAGGTTTCTCAGTCCGAAGCAATTCTGGCAATTGATGAGCTGCCTGAAATTGACTTGCCACCTATTAAGGTTGTACGTCCTAAAGATGTAGAAAAGGGCAATTATGAACCCGATACTGCAAACTTTGTCCAAGGCGATGACAACTTTTACATTATTTTTACTTCAGGCACCAGTGGTAAACCTAAAGGCGTACAGATTAGTCATAATAATCTGCTTAGCTTTATTAACTGGGAAATGACAGACTTTGATCTGCCTCAGCATCCAGCATTTTTGTCGCAAGCACCGTACTCATTTGATCTTTCAGTGATGAGTCTTTATCCGGCTTTAGTTGGAGCAGGAAAGTTAGTGGCTCTGCCACACGAAGTGACGCAAAATTTTGCTCAATTATTTCAGACTCTGCCTCAATTGCAGTTTAATGTTTGGGTTTCAACCCCGTCATTTGCGCAAATGTGTTTTCTGGATAAAACTTTTACTGCTGCTTATCACCCAAGCTTGACTCACTTTTTATTCTGTGGAGAGGAATTGCCCCACAATGAAGTAGTAATGCTAAAAAAGAAGTTTCCTCAAGCGCGCATTTTTAACACCTATGGACCTACCGAAACAACAGTTGCAGTCACCCAAGTGGAAATTACAGATGCAATTTTACAGAAATATGACCGTCTGCCAATTGGCAAGGTTAAAGCGGACACCAAAATAACTATTGACAAAACTAAAGGTGATCAGCCAGATGAAGGCGAGATTATTATTACTGGCCCAAGTACATCTAAGGGTTATATGAATAATCCGGAGAAGACTGCTAAGGCTTTCTTTAAAAACCCAGCTGACCAATATCTGAGTCACCGTTCAGGTGATGAGGGCTTCTTTGACCACGACATGCTCTTTTATCGAGGCAGGATTGACTTCCAAATCAAATTTAACGGCTACCGCATTGAACTGGAAGAAATCAACCATTATATCGGGATGAATAAACTGGTTGATCATGGTGTAGCTGCACCTAAATATAATCAAGATCATACAGTTAAGCAGATTGTAGCGGAAATCAAACTCAAAGATGGCGTTAAAGAACAATATTCCGAAGCAGAAATTACCAAGATGATTCGGGATGATTTAGCTAAAGATCTGATGCCATATATGATTCCGCAACGTTATGTTTACCGTGAAACATTACCAGTCTCACAAAATGGCAAAGTTGATATTAAGGCCGTCATTAAGGAGGTCAACGAGTAGTGAACTTTAACTTCATTAACTTACAGCCTTATTCCAATCCGCATTACTTTGTGTATTTGATGATTGGCTTAATCCCCATTATCATCGGGCTGTATTGGGGGCATCGCTTCAAAACTTATGAAGTTGTGTTCTCGTTAGTTTTTCTTTTTCTTATTTTTGATGCGGAAAAGTGGCAACAGGGCGTTAGTTTAATCATTTATATTCTGTTTCAGCTCCTGGTTTCCTACGGCTATCTCTATTATCGCAGGCGTAAAAATAGTCAAAATAAAACCTGGGTTTTCTACTTGGCCGTCATTTTAGCAATTGTGCCCCTGATTTTAGTCAAAGTGCAGACTGCTTTTCCGCAAGCTAAAATTCCGGGAGTCTTGGCCTTTCTAGGTATTTCCTATCTTACTTTCAAGACCGTGCAGGTGGTAATGGAAGTGCGCGATGGTGCCATTAAAGAGCTTAATCTCGGAACGTATTTACGCTTTCTCTTGTTCTTTCCCACCATTTCATCGGGGCCAATTGATCGCTACCGCAGATTTGCCAAGGAGTGTGATGCTGTTCCTAAGCGTGAGCAATATTTAAATGACTTGGAGCTGGCAACCCGCTATTTGTTTCAGGGCTTTCTCTATAAATTTGTTCTGGGCTGGTTCTTTGGTACCTACTGGCTGCCTCGAATTACCCGAGCAGCAATGATAACAGGTACGGCTAATGGCGGTTTAAAACTTTCTTGGTGGTTAGTGGCTTATATGTACTGCTACAGCATGTATTTGTTCTTTGACTTTGCCGGCTATTCTTTATTTGCCGTGTCAATTTCCTACTTTATGGGTATTCACACCCCAATGAACTTTAATAAGCCGTTTATTTCCCAAAATATTAAAGAATTCTGGAACCGCTGGCACATGACTTTGTCCTTCTGGTTTCGGGACTACATCTATATGCGGTTTACCTTCTTTGCCATGAAGAAAAAGCTGTTCAAAAACCCAGTCAGGCTGTCGCAGGCAGCATACCTGCTCTTGTTTCTGGTGATGGGTTTCTGGCATGGACTAACCTGGTATTATATTGTTTATGGGTTGTTTCATGCTGTGGCCATTATCATCAATGATTGCTGGCTGCGGTTTAAGAAGAAGCACAAAGACAAATTGCCATCAAATAAATACACCAAATGGCTGGCTACCTTTGTCACTTTCAATGTGGTTTGTTTTAGTTTCCTGATATTCTCAGGTTTTCTCAGTCAACTCTGGTTTGGCTGGAAGTAAGCAAGAATTTTATCTAAGGAGTTTTTTTACAATGGATACCAAAAAAGAAGTTTTAGCAATTTTACAAGATTTAACTGGTGAAGATTTAGCAGACAGAATGGATGAAAATATTTTTGCCAATGGTTTAATGGATTCAATGGCTAGTGTCCAAATGCTATTAAATTTACAGGAAAAATTCCAAATTGATGTCCCCGTTTCTGAATTCGATAGAAACGAATGGGATACGCCTAATAAAATTGTGGCAAAGGTGGAAAATTTAGAAAATGAGTAACAAACGCCGGCTGTGGCAGATTTTTGGCCCAGTACTCTGCGCCGCCATCTTGTTACTGGTCATCTTTTTACTGCCGTGGGAACGGACTTTTTCGCAAGGTGCTATTTATCAAGCTGCTAATTCCCAGACTACGACCATTTTTAAAGGCTCTTTAATGAAACAGGATGCCTTTAAAGATGACTATGTGCCTTTTTATGGCTCAAGTGAACTGTCACGGCTTGACCCGTTGCACCCGAGTGTAATTGCGCAAAAATATCACCGCAATTACCGGCCGTTTTTATTAGGTGGGCCAGGTAGCCAATCTTTGGCACACTTCTTAGAGATGCAGGGCACGTCAAAACAGCTTAAGGGCAAAAAAGCTGTGGTGATTGTTTCACCGCAGTGGTTTACCAAGAAAGGGCAAAATCCAGATGCTTTTGCCCTGTACTATTCACCGCTGCAGGCTTGCAATTTTCTCTTAAACAGCAAGAAAACCAGTGTAACTAAACGCTATGCGGCCAAGCGTTTTTTGCAGATGCCGGAAGTAAAAGGCGTTATTAAGCTGGGAATGAAAAGAGTTGCCCGCGGAGAAAAGCTGACCGGGTTTCAATGTTTCTACTTGGAAAATCAGCGGCGCATACTTAACAATGAAGATAAGTTTTTTAGTACCTTTCAATTACGTGACCGTATCAAAAAGATCAATAAGCAGGCTAAACTCTTGCCGGCTACTTATTCAGTCAAGGGCTTAGACCAAGTGGCAAGTGAGCAGGCAGAACTTAACACTAATTCGAATAGCTTTGGCATTAATAACCGCTTTTTTAAGCGGCGCTTGAATAAACGTTTATTGGTTAAATTGAAGGACAGTCAACGACACTTTAACTACACTAAATCAGTAGAATACAGTGATTTTGAACTGATGTTGCACCAGTTTGCCAAACAGCATACCAATGTGCTATTCATTATCCCGCCGATCAATGAAAAGTGGTCTAATTATACGGGCTTGTCACAAACGATGTACCAAAAGGCTGTTTCCAAGATTAAGTACCAGCTGGCCAGTCAAGGTTTTGATAATGTCACTGATTTGTCCAAACGCGGCGGTGAACAGTACTTCATGGAAGATACGATTCACCTAGGTTGGCGCGGCTGGGTAGCAGTCGACCGGGCAGTAAAACCGTTTATGGCGCAAGCAAATGTGCCGCATAACTATAATATTCATAACTATTTTTATAGTAAAAAGTGGCAAAAAAAGCCATACGCAATCAGAACTATAAACCAAAAGCTACATGATTTTAGCAAATCAGATTCACTAAAAAGGAAAATAGTGCGCCAGCAAATTGATGCTCTCAGAATAAAGGGCTCAATTCTAGTCATTAAAAATGGCAAAGTAATGCTTAACTATGCTTTAGGCAATAACACTGACACTAGTTATCTAATTAATTCAGTACAAAAATCAATGACTGCCGCAATTATCATGCACCTGGTGCAGGAGGGCAAGTTAAGTCTGCAGGATAAATTAAGTAAATTTTATCCGCAAATTGCTGGGGCAAAGAAGGTTAGGCTGAAGAACCTGCTGGCAATGACCGCTGGTCTTGATCTTAAATCAGGGGCAAGACTGGGACAAAAGCATTTTGTTTCGGATCAAGATAATATCCAACATGATGCTGCTAACACTGTCTTTGAGCCCGCCTTGTTAAATAAGTGGCATTATAGCTCGTTAAATTATGTTTACTTGTGCGGCATTATGAGTAAAATAACGGGCCAAAGCTATGAGCAGTTATTCCGCGATACCTATGTCAGACCGTTAAAGTTGAAACAAACAGAATTTTTGTGGTCAAAGCCGGGCAAAATTATTGCCAGTCATTTAGTACCGGGTATGATTTACCGCAAAGGCCGCTATGATGTAGTTAAGCATAAAGCAGCTCTCAGGGATGCTCATAGTGAGTTAGGTGCTGGCTCAGTAGTAATGTCAAATCATGATTTGGCTAAAGTAATACGATATCTGCTGACTGGTAGTTTACTAACCCGCAGGAGCCGCAAATTGCTTTACCAAGCGGCCCCGCCGGCCTATTATAATGGTGGCTTTTATAACAATATTAAGCTGAAAACCAAAACGGCTAATGGAGCCGGACAGGGTTATTATACTTTCATGCGTAGCACCAATAATGCCAAAACTATTCTGATTATTCAATCTAATAAAACGCGTGAAGGTCGATTTGGCCAACTAAAAGGGCAAATAAATCAAATTATGTTGGAACTGCTTGGCCGTAGGGCTTACAGTGCAAATATAATTGGCTAAAACTTGTTTTTTGGTTAATTGCATGCTAAAATTCTGTTGTGTCGCCATAGGGAAGTAATCATTTTCTCCGGTAGCGAAAATGTAAATTTCTATATGTGGTCAGTAGTGGTGACACAAACACTGTGTGAGCTTAGTTCCGATGTTGGTGGAACTAGGCTTTTTTGTGTTTTCTTTGCGATGTACCATTATACGAGAGTAAAATGTAATTAGTATATACTAGATAAGGAGATAAGTTATGAACAGGGCAGAACTGAAACTAGAAGCTAGAAATCGGCTTCGTCATAACTGGGGCTGGGCAGTTAGTATTGGTATTGTAATGACGCTATTTGTCGGCTTCTTTTTTGCTAGACCAGCAGTAAGTGGTTCACTTAAGACTGCGAATAATGTAAATGATGTTATGGGAACCGGCTCAATTGATTCACTGTTTAAGCCAGCGTTTTGGGCAGGACAAATAGGACCTGATACAGGTTTAACTTTTATTGGCAGCTTTTTCATGTTGAGCATGGTGATAACATTTTTACATTTTGCTCGCGGAGAAAGGTTAAGCTTTTTTAAGGGAATTTTTTCTGTTTTTACCGATGGTCGCTTTATTCCGGAATTTTTGAACTTTCTTTTTAGCTATATTTTTCAATTTTTATGGACTTTATTATTATTCATTCCCGGGATAATCAAATCCTATTCTTATGCTATGACACCATATATTGTTAATGATTTAGTGGAAAGTGGACAAGAGGTGCATGCCACAACAGCAATTACTGCAAGTCGCCAGTTAATGGCTGGTCATAAGTGGGAATTGTTCGTGCTTGATTTAAGCTTTATTGGCTGGTACCTATTGTGTATTATTACTTTAGGTATTGGGTTTATTTGGCTGATTCCTTATGAACGCACAACCAAAGCTAATTTTTATCGGCAATTGGCCGGAGAGCGGTATTTAAAAAAGTAAATTGGTAACAAACAAAAAGAGCAGGACAATAACTGTCTTGCTCTTTTTGTTTTAAGAAAGTTTAGTATTTATTTAAATCCTCAATACTTTCCTGAAACCATTTTCCCGCATATTCAGAAGTAAAATCCTCGGTTTTTTTAAGCGCATCTTTGATTTGGCTGGAACTTAAATGATCTAATAGGTATAGTTTTAATGCCTTATTAATTAGGGCATTAAAATCTGTATCATTGGTTTCTAAGTATTTATCAGTCAGTTTTGCCACTTTATCAGTTAATTCGATTTTCTTTCTGCTCATGTTCTCGCCTCTTAAAATACAATTTCATTATACCATTTTATTCACAACTAATAATAAAAAAGATAATGGGTAACAAAAATGGCTTGCATTAAAAAAATAGAGTATTATTTTCTTTTAAATATAATAATTAAAAATCAGGTTTGAAATAATGACAGAATGCACTATCAATTTTATAGCTCGCCTGCAGGAATTTTCTTTTTTCCGAGCCACAAGACGGACTATGGCGATGCTAATGCCAATTGCTGTAGTTGGCTCCTATTTTAAGCTTTTAGGTGATTTGATCTTTACACCTAACGGGTTAATCTATAATATTTTCAATTTGGATAAAGTTTTATCAGATCACATTTGGTATGGTGGTTCTTTTGTATGCCGGGGAATGGTAGAAATTACTTTTGGGGTTTTTGGCGTTTATGCCAGTTATTTTATGGCTCGTTACACCGCACGCCTTTACCACAAAGATTCAACTATGGCAGGTCTAACAGCAGTTTTGATAATGCTTTTCTGCTCATATGCTTCCAGTAGTGGACGCAATGCTCGTATGCCTTTTACCGCCAGTTTATTACAAATTAATGCAGTTTTTATTGCCTTAATTGTAGGATACTGTGTGGGCCAAATATTTCATTTATTAGGGAAGGACTTTTCTTACGTTGAATATGAGGGCACAAAAGTAATTCAAAAAAGAGCAGGGGATGCCGTTTTACCAAGCGCTGTTTCATTATTATTGGGTGTTTTTTTAGGTATTTTAATTTATGAACTACAGCTTAAATTACTTAATTCCGCCAGTTTTACTGAAATTGTTAGCAGGGTTCAGACTACTAATAATTTTGGCGAAGTGCTGTTATTGACAGCCGTAATTACTTTTTTGGATTGGCTTGGAATTGGTTATCCGTTGCGCTCCTTAGCGGGAATAGTAAATAGCGCCTTTACTGCAGAAAATTTAACATATACATTAAAACACGGTAATTCTTGGAATGTGCCATATAAATATCTGGGCAGCTCACTTATTAACAGTTATGGCATAATGGGCGGTGCCAGCGTTGCTTTGGCTGTTATTGTGTTACTGCTTAGCAGAAGAGATAACAGGGAAAACGAAATAAATGCTAAAATTAACTTGTTGCCTGCTGCTTTTGGTTCAAGACTGGGATTTACAGTTGGCTTACCTTTAATGTTAAATCCTGTTTTTATCTTACCGAGCATTTTAATTCCTCTGATTAATATGACAATAGCTGTAGCAGCTATTAGTTTACATATTATTCCAGTTTGCGTTTACCAGAATTTAAAAGGGACTCCGGGACTATTGGTTTCCTTTTTTGGCACTAACGGCAATTGGGCAACACTAATTTTTACATTATTGTTGTTTTTATTAGATATCTTTTTATTGCTACCTGTAATTAAGATTAATGAAAAGATAGAATTAAGAATTAAAAATCAGGAGATGAAATAGCAGATGCATAAAAATCCTAACTATAAATGGTTGCTCCTGATTATTATTATTTTAATTATGCTTGCTGTTCCCAGCTTCTTTTGGATGAAAAAAGATAATAAATCACGAGCAGAACTTAGTAAATCGCTTCTTTCACCTGTAATTATGGTTCCGGGTTCAAGTGCTACCACCGAGCGCTTTAACCAGTTAATTGATGAACTTAATAAAACGACACTTAACAGACATAGTGTAATAAAAATTAGAGTTTCACGTGAAGCAAAATTGACTTACACTGGCTCTATAGGTAAAAATGACTTGGAGCCCTTTATTATTATTGGTTTTGATAACAATAAAGACGGCTATTCCAATATTAAAAAACAAGCTAAGTGGCTAAATGTTGCATTTGAGTCGTTAATCCAAAATTATAAGTTCAATAATTTTAAGGCATTTGGTCATTCTAACGGCGGTTTGATTTGGACTTACTGGCTGGAGCACTATTATTCTGAGTATTCAAATGATATCAAAATCAAGAAATTAATGACTTTAGGTACGCCATATAATTTTACTGAAAATAATATTAATAATAGAACGCAAATGCTGGCTAATTTTATTAAAAAGCGTTCAGCACTGCCAACCAATCTAAAAGTTTATTCTCTTTCTGGCGGCAAAAATTACGAATCTGATGGCATCGTACCTGAATCAAGTGTAGCTGCAGGTAAATTTATTTTTCAAAATCAAGTAAAAAACTATACTGCAATAACAGTTACAGGTGAAAAGGCAGATCACTCTGATTTGCCGCAAAACAAACAAGTAATTCAGGCCATAAGACAGTACTTATTAAAGAAGCCAGAAAAGCCATTAAAACCGGCTAAAAGAAAGGGCAATCATTAATGAAATATCAAAAACAGCCGACCAAAATTGAAGTAATTGGTGGTAAAGTTAATAACTTAAAAAACATCAACGTTGATATTCCCCTGCATAAATTTGTAGCGATATCGGGGTTAAGCGGATCTGGCAAATCAAGCTTAGCGATGGGAATCTTGTACTCAGAGGGCGCAAGACGCTATCTTGATTCCTTGGCAGCTTATACCAGAAGACGTATTAGTCAAGTTGGTCGTGCACAGGTTGACGAAGTAAAACATATTCCTTCAGCTTTAGCTCTAAGGCAAAGGCCTGCTGTGCCTGGAGTCCGTTCCACGGTAGGTACAGTTACAGAAGTTTTTAACATCTTACGGTTGATTTTTTCCCGTTTAGGTTCACCTGTATGCCCCAACGGTCACCGAGTACCAGCAACGATTAAAATAGCTGAAGCCATGGATCTAACGGGGGCAGCTATGGGACGATTAACTTGTCCTACATGTGGGAGACAATTTTATGCTTTTAGTGCAGAAGATTTTGCGTTTAATTCTGATGGTGCGTGTCAAAAATGTCAGGGATTGGGAACAGTTGAAGAAATTGATGATAGTAAAATCATTGCAGATGAGAATTTATCTCTTGAAAAGGGAGCAGTGGCAACTTGGCAAATTCCCGGACGAAATTGGATGTGGCGTATTGCCCGAGAACTGGGGGTACGGACCGATATTCCATATAAAGAGCTGAATGCTAAGGAAAAAGAAATTGTACTTCATGGAAAAGAGCGTAAAGTTCCGATTGATTTGCCAACTTCTACTGGACGCGTATATCATCTAGACGCGTTATATGAAAATGCTTATAATGCCGTAGCTAATTCACGCAAAACCACAAAATCCGAACGTGGATTGCAAAGAATTAACTCCTTTTATAAGTTCAGTACCTGTCCCCGCTGCCAAGGCTATCGCATTGATCCCAGTCGCTGGCAGCAGTTAGTTGCTGGAAAAAATATTGTTGCAGCTGAACAGCTAACTTTAGGTGAACTGAACCATTATATGGGTGAGATTTTAGCTTCCCTGCCACAAGATATGCAAGAATTGGCAGAAAATTTAACCGGTGAATTGATGCATCAAGTCAAGCCCCTGCTAAAATTAGGCCTAGACTATCTGAGCTTAGATAGACAGGCTGCCAGTCTGTCTACTGGGGAATTGCAACGAATTCAGCTTGGTAGAACTTTGCGTACGGAAACTACCGGTGTGCTTTACGTCTTAGATGAACCATCGGTGGGTTTACACCCTGATAATGTGGCTGGACTGATTGATATATTTCATGAACTGGTTAATCAAGGAAACTCTTTAGTTGTAGTTGATCATGAAACTGCAATCATTAAGGCAGCCGATTGGGTGATTGAAATTGGTCCAGGGTCAGGCAGCCGGGGTGGCGAGATTATTTCCCAGGGAATACCTAGTGAGATCGAGCAAAGTGAGCAGTCTTTGATTGGTCCTTACTTAACTGGTAAGGCACCACTCCTAGTTCGTCACACGGCAAAAACTGACCAAATTTTTAAACACGGTAAAGTTGAGTTCGATGTTACTGAACGTTTTAACTTAAAGAATATTCATGCTCAAATTCCGCTCAATCGCTTAACTTCCGTTACCGGCTTTTCTGGCGCTGGTAAGACTACCTTAATTCTCGATTCCCTCATTCCTGCACTTAAAGCACAAAAAAATCTTAAGAATGGTCCTGATTGGGTAAAAAATTTAAAGAATGATGCTATTAAAAATGTAATTAGTGTTGACTCTACACCTGTTGGTAAAAATCAACGGTCAACTGTTGCAACTTATACTGATATCATGGATAATTTGCGTAAACTCTTTGCTAAACAGCCACTAGCAAAAAAGTTAAAATACCATGCGTCACATTTTTCTTACAATAACAAAGAGGGTGCCTGTCCGGCATGTAACGGAACCGGTGTAATTTCACTTGACATCCAATATCTACCGGACATGGTTGAAACATGTTCTGTATGTGGCGGTCACCGTTTTAACCAAGAAGTTTTACAAGTAAAATGGCATAACTTAAGTATTGCGGATGTCTTGGATTATTCCGTTGATGATGCTCTGGACAAAAAACTTTTTAAAAACGAACCAAAAATCAATAAAACAATCACAACTTTACATGATATGGGTCTAGGATATTTGCACTTGGGAGAATCTACCCCAGCTTTGTCGGGAGGAGAAGCACAACGCTTGAAACTAACCAGTCATATCCATCAAAGACAAAATGGGACACTATTTGTTTTTGATGAACCGACCGTTGGCCTACATCCGCAAGATGTCAGAACCCTTTTGCATGTTTTTCAAAGATTACTTGAACAAAAAGGAACTATTATTACAATCACACACGATTTGGATATTATGGCAAACAGTGATTATATGATTGATATGGGACTAAAAGGTGGGCTGCAAGGCGGGAAAATTATTGCAAATGGCACTCCTGTGGATATTTCGCAAAAATCTAATAGTTTAACTGGTAAATATTTGCGAAAACAATTTAAATTGTATCAAAAATAGCAGTGAAAAGTCTTAAAGAGAAGCATTAGTGCTTTTATAGCAATGCTTTTTTCTTTTGTGGAAAAAACGGTAAAACTGTGGAAAAAGCAATCATAATTTTTGCCTTCTGTGGATAACCTGCTATAATATTATATGTAAGTAATTAGCAGTCGAACCAAACGAGTGCTAATTACAAATTTATAACCTATCAAAGGGGTGTTTGCATATGGCATATTTTGATAACGATTTTGACGATTTATTTAACGAACTAAACAATTCATTCTTTAACAATACTAACGACAACGATGGTGCTATTCCTATTCACTACTCCAGTAGTATGAATATTTCTCCACAAGATTTGAATCAAGGTGGACAAGTGAGCCAAAAACAAGGTCAAAAGCCAATTGGTGTTGATCTGGTTGAACAAGCTAAGAAGAATAAGTACGATCCTGTAATTGGGCGTGACGAACAAATTCAAGAAGTAATTGAAATTTTAAGTCGGCGCAAGAAGAATAATCCTGTGTTAATTGGACCTGCCGGGGTTGGTAAAACAGCTATTGTAGAAGGCTTGGCACAAAAGATTGCTGCAGGTGATGTTCCTGATAAAATGAAGGACAAGCATATTATCGCAATTAATATTAATGATATGGTTGCCGGATCAAGCTTGCGTGGCAGTTTTGAAGAGCGCCTTAAGAAAGTGATTGACGAAGCAAAAAAGAATCCGAATATTATCTTGTTCATTGATGAATTGCATAATATAGTTGGAGCCGGTTCTACTGATTCTGAGAATAATAACGGTGATGCCGCTAATATTTTGAAACCAGCTTTAGCTAGTGGTGATTTAAACTTAATTGGTGCAACGACTACAAGTGAGTATCGCAGAATTGAAAATGATGCGGCACTCGCACGTCGGTTCCAACCAGTACAAGTTCCGGAACCATCAGCAGACGTTACCGTTAAAATCTTGGAAGGATTAAAGGATAAATATGAGTCTTTCCATCACGTAAAATATAATGACAGTGCTTTGAAACTCGCAGTTGAATTGTCACAACGTTATATTCAGGGACGTTATTTACCTGACAAGGCCATTGACTTAATGGATGAGGCAGGTGCTAAAAAGGGTCTTGATACAATTCCCAGCGATGAAGCAACTTTAAAGAAACGGATTAAAAAGCTTGAAAGTGAGAAAGAAGCAGCTGTCAAAAAAGAAGATTATAGTAGAGCAAACGAGTTGAAAAAACAAGTCGAAGACTTGCGTGATAAGGCTAATCACGTGGATGACGCTGCCACTCCACATGTTACTGATGAAGATATCTACGCTTTAATCGAAGCTAAGACTAAGATTCCAATGAGTGAATTACATGCAAGTGCAGGACAAAAGAACCTTGACTTGGCTGAGAAATTAAAGAAAGTAGTTATTGATCAGGATAATGCTGTTGACGTCATTACAGATGCGATTGCCCGTAAACAAGTTTTCAAAGACAATGATCGTCCCACTGGTACGTTCTTGCTAACTGGACCTACTGGTGTAGGTAAGACGGAATTAGCTAAACAATTAGCTATTCAGCTATTTGGTGGTGAAAATCATCTTATTAGACTGGATATGTCTGAATATCAAGATCAGATGGCAGTTAATAAATTGATCGGTTCGGCACCGGGCTATGTTGGTTATGGTGAAGGCGGCCAATTAACTGAAAAAGTTCGTCATCAACCATACAGTTTGATTTTGTTTGATGAAATTGAAAAAGCTAATCCACAAGTATTCAATGCCTTGCTTCAGATCATGGACGATGGGCGCTTAACTGATGCTCAGGGCAGAACAGTTTCCTTTAAGGACACAATTTTAATCATGACTTCTAATGCAGGCTACTCTGACCAATTGTTAAAAGACGGCAAAGTTGATCATGATAAGCTGATTAAAGCTCTTGAGGCCTACTTCAGACCAGAATTTTTGAATAGACTTGATGCTGTTGTTCCGTTTAATTCATTGACCAAAGATGATATGAATAAGATTATTGATATCTACTTGAATAAAATGGCACATGTTTTGGCTAAAAAAGGTGTCAAGGCTGAAGTCTCTGATGAAGTTAAAGCCTACTTAGCAGACAAGGGCTATGATAAGAAATTTGGTGCAAGACCTTTGCGTAGAGTCGTTGAGCAAGATTTGGAAACGCCAATTGCCAAGTTATTAATGAAAAAGCCTGACACTAAGACAGTTAAGTTTACAGCAGATGATAAACATGTTTACCTAAATGATGCCGCAATTTTGGACATTTCGGCAAAAACTGATACTGAAACTAAAGATAGTGCAAAGCAAGACTAATTTTAAAAATGAGAGTCATCCTATGAAAGTGATGTAAACCCTGAAATTAAGATAAATTGGGGAGTCATATCACAAAGGGATGGCTCTTTTTTTAAATATATTCGTTTCACGTGAAACTAGATGCACATACAAAATTTTGCTTTTGTTTTATTATTAGAAGTTCAAATTATTTTATTGGGGAATAGAGCAGTTTAACTATTGACAATAAAAAGAAATTAGTTTAAATTAGTTAACAATTAAATTAATATTAAAAGCTAAAGAGAAATTTTTAGCTTATGTAGTTTTTTATAGGGGACAGTTCAAATGAAACAACGAGTAGAAGACCTAGATTGGAAAAATCTGGGATTTAAGTATCGAGATCTGCCTTATCGCTATGAGGCAAAATATAAAGATGGTGAATGGCAGGAAGGGAAACTGACTGAAGATTCAACCATGACATTTTCTGAAGGTGCAGAAGTCCTGCACTATGGTCAGGAAATTTTTGAGGGCTTAAAGGCCTATCGTAGAAAAGACGGTAAAATCAACCTGTTTAGACCTGATCAAAATGCACACCGCTTTACCCTTTCAGCAAAGCGGTTAGCCATGCCGCCTTTTCCTGAAGATAGGTTTGTTGATGCAGTAAAACAAGTTGTTAAAGCTAACGAAGAGTTTGTACCACCGTACGACAGTGGTGCGACCCTGTATTTACGGCCACTTATGGTGGGAACAACTAAAGTTTTAGGCGTCGAAGCAGCCAGCGAATATACTTTCCGCATTTTTGCGGTTCCAGTTGGTGCATATATTAAAGGATTGAACCCTGCAGATTACATTGTTAGTGAATACGACCGTGCCGCATATGCTGGTACTGGTCAAGCAAAGACATCAGGCAACTATGCCAGCAGCTTGCTTCCGTCCGTTGAAGCACACAAGAACGGCTTTGCCGATTGTCTTTACTTGGATCCACGCGAACATAAATATATTGATGAATTTGGTGGTGCTAACTTCTACGGCATTACCCAAGAAGGTCAATTTGTCACACCAAAATCACAATCGATTTTGGTTTCTATTACTAAGCGCTCACTTTTAGAAGTCGCTAAGTGGCAAGGCCTAAACCCAGTTGAACGTCAAATCACTTTGGAAGAAGCGTTCAACATGAAAGAAGCTGGTGCGATGGGTACAGCTGCTGTAATTTCCCCCGTAGGTTCAATTACATACAAGGGTGAAAAGCACGTTATCTACAGTGAAACGGAAACTGGCCCGGTAACGACTAAGCTTTATAATGAATTAGTTGATATTCAGTACGGTAATAAAAAGGGCCCAGAGGGCTGGGTCCAAACAGTAGAATAAGTTTAAATATCGGGAACATAAGAGTCTGGGAAAAAATTATCTCTTCCCAAACCAACAAAAAAGCATTGAGTTTTGATATGACTCCTAAATTTGGGGGTCATATCATTTTACGACTCAGTGCTTTTTTCATATACATTCTGCTCGGTATTGATATTATTTATTTACCAAACTCAAATAGGTCAGAGACCAATCGTCATGTATCAAACTTATACCACAGGTCAGACTGCTTTAGTATCCAATTTAGACTTTGTTATTCACCAGGATCTTTTAATCTGTCGAAATAATTTTTAGATTCTTAAAGAAGCCTTCGGTACCAATATCAACAAAAAGGCCGACACTACCTTGGGCTTTTGAACCATGTTTAAGGCTTGAGACCTTTAAAATAGGGTTGCTGTTGTTATTTAAGTAAAACTTTCCAGTTTCATCTTTTATTTCTGCTTTGATAGTGATCCATTGATTGAGCCCGATATCTGCTGAATTTTCATATTTAGTAATCTTATTATCGCGAAAGTATTTAAAAGTATAATGTGGATACGAAAAGTATTGAACAGCATGGCGCCTTCTTATTGGATCTTTTGTATGACCATTTGTGGGTCTGATATAGAAAGATTCAAAAGCCGAATTATCTTCATTAATTCGAAAAGCAATTCCAATAAAGCCACGTGCATAGTCTGGAGCATCAGGCAATAGTCGACTTAAAACTTGCACCTCTATGATACCATTATGAAAATTACAATTAGCTAATTTAGTAAATGTATTTTCATCAGGCTTTGCGAGTTTTTTAGCTTTTATCACACGAAGAATGGGCTCTTCCTTTAGGTCAACTGTATTAGCTTGCGTATTAACATTGATAAACTCGCTATGATTAAAATTCAATTTTTCCTCCCAGTATTAAAAACTATTATTGAACAAATATCTAAAATAAAGATAATATATATAATTTAATTTGCAATAACGCAAAGACTTTGTTTCAGCAATTTGCGAAAACTTTTATCGGCTGGTAACGATTTATCCGCAAACCAACCTGTTCCGACATTGACAATATCTCCTATTGCCAAATCCCTGATACATCTGCTTGCTAATAGTTGCTTTTTAGGGTCAGTGAACTTTGTTGCTATCATTTGATTAAAAATAGATTTTAGATCATTAAAAGCTGCAGTAGTTTCAGGATACATATTAGTCCGCGGCATTTTTAAAACAAATTGTGTTAAATGAAAATGGTTAAGAGCTATTTGGCGAAACTCCATTGCAAAATCAATAATTGCTGTCATGCCGGCTTTACCAAATAAGTTTCGTCGCAGCTGATCAATCATTAAACTAATTATCCGTGCAACTATAGCATAATTTAGCGCTAACTGATTAGGAAAGTAGTTATATAAAGCCTGTGATTGAGTACCAAGTTCTCTGGCAATGGTCGCAAAATTATTTCCTTTTTTGTTTTCAATTAATTTAATACTGGTTTTTATAATTAATTCTTTAGATAAAATTTGACGTGACATACTAAACTTCCTATTTGATTGACTTTTACAACTTGTAAATTATAATTACATATTGTAACTATAACACAAGATATGGTAAAAATTAAGAGGTCAAGCATTATGAAAATTTTTTTATTAGGATTAATAGGGTTAGTAATAGGAACCTTTGTTATTCTTTTTGGTGGCGGCGGCGCAGCCATCTACCTGGCAATTTTGACCGGTTTGTTTGGCTTAAATGCGGCAACAGCTTCTTCAACTTCACTAGTGACTGCTTTACCTTCATTAATAATCGGGGCAATTAGTTATTACCGCCAAAGACAAATTAATACTAGAGTGGGTAATCAAATGTTACTCACGGCAATTCCAGCTGTAATAATCGGGGCACTGGTCTCAAAATATATTCCCGCTAAAATTTATAAGTGGCTAATAGGAATTGTCTTAGTAGTGCTTGGCATTAACATGTTATTTAAGAAAAAAGCGCAAACCGCAGAAACAGTTAAGAAAACGCAGTTTGCCAGAATGGAAGCTGGAATTTATGGTATTTTGGGTGGCTTAATGGTTGGCGTAGCCGGTATGAGCGGTGGTGCTGTTATTATCGGTGGCTTATTTTTGTTAGGATTAAAAGATTTTCAAGCTACTGCAACTTCAACTTACGTTTTAGTTTTTATGACTATTACGGGCGCAATCTTTCATATTGCAGACGGCCGGGTAGATTGGACTGCTGGCTTGCCCTTGATGATTGGTGCCATATTAGGTGCAATAATTGCACCCAGACTGGCCCAGATTTTAGCCCAAACTAAAATTACTCGTTACATGAAACCCACAATTGGCATTTTGCTTATATTATTAGGGGCTAAGTCATTGCTTTAGCTATTATTACGTAAAATTTTTAAAAGCACTAGTATTCAACTAATACTGGTGCTTTTTAAATTATTTTATTTTGCTGTATGTTTTTAGTTGTTTGAGCAGCTCGAAAGGCTATGGGAACAACAATATTGTCAACTTCACGGCTATGCAAAATTAATTTAATTAAGTTATCGACTGCTAATCGTGCAATTTCTTTAACAGGTTGGACTATTGAAGAAAGACTGGGTGCAATGCTTGGCATCATTTGAAAACCATCATACCCAATTAATTGTAATTCTTCAGGAATTTTAACCGAATAATTTTGGAGTTTAAAAAGTAACTGATAAGCTGTTTCATCATTAACAGTAAATATGCCATCGATGTTATCAAGATGGTTAATGACTTTGTCCAATAATAAAGGTGCTTCAGGGTCAGTTTCACTGCATTCAAAAACCTGGTAAGGTACATTTTGCTCTTTTGCTATTTTAAGAAACCCTTTTTTACGATTTAAGGATCCATTGGGATAGTTAGCATAGGTGCCAACAAAAGCAATTTTTTTGGCACCCCGTCTGATTAATTCATTTGCAGCAATTTCACCGCCATGATAATTATCGGAAGTAATAGTCGCTACTGTTGGAGTCGTAGAAGTATCAAAGAAACGGTCAATACTGATAAATGGAATGTTGGTGGATAGATAAGGATCAATATCGTTATAAGTAATGCCGATTATGCCATCAACTTTGTTTTCTTGTGCCATTTGTAAAAACTTTTTTTCGCTCGCGGGATCGCTTTGGTTATTTGAAAGTAACATACCATATCCACGATTTTGTAATTCCGCTTCAACATAATAAGCAAACTCTGCATAAAAGGGATGCCAAACAAACGGTACACTGAGTGCAATCATTTTTATTGAGTCAGATTTTAATGCTTGAGCTAGGCGGTTCGGCTGATATCCTAAGTCTGCCATTGCCTTGTGAACTTTATCAAAGGTAATCTTTGAAAAACCACCCTTATGGTTAAGAACACGGGAAACAGTGGCAATAGATACTTGTGCTTTAGCTGCTACGTCTTTGATACTAGGTTGTTGAGACATTCTGATCACGCTTTTCTTAATTACTACTTACATTATACATCATAGATAACGTTTACTTATTTTTGATTATATTTTTCTTGAAAAGTCTTTAAATAAGTTTTATTATTTAAGTAAACGTTTACTGATAACGTTTGCAGAAAAAGAGAGGGAGAAAAATATTGTGAAGCAAACAAAGAAATTAAACACATATCATTTATGGAAAAATCGGATAAGTTATGGTGTTTCAGATTTTGCTTGTAACTTGGTGTGGAACGTATTGACGTTATATATGATGTTTTTTTATACCGATGTAGCTGGCATTGCAAGTGCAGCAATTGGAACAATGATTATGGTAACTCGAATATTTGATAGTTTTGCAGATATGTTTACTGGAGTAATTATTGATAAAACACATTCACGTTGGGGTAAAAGCTTACCCTATATCTTTTTTGGCGCATTTCCGTTAGCTGCTTTTGGTATATTATTATTTTGTGTACCAAATATATCGATGACAGGCAAATTAATTTACGCTTATGTCACATACTTAGGCATTTCCATTTGTTATGGCTTAGTAAATATTCCAATATCGTCAATCTTACCTAATCTGACTAAGGATCCAGTTGAAAGAACTAATATGTCAACGGTCAGAATGGTTTTTTCGTTTTTAGGTGCAACTTTTGTTAGCGTTGCAACGCTACCCTTAGTTAAGCTTTTCGGTGGTGGCAATCAACAAAAAGGTTTTGTTTTAGTAATGAGCCTATATTGTGTCGTAGCAATTTTTATATTGTATGTACCTTTTCACAACTTACACGAAATCGATGATCCTAAGAGCGTTAAAAGTTCTGTTAAACTAAGTGAAAGTTTCAAGGCATTGTTTAAAAATAAGCCATGGTTAGTTTTTGCTTTTAGTACACTATTTATGTGGGCATCGAATTTCTTTGTACAGGGTTCGTTAGTTTATTATTTTACTTATGTTGTTGGCAGTGCAGCGCAAGCTGCAATAGTTGCAGGATTAATAAATTTTGTCCCAATGATTGGAACAATCATAACACCGTTTTTAGTTAAACATTTAATTAAGCGTAATGTCTTTATTTTAGGAAGTGGTATAGCTGCATTAGGTTTGATAATAATGTTACTGGGACACAAAGGTTTGCTTTATATATATTTAGGCTCAATCTTATATGCATTTGGCCATGGCATTCGGCAAAACATGTACTTTTCAATGCAAGCCGATCCAGTTGATTATAGTCGGTGGCAATCTGGGCTCAATTTGTCTGGCCTAATCTCAGCCATTAATGGCTTCATTGGTAAGTTGGCAATGGCTATTACTTCAGCAGTTACCGGCTTTTTACTAAGTTGGGGCCAATATGTGCCGCATCATGTTCAATCTGGTAAAGCAATCTTTGCTATTAAGGCTAACTTTATTTTGTTACCGATAGCTATGATTGTATTATCAATTGTAGTAATGTACTTTTATAATCTTGATAAAATTTATAACCAAATAAAAATGACTAATAAGGAGAATTAAAATGAACATTTCTGATTTAACTCGAATTAACTTAAATGAAGAAAATCGGACAATATCACCTGAAAATTTAACGGGCGCTAAGGGTAAAGCCGCTATGAGTGCCAGTGACTTGGGACCCAGCCGCAAAGGCAATGGTTCCATTAAATTACCTCAAGGAAAAACTGTAACCATAGCTGATATTCATTCTGCAGGAGAAATCAGGCATATTTGGATGACAATTGCTGATGCAACTCCAGCTGGTAGTTTTGTACTGCGGGATGTAGTTTTGAGAATGTATTGGGACGGAGCAGACAAACCTGCAGTTGAAGTTCCTATTGGCGATTTTTTCTGTAATGGCTTTGGCGAACGATGTGATATTAATTCTGCTTTAATTACTGTTAATCCAACAGGGGGTTTTAACAGTTACTTTCCAATGCCTTTTAGAAAATCCGCTAAAATCACAATCACAAACGAACATCCTGGTGATATTGACGGTTTCTTTTATGGTATTGACTATGTTATCAAAGATGTGCCCGAAGATGCCGCATACTTTCACGCTGCTTGGAATAGACAAGAATATACTCAAAAACAAAATGATTTTGTAATTTTACCTTCTATAAAAGGTCCTGGACATTTTGTAGGAGTCTATTTTGAAGTCTGCGCCTTACAACGTTATTGGTGGGGTGAAGGAGAATTCAAATTTTATATTGATGGCGATACCAATTACCCAACAGTTACTTCTACAGGTACTGAAGATTATTTTGGTGGAGCGTGGGCGTTTCATCAAAAAGACAAAAACGGTATGACTTACGCCCAAACTTTTCAAAGACCTTTTATGGGATATCCATTTATGTCAAAGGTCGATCATACTCGGGATGAATTTAATAATGGTGAGTTAATGCCATTACATGCCTTTGGCAATGATGCTTTGCCAATGCATGGGTTATATCGCTTTCACTTATTGGACCCAATTCGGTTTAAACACGATTTAAAAGTAACTGTCCAGCAAATTGGCAATAATGATATTCAATTGTTTGAGCGTTCAGATGATGTTGCTGCAGTTGCCTATTGGTACTCAACAGAAAAAGCAAGTGATTTACCAGCTATTGCTCCTCAACCGGAAAGGGTGCCGCGCTAGGTATTTATAAATGACAAATTAAAAACGTGATTCTGCTACGAAAACAGAACCACGTTTTTTCGAGCGCAGAGAACTGTCAAAATTCCAGGTTCCTTGATTGTACTCTGCATCTATTTGAGAACGCCGTGTTTTATAAAAAGTACACAATTTTACTGTATTTAATGATTTTCATGTTAGATGGTCTATCTTTAGCTACAATAAAATAGTTATTTAAAAAGCCTTTCCAGCTTTTTAAAAATATACATTAAACTTTTAGCAGAATGGTAAAATATTTATATAATTGAAAAGTAATTTAGTATAACTTTTTGTAATAGCAGGACCTAATTAATTGGTATTTTATATTGAATACTTTTCAGTGGATAATAAAATAAGGCAATTTGGTTATCTAAATAAAAATTAAAGCCCGCCAATTATATCAAAGAAAAGAGATCAGAATGAGCATTATCAAAAATCATTTTTTTGCAGGTGAAAGAATTCTTTTTGGACTAAAAGATGCACAGCTGGAAGGAATCACTTTTGGAGAGGGTGAGTCACCACTAAAGGAAGCCAGCAAAATTAGCATTAAAGACTCTGTTTTTAAGTGGAAATATCCGTTGTGGTATGACAATGACATCACTGTCACTAATACTGTTTTTGAAACTATGGCTCGTAGCGGTATTTGGTATACCAAAAATATTGCAATTAAAAATTCAGCTTTGCAGGCACCCAAATTATTTAGAAGAGCAGAAAAAATAAATTTAGACCATGTTCATTTTGCGAATGCTGAAGAAACAATGTGGACATGTAAGGACATTCGCATTACCAATAGTCAAATTAACGGTGACTATTTTGGCAAAGATAGTCAAAATATTTATCTTGACCACGTCAGTGTGGTTGGCAACTATGTTTTTGATGGTGCCCAAAATGTTGAAGTACATCATTCTACTTTTGTCTCTAAAGATGCCTTTTGGAACTGTGAAAATGTTACTGTGTATGATTCGCTAATAGATGGTGAATATTTGGCCTGGAATGGCCACAATATTAAGTTCATTAATTGTCAGATTGAAAGTGATCAAGGACTTAATTACATTGACCATTTGGAATTAAAAAATACCAATTTAATTCACACGGACTTAGCTTTTGAATATGTTTCTGATATTGACGCTACGGTTCCAAGTAAGATTGACAGTGTCAAGAATCCAATTTCCGGTAGAATTGCTGCTCCTGCAATTGGTAAATTGATTCTAGATCCACAAAAAATTAATCCCGCTAAAACGGAAATTATCTGTGCTAAAATTGATGAGAAGATTGATCATTCAGATGAAAATCAGAAACCAGGGGATTAAATATAATGAATAAATATGATTTTGTTAATGCACCGGATAGAAGTACGACAGACTCAGTCAAGTGGCATGTTAAAAAGGGCGACTTACCAATGTCAATTGCCGACATGGACTTTAAAACTGCACCGGAAATTATTGCTGCAATGAAAGAAAAAATTAGTCTCGGTGTTTTTGGCTATGAGTGGCCTGAAAATGATTATTTTAATGCTGTAGTAGATTGGTATGAAAAAGAGCACGGTCATCGGCCAGAGCAGGAATGGCTAATTTTTACTACGGGTGTAGTACCAGCAATTTCTGCAGTTGTGCGGCGAATCTCTCACATTGGTGACAATGTTTTAGTGCAAGCACCAGTTTACAATGTTTTTTATAATTCAATTGAAAATAACGGTCGACACGTTTTAAGTAATGACCTGCAATTTGATGGTTCAAATTATAAGATCAATTGGGAAGACTTGGAACAAAAATTAGCATTACCTCTGACGACACTAATGATTTTTTGTAATCCGCATAATCCTGTAGGAAAGGTATGGACTCAAGCAGAAGTTCAAAAAATTGCTGATTTATGCTTTAAACATCATGTGGTACTTTTGTCTGATGAAATTCATGGTGATCTGATACGCAAAGGGCCAGATTATACTCCTGCCTTTTCAGTAAATGGTCCTGCACGTGACAACGTCATTTCCTTGGTTTCGCCAAGTAAGACCTTTAACGTTGCAGCTTTACATGCAGCAACTGCTATCGTACCGAATAATAACTTGCGTGCTATGGTTAATCGCGGTCTTAATAGTGATGAGGTGGCTGAACCAAATTTGCTCGCCATTCCGGGAACAATTGCTGCGTATGAACATGGTCATGATTGGCTGCAAGCATTGATTAAGCAGCTAAACGTTAATTTTAGATATGCTCAAGAGTTTATCAGCAATAATCTTCCCCAAATAAAAGTGGTCTCAGGCAAGGCAACATATTTAATTTGGCTTGATGTTGAACGGATTAGTACAGATTCACAAAAATTAGCAGATTACTTAGAAAGGAAAACAGGTCTGGTTTTATCACCGGGGAGTATTTATCGCGGTAACGGTCACAACTTTTTACGCATGAACCTTGCTTGCCCGTTAACAATGGTTAAAGATGGCTTAGAAAGGTTAAAGACAGGACTGACAGAATATTCTGCTTAAATTTGTTAAAAGGACGACTATGGCAATTAGCATAGTCGTTTTTTGATTAGAAAGTAATAAAAAAAGCTAACTAGTGTTATAAACCGAAATTAATGTTTCATGTGAAACTCAAAAACAAAAAGGTAATAAATATGGCAGATTATATATTTGAGTCAGTGTTATTTCCCGGGAAATGTTGCCAAAACCAATATTAATTAAATTAGAATTTAAGTAAGCGGCTTTGATGTCATTGCATTAAGTCACAGTTAATAGCACGTAAGGTCAATTCCCTTGATGATGTTAGTGGAAAGCTTCTTCGGAATATTCAAACGAGAAAAGTTTTTTGGCTTTGAGAAGCAGTTTAAAAATTTCACTGAACTAGAAGATGCAATCAGAGACTACATTGAGTATTACAATCAGAAAAGAATAGAAATCAAACTAAAAGGACTAACTCCAATTGAATATCAGAAGTTAGTCCTCAATTAGTAATTAATAAAGTGTCCCAATTTTAGGGTTCACATCACAAATTTACTATGACTCTTAATTTATATAATTAATTTGCTAAATATACAAATATTTAATTGATTATTTATATATTGTTTGTTGAAACAACCGTTTTATTTGCCGTTTTTAAGTTGTAAAAAATTAATTTTTAGATTTATTTTTTTGAAAGTGCTGAGCAAGTTGAATGGCAGTGGTGATGTAGTCAAGAATAGTTGAGACTGCTAATATGATGCCTTTGAAATTAACCGAGTCTTCAAAAATTAGCGGTAGCTGAGCACCCATTGCAATAAACAAAACTATGATCAAAAGTTTACCTGGAGAAATTTTGCCATTACTACTTGTGAACTTATCTAATAAAGTTTGAATCTTTTTTGTTGTTTGTGGTGATAGCTGCATTTTCTGAGCAAGAATTTTTAAAAAGGTTCTGTTTTTAAAGACAGAGACTAATTGTTCATTTGCTTCTGTGGATAATTGTTTTAGTTGTTCTGCAATATGTTTATTATGCTTAGCGCAAATCTGCAATAAATTTTGAATTTGTTGTAGTCCAGATAAATTCCATGAATAATTATTTGAATTAATTCTTTCCCATAATTGTGGTATCTGTGCAATTCTTTGATTGAATTGACTAAATAATTTCTGTGACGTTTTTGTTGGCAACATAATTTTTGGCCATTTTACTAACTTGTTTTTAATATGCATAAAATATACTTCCTTTTCCTAATTATAGCAAGGATTAAAATTATACAAACTTGATATGCTTAAATTAAAAATTACTCTTTTCATGTGAAACATTATTACGAGTGACTTGATGATTGAGACAGGGTTCATTATTTAAAAGAATTATTGCATAAATGATGATGTTGGATAAATTAATAAAAGTAATTGACCGCAAACTCACTTTTTATAATGAAGTTACCAAAAAGCATAACATGGATGAGCGTAAAAATAGCCGGAAGAAATATTAGCTGGCAAAGAAAAAGCGCAATAATGACACTAAAGGTAAATTATTGCACCTGATTTATATTACTTTAAATAAAGCTAAATTTTTATTGAAACGGAAATACTTTTTAATCGTAATTATTTGCTTTGGATGGTAATAACATAAGAATGATGAACCAAATGTCGCCAATGATTGGCACTATCATGATTAAAATCCACCAAGCAGAATGATTACTGTCATGTAAACGGCGAAAGCGCAAAGATAACATTGCAATCCAGACAACAAAGGATATGATGAGAGAGCTCGTCTTGATGCTCCAATCGCCCCAATTATAAATATCATTAATTGAATGACCTAATAGGCTCTCAACCAAATTCATCAAAACAAAAGCCAATATCCAATTTATAATCACCGGCCACCAATATTCTGAACGATTAGCAGTGCCGGAAAAATTTAAAATATTCTGCCAGAACTTTTTATATGATTTAATCATTAAATATTTCCTCCTACTTTTACCTAATAAATTCATCATAGTGCATTGCAAGAGAATGGGCAAAGATAAAGGCTTTATATGAATTAATAAGCAATATTTTTGTTTTATTATTATAAAAGCGGTATCTTGAACTTGAATTTATTGAAGGGAGAAAGTACAAATGGACAATAATTTATCAGATCCGTTAAAGCGTTATCATCATGATGATTTTCCTAAGCAATCACAGGAATATCCTGGACTGCAAAGTAAAATGGATCCAGCGCCTGCTGGCGACATGGCCGACTATGAAGGACATGGATTGTTAAAGGGTCGCAATGCCCTTGTCACAGGTGGTGACTCCGGTATTGGCCGCGCTGTAGCGATTGGCTTTGCCAAAGAAGGAGCAGATGTAGCCATTCAGTATTTGCCAGAAGAAGAGTCAGATGCTAAAGACACAGCTGAATTGATTAAAAAGGCTGGACGTAAAGCAGTTTTGCTGCCAGCTGATTTCCGTAAACGTGGCGAAGCAGCAAAAGTTGTTGAAAAAGCTGTCAAAGAATTGGGCAGTTTAGAATTATTGGTAATGAACGCAGCTATCCAACAAAATGTTGATGGCATAGAGAATTTGTCGATGGATCAAGTGCATGATACTTTTGAAGTTAATATCATTTCAATGTTTGAGATGGCTAAGGCTGCAGTACCGCATATGAAGCCGGGCAGCGTAATTCTGACCTCGACTTCTTTAGAAGGCTTCAGTCCATCACCAATATTGCTTGATTATGCAGCTACCAAAGCAGCAATTGTCAGCTTTTCTATTAATTTGGCTCAAAGTCTTGCTCCTAAAGGAATTAGAGTTAATAGTGTTGCACCTGGTCCTGTTTGGACACCTCTGCAAGTTTGTGGTGGTCAGCCAACCGATGCTCTTGCTACATTTGGTCAGCAAGTACTGTTGAAACGCGCAGGACAACCTGATGAAATAGCTCATGTTTATATTTTCTTGGCTTCAAACTTGGCAAGTTATGTGACAGGCCAAGTATATGGTGCCACAGGTGGACCAGCTATTAATTAAGGAATAATAAATAAAATTTAATTTCCGTTTTTACTTTCATGTAAGTAAAAGCGGATTTTTTATGCAAAATTTGCTTTTTGGATAGGGCTTCAGTATATTAAATAATTAATTAGTATTTAATATCCAAAGAATAGAGGTGAAGAAATGAATAAAAGTATTTTTCAAAAAATAGCACTACTGTCGCAAAAAAATGCCAGGATTATTGCAGATGAGTGGCATTACGACGGACAATATGCTTTTTATGATATGAAAAATGATCAAGAAGATTATGATGAAATAATTTCTCCCCAGTTACGTAAAAATAATTACTTTCAGGTTTTGGATACAAACGGCAACTTAGTCGCTTTCTTTTGTCTTGACCCAGATAAGAAGAAAAAAGAACAAGTTGAAGTTGGCTTGGGACTAGCTCCTAATCTAACTGGTCGTGGTTTGGGCAGCGAATTTATGTCAGTCATTGAAAATTTTGTCAAAGATAACTATGACTATAAAGTAATTGTTTTATCCGTTGCTGACTTTAATTTGCGTGCGATTAAAGTCTATCAAACGGCAGGTTATGTCCAAACAGGTACAGAAAATGTGCATTCAAATGGCGGCATCTATAAATTCAATATTATGTCAAAGAAGATTTGAGTTTAGCTTTATAGATATTTTATAAAAAATTGAAGGGGAAAATATGGATAAAACATGGCAAAAAATGTATGACGCAGCGAAAAAAGTGCAAGGGTTCAATGCAATTGGTCCTCATATGGAAGCTGGTGGAGTCGCTGCTGCTGTTCTAGCTGAATCAGGAAAAATTTATACTGGGGTTTGTGTTGATACAGCTTGTGGGTTAGGTGTCTGCGCGGAACGCAGTGCGCTTTTTAACATGATTACAGATGGTGAAACTAAAATTAGCAGAGTTTTAGCATTAATGGCAGATGGTAAAAATGGTGCTCCTTGTGGTGCTTGTCGCGAATTTATTGTTCAATTAATGGAAAAAGATTATCAACAAGTTGAAATTATGCTGGATTATGAAAAGGACAAAGTCGCTACAATGGGCGAATTAACCCCAGAATGGTGGCTATAATGGACAAAGAAGTAAAACTATTTTGGCAGGATTTTTGCCTTAAGCATAATTTGCCTGCCGGCACTAAAGTTGACGCTTGGTCTTTTGGTTATAGTGAAAAAGATGCAGATGAATTGGCTGAGTTAGTTAAGAGAGGCATAAAAACTGCCACAACTTCAGAATATGTACCAGGTGATGAAGATATATCTAAAGTTGGCGATTGGAACATAATTCTCGATAGTCAAGGTAAACCCGTCTGTGTTGTCCAAGACAAAGTTGTAGAAATTATTCCGTATAATCAAATTTCCGCAGAGCATGCTTATCATGAAGGAGAAGGAGATCGCAGTTATCAATATTGGCGCACAGTTCATGATCAATTCTTTGAAGAAGAATTTAAAGCTAATGGGCAAAAATTTTATCCTCAAGCGCCAATGGTTTGTGAAACTTTTGCAAAGATTGATTAATCTGACCGTTGCAAAATGAAAAAAATATGATATAGTTAAAATAATTTAGAGAAAGAGGTTATTGCCAAAATGGAGAATTAATTTCTGGTTTTATTAGTAAGCAAAAAGTTTGATAACCAAAGCTTTTGTCATGCTTTTTTGCCGATAATCAGAAATTAGTTTTGTTCTCTTTTGTGGTGATTTTTTAGTTTCACTAGCTTTTTGTGCACTGCTAATCAAATTATGGGCAATTTGGTTATCAGTGCTTTTTCTTTAGCAAAAAGCAGGTGTTAACATGGAATATATTAAAATAACGAATCTGAAAGTAGAATATCAAGGTGAGGTTTTATTTCAAGCTCCACATTTAAATGTTCAAGACCGACAAATAGTTGGTTTGATAGGTGATAATGGTGTAGGTAAAACTACGTTAGTCAACATTATTGCTGAAAAGCCTACAGTTTTTGAGGTAGAGGGGCAAGTTAAAAGAAATTGCCATACTATTTTAGTACCACAAATTTTAAATAACAGTGAGCAAAGTGGTGGAGAAAAGGAAAAGGCAGCTATTGTTCGAGCATTACTTCAGATAAATCAAACTCAGAATTCTCTGCTAATTTTGGATGAGCCGACATCTAATTTAGATATTGAGCAACAAAGATGGCTAATTAAAGCCTTAGACAGTTTAAAACAACCAATTCTGTTAATTAGTCATGATCAGGCTTTTTTAAGTAAGCTTGTCAATGTTATCTGGCAGATCAAGGACCAGCAAGTTTATGAATTTAAAGGTACTTATGACGAATACCAGCAATTTCTTAGAGCACAAGAAAAAAGGCAGAACACTGAGTATTTTCAAAAACAAGTTGAGATTAAAAGACTAAGAAAAGATCAAAGGGAGTACGAAATTAGGGCTAAAAAGTCTACTAAGAAAAAGAAAAGTATTTCTTGGTCCGATTGGAAAGTAAAAGATAGCAGCGGTTTAGAAAAAAGCCTTTTTCGTAAAAGTACTTTACTGAAAAGGCGTATAGCTAAATCAGAAACGACGTTGGAAAAGCCGCCAGTTCATCAGCCAATCACTTTAGGCAATATTGAAAATATGAACCTGGAGTTGTCACAGAAAAGCAGCATAGTCAGATTCGAAACTCAAAGTGTTACTCTACATAAAAAGCAATTATTTAGTATAACTAAAGAGTTGAAGATTAAAGGAAAAGAAAAAATAGCGTTAACTGGAAAAAATGGTGCTGGGAAATCAGTTTTTTTAGCAAAATTATTTCACAAAAAACTGGCTGTCTGGCTTAATCCACAGCTAAAAATGGGCTATTTCAAACAAAATATGGCGCAGGAAACTGAAGAAACAGCTACAGTAAAAGAGGTAATATATAAAAACAGCATTTTTAATAAAACCACTACAATGCAGCTTTTAGGTGACTTGCATTTGCAAAGATCTTTGGATAATCGCGTTAGTGCTTTGAGTGGAGGACAGCTTGTTTGTTTTAAATTGGCAAAAGTGCTTTTAGGTGAACATAACTTACTGATCCTTGATGAGCCGGACAATTTTTTAGATATTTCATCTATTAATGCTTTAGCAGAATTTTTAAGAAACTATCCGTTTGCTGTTATTGTAGTTTCTCACGATCAGAACCTGTTAAAAAACTTAAACTTTACTTCTTGGAAAATAAAAAATCACAAGTTAATAACTCCTAGTGATTTCTCCAGTAAAGAAAATGCTAAGACTGCTAATCAAATCAGTTTATTACAATTTAAATTAGACCAACTGATTTCCGATCCTAATGCTTCATTTAATGACATTGAAAATATTTCCCGGGAAATAAATAAAATTTCAAAAAAGAACTAGGTTTTATTAATTGGGACAACAGTAGCAAAAATTATGGATGGCTTGTTTTACTTTAAGTATTTTACTGTAAAGCAAATTAAGGGGTCAATATTAAAAACAAATGGCACACGCAAATTGCTAATAACTATTATAATGTTAATAACTAATAGTATAAGTTTGATTAAGGAGGAAAAATGACTAAACCAGTTATTGGCATAGCAGGATCTGAAATGATTGATTCTGCTGGAATGTTTCCAGGATACAGACGTAGTTATGTTAATGAGGATTATGTGGATTCTGTTGTTAAAAATGGCGGAATTCCCTTTATAATTCCTTTTACTGAAGATGATGAAGTTATTAAAAACCAGATGGCTCATGTGCAAGGATTGATTTTATCTGGTGGACATGATGTTGATCCGCACTTATATGGTGAAGAATTAATGCCTAAAATTGGTCCCATTTGGCCTCAGAGAGATCACTTTGACATGCTTTTATTAAAAATTGCTGAAGAATCTAATAAACCCGTTCTGGGAGTTTGCCGCGGGGCACAGATTATTAATGTAGCACATGGCGGCAGTCTCTACCAGGATATTAGTTATCGCTCAGAGCAAACTCTAAAACACGAACAAGGTCATACACCTGATTTGCCTACTCACAAAGTAACAATTAAGGAAAACAGCTTATTAGCTAAAACATTGGGTAAGACTGAATGCATGGTTAATTCTTTTCACCATCAATTAATTAAAGACATAGCGCCAGATTTGCTTGAAGTTGCAGATGCAAGCGATGGCGTCCCGGAAGGGCTTGAAAATAAACAGGGTACTGTTTTGGCGATTCAATGGCACCCAGAAATGCTACATAACAATCCTAATACTAAGTATATGAATAATTTATTTAAATTTGTGGTTGAAAATGCCAAGTAGGGAGTAAATATGACTCAAAACAAAAATGCAGGAGACAAACTTGGCTTTTGGTCGATTGTTCTTTTAGCTATTAACTCAATTATTGGTTCCGGTATCTTTTTAACACCTGGTAGTGTAGTTAGTCAGGCAGGGAGTAAAGCTTTAATTGTCTACTTCATTGCTGCAATTTTTGCCTCAGTCTTAGCCATTTCATTTTCAGCAGCCGCTAAATATGTCACCAAGTCTGGTGCTTCTTATGCTTACTCTAAAGCTGCTTTTGGTGATAACGTTGGTTTTTACGTTGGCATTTTGCGTTACTTTTCTGCCAGTGTTGCCTGGGGAGTGATGGCTGTTGGTGTTATCAAATCAACTATTTCTATTTTTGGTGGCAATCCCGATAAATTTTTAAATGTTACTATTGGCTTTATGATATTAATGATAGTAGTTACTGTAATTAACTTATTTGGACAAAAGTTTGTGAAATTTGTTATGAACATGGCTACTGCAGGTAAATTAGCTGCATTAATTTTAATTATTGTGGCGGGTGTTGTTTTACTTATTAAAACTGGAGCTACACATAGCTTGTCATCTGTTGACCAAATAACACAAAACGGACAAAGAATAGTACCAACTTTAACTACTACAGGACTTGTGATGGCTGTTGTTTCAGCGTTCTATGCTTTTACAGGTTTTGAATCTGTTGCTTCTGGTTCAGAAGATATGCAAGAGCCAGAAAAAAACTTACCAAAGGCTATTCCGCTAGCAATTTTAGTTATCGCCGCTATTTATATTGGGGTAGTGGCAGTAGCGATGGTGCTGGATCCTAAGGCGCTGATGACGACTAAACAAGTGGTAGCAGTCAGTGCTATTTTTAAAAATGAAGTATTGCGGGATGTAATTTTAGTTGGTGCGCTTATTTCTATGCTAGGAATTAACGTTGCCTCTAGTTTTAATGCTCCACGTATTTTGGAAGCAATGGCTCGTGAACATCAACTACCAGGTACTTTAACCGAAAGAACTAAAAATAACTTTCCTATTAAAACATTTTTTATTTCTGAAGCATTAGCAATTTTAGTACCTTTGGCTTTTCAATATAACATGACTAACTTGATTACATTGAGTGCTATGGTCAGATTTTTAGGCTTTATCATTGTTCCGCTGGCAGTAATTTGCTTTTACTATGGTAAGAATAAACAACCAATTTTACCAGCTCCTAAGAATGTTTTAACTGATATATTTGTACCAATATTGTCAATAATTTTAGTAATCTTTTTGCTGGTTAAATATAACTGGCAAGCACAATTTGGTATTATTGAGAATGGTAAAGTCGTTGGTGTTAACTGGTATGCAATTTTCATGATGATCTTTGGGTTCATCATTTTACCACTATTTATGTTTTGGTTCTCTAGAAAAGAAAGAAGCAAGCAGCAGTAGTTTGCCAGGATAAATTAACATATATAAAAAAAGTTGGCCGTGAAAAAATCACGTCAACTCTTTTTATATTTAGTTATTTCTAGTGCTTTCTTACCTTAAAATAGTGGATCAAGCTATAGCAGAACAAAATAATCATGCCAGCTCCAGCCATTGTCATATCGGCACGAGGTGAACCGTTGCCTAAATTGCTGCCTAACCAGTCTATGATTGTCGGTGAAGCGGCACAACCTACATTTACAAGCACTAAAGTAATCGTCGTAGCAAAGTTGACCGAATTTCGCGGAGCTGCTTCATCTAGCCAGTTAAAAATATAAGGAACTGACAGACCAAACCCAGTGCCTAAGACAATAACAGCAATAACCAATACTGGTAGATTAGAAGCGTAAGCAAGTGCCAACAGTCCAACGACTTGCAGCAACAAACCTATTGGTAAAATTAAATCTTGCAGTTTCTTTTTCAAATAGCCATAACACATTCCGACAGGTATCCCAACTAGAGTTGCTACACTTGAAACAAAAGCAATTTGACTGACGTTGGCAATTTTTTGCGTAGTGGCTAATTGTGGTAATTTAAAAGTCATTGGCATAAAGAAGACATACATGAAGAACATGATAAGAGAGATTTCCACGACGCTGCCGTTGATCTTGTTTTCCTCTTTAACTGGTGAATTTTCTGTACCAGTTTCGTTACTTTTTTCATTTGGTAATGACACTACTAAGCCGAATAATAGCATGACTGGCAGTGCTACTAAGTAGATTGCAAAAGTTGCATGCCAACCTAGAACGGCTAAGAGACCAACACAAAATGAAAATACAGCAGCACCTACACTACCCATTGAGTTTTGAAAACCAAGCATGGTTGATAGTTCGTTGCCCTGATAGAATTTGGACAGCAGACTAACAGCTAATGAATTAAAGAGACCAATCCCGGCTCCTAAAAGAAAACGGGAAATTAAAATTGGTGTATAACTTGCTGCGTACATTGGGTATGTGCCTGCCAGTAAAGCAATTGCTAAACCAGTAATAACCGTTGGCTTGGTTCCGATCAGTTTTATTAAAAAGGGACTTATAATCAGACCTACAACAATTCCAATATTAGGAATTGTGCTTAATGTTTCTACGGCAGTCCGTGAAACTTGCGGAAATGATGAGTACATCAACGGCAGTACTGAAGAAATTTGTGGTGCTATCATTAGCATTAATGATATTGATAATAAAGCACATTTGAATAATCCAGATTTTGGATTAAATTTTTTCATATTAATTGCCTCTTTTTTATTTAATACTAGTTTTAATAATATATTACTCTCTTTTTACAGTTAAAATAACGCTTTCAGTAGCTTTGATCTGGCGCTGAGGAACTTTTTCTGATTTGCATACTAGTTTGGCCATAATAATAAACCATTGCTCTATTTAAAGAGCGGATACCACTAAAGCCGTTTTTCATTGCTATTGCTGTGAGAGTCATAGCAGTATGACATAAGTCTTGATATGCTTTTTGTGCCCGAAAGTTCTTAAGATATTTACCGATAGTAGTTCCCATATTTTGATGAAAAATTCGTTGCAGATATTGCCGTGATAAGTGGCAGCTGTCCGCAATGTTTTGGGGTGTAATTGGCTCTTGGTAATGATTTTGAATATAATCTAGAGCATGGCGCAAATGTTCGGTAATAATTAAGTTACGTGATATTTGCCCCTTATTATCTCGTTGTTTTAAAAAGTATTTGAGTAGAATTTTTAAAACCTGATAGCTAAAGATAGTTAAGTCTAGATTTTTAAAAGCTTTAGCTGGTGCAGATTTTATTGCAATAATTTTACTCAATAAAGTTTGTAAATAATGATATTGCTCTGCCTGCTCTAAGCTTAATTTTTCAAAAGGCTGCACTTCAAATTGATAATGATCCATTTCAGGAAACATTTGTAATACTAGGGAATAAGGAAAAAGCAAGGTTAAAGCTAGATCGTTTTTAGCATTGTTAAGATTGCGCACGCTATGAACAACTTGGGTATTAATTATTAAAATCTCGCCAGGATGCGTTTCATGATCTACCCCGCCAATAATAAAATGGTCAATTTTCCTTCTTAGTGTAAAACTCAGTTCAATACTTTGATGCCAGTGAGGAGGTACTTCTGAGGAGCCCGGGTATTGATGAACCTTAATAAAAACAGGAAGTTCATCTAATTGCACTAACTCATGCTTATCAAGTGCCATGATATTTTCTCCTTTACTAAAAATGGTCGAACTAAATTATACTAGTTCAACCAGTTTTGGTAGATATTATTTAATTGAGATATTTGCGGAAGAAGTTTAATTCATCTTCATTACACTTTTTGGCCAAATCGTCTTTTTGGTTAACGTGGAAAACATGTCCCCGACGATGATCATTATCACCATAAAAATGAAGTTCATGGTAAATGTTTTTAGCATGGAGATAGCCTGAAAGCATGTAGGCATTATCACGCAGAAAATCATCGGTAGAAGTCATGATAAACAGGGGTGGCAATGCTGGTGTTAGGAATTGCTCTACATTTAGTTCGTCGTGTTTCTCCATTTGAATTTCAGGTCTGAAATAGGCTTCAGGTGCACCAGCAATTGAATTAATTTCTGTTAAGAAGTAAGCGCCACAGTTTAAAGCCGCTGCTTTAATAGTTAAGTTAGGTACAGAATAGCCGAAATATTTACGGTATTCATTATTGGTATAAACTGCTAAAATTTGTTCACCCATTTGCCCGCCAGCACTGTCTCCAACTATAAAGACATTGTCTAGGTCAAACTGATATTTAGCGGCATTTTCTTTTTCGGCTACCCAATGAAATACCCGATTAATATCATCTAACTCGCCCGGGTATACAACATCAGGTGCTAACCGGTAATTGGCGTTAACTACTGCAAAGCCTGCTTTAGCAAGAGCTAAACAATAGAACTGGTATGTTTCCTTAGTGCCATATACCCAGCCGCCACCGTGGATATTGACAATAACCGGTAGTTTGTCATTAGTTCTTTTTTGTGGTAAGTACACATCAAGTATCTGATACTTGGGATCGTCACCATAAGGTATATTATCGAATCTTTCTACTTCGGGAATTTGTGTTGGCAATCCTTCATCACGTTGGTCATCACCTTTTTTAAATTCGCTACGCATTTCTTGAACTAATTTTTGATAATCTGGTTCTGACATTTTACAGCACTCCTTTTTGTGAAATCGCTTTATCAAGTATATTTTACTTCACTATTATGAAAAAGAAAGGCTATAAAGTCACTTCAAAGTGGCGATTGAGCAGCTTAAATTTTATCAAAATTAGCCTTTATTTCAATTAAAATCAACTTAAAAAATATTTTTGTCATTGACACCGCTTACAGAAAAGCGGTAAAATAATCTTAACTGAATATTCGGTTTGTAACTGATACGATCAGGCAATACCTCTTGTTCGAGAGAACGAGTGGTATTGCCTTTTTTATTTTGGAGGTAAATTATATGTCTGTTTTTCCGAAAGACTTTTTATGGGGTGGAGCGATAGCAGCAAATCAAGCAGAAGGTGCTTGGAATATAGATGAAAAAGGTGTTGCAATTACAGATACTACACAACATGGGATTGCGAAAAATGAGCACGACGAAGAAGTTCTGCCAAATACTTTTTATCCCAGTCATGAAGCTATTGATTTTTACCATAATTATGAAAGAGATTTGGAATTAATGGCTGAAATGGGCTTTAAATGTTTTCGTACCTCTATTGCTTGGACGAGAATTTATCCTACTGGAGAAGAAGAGACCCCCAACGAAAAGGGACTTCATTTTTATGATTGCTTGTTTGATAAAATGCTGGCCTTAGGAATTCAGCCCGTAGTAACAATATCGCATTATGAAACACCATTAGCATTACATAAAAAATATAATGGTTGGGAAAACAAAAAGTTGATATCTCTTTATATTAAATTTTGCAAAACAATTTTTGAACGTTTTGGCGATAAAGTACACTATTGGATGACATTTAATGAAATGAACAATACACAAACCATTCCATATGCGGCTGCAGCAATGGATTTATCGGGTACTTATTCTCATCAACTTTCTCAAATTTATCAGGCTCAGCATAATATGTATGTTGCCAATGCTTTAGCTAATAAATTAGCTAAAAAAATAATGCCTGATGCTCATATGGGTATTATGCTTTCTTTAAGTCAAGCAGCTGTTTATCCAGCAAGCCCCAAACCTGAGGATGTTTTTGGTGCTTTACAGTTACAACGAAGAACATTTGTCAGTTCGGATGTGCAATTAAAAGGCTGCTATCCGGGATATGTAAAGAGAATATGGGATGAATATAATGTCAAACTTGACATTACTGATGAGGAGCTTGACTTAATAAGAAAATATAAATCTGAATTTTTAGCATTCAGCTATTATCGTTCTAGTACTTTTGAAGATGGAATGAAAATTTATGGTGATACTGGTGGAGTGGTTGGAAAACCAAATCCTTATTTAAAGAATTCAGCTTGGGGTTGGCCAGTAGATCCCCTGGGATTGCGTTGGATGTGTAATTTGGTTCAAGACAGATACGATTGTCCTATGTTTATAGTAGAAAATGGTCTTGGCGCTGTAGATAAAATAAGTGAAGATGGCAAAATTCATGATAAAGAACGTTCAGATTATCTTAAAAAACATCTTAAACAAATTGGTGAAGCAATAAAGGATGGTTGTAAAATTATTGGCTACACTTGGTGGGGACCAATTGACATCGTTTCTGCCGGTACGGGAGAAATGAATAAGCGTTACGGATTTATTTATGTTGATCGTGATAATGACGGCAAGGGAACGATGAGGAGAATAAAGAAAGATAGTTTCAATGTTTATAAAGAAATAATAAAAACGAACGGTAATTGCTTATTTTAATAGTGGTTGAAGGGGATAGTATGCATATTATTAAAATACTAAATAACAATGCTGTTCAAGTTATTAATGAACATGGTGACCAAGTTATTATAGTTGGTCGAGGAATAGGTCATGATAAAAAAAGAGGCCAGACTATCTCTATTGAGAATAGTGACGAAGTTTTTGTGATGACAAATAGAAATCTTTTTCCATCAGTTAAAAACATTTTAACTTCAGTTTCAACTGACTTAATTGAGACAAGTAACAAAATAATTAATTATGGGAAAAAGCTATTAGATACAAATTTAAACCAGAATATTATTATTAGTCTTACTGATCACCTAGATTACGCTATTTCTAAGGCGCGTGATGGAATATATACTCCGAATCCTTTAAATTTAGATATTAAAAAGTTTTATCCAACAGAGTACAAAATTGGCGAGTATGCATTAAAAGTTGTTAAAAAATATCAATTTACGATATTAAGAGAAGACGAAGCTGGCTTTATAGCAATGCATTTTGTAGATGCAACTATCAAAGATAATAAAAGTACTCACAACATATTACGCTTAACTGAAGCATTAAAGAAAGTTTTAGCCATAGTTGAAAAAGAAATGCCAAATATTAGCAAAGATTCTTTGGCATATAGCCGTTTTGTTCGTCACATACAGTATATGATTATTAGAATTTTTGAAAATGGTAAGGAAACAAATGAAATCGATGCTGACATTGCAAAGATTGTTTTTGAAAAATATCCCTTCGAATACTCTTTAGCTAAAAAAATAAGAAAAGTAATACTGCACGACTTTCAAGTTGATATAAATGATGAGGAGCAAATGTATATAACAATTCATTTAGCCCGGCTGGCTGATGTAAGAGGAGAACAAATATGAAACATAAAGATGAGATAAATTCAATCATTAAAGATGTGGGTGGAGTTGATAATATTCAACGTATGACCCATTGCATGACAAGATTAAGATTTAATCTTGCTGATGATAAAAAAGCTGATCTAGATGCAATTAGCAAAATTAACGGAGTTTTAAACACTCAATTTCAAAATAGCCAATTACAAATTGTCATAGGACCAGCAGTCGCTGATTGGTATGACGAAATTTCGAATTTAACAGGTATTGGTCAAGAAGAAAGTCAAGAAACTGATGTGAAAGAAAAGAAAGGCTTTTTCAGCAAATTACTTGAAATCTTTTCAAATGTTTTCTTGCCGGTTATTCCAGCTATTGCTGGTGCCGGTATGATGAAAGCAATTTTGGGACTGCTGTCATCTTTTTCATTAATATCACAAAAATCTGATTCTTATATTATTCTTAATTTGATGGCCGATGCTACATTTTATTTTTTACCTTTTTTATTGGCTATATCAGCAGCAAAGCTCTTTAAGACAAATGCAATATTATCAGCAGTTCTAGCTGGTGCTTTGCTTTATCCAAGTTTGATTAATAATGTGGGCAAAATCAGTAATTATCATTTTTTAGGGTTGCCTATTCCCGTGATAAATTATAGTGCATCTGTTTTACCTATTATTCTCTCTGTATGGATAATGAGTTATTTATATAGGTTTGTAGATAAACATATGCCTGACATGCTAAAGGTTATTTTTGTACCAACTGTTGTTTTAATTATAATGATTCCTATTGAATTAATAGCCATAGGACCTTTAGGAAATTATTTAGGCAGTATATTATCTGCTGCTTCGATGAAACTATTTTCATTTTCTGGTGCTTTAGCTGGTGCCATCTTGGGCGGATTACGCCCATTGCTGGTTATGACAGGTATGCATCAAGCATTAACCCCAATTATTTTCCAAAATTTCGCTTCAAAAGGCTATGATGTTTTGATGCCAACAATGTTAGTATCGACTTTTGCCCAGGCAACGGGAGTTTTAACTATGGCATTTAAAACAAGATCCAAAAAAGAAAAATCAGTCATTTATGCATCAGGTATTTCTGCTATTTTAGGTATTACAGAACCTGCATTATATGGTGTCATCGTAAAATATAAGCGCGTACTATTATCCGTTTGTATAGGTGGAGGCCTTGGAGCAGCTTATGTTTCAGCAATGGGTTATCATCTGGGCAGTTTTACACCATCAAATATATTAAGTTTGGCTGTCTACGCACTTATGCCTAAATTTATTCATGTAATAATTGGATTGGGAATTGCAATAGTATCGACTGCGCTATTAGTATTAGTATTACAACCTAAAGTTGGCGTAGAAGATGAAAAACCTGTTATTGATGTAAGTAAAGAGAATGCAACTCGTGAAGATTTGTCAACAATAGACATTTTTGCACCTATGGAAGGAGACCTGGTTAGTTTGAAAGAAGTACCTGATACAGCATTTTCTTCTGGTGCAATGGGTGATGGTTTTGCAATTATACCTAAAAATGGTGTTGTAAAAGCTCCGTTTGATGGTACAATTGCGGTTATAGCACAGACTGGTCATGCTGTCGGAATACGTGGGAAAAATGGTATTGAAGTTTTAATACATGTAGGTATTGATACGGTTGAATTAAACGGGAAATTTTTCCAAACTTACGTAACTCAGGGGCAGAAAGTTTCAAAGGGCCAAAAATTGATTTCTTTTGATCTAAAAAAAGTAGAAAAGCAATATAATATTATTAGTCCGATCATAGTAACTAGTGGAAAAGTTTCTTTAAAAGATGAAGTTCGTGTTGATGGAATTGATAATAATACCCTACTTGCACAAGCAAGTACTGCAGACGCAATATAATAATTGCTTGATTATTATTTGAATATTATTCTTCATAAAAATTCCAAACTTAAAAAATTTGGTGCATAAAGTGAGTTCAGAAGGAAATCAACCTTTTGAAGTCACTTTTTTAATAACAATAAATTCTGCTAGTACTAAGACAACAATTAGTTATTGCCATGTGTGGTAATAAATTCTTGATATGCCTCATCTTCCATAGCGGGCGTAACCTTAAAATTATTAAAGTCGGGATGCTTCTGGTGTAATTCACTTTCTGCAACGTCAATATAATGTGTAATCGTAGCATTTCCGATTAACTCTATCCAATAGCCATGGCCACGGCGATGAACTTTAGTTTGAACAAAGCCGCCAGGATTAGAAACAGTCAGTAGTTTGTCAAACAGATTCATTGACTGACAGGTCAAAGCGTAAATTAAACTTGCAGCTGACATGGCTGTACCACAGGCATTGGTGAAGCCTACACCTCGCTCAAAAGTGCGTACAAATAGATGGTGCGCACTCAAAACTTGAGCAAAACTAACATTTACTCCATCCGGGAAAAATGGATTTTTCTGATTTAGTTTTGCGCCTAATTTTGCTAATAAGTCGCTTTTGAAAATATCATCGGAAACAAAACTGATCAAGTGGGGGTTAGGGACAGCAACTGCTGAAAATTTCAGTTTTGGTGCCAGTTCTGGCACTTCTTGATTAATTAATTCAGAATAACCTAAATTAGTAAAGGGGAGAGCAGTAGCTGCAAAACTGACAGGACTGATTTCAACACTGACTGCCTTAACTTCTTGAGCCCAATCTGGCTGACAGCTGACACGCAAATCGTTTTGCATAGTTTCAACTTTAAATGTTTCTTTATGATATTTTTGTGCTAAATAACGGCCTACTGTCCTTAGCCCGTTACCACACATGGAAGCAAAAGAACCGTCAGCATTGATAACTTCCATTTTTCCTAGAGTTTGCGCATGGTCTGAATTGCTGACCACTAGTAAACCGTCAGCACCATTAAGTAAGCCACTTTCCGGCTTAGTTATCTGTTGCGTCAAGTTGACTAATTCTCCCTTAGATAATGGTGTTTGAAATTGAGTTTGATCAAGTAGAAAAAACTTATTCTGTGAGCCGTGAACTTTTTGTAGTTGTATCATGAAAATTTCTCCTTAAATTAATTAAAAAACTGGTGATAAATTTCTTTAACAGCGGCAGCTGCGTCTGCCTTTTTGGTGCCTAGCATGATTGAAATGCGTGAAGCACCCTGGTTAATCATATGAATGGCAATATGCTTTTCTGCTAAAGGCAGAGTGATATTTTTCATTACACCAATCTTGTTGCGCATCCCTTCTCCAACCACCATAATGATGGCATAATCATCAATCCATTCTAGTTGATCAGGTTGAAGTTCTTTCTGAATTGCAAGACACATTTGCTGACGAATTTGTTTATCAAATTGTTTTTTATCAAAAATAACGGTCAAATCATCAATTCCTGATGGCATATGTTCATATGATATATTAAATTTATAGAATATTTGCAGTAATTTAAGTGTAAATCCAACTTCTTTATTTAGTAAATATTTATGTAAATATAATGCGGCAAAATGTCCAGAACTTGCCACACCTGTAATTGTACTTTGCGGGGTAAAACTATTTTGCGGGACAATCATTGTTCCTGGCAGTTCTGGAAGATTAGTGTTTTTGACGTTTACGGGAATCCGGCCTTCAATTGCGGGAATAATGGCTTCATCATGGAAAACAGAAAATCCAGCATATGATAGCTCCCGCAACTCACGGTATGTCATAACCTTAATGGCACGGGGATGCGCAACAATTCTGGGGTCAGCTGCATAGATTGCATCTACATCCGTAAAGTTTTCATATAAATCTGCTTTAATTCCCCGTGCCCAAATTGCTCCGGTAATATCAGATCCACCCCGAGAAAAGGTTGCTATTAAGCCTTCTTCTGTAATGCCATAAAAGCCGGGCACGACTAGTAAATCTGCAGTTTGTACCCATTTTTGTAAATTTTTATAAGTTTCTGGTAGAACTTGAGTATCGTTAGCATTATTAGTAACCATAAAGCCGGCTTCTGCGGGATCCAAAAAGCGGGCGGCTATCTGGTGCTTTTGCAGAACTAAAGTTAGAAGCTGTGCACTCAGTTTTTCACCATGTGCTTTAAACCCCGCCATTAAAAAATCTGTGTTTGGATAAGAAAGTTGAGGAAGATTGAGTAATTCCTGTAACAGAGGCTTTACTAATTGCTCGGATATTTGAAAGTAATCTGCAATATTCTGGTACCTGGTCCAAATCGCTTTTACCGTTGCACTGTAATCTTGGTTATTAAGTACGTTTTCTGCATATGTAATTAATAGATCTGTTACTTTAGTGTCGTTTTTAGACCTTTTGCCGGGAGCAGAAGTCACGATCACTTTACGTGCTGGATCAGCATCAATAATTTTTAAAACTTTTTGAAATTGTTCTCCGTCTGCTAGAGAACTACCACCAAATTTTACAACTTTCATGTTAATACCTTTCACAATTAAATTTAATTTAAGTAATTAGTATTGGATTTTAACATTAAAATTTTAATCTTCAACTGCAAAAGAAAGCTGTTATTCATTAAAGAGGCTGTTTTGCGTCATGTTATTGGATTAAAATTTGCGCTAAAAGTGTTGATGATGATAGTGTTTGACAAGGGGAAAAATAACTAAATTTAAAAAATAATATTTTTATTTAAAAATTTAAAAAGCAATTGTCAGTAAAAATGGTTGACAATCATATTAATTAATAATAATATTTTAATAAATCGAAGAGGTTGCAACCAACAAGAGTAGCTGGTGGAGTTTCTGCAAAAACTAAGAAACTAGTCAAAGGGGCGGTTGCCGAAGCATTAATTATTGCGGTAATTAATAAGCTGGGACGTAATCTAACAGATTATGGACTGTCGCAATTTTATATTCGCGGAGCGCTATCGACAAAATTGATACCAGATAATAACTTGAAGGACTCTTTTGTTAGGTACAACAAAAGAGCCTTTTTTATTTAACAAAAAGGGAGAGATTTAAATGGCTGCTAATGATTATTATCAAACTAATGCCCAGGGTCATTTGACAATTGGGGGAGTAGATGCTTTAGAACTGGCAAAGAAGTTTGGTACCCCCTTAGTTGTTTATGACGTCCAGAAAATCAAACGGCAATTTCAGGCTTTCCAAACTGCGTTTGAAAAAGAGCAGGTAGATTATGCCATTAGCTATGCTAGCAAAGCTTTTGCCACAATTGCAATTTACCAGATAATCAATAAACTGGGTGGACACATCGATGTTGTTTCCGGTGGAGAATTATATACTGCACTTAAAGCTGGTTTTCCCCCAGCCAAAATCAGTTTTCACGGTAATAATAAAACCCCAGATGAGTTGTTAATGGCTGTCCAAAACCATGTGGGCGTGATTATTTTAGATAATTTTACTGAGATTAAACTGTTAAAAAGGATTTTAAACCAAACTAATACTCGCGTGCAGGTAATGTTGAGAGTAACTCCAGGGGTCTCTGCTCATACACATGAATATGACCAAACCGGTCAAGAGGACAGCAAATTTGGCTTTGATATTCGTTCGGGTCAGGCTGAGCAGGCGTTTTTGCAAGTTAAAGCTGACGCACAAATGGAATTAATTGGATTGCACGCACATATTGGTTCACAAATTTTGGCAACAGAGGGTTTTAAACTTGAAGTAGAGAAGTTGATGAAGTTAGTCAGCGGCTGGAAACAAAAATATGACTATCAACCTCAGGTGTTAAATTTGGGAGGTGGTTTCGGTATCAGGTACACCAAGCAGGATCATCCAGTAACTGCTCAAACCTTCATCAGTCAAATAGTGCAGACAGTCAAAAAGTGTGTACAGGAAGATCACTTAAAAATGCCGGCTATCTGGATTGAACCAGGACGGTCGATTGTCGGTGAGGCCGGTTATAGCTTATATACAATCGGTGCACGCAAAGAAGTGCCGGGACTGCTGCCTTATGTAGCAGTTGATGGTGGTATGGGTGATAATATCAGACCAGCACTTTATCAAGCAGAATATGAGGCAGTATTAGCAGAAAAGCCACATGCAGAACCAGTAGAAACGGTTAGACTTGCAGGTCGCTACTGTGAATCAGGCGACATTATTATTGACAAATTGGCATTGCCTAAAAGCAAGCCGGGAGATGTAATTGCGGTTTTAGCAACTGGTGCTTATGGCTATAGTATGGCATCTAATTATAATCGTGTTCCCAGGTCAGCAGTTGTTTTTGCAGAAAATGGGCAAGCACAAGAAGTAGTTACACGTGAAACTTATGCGGATCTAGTTAGTCATGATCGTTTTTATCAAATGGAAGGATAAATTATAAATATGAAAAAAATGACGGCAACCGAAATCATTAATTTTATTGCTAATTCAACTAAAAAAACACCAGTTAAAGTTTATGTCAAAGGAAATTTGTCTCAGTTAAATTGGCCAGCAGACTGCAAAACTTTTATTGAAAATCATACTGGGGTCGTTTTGGGAGATTGGCAAGTCTTGGGGCCTTTTATAGCAAAAAACTCTGACAAATTTGCTGATTACCAATTGGAAAATGTTAGTCGTAATTCTGCCATTCCGTTGCTAGATTTGAAAAATATTTCTGCCAGAATTGAACCGGGGGCCCTAATTCGTGAAAACGTTGAAATAGGCAAAAATGCGGTGATCATGATGGGGGCTGTCGTTAATATTGGAGCAGAAATAGGTGAAAATGCCATGATTGACATGAACGCTGTTTTAGGAGGCAGAGCAATTGTTGGTGCGAACAGCCATATAGGAGCAGGCGCGGTGATTGCCGGAGTTGTCGAACCGGCTTCGGCACAACCTGTGAAAATTGGCAAGGATGTCTTGATTGGTGCCAATGCCGTAGTTTTAGAAGGAGTTCAAGTTGGCGACCATGCGGTAGTAGCTGCTGGAGCAGTAGTAACTAAGGATGTACCTGCAAACAGTGTCGTTGCCGGAGTACCGGCAAAAATTATTAAAATGCGTGATCAAAAAACGGCTTCTAAGACAGGAATTGAGCCGGGATTAAGAAAGCTGTGAATTAATGTTAACTTCCGAGCAACTAATTAAAATTCGGCGTGACTTGCATCAGATTCCAGAATTAGCTCTGCACGAATATCAAACACAGAAATATCTCTTGCAAGTTATTGGTAATTTTAATCAAAAATACATTGAAATTCGCACATGTTCTGAACTGCCTACAGCTATTTTAGTTAGAGTTAGAGGGAAAGAACCGCAAAAAACGATTGGCTATCGCGCAGATATAGATGGTCTACCAATTGCAGAACAGACCGGCCTGTCGTTTGCTTCCCACAATCAAGGTCAAATGCATGCTTGTGGTCATGATATCCACATGACAGTAGCCTTGGGAATTCTAGCTTATTTTTGCGATCACCAACCGCAAGACAATTTACTGTTCTTTTTTCAACCTGCTGAAGAAAGTGAGAGTGGCGGGAAAAAAGCCTATGAGGCAGGAATTTTTACTGGTAAATGGCGCCCAGATGAATTCTTTGCTTTGCACGATACTCCAGATTTACCTACTGGGACAATTGGCTGCCGCTTAGGGACTTTATTTGCAGGTACAACTGAAATCAATATTGATTTATCTGGTAAGGATGGACATGCGGCGTATCCGCAGCAAGCTAATGATATGGTAGTGGCTGCAGCTGCGTTAATAGAGCAAATTCAAACAATTATTTCGCGCAGTATTGATCCCATTGCAGGTGGTGTTATTACAATAGGAAAAGTTAGGGCTGGAACAGTTAGAAATGCGATTGCCGGTCATGCTCATTTAGAAGGAACCATTCGCGGATTAACCCAAAAAATGATTGAAAAAATTGATCAGCGTCTGCGGGAGATAACTCAAGGAATAGCACACAGCTATAATGCTAAAGTTGATTTGCAGCTTAATCAAGGCGGCTATTGGCCAGTTGAAAATGATCCTCAAATCACAAGTGAGTTCATTAATTATATGAAGGAAAATGCTCAAATTAATTACCAAGAGATGCAACCGGCTATGACAGGTGAAGACTTTGGCTATTTACTAGCACAAATTCCCGGCACCATGTTCTGGCTGGGAGTGGATAATGATGCGCAACTTCATTCTGCAACCTTCAACCCGCATGAAGAAGCCATAGAAGTAGGAATTAAAGCAGTGATAGGGTTTTTACTGAGTCACATGTAGTTCAAAAGGAGAAAAAATATGACTAATTTTGACAAGGCAGATTTAATGACCGCGCTAATTACTCCTTTTAATAAGGAAGATAAAGTTGACTATCCTGGTCTGAAAAAATTAACTGAGCATTTACTTAACACAGGTAGCACTGGTTTTGTCATTGGTGGTACTACTGGTGAAACAGCAACAATGACCCATGACGAAAAAATTGAATTATACACTAAATTCGCTCAAATAATTGCTGGACGTGTGCCAGTGGTTGCCGGTACGGGCAGCAATAATACTGCACAGACAGTTGCATTTACTCAAGAAGTGGGACAAATTCCCGGTATTGATATGGCACTGGTAGTAGCACCTTACTATAACAAGCCGGATCAAAGGGGAATTACAGCTCATTTTGAAAAGGTGGCTGAAAATTCGCCTGTACCAATCATTATTTATAACATTCCGGGTCGAACAGGAATTAAGATCACTAAGGAAACTTTAGTTGAGTTATCGCATAATCCTAAAATTGCTGGTGTTAAGCAATGTTCAGACTTAGAAGATTTGGAATATATTGTTGAACATGCAGCAAAAGATTTTTTGGTGTATACAGGTGAAGACCTGCAGTCTTTAACGGCTAAGGTCTTAGGGGCAAGAGGCGTAATCTCGGTAGCCTCTCATATTTATGTCAAAGCTATGCGGGAAATGTATGATGACTTAGATCAGGGGAAAATCGCTGCAGCAGGTAAATTGCAAAGGCAACTAATGCCGAAAATGCAAGCTTTGTTTATGTATCCTTCACCGGCACCTGTTAAGGCCGTCCTTAACGCCCAAGGATTGCCAGCTGGCGGCTGCCGGTTACCGATTGTGGATTTAAATGAAACAGAAAAGCGGCAATTAGCTCTTCATTTAGGTTTAAGTGAAGCAGCATTATTGCATGAACTGCCACTAGAATTAGGAGTAGATTAATGAAGAAAATTTTAATAGCTGGTGCCACAGGATCTATGGGCAGACAAGCAGTTCAATTAGTTGAAAAATTACCGGACTGCCAACTGGTAGCAGTTTTGGCACCTACTGCATCTGAGAGTTCAGATTTTAAGCCTGAGGTTAAGCGATTTAATAATTTAGCAATGGTCGATATTGCTGCTGATGTTTGGATTGATTTTACGACTCCACAAGCAGTTTATGAAAATACTAAATTTGCTTTAAAGCACCATATGCACCCAATTGTGGGAACAAGTGGTTTAACTTCTGAACAAACAAAACAGCTACAAGAACTGGCAAAAAAAGAGAAAATTGGTGGCCTTATTGCTCCAAATTTTGGTTTATCGGCTGTCTTATTAATGAAGTTTGCACAAGAGGCGGCGCGGTACTTTCCTGATGCAGAGGTTATTGAGATGCATCATGCTGATAAAAGGGATGCCCCTAGTGCTACGGCTATTGCGACTGCCAAAGTGATAGCAGAAAACCGCAATTCAGAAAATTGTTCTAAAACAACAAGCGATTCTCAAGCTCGCGGTGCTGATTATGATGGAGTTCCTGTTCACTCTGTGCGATTACCCGGCTATATAGCTCATGAGCAGGTGCTTTTTGGCGGCTCTGGCGAAGCTTTAACTATTAGACAAGATTCTTTTTCCCGTTCTTCATTTATGCAGGGCGTTAAAGTAGCCTTGAGCCGAGTAATGGATTTAACAGATTTAGTGGTCGGTTTAGACCAGATTTTGTAATTACAAGGAGAACGAAATGCCCCAATTAGCTACTGATTTAACTTCAATTATTCATACTCCCTTGGTAAAAATTCCTCCTTCTGGTATCCGTGCTTTTGCCCAAAAAGTTGACGATATTCCCGATTTAATTAAATTAACTTTAGGAGAACCCGATTTAAATACACCTGAACATGTTAAAAAAGCTGCAGCCCAAAGTATATTAGATAATGATTCGCATTACTCGGCCCAAAAAGGAACACCTAGGCTGCGTCAGGCTATCAGCAATTATTTAAAGCGCAAGCAAGGCTTAACCTATGATCCTGAAAGTGAAATTATTGTCACGGTCGGTGCGACAGAGGCCATAGCTGCAACCATGTTGGCACTATTTCAACCAGGCGATCAAATTATTGTGCCTACGCCATCCTATGCTCTTTATTTTCCGCTAATTCAATACACTAAAGCTGAATTGGTCGCCATCAATACGGCAGATACAAATTTCGTGTTGACCCCGCAGGCACTGAAAAAAACTTTAAATGAGCATCCTCATGCTAAAGCAATTTTACTTAACTATCCTACTAATCCTACTGGCAGAGAATGTCCTAGCTCTGTTTTAAAGCAAATCGCACCGATTATTAAAAAGCATCATCTTTATGTTATTTCTGATGAAATTTATAGTGAATTAACGTATGACTTTAAGCATGTTTCGATTGCGCGTTATTTACCCGAACGCACTTTGTTGATTAATGGCTTGTCCAAGTCGCACGCGATGACCGGTTACCGTTTAGGCTATGTGACTGGACCAGCTGCTTTAATTAGTTTAATTGCAAAGATGCACGCATTTCTGGTTACAGCTCCATCTAATCCTGCACAAGCGGCAGCCACTGAGGCCTTGGAAAATGGTGATCAGGATCCAGCAAAGGCCCGGCCAATTTATCAAAAAAGACGTGACTATATTGTTAGTGCGTTAAACAATATGGGTCTTGAAACCCATGCCAGTGAAGGAGCATTCTATGTTTTCGCCAAAATACCGGCAAGTTATGGTCAAGATGATGAGGCTTTTGCACTGGACTTGGCTCACAAGGCTAAAGTCGGGGGCACGCCCGGAAATGCTTTTGGTCCTGGCGGTGAAGGGTATATTCGTTTTTCATACGCTGCCAGCGATGAAAACTTGCATACAGCAATGAATCGCATCCAACAGTTTTTAGCAGAAAAAGGTGAAAATTGATGAGAAAATACGTAGTTGCAATTCTTGGTGCCACAGGTGCAGTAGGTCAGCGTTTAATTAGTGAACTGGAAAAGTCTAAAATTCCAGTCAAACAAATCAAACTACTAGCTTCTAAGCGGTCGGCAGGTAAAAAATTAACATTTAAAAATCAAGCAATTACAGTAGAAGAAGCACAACCTGATTCATTTAAGGGAGCGGACTTAGTTTTATCATCTGCTGGCGGAGCTGTGTCAAAGAGGCTGTTGCCTGAAGCTGTCAAAAGAGGGGCGGTATGTGTGGACAATACTAGTGCTTTTCGTATGGCTGATGATGTGCCCTTAATTGTTCCGGGAGTTAACGATGACCAATTAGTTAATCATCATGGCATCATTGCTAATCCTAATTGCTCGACCATTCAGATGGTAGCTGCGCTTTATCCGCTGCACGTTAAATGGGGAATTAAGCAAATTATTGTTTCAACTTATCAAGCCGTCTCGGGTGCTGGTAAAGCAGCTTGGGCGGAGCTGCTGCAGCAAGCTCAGGACAGGTTGAATAAGCAAAAGACAGCAGCTAAAATCCTGCCCACCGCCTCTGCTAAAAAGCATTATCCTATGGCGTTTAACTTATTACCCCAAATTGATGTTTTTGAAGATGATGGGTACACGCACGAAGAATGGAAAATGATTCATGAAACCAAAAAGATTTTGTTTAATGATCAGGACTCAAAGAAGATTAAAGTCACTGCTACTTGTGTCCGCGTACCGGTTGAAATTGGTCATGGCGAAACGGTTTATTTTGTGTTGCAAGACGAAACTGCAACAACAGCGGCAATAAAGCAGGAAATTGTAAAAGCTCCTGGCCTTGTTTTACAGGATGACCCTGAAAATCAGATCTATCCCCAACCACTTTTAGCGATCGGTAAAAAAGAAACTTTCGTGGGCCGTATTCGGCCAGATCAAGAAAATCCTGGTGCATTTAATATGTGGATCGTAGCTGATAACTTATTAAGGGGTGCTGCCAGCAATACAGTAGAAATTGCTGAATGTTTAGTAAGAGATAATTTAGTGCGTGTGCCAAAAAATAGTTAGTTCTATATTTAATTAAATGAAATAAACCAAGTTTGTATAAATAATATAAGCTTGGTTTATTTGATTACTTTTAAGCTGACTTCCTACTATTTTTTTGCAATTTTAAACGATAAAAAATCCATGGAGGTTATGAAAGCGCTATTTTATACTGACAATGTATTAATTGAATAACTAAAAAGTTATTTAGATGAAAGGAGTACGTTAATGAGTCTTGTAAATGCTTTGTTGATCGCAATTTGGGCAGGATATTGTTCATTTGACGATCAAGGACCGCAAATGTTTCGGAGACCTTTGCTGGTTGGACCGGTTGTAGGACTTATCCTGGGAGATTTGCCAACGGCACTTGTGATTTCCGCTACATTGGAATTAATGTGGATGGGCCTGGGCAACATGGCGGGTTATCAAACACCAGATATGATTGTCGGGACAATTATCGGAGTTACTGTTTCAATTACTTCAGGAACAGGTGCTACACCAAAAGGAATTGCTGCTGGAGTCGCTGCCGCCACTACTGTAGCTGTTTTAATTCAACAGTTAATAGTAGTTACGCGGGTATTAAAACAGTTTTTCGAACCATGGGCTCAAAGATTGGCTGATAACGGTGATTTAAGTGGGATAATGCAAATAAATATTGTTGCTTTTCTCATACAGTTTTCAATTCGAGCAGTACCAACATTTCTGTTTGTTTATTTCCAAAAGGGCATAATTGATAAAATACTGGCTGTTGTACCAAGCAACATCTTAAATGGTTTGGGAACAGCGTCATCTTTATTGCCTGCTGTGGGATTATCCATTTTAATGACAATGATGATGAAGGGCACATTGTGGCCATTCTTAATTTTTGGCTTTGTTTTATCAGCCTATTTAAACTTAGGCATTTTGCCAGTAACCTTAATTTCTTTAATTTTTGCCGTGATCTATTCCTACATTATGGAAATTATAGATAAGCAAAACGAAATGGGTTCAGAAAATAGTAGTTCTAATAATCAGCAAGTTGATGAAGATACGGGGTACGACCTATGAGTAATGAAGTGGAAACTAAAAAAAGTAAAAAAATTACCCGTAAGGATTTAAATAAAGTCTTTTGGCGATTGCAAATTTGGGGACTAAACGTTACTTCGACGCTGGTCTTGACTCAAGCTATTGGCTTTTTAAATGCGATGGTACCAATTATTCGCCGTCTTTATGGTGATAATAAGGAACTTAGAATAGAAGCTATGAAGCGCCATCTGACCTACTTTTTATCACAAATTACGGCAACAGGTATGATTCTGGGAATTACTGCAGCTGTTGAAGAGACAACCAGCGAGGATGAAAAAGAAGCAGTTGTTGCTATCAAAGCCGGAATGATGGGACCATTAGCTGGTATTGGCGACAGTGTCTTTAAAATAACCATTCAGGCTATTGCCGGTAGTATCGGTGCAGCCTATGCATTACAAGGAAATGTATTAGGACCTATATTGATGTTTGTCATTTATAACGGAATTAATATTGTTGTTAAATATTATGGAATTATTTTTGGTTACGAAAAGGGCACAGAATTTATTAAAAGTGGTAACCAAAAGAAGGTTATGCAAAAGATAATTAATATTTCAACAGCGATCGGTGTCATGGTTATAGGTGCGCTCATTGCCCAATACGTCAAGATAAATGTTGGTACAGTAATTTATACCAAGGGTACAAAAATTGTCATCCAAAAATTACTAGACGGCGTGATGCCAAAGCTGTTACCTTTGCTGTTTACCTTAGGTCTTTATAAATTACACTCATATTTACCACGTAAATATTTAACTTGGTTAATATTTGCTATTTTGATTTTAGGAACAGTTTTAGCAGTAATGGGAATTATCAAATAATTTGTAAGGAGGTTACTGATGGCTATAAATATTATCTTGGCCAGTCACGGCTTGTTTGCTCAGGAAGCATTAAAGTCGGCTGAAATGATTATTGGACTGCCGCAAAAAAATGTTGCAGTTTTATCTGTTACTAAAGGTAAAACTTATGAAGAAAGTCTTGAGGAAATTCAGACTAAATTAAAAGCGCTCAACGAAAAAAATGCGGAAACTCTTATCTTAGTTGATATTTTTGGTGGCACCCCTGCTAATGTGTCTACGTATTTAACCTTGACAAATGAAAATGTCTTAGTTTATTCGGGGCTAAATATGCCAGTTTTACTGGAACTATGCTTAAGCAATCCTGAAAATTTAGCAGAAGCTAAGAAGATTATTGAAAGAACATATCCGCAAGCGTTAGTGAATATTACTGAAAAAGCAAAAGAAGGAGAGAAGCAAAATGCCAATCAAGTGGACTCGTATTGATGACAGATTAATTCACGGTCAGGTTGCCAGTTCCTGGCTGCGTCATGTTGGTGCTGAACAAATCATATGCATCAGTGATAGGGCAGCTAGTAACCCAGTGCAAGAGCAAGTGTTGAAAATGGCTGCTCCTGGCTATATCGTGCATGTTTTTGGAGTAGATAAATTTATTCGAGTTTACAAGAAAAATCCTATAAAAAAGACCACGTTTTTAATATTGACCAGTACCCTTGATCTATTGCACTTAATTGAAGGCGGGGTTGACATTAAGTCAGTTAATTTTGGTGGTATGAGAGAGCGTAAAGAACGTACAATTCGCTACAACAATGACTTGTGCTTTACTCCGGAAGAAAAGGATGCTCTAGACAAATTGGTTGACTCAGGACTAGAAATAAACTTTCAAATGGCGGCTTATGATGCGCCTACACCAATCAAAGAATATATTGAACAAGTGCAAGGAAAGAACTAATGAAAATCGACTACGCAGAAGCATATGTTTTAGATGATGGACAAACGGAAGTAGATATTAAGACTGATGAGCAGAATTTACCTGATTATGAATTATATTGGACTCTGAATAATGATAAATATACTAAAGAAAAAAAGTATTTGTTAACCAGTAATAAAACACAGGTCTGCTTTCAATTTACATACTCAACTGTTAGGCCAACTTATTTCATTCTGAATTTTAAGAATCACGAGCCTTTGTTATTTGGTTATCGCATACTGCCTGTTCCAGGGATGTATAATCTGCGCGATATTGGTGGCTATCGCACAAGTGATGGCATGAGAATCAAATGGGGGCAAGTTTATCGCTCTGATTATTTGCACAATTTAGAGCCTTCTGGCTATACTTTTGTTAAAAATTTGGGGTTAAATTCAATAATTGATTTTCGTGGTGCAATTGAAGTTAAAGATACGCCTGACCCTGTTATTGATCCTGCAATTCATACTTTTAATTTTGATCCTAATGCAGAAACAGCTGCTATCGCTGGCAGAGCCCAAAACTTAGATACCGGTAAAGATATGAAAGAAAGGGCTAAAGAAGCACTAGCTAAAGGAGAAACCGGTAATGATCAAATGATCAGACAACAAGAATCCTTTGTCGATAGTCCTGCAAGCTTAGAGGCTTTTAGTAATACTATCAAAGTTACGGCCCAAAGTAAGTATTTACCCAGCTTGCAACATTGCCGTGGCGGTAAAGACAGAACTGGCTTTGGCTTCATGGTTTTGGAAGGAATTCTGGGCGTACCAGCAGAATTACTGGTTTATGATTACATGCTAACTAAACGGGCACGCGTTAAGAAAAATGCTCGTTACTATCAAAAATTTTTGCAACAAACTGGTAATAAAGCAATTGCGGATTATATGTATGCCCTTTTTGACACTAGAGCAGAATTTATTACTGCTTCAATTACCAAAATAATGCGCGAATACGGCACAATTTATCAGTATGCAACTGACAAGTTGGGTCTGACTGAATCAGAATATTTGAGTTTACGCAAGTCATTATTAGAAAAAGCATAAGTTTTAAGTTAAAGTAAGTATTAATATTGTCTTAAAAAGGAAGACGGCAAAACAATGTTGAATTTAACTTACCGTGAAATTGAGTTGTTAAATCTTTTTTTAAACAATGATTTACTTACTATTTCTGAATTAAAAAATAAAAGCGGAATTTCAGCGCGAACGCTGAATACAGAATTTGAGCAGATTAATAAGGCTTTACGTAATAACGGTCATGATGTCAAAATTATCAATCAAAGAGCTAAAGGATATTTGCTTGATTATTCTTTAGCAGAAAGTGACTGGTTGAAATTATTAAAGGAGAATTGCTCTGAATATTTAAATCTCAAGTTTAATTACTTGTTTCGTAATAAGTTACGTATTGCTAAAATTTGCAGATTTCTGTGTGCGAGTCCAAACTACATCAAAATCGACCAGTTGGCGAGAAAACTAAATTTTAGTACCGCGACTATCAAAAAAGATATGCGCGATGTGAAAAAATTTTTAAGTATTTATAATTTAAAAGTAAAATCTGTTCCATACTATGGCATGAAGGTAGTAGGCAAAACGGGCGCTGTTCGTTCATGTTTGATAGATTTATTTGATATATATAGTTTTGAACAAAAAGACGCTTTGCTACCAGAATATGCTTTTACTGAATATGGTGTTACTAAAACTGAATTACTAAATAAAAGTCAGACTTTACTCCAATTAATTCATGAATATGATTTCCCTTTAACGGATAATGGCTTCAAGCAAGTAACAAAATATCTGCTAGTTTATAAATTACGGCCAGATATTAGTTTAAAGATTAGTCATAGTTTTAAAGTTGAATTGATGCATAACAAGGCATTTATAATTGCAGCAAAATTAATTAAAAATAGTATTAAAGAAGAACTATGCTTAGCTATTTTTTTACTAATTAATTCCGAAATTGATCAGATTCCTGATCTGAACAAATTAAAAACCTGCTCTCAGCAAGTACAGGTACAGGTTGAACAAGTTTGTGCTGTTTTAAAAGAGCAATTGTCACTATGCATTAATAAAGGTTCTGATATTGCTTCATACATTCATCGCAGTTTTTTTATCAGATACCTTAAGAAAAAATATGACTTTGTTTGCTTCAATTTAGAACTAGCAACTGAAAAAGTTGCTCGCAAAATTTTTGCTACAAGTTCTTTAACAGTTGCTTTATATAATTCTTGTGCTGATTATAATAAAAAAGAGTTAAACGACAGCCTGTTTAACGATATAGTTCTGGGCTTATATAGTAAAATTCATCAAAAGCAAAACAGTTACTTTCCCACTAATTTCTTGGTTGTAAACGACTATGGTAAATTAGCCAGTGAACACTTAATAGGTAAACTTGATTTAAATAAGTATAATGCAAATTATACTTTTGTTTATTCTTATGAATTGGAAAATATTGATTATTCAAAATATGATTACTTATTAGTTTCCTCAAAAACTAAACCAGGTTATAAAAATATAAATATTCCCAAAATAACTTTTTCCTTTTTTTCAGATGATGGGCTAAGAATGGCTCTGTGGCAAAGAATACTGTCCACTAAACGAACTATTGGTTCAATTGCCAATTATTTTAAGCGGCCAGTGATAATAAAAATAGATGCTTTAAAAGGAAAAATTCAGGACATAGTAGCTAATCATTTGATTAAACAACTAGGCATCCCCCAAACACATAAAAACAATTTTGTTAGTTATGTTGCAGCTTTAATATTAAATGAAGGCTACCATGCATACCCTTATAATATGTACCTCACCCTTCTGGGCCCCCACAAAATTAAGAAACGTTATTTTGTTCTTAAGTTTAAGCGGCCTGTATATATAAATTGTCATAAGATTTTTAGTTTACAGATTATAATTCTTGACCCTAGCAAAGGATTACTGGAAATTAAAAATGGTGATTCTGAACTGCAACAATACTTTAATATTGTGAGGAATGACCAAACTATGAGATGAATATATTAGAGAAAGATAATCTGCTTTAAATATAGCAATCAGCTCTCTCAAACTGAATTTATCCAGTTTGAGAGTTTTTCTGTTGGCGTTAATTGTGATAGTACATATATATATTTAATTTCATCGACTAATATTTACTATTGGAGAGAATAAAAAATCCCAGCACCGACTACCTACCAGAGCTGAGATAAATTTTATTTTAACGGAAAAAAGAAATAATTACCATATTTATTAATAATTTGGGAATAAAATCATGAAATTAGCTATTTATCGCCATCCATAATCGTGTTTTTAACAATTACATAATCAACCAACTTAATTGAACTAAGGTCTTTACCACCAGCATAAGAAATCGAAGATTGTAAATCTTCCTGCATTTCTTTTAAAGTGTCCGCGATATGTCCGCGATATGGAACCAGCATTTGTTTACCTTCAACATTGCGATAAGCACCCTTTTGGACTTCTGAAGCTGAACCCCAATATTGTTTGTAAGTTTTGCCATTAATTTTGATCACATTGCCTGGAGACTCCTCATGTCCCGCAAGCATTGAACCAATCATGATCATAGTAGCGCCAAAACGAATTGATTTCGCTATATCGCCGTTATAACGGATACCGCCATCTGCAATCAATGGTTTGCTGGCTACTTTACTGCACATTCTTAAAGCAGCTAGTTGCCAGCCACCAGTACCAAAACCAGTTTTAAGTTTGGTAATACATGCACGGCCAGGGCCAACACCCACCTTAGTGGCATCGGCTCCTGCACCTTCTAATTCACGTACTGCTTCTGGGGTTGCGATATTGCCTGCTGTTAAAAAAGTGTCAGGCAATTTTTCTTTAATATACTTAATCATATCAATGACATAGATAGAATGACCGTGGGCAACATCAATTGTGATATATTCAGGTTTGATATTCTCACTGACTAATTGGTCAATAAAGTCGTATTCACCTTTTTTAATACCGACGGATATTGAAGCAAATAAGCCTTTTTCATGCATCATTTTGATAAAATTAAGACGCTTCTCAGGCTGAAAGCGGTGCATGACGTAGTAGTAGCCATTTTGAGCCAGCCAGACTGCCAAGTCATCGTTAATGACGCTTTCCATGTTTGCTGGCACAACAGGTATTTTAAATGTTCGGTTTCCAAACTTTACACTAGTATCAGCATCATGACGGCTTTTGATAATTCCCTTGTTGGGCACAAGCTGGATGTCGTCATAATCAAAGGCTTCCATACTGAAATAATTACTCATAAATAAATCGGCTCCTAGAATAAAAAATCTTTGCAAACGAAGTAACTATAATCAAAAATACTTTTTTTGTCAACAGAAAAATCGAACTATTAAAAATCTGGCTACTATAATAATTCGCATTTAAATTTGACTAAATGTGGGCAAATTGCTAGACTATTTACGTGATATTTGTAGAAATTTAATGAGGTGAATAAAAATGACAGCAGTTGCAGTTGTTGGTAGTCAATGGGGCGACGAAGGAAAGGGCAAAATCACTGACTTTTTAAGTAATGAAGCAGCGTATACTGTGCGCTCAAATGGTGGTAATAATGCTGGTCATACTATTGAAATTAATGGTCAAGATTTTAAGATGCGCTTGATTCCGTCAGGCATTTTTGCGTCAAAACAAGGTGCCGTAATCGGTAATGGCGTGGTCATTAATCCTGAAGTTTTATTTAATGAATTAAAAAATCTTGAAGAAAAAGGCATAGACACCAGTAAATTAAAGATTTCTAATCGTGCTCACATCATCATGCCTTATCATATTAAGCAAGATGAATACCAAGAAGAAGCAAAGGGCGATCAAAAAATCGGTACTACTAAAAACGGTATTGGTCCAGCATACATGGACAAAGCTTCCAGAATTGGTATTCGCGTTTGTGATTTACTTGAAAAAGATACCTTTGAAGCAAAATTACGTACTAACTTAGAACAGAAAAACGAAGTATTTACCAAAATTTATGGTAAACCGGCACTTAAATTTGAGGATATTTTTGCCAAATATTATGAATATGGTCAAAAAATGAAAAAATATGTCACTGATACTTCGGTGTTAGTCAATGATGCTCTTGATAACAATGAAAAAGTCCTGTTTGAAGGGGCACAGGGAATTATGCTTGATATAGATGAAGGGACTTATCCTTTTGTTACCTCATCGAACACCATTTCCGGCGGTATTGCCAGTGGTATCGGCGTTGGCGCCAACCGGTTAAAAACTGTTATTGGTGTCTGCAAAGCTTATACTACTCGTGTTGGTGCTGGTCCTTTTCCAACTGAATTATTAGATGAAACTGGGGACCGGATTCGTGAAACTGCTCATGAATATGGTACGGTTACCGGCCGTCCTCGCCGCGTAGGTTGGTTTGATTCAGTGGCTTTACGTCATGCCAAACGTGCAGCTGGTATTAACGGCTTAAGTCTAAACTTACTTGATATTTTCAGCGGCTTTGACACTATTAAAATTGCAACTGCTTATGAACTCGATGGTCAAAAAATTGACTATTATCCTGCCAGCCTGAAAGAACTAGACCGGTGTAAGCCTGTTTATGAGGAATTACCTGCTTGGAAAGAAGATATCACGGGTGCTAAAAGTTGGTCTGACTTGCCGGAAAATGCACAGAAGTTTTTAAACCGTGTTTCAGAGCTTGTTGGTATTCCTCTTGTTACTGTTTCAGTAGGACCTGACCGTGAGCAAACAATCGTGTTACAGAATCCGTGGGAAATGTAATTTATGTTAGAACGTTATACTCGCCCTGAAATGGGCAAAATATGGTCGGATGAAAATAAATATGAAGCATGGTTAAAGGTAGAAATAGCCGCCACCAATGCCTGGAGTGAATTAGGTGAAGTACCCAAAACAGATGCTGCTAAAATTGCCCAAAATGCCAGTTTTACACCTGAACGGGTGGCAGAATTGGAGCAGATAACGCACCATGATGTGGTGGCTTTTACCCGTACTGTTTCCGAAAGTCTGGGCCCGGAGAAAAAGTGGGTACACTTTGGTTTAACTTCTACTGATGTTGTTGACACAGCCCAAGGATACATCTTAAAGCAGGCTGATGAAATTATTCGGCAGGATTTGCAAGATCTAAAAAAGACGATTGCACAAAAAGCACTTAAGTATAAAAATACGGTTGAGATGGGTCGGACTCACGGCGTTCAAGCTGAACCTACTACTTTTGGCCTGAAATTAGCTCGCTGGTATGCGGAAATTAAGCGTGATATTGAACGCTTTGAACATGCAGCAAAAGGGGTAGAATCAGGAAAAATTTCCGGAGCCGTTGGGACTTTTGCTAACGTACCGCCAGCTGTTGAAACCAGTGTTTTAAAGCAGCTAGGCTTAACTCAGCAGCCTATTACCAGCCAGGTCTTGCCGCGCGACTTACACGCTGAATATATTGCGACCTTGGCTTTAATAGCTACCAGTATTGAAAATTGGGCAACTGAAATTAGAGGCTTGCAACGCTCTGAAATCCACGAAGTAGAAGAACACTTCCGTGCTGGGCAAAAAGGCTCCTCGGCAATGCCCCATAAGCGCAATCCCATTGGCTCTGAAAATCTCTGCGGTATGGCACGAGTTTTACGTGGCCATATTATTACAGCCTATGAAGATATATCACTTTGGCATGAACGGGATATTTCCCATTCCAGTGCTGAAAGAATAATCTTACCTGACACAACAATTGGCATCGATTATATGCTTGATCGCTTTAACCGTATTTTGACTAATCTTGATGTTTTTCCAGAAACAATGCTTAAAAATATGGATAAAACTTATGGCCTGGTTTACTCACAACGCTTGTTGTTAAAGCTTATTGATGAGGCTGGTCTTTCTCGTGAAGATGCTTATGATATGGTCCAAAAGCTAACTAACAAGTCTTGGAATGAGGGAATTTCCTTTAGAAAATTAGTTGAAGATAGTCCAATCATGGATTACCTTTCTGAAGAAGATGTAGCTGATGCTTTTGACTATCATTACCATTTACGGCATGTAGATGAGATTTTCAAAAAAGTTGGTTTGGAATAATTAATAAATAAAAGTTCACTTGAATGTGAGCTTTTTTTATACTCAAAAATTAAATTTTGGATAAGTCCAGTTTAATGTAAGCGGTTATGTGATAAACTGAGCTTGTTAACAATAAAATGAAATTGAAGTAAAACTATAGGGGGCAAGACAATTAAGGAACTAAGCCCGATGATTAATCTTTTATCAGCTTCAAAGTGTCTTACCGGTGTTATTGAAGGCGATTCTATGCCGCAGGAATTTTATTCCTGAAATGGTTGACCTTTATCGTTCAGGCAAGTTTTTACTTGATAAAATGGTTAAGTTTTATCAATCAGAGGAAATTAATGATGCCATTAAGGATTCAGTAAATGGCAGCATGATAAAACCAATTATTGTTTTTGATGAAGAATATAAATAGTTTTAAAAATTATTCTTATGAAAGAAAGGTAATCATATGATAGTTAATGATCATACATATTATGATGCAAGCTATGATGTAGTAGTTTTAGGTTTTGGTGGAGCCGGAGCAACTGCGGCTCGCTTTGCGGCTGATAGTGGCGCTAAAGTGCTAATAGTTGACTCTGCTCCAGAAGGTCATGAAGGTGGTAATACAAGGTATGCTGCTGAACTTGTAGGTTATAGTAGCAGCGAAGAAGATTATCGTGCTTACTACGAGCATTTGGCCCAGCACTTTAGCATTGACCCTGAAATAGAAGATACAGTTGTTCATGGCATTACACACATGAAAGAATATTTTAGAAAATATCTGGATGTGAATGAACCTGTTAGCTACAAAACTATTTTAGGATTGCCGGATGATGCAGTAATTGCCGATCATCCTAATTTACCTGGTGCTAAAAGCTATGACATGATCACAATGGAGAAAGGTATTTTTAACGCTTCATTGTGGAATATTTTACGGCAAAAAGTACTCGATCGTAGTGATAAAATTGATGTCTGGTATTCTGCACCTGTTAAGCATATCTTGCAAACTCCTGGTAAAAAAGTTGTCGGAGCTCAAATTGAGCGTGATCATGTTTTATTAAACGTTTACGCTAAAAATGGTGTAGTGTTAACCACTGGTGGTATCGAAAATAATCCGCAAATGATTCAGGATTACATTGGTTCACACAAGTTAGTGCCACTGGGTTCACTTTATAATAAAGGTAAGGGTATTGACCTGGCCCACGAAATAGGTGCGGATATGTGGCATATGTCAATGTATGCGGCCGGTGGAATGCAACAAGCTTTTGCTTTTTATGAACCTGGGATGAAGCGTGCACCATTTTATATGGGTAACCCGGTCTTCTATACAGGCAGTATTTTTACGGTTGGCGATGACGGCACACGCTACTTTAAGGAAGATCAAGGAGCACGTGAAGGCTATGTAGAAAATCATGGTTCATGGTACAAACCATTGAATCCAATTCATCCTTACTTTGTCTTTGATCAAAAGCAATATGACAAGATCAGTGAAATTGATACTTTCCCTGATAATAAAGCACTTAATTCCGTTCTTAAAGCTGATTCTGTTTCTGAATTAGCAGAAAAGATGGGAGTTGCTGGGGATAAACTGCAAAGTACAATTGACGAATTTAACTTCTTTGCTGAAAAGAAACATGATTATGCTTATCATCGTGCTCCTGCTACTTTAAGTGCATTTTCTGAAGAGGGTCCGTATTATGCCATACCGCTAGTACAAACTATTGGCTGGTCCGAAGCTGGTCCTAGAAGAAATGCTCGTGCTGAAATTCTTGATCCAGAGCACAAACCAATTCCTCATTTATATGGTGCCGGGGAGCTGGGCAGTAATATGTCTAACTTATATCAAGGTGGGTCCGATCTTGCGGACTGCTTGATTTTCGGTAAGATTGCGGGCCAAAATGCAGCTCATCCTAAAGATGATGTAGCAGAAGTCAATGTACCTTCTCCTAAGTATGAAAAGCCGTTAAAGCCACGGCCACTTGGTTCTGATATTAAGAAAGAAGAATATCCAACTGGTCCTGAACAATATATTGGTAAATCTACTAAAGGGATGGGAGATGAAATTGTTGTCAGGGTAACGGCTGATAAGCAAAAGAATCTCAAAAATATCGAAGTTCTGAAACAAGCTGAATCCGATGACTATGGTCAAAAGGCAATTAATGAATTACCAGCAAAAATGGTTAATGCAAATACAGTTGATGTCGATGCAATTTCTGGTGCCTCTAATACCACTAGAGGATTAAAAGACGCTGTCAGGGATGCATTAAGTAAAATTAAATAAATAGTTGTTTGGAATTTAGAAGGGTTTGAAAAATCTCGGCTTCTCTTAGAACAATTAAAAGGCATTGAATATAATGATATGACCCCCAAATTTAGAACAAATTTGGAGTCATATCATAATAAAACTCAGTGCTTTTTTCATACTTGTCCTTGTTGTTCTCTACCACATAAATTTCTTAAGATTATTTAAATCGGTTATCGTTAAATTACCTATACCTTTTAGTCTCGTTTTATCAATTCTCAGCTGATACCGTTTATTACAGTCTATCCACGATTCCTTGTTAAGGCCAGACTTTTGCCAATCGGTAATTTTAGCATACTTTGCGCGAATGCTTTTTGACTTATTTTGATATTTACTAGTAATTTTAAATACATAATAAAATTCATCATCCTGCTCAATGTATAAAACTGGCCGACTTTTTCCATTTGGTACATCTTCGTATTCAAGGTATGTTATAAAAATATCGCCCAAATTCATTAACTGGTCTCCTTAATCTGCAAAAAAGTCAGCTATTTCTTTGGAGGTTTCAACCTTTTGTGCAGGAATTTTACGACTAGCTGCAATAATTTCATCTTTTAGATGGTCATAATCGTCAACTGAAAATGCTACAGGTAGTTTGCCTTTGTCAGCAATCTGTGTAAGCATCATTGAAATCACATCATTAGGTTTAAGACCAATTTTTCTAATAACTAGTTCTGCAGTATCCGCTATTTGTTTGTCTATATTAACAGAATATCTTTTAGTAACAATCTTAGTTGCCATGATTTGCCTCCCGAAATTACTTTGTTACATAATAATATCATAAAAGTACCTAAAATAGCATATTTTAGGTACTTTTTGCAAATTTTAGCCTAAAAATTGTCTTAAATAAAATACTATACTAAAACTGACTTTGAATTTTTTCTTTTCTTCTGAACCAAAAAAATATACCACTTGGTTTCTTAAGATTACCACTTAGTTAAAAAGGCTAGATTTTATATTAAAATTAGCGTTTAATTAAATCATCAAGTGATGAAGGGCAGGTGAGAAGCGTGAAAATAAAAATAGAGCTGGATCCGGATCTGAATAATGATGAAACTAGTGTAACTATCCGTGCTAAAGCTGTGACATCAGAAGTTGAACAAATCTACCGTCAACTTCAAGGTATTAGCAGCCATCCTGATCAAATTGAATGTAAAAAAGATAACGTGTCCTATTACTTGAGTATGAACGAAATTTTATTTTTTGAAACAGAAGATAAACAAGTGATTGCACATACTGCGAGGGATGCCTTTACAGTAGATTATAAACTCTATGAATTAGAAAAATTATTAAACAATCAATTCATGCGGGTCTCTAAGTCAACAATTTTAAATTTAAATCAAATTTATGCGTTAACACGTTCGATTTCTAACTGTAAAATTAATTTTCGCGATTCTTATAAAACTGTCTATGTTTCACGTCATTACTACCATAACTTAAATGATAGGTTAAACGAGAGAAGGTCATCATAATGAGAAAAAATAAAATTAGAGAAATATTTTGGGGGATAGCATTAGTGGCTGCTGCTATTTTCTTGGTAATGAATCAGCTGCACCTGTTTTCTTTTCATTTGAAAGTAAGTATGATTATTTGGACTATTGTGTTTGGAGCGGCTTTAATTGAAAGTCTAGCAGATAGAAGCTTGTTTGGTACGACTTTTTCTATTGCTTTTCTCTTAATTGTTTACGCTGAACCATTGCATATTACCAAAATTGTTCCATGGACAGTATTGATTGCTGCATTGCTGATTTATATAGGTTTGACATTAATTTTTAGAAAAAGCTGGTTTTTAGGAGGAAACTACTTTAAACATAAATTTAATCCTAGGGATTACTATGATGATTGGTCAGACTTTGGTAAAAGTTATAAAACGACTGATAATAATACCATTAATGACAGTAAAGATTATACAACTGATGGCGATACCATTAATGAGAGTAAAGACCATACTGATGGTGAAGATATAGTAATAAATCAGAAGCTGTCATCAGTTTCACGCTATGTTCATTCACAAAATTTACGTAGTGTCATGATTAATTCTTCATTAGGTGAAGTTGAAGTCTACCTTGATCAGGCTAAGGCTGCTGGCGATGTAGTGACAGTAGATATTAACGGTACCATGGGTGAAATTGAAATTTATGTGCCACTTTCATGGAAAGTTAATAGTGAAAACTTAGATCTTGTTTTGGGAGAACTGGAAATTTCTGGTGAATCTAGTGGCGATGGTCCCACGTTGGTTTTGACCGGCCACTGCAGTATGTCTGAAGTTGAAATTAATTATGTATAAAAATAAAATAGTTGCTTTAAAGCAGCTACATGATTATGTCAAAGAAAACTATAAAGATGCTGAAAAAGCATATTAAAAATGGCGTGATACCAATGATTATACCTATCATGCAACAAAAATTGCTATGAAAAAGAGTTCTCTCAGTGATTATCAAATGGGTTGTGAACAAGCCAAAAAGGACTATGCAGAGAGTCATTCTTTCAAGGCTTTTCCTAAAAAAGGTGTTAACTTAGTTAATCGTGTTACCCAGAATAAAGCAATTGAAATAGAACGCTACATTGACGGCTACAATGATGCCAAGGCCAAAATTTTACGGGCGAAAAAATAATTTTTCTAAAAATTCAAAGTACCAGGCTAGAAGTGCCTCGGTACTTTTTTATTTCAATTAGGTTTTAAATTAGTAAAAATTGGATGTTTTATTTACAGCTGGTAGCGGTAAAAATAATAGGGAATATTCCAAACTTGCGAATCAGCTGCAACTAGATCATCATTAATTAAATATTTGGGCAGTAATGCAGTTGCCTGACCTTTTTTAACCAGCTCTAAAATCATTTCCAGAGAATTGATTTCAGTGACACTGTTTTTATTTTGCGTTAACTTAAGAGTTAAGTTACGAAAAGGACAATTTATGTCTGCGTTTATGGCAACTGGTACTTTGCCGGCTGTTTTTTTATTGCCCTTTAAAAAGCAGGCTTCTAAATGACTTTTTTTGATTAGCGAATATTTGGGTAGAGTAATAGGGGTAAAAGTCCAGACCATGTCATAGGGATGCTTAGTTATTAATTCTTGAATTTCATTGGTATTTTTAATGATAATGTCGTAGTGCTCAAATGAAAATGGTGCTTTTTGGGTAATAATATAGCCAAAAAGCAACTCAGAAATGAGGACTTTGGGCTTGTTAATAGACAAATCTTCTTTCAGGTTTTGGTAGTTTTGTAAAACTTTAGTGGCGAAATCATGCATTTTTTGACCGTTTTTGGTTGGTTTGACTCCTAAATTAGAACGCACAAAAAGGGGCGTATTCAGTTCTTGCTCCAGTGCTTTGAGCCTGGCTGTAATATTGGATTGGGTGTAGCCTAATTTCAGTGCTGCTTTGTTAAGCGATCTAGTTTCATAAATTGTTTGGTAAATATGTAAGTCGTTGAAATTCATGTTGCTCCATATCATTAAAAGTGATAACTCTATTATAAACTTAGATTATGCAAGACAATTTTATCTTAATATACTAATTCTGTAATCTAAAAGGAGGAACTTATTATGACTACAAAAATTGGTATTAACGGCTTTGGCCGCATTGGCCGACTTGCTTTACGGCGAATATATGAAGTGGCCAGTGATGATATCGAAATTGTCGCAATCAATGATTTGACTTCACCAGCTATGTTAGCACATTTATTGAAGTATGATACCGCGCATGGCCAATTTCATCATGAAGTGACTGCTACCACTAATAGTATTGTAATTGACGGTAAAAATATTCCGGTTTATGCGGAAAAAGATGCTAGTCAAATTCCGTGGGTCAAAAATGATGGTGTCAAAATAGTGCTTGAATGTACCGGCTTTTACACTTCAACTGCAAAATCACAGGCACACCTTGATGCCGGTGTTAAAAGAGTACTGATCTCAGCACCCGCAGGTAATATGAAGACAATTGTCTACAGCGTAAATGATGACCAACTAACTGACTCTGATCAAATTATTTCCGCTGGCTCATGTACCACTAATTGCTTGGCACCATTAGCACAAGCAATGAACGATGAATTTGGCATTCAGGTAGGAATCATGTCTACCACTCATGCTTATACTGCTTCGCAAATGTTGCAGGATGGACCTGACCGTGGAGGCAATGTCCGTAATGCCCGTGCCGCAGTTGCTAATGTTATTCCCCATTCTACAGGAGCAGCTAAAGCGATAGGACTAGTTATACCTGAATTAGACGGCAAACTTACAGGTATTGCTCAACGAGTCCCTGTTATTTCCGGTTCAATTACTGAACTAGCCGCTATTTTAAAGCAAAAAGTTACAGCTGAAGAGTTTAATGCCAAAATTAAAAAGCACACTGAAGGTAATCCTTCTTTTGGTTATAATGATGATCAGATTGTATCATCAGATATTATTGGTACTGAGTATGGCTCGGTCTTTGATCCGACTCTGACTCAAGTTGAAACTGGTGATGACGGTGCACAATTAGTTAAGGGTTACGCCTGGTATGATAATGAATCCGGCTTTGTAGCTCAGATGATTAGAACACTGCAAAAAGTTGCCCAATTAGGTTAATTATCAATATAGCTCATATTTTTATAATTAAAAACTGTTTATCATCAATAAAAAAATGGTTCTGCCAAGTGCAGAATCATTTTTTGTGCTTTTAAAATTTGCTAGTCATTTTTCATCCATGGTGCTGTAAGCATTTGACTAACGGTTTGCTTAATATCATTGCTTTGGGCAATCAAAGAAATTACCGCAGCCCCAGCTGCCTTAGTATTAGCGATTGCCTCTAAATCGTTAACAGTTATCCCGCCAATAGCAACAATTGGCCGAGTAGTATTTTTGACCAGTTGGCTTAAGCCGGCAATACCAATTTCGGGGTCGGCATCACTTTTAGACTGGGTGGCATAAATTGGGCCACTGCCATAATAATCAATTCCGCTAATTTTATTGGCTTGTTCAACTTGCGTTAAATTCGAACAGGAATAGCCGATAATCATTTGCTCGCCAACTTCTTTAATGACCTGTCTAATTTCTTCATCACTTTGACCAACATGGACGCCTTCGGCATGAACTTGTTGGGCCAACTTGACATCATCGTCAATGAAAAAGGGCACGTGATACGCATAACACAATTGATGCAGTTTTTGCGCCATAGGGAGTCTCTCAGTTTTACTTAAAGTTGAATTAGGACCCTTGTCCCGAAACTGAAAAGCCGTGATACCGGCAGCAAGTGCTTCTGCAACTATGCCCAGTAATGTTTTACCTTTTGGCACATCTTGACTGCCACAAATAAAGTAAGCATGTAAAAATTCAGTGTTAAAGTCTTGCATTATTTCTCCTAAATTACTTTGCCCAATGATTTAAGGGGCCGTGACCATGACCAACTTGAATAGTTTCCTTAATGGTTTTAGTAACGTACTTTTTGGCAATTTTAATTGCGGCAGGTAAACTTTGACCTAAAGCGAGTTGAGCTGTAATTGCTGCAGCTAAAGTATCACCGGTGCCGTGAGTGCGTTTAGTATGTACTCTGGAACTGCTGACCCAAAGATCAGTACCATCGGCAAATAAAGCATAATCTTTTACTTCTGCGCTATTAGTGTGTCCACCTTTAATTAGCACATTTTTAACGCCCATATCTTGTAGTTTATGAGCTAATTCAGGAAATTGACTTTGATTTTGTACCTTGATGCCAGTTAAAGTTTCTGCTTCTGGTAAGTTAGGTGTGATTAGATCGGCTAAAGGCAGCAATTCGTTTTTAACGGTGGCGACAGCATCTTGACTTAATAATGGAGCCCCACCCTTAGCAATCATCACGGGATCTATGGTAACAGGGCCAAAGTCATACTTTTGCAAATTAAGTGCAACTTGGTGAACATGAGCTGCATCACCTAACATTCCCGTTTTACAAGCACGAATATGAAAATCTGCTGCTAAAGATGCAAATTGGGCGTCAACCATTTCCAGTGGCAGTAAAAAAGATTTTTGGACGCCCAAAGTGTTTTGTGCTGTCACTGCTACTACAACAGCTGTTCCAAATACTTTTTGCATTTGAAAAGTTTTAAGGTCAGCCATGATCCCGGCACCACCACCTGAATCTGTTCCGGCAATAGTTAAAACCTGGGGAAAAGAATTAATTTTTTCTGTCATCATGAAGTTCCTTAATCAAAATCAGCAATTTGCTTAATATCAGCGACTGTTACTTTATACAAATAATCCATGAGGTACATACCAAAAGTACCTGGTCCAACACCGGGATGATCTTGGACAACCATTTGACCCGCACAACTGAAAACTAAAGCACCTATCTGAGCCGCTTCAAACGGATCATCAGTGACTGCGGTAAAAGCTGTGACAATACTGGACAACATATCACCTGAGCCCACATGAGTTTTAAAAAGTGGTGAGCCGTTGTGAACATGAGCCAGTCTTTTACCGTCACTAATTGTATCTGTAGGACCACTGGCAATAACTGTACAGTGGTATTTCTGCGCTGTTTTTGCAGTAATTTCATCAATATCACCAGAACCGGAGCCTGCATCAATCCCCTTTGAGCTCCAATCAAAGCCACCTAAGGCAGCGATCTCACCAATATTGCCGCGAATAATACTGGTATGAAAATCCCATAAAAGTTTATCTGTGATTTTATAACGGTACTCCACGGCGCCAACGGCAACGGGATCAAATACTATGGGTTTATTATATTGGCGCGCTAAATCTTCCACTTTTTTAATGTGGTTAATTTGCTGCTTGGTTAAACAGCCAATATTAACTGCCACAGCGGCAGCCATCCGCACTATTTCTTCAGCTTCAGCGACTTCATTGCTCATAATTGGTGAAGCACCAATAGCATTAACAGCATTGGCCACGTCTTGAACTGTTACAAAATTAGCAATATTGAAAATAACAGGGTTTTCTGCTCGTAATTTGTCTAATAATTTTAACTGCATTTTATTACTCCTAATTTAATATTCTTGAAATTTTTGACTAATAAAAAAGCTTTGGCATGCGGAAATGCCAAAGCTTCAGCAGTTTTGACACGTTCCTACGCAAGTATTAACTTACAGGTTCAAAGGGTCTGAAATATTTTCATCTCAGCCAAAAAGGCACCCCTCGTGTTATCGCTTACAATTATAGCGTATTTTATTGCTTATTACAACGTTAGGTTGATAAAGACGCTATTTATTATAAGCTATAAGTGTTAGTATTTTAACTAATATTAAAAATGTGCTAGAAAACAAAAAATTATAGTGATTATAGTTAATATTTAATAAAATGTAATTAGTATTAATCAAAAGTTATTTTAACAAATAGTATTTAATTTGGAGGAGAACAATCATGAACTTCACTGATCGACTGCACGAAGCGGGGAAGGCATTGTGGCATAAAAGTATGGTGCATCCATTTATTAAGGAATTGCAAAGTGGCGAACTTCCAATTGCAACTTTTAAATTTTATCTGTTGCAGGATCGTTATTATTTAAGAGAATTCAGCAAATTGCATGAATTGATTGCGGCAAAAACGGATAATCAGGAAGTAAAGAAGTTTTTACTGGCAGGGGCGCAAGACTTGAAAGATGTCGAAATATCAGTGCGAGGCCATTTTTTTGAAGAATTAAAAATAACTGCGACTGAAATTGCTAAAACTCCGGTGGCGCCAACAGCTTATAACTACGTTAACCATATGCATATGACATTAAAGCGATCTGGTGTTAAACCAGCGGTTGCAGCGCTTTTACCATGTTACTGGCTCTATCAGGAAATTGGCCAAAAAATGGCAGAAAAAGGTTCACCGGTTTCTTATTATCAGGAGTGGATTGATACTTATGATGGCGAGTGGTATGGTGCCAATGTAGCCAAAATGCTGCATTTAACCAATTCTTTGGCTGAAAGTGCCACTAATGAAGAACTTGAGCAAATGCAAACTGCATTTGTACGCAGCAGCTATTATGAATTGCAGTTTTGGCAGATGGCTTATGAAAAACAAGATTGGAAGTAACTTTTGCAAAAACCGTTTTTATTTTATTCTTACTTGTCTTTAGTCAATTTCATAATAAAATTTTGATATTGAACAATGTGATTATTGTTCAAAGTCCTAGGAAAGTGTGCAACTTGGGGAAAGCAAGATGTACTTATTTTGTAATAATGTAGATTTACGTAATATTATTATATTAATTATTATTTAAGAATTTATAAAGTGTGGGCTTCTGGTGGCAGCATATATTATGAACTAAAAGCAACTGATCCTAACCCTGTATTTCTAGTCTGTAATTAGTCTGGAAAGCTAACAATGCACTACTATGCTGGCGGAAGCAAAAAAGCAAGAACCGTCAGTTATAGAGTTGGCGGTATAGACTGATGCCAAACTTAACCGCAATATTCTCACTCTTGCACTCGTGGGTGATATGGCTAAGCCACTTTAAGCGGTTAAATTGATTGCTTCTTAGGAGATATAATGTTTCCAAGCACAGACTTTTAAATGGGAATGATAAAAATGAATGATGAACAATTTTTTAAATTAAGAAAGATACTAGATTTTTTTAAAAAACAAGCTCCGACAGCTATTATCGAAGAGAATGTAAATAGCGTTGAAAATTTTAAAACAGAATCTGTTGATGAGTATAATAGAGCAAAAAGATATCTTGGCGAAAATAATAACTCGTTTAAATCCTTTCATGTAAGTGTGGATTCAGCAAAAGATTTCTTGTGTTTATTGAATTTGCTGGGTGCAATACATGCAAATTTTAATATACGTTCAAAGCCTTTTATAATAGAAGGAGAAGAAAATAGTAAGTCGCTAAAAAAAGAGAACGACTATTTTAACAATTGGATGGAGTGTTTTTCAAACTATGAATTTATGATAGTTAATTTCGATGAAACTGCTTTAGACCAGGATCAATATTACGGTTAATTTCATTAATTCATAAAAGGCAGTAGAGTTATGAATGACCCCCAAATTTGTCCTAAATTTTGGGGTCATATAGCTTAAGCTGCCTTTTTTAGTTCAGTTATTTCGCATTGTTGAAATCATTATATTAAAAGCTAATATGCTATTATTCATCAATTTTTTTAATATAAACTAATTTTGCTTTTCTTAATATGCCACGATCTTTAAATAGAAAGCCATAATATCTATTATTAATTCTTCCGACATAATAAAGCGTATCATAAGATCCTTGATTATCAGTAGTTATTTTAACAGAAGCAATTTTTTTATTATGTAAGCATTTATATGTGTCTAAGTTATATGAATATTTTCTTTCGCCAGCACTAAGATATACGGTTTTTTCTAAAGAATTAATTCTATAATAATGTATAAAGCCCATTCCCATGCCTATAAAGAGAAATGTTAAAATAAATACAGTTATAGTTTTTGTTATTTTTTCATTTTTGCTCATTTTTAATATGTTAGGAAGAGAGAAAAAATTATGAAAACAGAATTTAAAAAATATAAACAGTCTTCTTTATTAATAGTAGCCTTAATTATATCACTTTTTGGGTTTTAAGAATTAATGCCGTTTTTGCATCAAATGATAATATGCCTGAGATGAATAATACATCGGCAGAGCCTTTTGAGCTTGTTGCAATATATAAAAAATCTGATATAGACTCTAATACTTTTTCTATTATTAAAATATAGCAACAATTGACAACACAGTGGTTATTGAGGTCAAAGGTGACGATGTAAGTCTCATTAAAATATATGGAAAATAAAGATATTCCTGAATTAGCCTACAACAAAAAATCATTCCTTTTGTAAATAATCAAATTCGAAAATTGCAATTTTGACCACTACACCCCAATTCAGCAATTTACAGCCTGCCAAAACTATTGGTAAAGATTGGAACGATGTGCTAGTTAATAGTAAAAAACAAGAAAATTCTACTAAGCGGAGATACAATTAAATAAAGACAAAACAGATAGTGTTGTGATTTCCAATAAGCAGGTAATACAATCCACAGGTATAGAACTTGAATAGCACTACTTTAAAATCTAATATCGCTTTTTACCATATATCAATATAAAAGTGACTAAATATGGTATAATATAAGTACAGATATTGGAGGTTTTAAAATGAGTGCAACAATCGTTAAACTACTTAAAAGCAAAAATATAAGCGTCGCTAAAGTCGCTGAGGCCAGCAACGTCCCACTTAGTACTTTAAGAAACTCAATTGTTAAACCAATTGAGACCTGGTCAATTAGGGTCCTTAATGCCTTTGCAATCGCACTTAAAGAGAAGCCAGGAGATTTACTCAATATGCTAGAAACACAACCATATATTTTAGATATAAACGATGAAACGCAGACTATCCAAGGCGTTTTCATTGCTAATAAAGAAATTTACCAACAAATTAGAACTGTCGTGGAAGTCAACCACCTGGAAGGGTGGAATCCTACAGAATCAGATATCCAGGAATTATTTGATGAAGCTATCCAGCCTGATCCAGTAGTGGCTGAGCGCTTTGAAGAAATTTGGGGCAAGGATAATGAGTGATTGGATTAGTGAAACCTTGTATTCAAATGGCGTCCTAAAAAATAAGCTCCATATCCATGACCCAAAGGAGTTAGAGAAAAAGGAATATGAGCTATCCGCTCGGAATGCTTTGTTCTTGTTACAAAAAAAGCCCCAAATAAACGATATCGGAGACCTTAAGAAGGTACACCAATTCTTATTTGGTGAACTATACGATTGGGCCGGTAAATATCGCCCCGGCAATTTCAATAAAAACGGGTATGAATTTTTTGATCATACCAGATTCGATTTTGCCGAAAAAGATATTAATAACATGCTGCACAAGCACCCCGCGGGCAAGCCTTTGGCTAACAAAGACTATGCTGAGCTGCTAGACGCAATTAATTTCATGCACCCGTTTAGAGAGGGCAACGGCCGTAGCTGCAAAGTTTTTCTTTCTGCATACGCGGCTAATCATGGCCAAGTAATTGACTATCCGCGAAGAAACAAAGAGATGATTGAAGCGCAAAATGAAGCTAACGTTGACAAAATTGCTAAACTGATTAAAGTTGAGAACACCCCCAGCCGCAATCGGGCGTTTCAAGTACTAGCCTCGCAGCAAAGTGCTGGAAAGACACTTAGCCAAAACCAATCTAACCAAATTAGTCTTCACTAACTCACGCTTTGAAGGCCTGACTACCACCATGCCGCAAACCTAGACAATCATTGATGGCCTGGGTGTTGACGGCATTCCAATCGATGATATTAATATTATTGTTCAATTGAAGCGCGTTGGCAGTTTGCTATCAATGAAAAAAAGCCCCTGGACTTAAACTTCGAAAAGGGGCTTAATGCGATTGTTGCCCGCGATACGGCTGCCTTTCCAGGATATTTGCGTAATGGTTCAGGCGGTGTAGCAACTTACCGGGGCGAGTTTGAACCACCTATGATTGAAGAGGGCCAGGAACAGGAATATTTAAAGCAGCTGTTAGTCAGTGATCGTACTGCCACCGATAAAGCACTAACTCTGATGTATCACAATATGCGCCAGCAAATGTTCTGCGACGGTAACAAGCGAACTGCTCCAACCTGATAGTTCTGCCAAAGATGAAAAATTTCAATTTTGTCTTGCTTAGACAATTTAGACATAAAAATATGACCTGCGAAATTGTCTTAATTCAGGGGTCATATCATTTACTACGTCTAGTAGCTTTTTTGCAATTAATTTGTTTTAGCTGCTATTCGCTCATCATGCCATTCTAGAATCATCTTCACTATGGCGTTGGCGACATTCAAGTTTTTTAACAACGGTCCGTGAGAATAGGTACCGATAAAATTGCGGTAGCGCAGGCCTTCGACGTGATCTTGGGGATTGTTGCCATAACCTTCAATCATTTCTCCTAAGGGATGCAACTTATCCTGATCGTCAAAATAAGTTTGCCCGGAATGATTTTCAAAGGCCTTGACTTCGCCCCATTCGCTCATGTAGCGGGTGTCGCCAATCATGCGCTTATCTGCCTTAAAAACGGTATGGAAAGGTAGAATATCTAACCCTTTGATTGTCACTCCAGCATTAGTTTTATAATATGTGCCCACTAGCTGATAGCCACCGCAGACGCCTACCATAGGTTTGCCTGCGTTAATATACTTTGTCAAAGTTTCTTTATGACGTGGTAAATCTTTAGCAACAACGGTTTGCTCAAAATCTTGTCCACCGCCAAAAAAGACAAAGTCATAATCAAAAGCGTTAAATTGATCACCAAGAGAAATATTATCAACTTGTGTATCATAGCCCTGTTTTTTTAGCAAAAACCTGATGATTTTAACATCGCCAGAATCACCGTAGGTGTTCATCAGGTCTTCGTATAAATATGCAATCTTGATTATTTTGTTCGCCATTATTTACCAACCCCTATTTTCTTGTTTAAAGTATATCTTAATAGTTAGAAGTGGGCAAAGAATAGTTATTTAAGATTTTGCTGCGCTGCAAAATGATTGATTGGACCGTATTTAGAACCAACTGCAATAGGATGGGCAATTGCTTCGTACGTGAAGTCCTTGGCAATTTGCACACTGTCAATAATGGTCTTTCCCTTGGCTAATTCAGCGGCAATTACAGCAGATAGAGTGTCACCTGTACCATTAATTCTATCTGTATTAATAAACGGCTTGGTAAATTCGTGGAATTCGCCATCTGCAGTTAATAAGATGTCAGTCACTTGGGACTGCTGGGAGTTATCATGGCGCCCCTTCATCAACACGTTTTTAGCGCCCATCTCCTGCAGCTTTTTAGCACCTTGGCGAATTTCTTCTTTAGTATCCAAACTTAAGCCCGTTAACTTTTTCTGTTCATAAAAATTAGGCGTAATAATGTCAGCCAGTGGCATTAATTGCTCAAGAAACGCTTGGTAAGCATCATCATCAAGTAGGGTATCACCATGCTTAGTCATGATGACCGGATCAAGCACAATTTTACCCATGTCATATTTATGCAAATTGGCGGCAACACAAGCAATTACGTCTTTGTTAGCAAGCATACCAGTTTTAAGTGCATCAATTTTAAAATCATCGTTTAGGACATCAAACTGCTTTTGAATAAAAGGAATTGGCATGACTTCCTGGGCGTAAATTCCAGTAGTATTACCAGCTACTGCGGCTGTCAAAAGCCCCATACCATAAACTTGCCTAGCATAAAAAGAATGCAGGTCAGCGGTCATTCCCGCACTACCATCGCTGTCATTGCCAGCAATTGTTAAAGCAATAATTTCTTTTTTCATTTTTGATATATCCCCATTTAATAAAAGCTCTATGTAACCAGTATAACTTAAAACAAGCATAATGTTATAATAATTTCTTGTAAAAGCAAGGCCTAGTAGTAAAATGAAGATAAAACCGCTTTCTGTCGGAGAGGATCAAAGATGTTAAAAGAATATATTATGGCAATTGATGAAGGCACAACTTCAACCAGGGCAATGATAATTGACCATCAGGGCAGAAAAATTGCCTCTTCACAAAAAGAATTCCCCCAATATTTTCCCCAACCGGGCTGGGTGGAACATAAGGCAGAAGAAATTTGGCACGCAGTGCAAACAACAATTGCCAATGCAATCATCAATTCTGGAGTGCGGCCACAGCAAATAGTAGGAATAGGCATTACCAACCAGCGTGAGACCACAGTAATTTGGGATAAAAAAACCGGTAAGCCCATTTATAACGCAATTGTGTGGCAATCACGGCAGACGACCGACTTAGCAGAAAAGCTAAAAAAAGATGGCTATAGCAATCTGATCCACAAAAAGACGGGACTAATAATTGACCCTTATTTTAGCGCCACTAAAATTCGCTGGATTTTAGATCATGTCGCTGGAGCACAAGAAAAGGCCGCAAATGGCGAGCTGCTATTTGGAACAATTGACAGCTGGCTTTTGTGGAATTTAACTGCTGGTGAAGTTCATGTGACTGATTATACTAACGCCTCAAGAACGATGCTTTTCAATATTCATGATTTAACTTGGGATGACGACATTTTAAAGTTGCTTAATATTCCTAAAGTAATGTTGCCGGAGGTAAAGTCCAATTCTGAAATTTACGGCTACACCAAGTCTTATACTTTTTTTGGTGGACGAGTACCGATTGCCGGCATTGCCGGTGATCAACAAGCGGCTTTATTTGGCCAGTTAGCCCTGAAAAAGGGCATGGTTAAAAATACTTATGGCACCGGCTCCTTTATCGTGATGAATACTGGAGAACAACCTACAGAATCTGACAATAATTTATTGACTACTATTGCGTATGGTTTAAACGGCAAAATTTCGTATGCTTTAGAGGGTTCTATTTTTGTTTCCGGCAGCGCTATTCAGTGGTTGCGTGATTCGCTCAAAATGATTAAGACGGCAGCGGATTCGGAGAAGGCAGCCAGGCTATCAAAGTCTGAAAATGAGGTTTACGTGGTACCGGCTTTCACAGGGCTAGGTGCACCGTACTGGGACTCCGAAGCCCGTGGTTCCGTCTTCGGTATTACACGTGGAACAAATGACAAAGATTTTATCAAGGCCACACTACAGTCGCTGGCTTATCAAACGCGAGATGTAGTGGATACGATGCAAGTTGATTCGGGTATTAAAATTCCGACTTTGCGCGTTGATGGCGGTGCTTCCAATAACGACTATTTGCTGCAATTTCAGTCTGACATCTTAGGTATTAAAATTGAGCGTGCTAAAATATTGGAAACTACTTCAATGGGTGCAGCTTTCTTAGCGGGCTTAGCCGTAGGTTATTGGCAAAATGTTAATGAATTAAAGGATATTTTCGTAGTAGGTAAAACTTTTGAACCGAAGATGCCTGAAAGCGAAAGGGAACATTTGTATCAGGGTTGGAAAAAAGCCGTGAAGGCCACCCAAGTCTTTGCCCACAGTGAGTAATTTTATGATAAAAGGAGGACAACAAAGTGGCACATGATCGAATAATTGCATTAGATAGTCCGATGAACTTTCGCGATGTTGGAGGCTATCAAAGCGTAACTGGTCAGACAGTTAAATGGAATAAAATTTATCGTTCAGATTCACTCAGCTCTTTAACAGCAAGAGACCAGGTTAAATTAGCTAAGTTACGCGTCACTGTCGACTGTGACCTGCGCTCTGAATACGAAAAGTCCTCTTCACCTGATATGTCATGGCCCGATGTGAAATATGTTGATTTGCCCGTATATTCTGACAATATCAATGATGTGCAAAATAACCGGTCAATCTACCGCTTTTTGCATCATATTCCTGATATGCATAATAATTTTATTGGTCGGATTTATCAACAAACTCTGCTAAGTTCCCACAGCCAGGAAATGTTTGCCCGCGTTTTTGCGGAACTGTTGGAATTGCCAGAAGATGAAGCACTGGTTTACCACTGTAGTGCTGGTAAGGATAGAACGGGAATGGTATCTGCCTTGATCTTAATGGCATTAGGTGTAGATGATGATACTATTGCCCGTGATTATTTGTTAACCAATGAACTTTATGATTTTGCAGTTTCTCGGCAATTGCCAAGTAATGATGAAATTACGCAAATGGTTTCCAAAATGAACGTCACTAAAGGTGAGGGCATAGCAATTCGCGGCATTACGGAAACTGTTCGTGGCGGCTGGGGCGATTTTCCCACCTTTTTTAAAAAAGTATTGGGCTTTAATGATGATGACTTGGCTCAACTAAAACGAATGTACTTAGATTAGAGGCGAATCGTGATGGTAACCTTGCTTGATGTTGCTAAAAAGGCTAATGTTTCAAAGATGACAGTTTCGCGGGTGATTAATCATCCTGAACAAGTAACCGATGAATTGCGCAAATTAGTTGAACAGGCGATGGATGAACTGGATTATCACCCTAATTATGTTGCTCAGGCTTTGGTAAATAAGCGGACAAATGTGATTAAATTTGTCACGCTGGAAGATGTAGATACGACAGAGCCGTATTATATGAACCTGCTATTTGGCATTGCCCGTGGGTTATCTAAAAAACAATACGCCATCCAACTGGTTACAGACAGAAATCAAATAGAAGATGGCAACTTTGACGGCTACCTGATTACTGGTGCCCGCTCCAGTGATTATGCTTTATTTGACAGCCTTAAAAAACCCTTTATTTTATTTGGCGAAAATCATCATGGCTATGATTATGTGGACAATAATAATCAGTTTGGTGGAGAACTGGCGACAAAATATGCACTTTCGCGGTTATATCAAAACGTTATTTTCATTGGCATTGATGTCAGAGAGCCATTTGAGTATTCGCGTGAAACGGGTTATGTCAATACTTTACAGAAGCATAAAAAGGTCCCGCAAATCTACCGCATTGCTAATCACAGTCACGCTGCGCAAGAAGTAATCAAAAATAATTTCCACAAGTTTCCTAAAGATACTTGTTTTATCTGTGCCAGTGATCGCATTGCTACAGGAGTGGTCAGGCAATTGCAGGATGAAAAGGCTAAAGTTCCGGCTGACTTTGGTGTGATTGGCTATGATGGCGTTTTTCTGGATCAGGTTTCCAACTTGAAGTTAACTACCGTTAAACAGCCAATTTTTAAAATGGGTGAACTCTTGGCCAACATGCTCTTACGCAAAATTGATCAAAAAGGGTCTCCTCAAGGAGAGGCACTAATTAAGCCTTCCTTAGTTAAAAGAGAATCAACCAGGTAAAATATAAGTACAAAGAGAAATACACATAATAATCAGATAGCGGGCTTGATTACTAGGTGCTTTTTAACGTGTAGTTTTTTGAGGCAAAAAAAGTGAGTGGCCAGACAACATGTCTGACCACTCACCAACACTAAAGTAGATTATTACTTCTACTTAATTAATCACAAACTATGGTAAAAAATATGAATAACAGATTTACTTTGCACCCATTTATTTTATCACAGATTAGCTTAAAATAAAGATTTTAATATGTATATTTTTACGGTATGAAATCCGCGCAAGAGAATTGAACTGATATAAATGAGCTCACAAAAAATGCCAAAACAATTTTTTAAAAAAGTTTGGCATTAATTATTTAAAAATAAATATATCTTGCTTTTCCCAAATTTCACACATTTCTGGGATTTTGAACAATAATTAAATTGTCCAATACCAAAATTTTATTATGGAATTAAGCAAAAGGCAAGTAAGAATGATATGACCCCCAAATTTGTCCTAAATTTGGGGGTCATATTTTTTTGAGAAAAATTAATTCTCTCAGACTCTAATAAATCGTTTTAATGTAAGATTACTTTCCTTATTATTCAGGTTTGTAATCAGGATCAATAATTAAAACAGGTTTGATTGTTTTACCAGAAATTGAATCAGCATTAGCCTGATTAATATCTTCAAATTGATAAAACTTTTCAGTCTTATCAAACGGAAACTTCCCTAATTGATAGAACTCAAGCAATCTTGGTATGTCAACTTGTGGAATGGCATCACCCATGTTAACGCCAACTACTTTTCTATCATCGACGCAAAGATCGTTCCAAGTAGAAATGGTCAAATTCTGTGCTGTTACAGCAATTGCTGCGCAAGTGCCGCCCTGTGCCAAGGCATCGACAGCATTTTTAATAACGCCAGAAACACCAGTAGTATCAACTGTCCAGTCAACACCATATCCACCAGTTAATTCCTTGATCTTGGCAACTGGGTCTTCTTCTTTACTGTTGATTGTATGTGTGGCACCTAATTCTTTAGCTAATTCAAGCCGCTCTGGAACGACATCAACTGCTATTACTTTGGTGCAGCCACTAATTACACCAGCCATCATTGCAGCTAATCCTACTGCGCCAGTACCAAAGACAGCAATGGTATCGCCTGGTCTAGCTTTCAGAGTGTTGAAAACAGTACCGGAACCGGTAACGTAGCCGCAGCCGAGAGGGCCAACTTTGCGCAAGTCGATACTATCAGAAATTTTTACCGCGTTTCTCTGATCAACTACAGTAGTGGTAGTGAATGATGATTGGTTAAACATATCACAAATTCTGTGACCATCTTTTTGGAAATGATCATCACCATCTGCACGGACACCGGAAAGATTATAGTCGCTATAATGACGGCATTGGGTTGGGATACCCTTTAAACAATTATCACAAATACCATCAGCGTAGAAAGATAAAATTACGTGATCGCCTACACTGAAGTTTTTAACTTGGTCACCAACTTTTTCAACAATACCAGAACCCTCATGTCCTAGAATTACCGGGTAACCAACACTTGAATCACCTTTGCGTAAGGCTTCATCTGAGTGGCAAATTCCGCTTGCTACCATATGAATTTGCAAGTCAGTTGGTCCTACTTCGTGCAAATCAATATTGTCTTCGATCTCAAACGGATCGCCCATTTTATTAACAACAGCAGCTTTTATTTTCATAAAAAAATCCTCCTTGTTAGCGATTTCAAGATTATTGTGAACCTGTACACATAAAAATGCAATAGTTTTTTGGAAAAAATATACCTGAATATAACGCACTACACTAATTTATATTGAACTAATAAGTGTTTTTTTTGATAGCGGTAACATTGCTATTATCATTGCCTCTCACCTGGTTTCTCCGCTAAACTTTAAGTGGAGGTATAAAATTATGACGCACTGGTATGAGCATGCAATAATTTACCAAATTTATCCCAAGTCTTTTCAAGACAGTAATGATGATGGTGTTGGTGATTTAAATGGAATTAGGCAGAGATTACCATATTTACAACAGCTGGGTATTAATACTATTTGGCTAAATCCTGTTTTTGTTTCCCCGCAGGTTGATAACGGCTATGATGTGGCAGATTACTTTAAAATCGATCCCCGAATGGGAACAATGGCAGACATGAAAGCTCTAATTGCTGCTTGTCACCAAGTAGGGATTCATGTGCTTTTAGATTTTGTTTTAAACCATACTTCTGATCAAAATAAATGGTTTCAAAAGGCCAAAAGTGATCCGCATAGTCAATACCGCGACTACTATATTTTTGCAGGTGCAAATAATCAGCGTCCCAATAACTGGGGCAGCTTTTTCGGTGGCAGCGTTTGGGAGCCGGATCCGGCAGGTACAGGCCAATTTTATTTCCATTTGTTTGACAAGCACATGCCCGATTTAAACTGGTGTAATCCTAAAGTAAGACAAGAAATGCTCAAAATTGCGGAATTTTGGTTGGCTCAAGGAATAGATGGCTTGCGCCTTGACGCTTTTATTCATATTGCCAAGGCAGATTTACGGCAAAGTTTTCCGGTAAAGGAAGTTACAAACGAAAACGACCAAACGGTAGTTGCCGAACCCTTTTTTGCTAATTTGCCCCAAGTTCAGAAGTGGCTGCGCCCATTTTGTGAGCAAATAAAAAAGGATTATCCGGAAGCTTTGCTTTTGGGGGAAGCTGCCAGCGCTAATGTTAACTTAGCAGCGGACTATACGGCAAAAGACCACCATCTTTTAGATAGTGTTGTTACTTTTCGTTATTTTAAGGATGATCAAGGGCACATTGATCCTAACTTGCCTGCAGATTTTCAGCCTAAAGGACTTGACTGGGATGCTTTTAAGAAGACACAGGTTATTTGGCAACAAACTCTGGCGCAGGTTTCTCAACCTACATTATATTGGAGCAATCACGACATGCCGCGGCTAGCTACCAGAATAGCAAAAACTGAAACTCAGACACGCAGCTTGGCAATGTTGATGTATTTGCAACGAGGAATCCCCATTATCTACTATGGCGAAGAATTGGGTTTAAAAAACCTGCTTTTTACTGCTGAAGAAGAGTTTAATGATCAAGAGGCGGAAGGCTTTATCACGAAAGCTGCAGATTGGGGTCTAACAAAAGCAGCAGCACTAAAAATGGTCAGCCAAGCCCACAAAATGCCGGCACGAGGGCCGATGCCGTGGACAACTGAAAAGCCAAATTATGGTTTTTCAAAAGTGAGTCCGTGGCTTGAAGGTCAAAGCCAAAATAACGCTAATGTTCAGGCCGAACTGGATGACCCTGACAGTATGTTTAACTTCTACAGACATCTGATTAGTTTGAAAAAAACGGCTTTGTTTCAATCAGGTAGTTTTTACTTGTTAGCAACCGCTAATGACAGCTACGTTTATCAGCGGGATTTAGCAAATGATAGTGCAATCGTGGCTGTTTCACTAAGCAGTCAAAAATTAAAAATTAAAATACCTGGTGAATATAGGAAAGTCATGTTAACTGCCGGACAGCATTATTTGAATAAGGATGAATTGATTTTGATGCCGTATTCTGGTGTGGTTTTAAGTAAATAATGGAGGAAAAAATGCAATTAGCAGCCCTGAAACATAGAACAGAAAGCGAAGACTGTTTTGTCATTAGTCAGCACCATGTGCGGATTCGGTTCCATAGTGCCAAAAATGATGTTAAAAAAATAATAGTTCACTATACAGATAATTATCTTGATACCAAGACTGATAAAGCGGTGGTCATGACTAAGGCGGGACAAGGGCAGGTAACTGATTATTGGGTAGCAACTTTGAAAGCTCCTTATCGCCGCCTTAAATATACTTTCGAAGTCATTGGCCAGGATGACAGCCATAAAATTGTTGGAGACCGCGGGATCAAAGACTTTACCGCAGCAAATTTAGCAGCTGACAGCAGCTACTTCAAATTACCTTACTTGCATGAAATTGATCAAACCAAAACTCCTGACTGGGTTAAAAACACTGTTTGGTATCAGATCTTTCCTGAACGCTTTGCCAATGGTGATAAAAATAATGACCCTCAAGGCACAAAACCCTGGAATCCGCAAGATCATCCCGGACGAGAAGACTTTTACGGGGGCGACTTACAGGGCATTATTGACCATCTGGACTATTTAAAGGAATTGGGCGTTAATGGGTTATACCTGTGTCCGGTTTTTAAAGCTAGCTCCAATCATAAGTATGATACGATAGACTATCTGCAAATTGACCCTGATTTTGGTGACAAGGATTTGTTTGCCAAGTTTGTGAGTGAAGCTCATAAAAGGGGAATGAAGGTAATGCTGGACGCTGTCTTTAATCATTTAGGCGGCCAGTCAATGCAGTGGCAGGATGTAGTAGAAAATGGCACTAAGTCGCGGTTTGCATCCTGGTTTCATATTAATAATTTTCCAGTTAAACCATATCAAGGACCTGAGGCGGGCGGTCCAAATTATGATACCTTTGCTTTTGAAGGACAAATGCCGAAATTAAATACTGCCAATCCTGCAGTCCAAGATTTTCTGCTGGAAATTGCAACTTATTGGGTAAAATATTTTGATATTGATGCCTGGCGGCTGGATGTTGCTAACGAAGTAGACCATCATTTTTGGAGAAAATTTCATGATGCGCTTACTGCAATTAAACCGGACTTCTATATTGTAGGTGAAATTTGGCATAGTGCACGGCCTTGGCTCAACGGTGACGAGTTTTCTGCAGTGATGAATTATCCGTATACTTTACAGATTGAGGAACATTTTCTGCACAAAACAAAAACAGCCCAGGAACTAGTTGCGGCTCTTACTGATCAACTAATGATGTACCGCGATTGCACGAATCAGGCCATGATGAATATGCTTGATTCTCATGATACCGCCCGTTTACTGACGCTTGCAGGTGAAAATAAAGCGCTGGCTTTGCAAACCCTGACTTTTATGTTCGTGCAGACTGGCAGTCCGTGCATTTATTACGGTACTGAAATGGGAATGACGGGAGGAGAAGATCCTGATTGCCGCAAGCCAATGGACTGGCAAAAAAAGGGCACGCCTTTTTGGAATAAAGTGCAAAAGCTGATTGCTTTTAGAAATAACCATGCTGCTACTTTAGGTAACGGCACAATCAGTCTAAGCGTTACGTCTAGCGGCTTAATCAAAGTTAAGCGAATTGGTGCAGAAAAGATCACTGCTCTTTTTAATACAAGTCCTGATAAGATTGCTGTTGCCACAAACGGCCAAGTAGTATTAAGTCAGAATTTTGCAGCTGGACAACTTGCCGAGCACGGATTTGTCATTGAACTTGCAAATTAATTTTAAAAACAACTAGTTGGTGCTGGTTGTTTTTTTAAAACATGATTCTGATACCGTTAACAGCGATTTTGCTATTGTCAAATACCCCGTTTTTGCGAATAATGAAAGCGTAAACAAAAACCTCACCAAAGAGGGAGCGAAAGTAAATGAAACGAATTTTTGAGGTTGACCCATGGAAAGTTGCCACACACAGGTTTTCCCCGGTGGATAAAAGGCTGCAGGAAAGCATTACTGCGATTGGCAATGACTATATGGGGATGCGCGGTAATTTTGAGGAAGGATATTCTGGCGATCAACTGCAGGGTACATACTTAGCAGGTGTCTGGTTCCCAGATAAAACGCGAGTAGGCTGGTGGAAAAACGGCTATCCGAAATATTTTGGCAAAACCATTAATGCCCCCAGCTTTATTGGAATTGGCATCACAGTTAATAATGAAAAAATTGACTTAGCCAAGATTAAATTTACAGATTTTTATTTTGAATTAGATATGCATCAAGGCTTGCTTAGCCGCAGCTTTATTTATGAGGGTGCAAATACTAAAGTCAAGTTTGAATTTCAGCGTTTTTTACACATCAGGTTAAAAGAAGCGGCTTTAATCACTGTTAAAGCTACTGTACTTGCAGGTCAGGCAGAAATTGAGTTTAATTCAACGCTTGACGGCACAGTTACTAATGAAGATAGTAACTATAATGAACATTTTTGGCTTAGCTGTAATGAGAATGCTGCAAAGCGTTCCATTCAAGTTATAACCAAGCCTAATCCTTACGATGTGCCTCAGTTTACGGTTTTATTAAAAGCAGGCCTAAGAAATAATAATCATGTTGTTAAGGGTACTGTTAAAACGGCAAAAGCAAAGTTAAGCGAGAAATTGGCAGTTACTTTAAATGCTGGAGAAAGTTACACTTTAGAAAAAGATGTGATCGTAATTACCAGTCGTGATGTAGCACCCGAAAAGCAAAGTGATCGTGCGGATGAGTTGATGCAACAATTGCAATCAAAAAGCTTTGCAGAAAATTTGGCTGATCATACTGCGGTTTGGCAAAAGCGTTGGACTAAAAGTGATGTGGTTATTACCGGCAATGATGAAGCGCAACAAGGTATTCGTTTTAACATTTTACAGTTATTCATGACGTATTACGGTGAAGACAAGAGACTTAATATCGGTCCTAAAGGTTTTACTGGTGAAAAATATGGTGGAGCCACATATTGGGACACAGAGGCTTTTATCTTTCCGATGTATCTTTGTATTACTAAGCCGAATGTCACGCGGGCGCTATTACAATACAGACATGATCAACTTGACGGTGCCTATTATAATGCTAGGCAGCAGGGCTTGGCCGGAGCACTTTTCCCAATGGTAACCTTTAACGGGATTGAATGTCATAACGAGTGGGAAATTACTTTTGAAGAGATACACCGTAATGAAGATATTCCCTTTGCAATCAAACAGTATACTAGCTATACGGGAGACGAATCATACGTTAAGAACGAAGGCATGGATGTCCTGGTAGGCACTGCCAGATTTTGGGCTGATCGAGTCCATTATTCTAAATGGCGGCATAAATATGTTATCCACGGAGTAACAGGACCTGATGAATACGACAATAATGTTAATAATAATTGGTTTACCAATATTATGGCGCAATGGGTATTGCAATATACTTTAAAGAGACTGCCACTTGCGGATAAGGCTGCTCAGGAGCGTTTAAACGTAACTAAAGAAGAAAAGGCAAAATGGCAGGACATTATTGAAAATATTTATTTACCTGAAGATAAAGAACGCGGCATTTTCTTACAGCAAGATGATTTTTTGGACAAAGATATTAGACCGGCTACAGAAATTCCGCTTGACCAAAGACCAATAAATCAGCATTGGTCTTGGGATAAAATCTTACGGTCACCTTTCATCAAGCAGGCCGATGTATTGCAGGGTATTTATTACTTGGATGACAGGTTTACCAAGGAACAAAAAGAGCGTAACTTTGCATTTTATGAGCCGTTGACGGTGCATGAAAGTTCACTTTCCGCCTGTATTCATTCAATTTTGGCCGCGGAATTAGGGCGTAAAAAGCAGTCAGTAGAATTTTATGAACGCACAGCCCGCCTAGATCTCGATAACTACAATAATGATACAGATGACGGCCTGCACATTACTTCGATGAGCGGTTCTTGGCTGGCAATAGTCCAGGGATTTGCCGGCATGCGTTATGGTCACAATCAATTGAAATTTAATCCTTTTGTGCCAGATAATTGGACCGGGTATAGTTTTAAAATTAATTATCGTGGCCGCTTAATTCAGGTAGAAGTAACGCAGCAGGAGACACGCATTACGTTAATTAGCGGAAAGGAACTAACGATTTTAGTTAAAGAACAAAAGATTACTTTAAAAGAGGGTGAACAAAAGTGCTTAAAGGCTTAATTTTTGATTTAGATGGTGTCCTAACGGATTCAGCCAAATTTCACCTGGCGGCGTGGAATAATTTAGCTCAAGAACTGGGTATTAAATTGACCAGTGCGCAGTTAGATTCTCTGCGGGGAATATCACGGATGGACTCTCTTGATTTAATTCTGAAGTATGGCAAGCAGGAAAATAAGTACACCAAGACCCAAAAAGAAGAATTTGCGGCAGAAAAAAATGAAAAGTTTTTAGAACAGGTCGAAACCATGACGTCAGCCGATATTTTGCCCGGAATCACAGAATTACTGGCAGACGCCAAAAAGGCAGGTCTGAAAATGTGTATTGCTTCTGCTTCTAAAAATGCCCCCAAAATCTTGAGTAAGCTAGGTATTGCTGATCAGTTTGATCAAATTGTTAATCCTGCTTTACTGGAACGCGGTAAGCCGGATCCAGAAATTTATCAAAAAGCACAGCAATTATTGCAGCTGCATAATGATGAAGTAATTAGCTTTGAAGATGCGGCTGCCGGTGTTGCGGCAATTAAGGCTGCGCACCAGTTTGCAGTGGGAATTGGAGATAAACAAATACTTAAAGGAGCTGATTATATCGTTAAATCTACAGAAGAATTAAAGCTGGATAAAATTGTGGCTGTATTTAAGAAAAATAATAAGAAGGTAGGTTAAAGATATGGTTGAAGTTGACTTAAACCATATGTGTAAAAAGTATGAAGGCAATGATCACTATTCAGTGAAAGACTTTGATTTACACATTAAAGATAAAGAGTTCATTGTTTTTGTCGGCCCCTCAGGCTGTGGTAAATCAACTACTTTAAGAATGATTGCGGGATTAGAGGATATTAGCAAAGGTACTCTTGAAATTGATCACAAGGTAATGAACGATGTGGCACCCAAAGACCGTCACATTGCCATGGTTTTCCAGAACTACGCGCTTTATCCGCACATGTCAATCTACGATAACATGGCATTCGGCTTGAAACTGCGCCATTATCATAAAGATGAGATTGATAAAAGGGTACAAAATGCTGCTAAGATTCTTAATTTGCGTGAATATTTGGATAAAAAGCCGGCAGAACTTTCTGGTGGTCAAAGGCAAAGAGTTGCACTAGGACGGGCAATAGTGCGGGATGCTCCCATCTTCTTGATGGATGAGCCCCTGTCAAACTTGGATGCGAAACTGCGTGTTTCCATGCGGGCAGAAATTGCCAAGCTGCATCAGAACTTAGGTACAACTACAATTTACGTTACTCATGATCAGACTGAAGCTATGACCTTGGCTGACCGGGTAGTCGTAATGTCAGTTGGTAAAATTGAACAGATTGGGACACCGCAGGAAGTATATAACCATCCAGTTAATCAATTTGTCGCCGGCTTTATCGGTTCACCGCAAATGAATTTCTTTAATGTCCACTATCACGACGGTCAAGTCACTGATGGCAAGGGCCTTAATCTGGGAATACCTGAAGGCAAGTCAAAATTGCTTAATGAGCAGGGTTATAATGACCGCGACTTGATACTGGGTATTCGGCCAGAAGATATCCACGCAGAAGAGGCCTTTTTAGAAACTTGGCCTGACGCGGTGGTCGAATCTGAAGTCGTTGTTTCTGAACTCTTAGGCGCTACTATTCAGCTTTACCAAAGAGTGGATGAAACAGAGTTTGTAGCTAACATCAATGCCCGAGATGTTTATCAACCAGGGCAAAAAGTCAAGATGGGCTTTGATTTGAACAAAGCACACTTTTTCGACAAGGATACGACCTTGGCGGTAGTTAATTAGGGAATAAAATCAGTGACTTCAATTGTCATTGATATAAAAACATGTTGTTTTATATTAGGAGGTAAATAACATGAGTATTTGGAAGAAAGTAGCTTTAGGAAGTACAGCAGTTTTAGCTGCAATGTCACTTGCAGCATGTTCTAATGGTAAGTCAGACTCTTCATCAAGCAGCAGTAGTAATCAAAATACTAAGTTGACTTTATGGGTTGATACTAACCAGGTATCATACTACAAGAAAATTGCCAGTGATTTTACTAAATCACATAAGAATATTTCAGTGCGCGTTACGCAAAATCCAACCGGATCAGCTAATGCTAAAACTGATGTGGGCAAGGACCCTTCAAAAGCAGCCGATGTTTTTGAAGCACCAAATGATCAATTAGGCCAACTGGCAGATTCTGGTTATATTAACCCGCTGTCACCAAAAGATAGTAACAATATCAAGTCTAATTACATTGACGTTGCAGCTAAAGGTGTAACTTGGAAAGGCAAGATCTATGCTTATCCATATGCACAACAAGCACAAACAATTTATTACAACAAGTCTAAATTATCAGCAAGCGATGTAAAAGACTGGAAGACTTTAACTTCAAAGGGAGTTGTGGCAACAGACTTTACTAACGCTTATGTTATGTGGCCGGTATTCTTCTCTGCTGGTACAAAGCTTTATGGTGACAGTGGTGAAGATTTGAAGGGCTCAACCTTTAATTCTGCTAAAGGTGTTAACGCATTGAAGTGGTTTGCAGAGCAAAAGAATAACAAGGGCGTAATGCAGACCTCTAATGCTTTGAACCAATTGAAGAAGGGCAACGCTCAAGCCATCTTGGATGGTCCTTGGAACGCGGCTAATATTAAAAAGATTTTAGGTAAGAACTTTGCTGTTGCTAAGTACCCAATGATTAATGTTGATGGCAAGAATGTGCAAATGCAGGCCTTTTTGGGAATCGAAGGGTTCGCTGTTAATGCTCATACTAAGAACCCTAAGGCTGCATCACAATTAGCAGCATTTATTACAGATAAAAAGTCACAATTAATTGCTCATAAAGAAGCTGGTCAAATCCCTGTTCTTAAGGAAGCAGTTAATGACCCAGTAATTAAGAACGATCCAGTTGCTGATGCTGTAATTGAAATGTCTAAACCTGGCAATTCAGTCTTAATGCCGAAATTACCACAAATGTCTGTCTTCTGGAACGATGTTCCTCCTCTAATCAATGGTGCATATGATGGTAAAGTTAAACCTGATCAATATAAAGCACAACTTGATAAATTAGCTAAGCACTCATCAAAGAAATAGTTAATTAAAATACTTAAAGGTTGGACAAGTAGTGCCCAACCTTTTTGTTCAAGAAGAGGAAGAATTATGTTTAGAAAGAAAAAACATGCGGCACCTGAGGCAACCTTTAAGGAAGTATGGTCTAAAGGCAATATTGCTACTAAATTATCATTCTTTTTTATGGGTTCCAATGCTTTGGCAAATAAGCAATGGGTAAAAGGCCTAGCATTATTGCTGGCAGAAGTGGCCTTTATTGCTTGGTTTGTTTTTAGTGGCATATCCGCAATTAGTATGTTGTCAAGTTTGGGACCAATTAAAAGTAAAAAGGTTGTTTATGATAGCGCACAAGGCGTTTATATTACCAAGCAACCTTCAAACTCCGTTTTGATTCTTTTGTTTGGCTTACTGGCAATTATTGTTTGTATTGCAATGGTTTACTTATACATTGTCAATCTGCGCTCTACCAGAAAAAATTATGTGCTCCAGCGGGATGGCAAACACATTTTAACCAATAAAGAAGAACTGGCAAACTTGTTTGATTCTCGTTTGCATGATACTCTGATGACTTTTCCAATCATCGGTATTCTCTGTTTTACCATTTTGCCAACAATCTTTATGATTTCAATGGCATTTACCAACTATAACCGGCAACACCCAATTGCCTTTTCTTGGACAGGATTTCAAGCTTTTGGCAATGTCCTTAGTGGTGACCTCTCAGGCACGTTCTTTCCGGTTTTGGGTTGGACACTCGTCTGGGCGGTAGCTGCTACGGCAACAACATTCTTTTTTGGAGTTTTGCTTGCCTTACTGATTGAATCTAAAGGAATAAAACATAAAGGCTTCTGGCGGACAATCTTTGTGATTGTCTGGGCTGTACCTCAGTTTGTTTCTTTGTTAATGATGGCTCAGTTCTTAGATTATCAGGGCGCACTCAACAATATCTTAATGAATATCGGCTGGATTTCTCATCCGTTACATTTTATTGACAGTCAAGCCTCACCTTTGGTAGCACGAATAACGGTTATTATTGTTAATATGTGGATCGGTATCCCGGTCTCAATGCTGGTTTCGACTGCGATTATTCAAAATTTGCCAACGGATCAAATTGAAGCCGCAAAAATCGATGGTGCTAATGCCTTACAGGTATTCAAGTCAATTACTTTTCCACAAATATTATTTGTGATGGCGCCTTCTCTTATTCAACAGTTTATTGGTAATATTAATAACTTTAACGTGATCTTCCTGTTAACTGGAGGAGCACCAATGAATAACAAGTATAATGGTGCAGGTTCTACCGACCTGTTGGTAACGTGGCTGTACAACTTAACCTTTGGTCAGGAGCAACGCTACAATGCATCAGCGGTCTTGGGTATTCTCATCTTTATTATTAGTGCGGTATTTTCATTAATTGCATACCGCCATACCAATGCTTTTAAGGAGGGCTAAAAATGAAATCATATCAAAATCAAAAACGCCTTTCACTCATTTTTCGTTACCTATTATTAATTATCCTGGCTGTAGTTTGGATTTTACCAATTATCTGGATAATATTAGCCAGTTTTTCCTATAATGATACGGGATTTGTTTCAACTTTTTGGCCTGAAAAATTTACTTTTGACAACTACATTGGTATTTTTACTAATTCACAGTACCCACTAGTCAGCTGGATTATTAACACATTAATTGTTTCTATACTTTCAATGATCATTTCTACTTTTTTAACGATTTCGGTTGCTTATGTTTTATCACGGCTACGCTTTTCGTTTAGAAAGCCATTCATGCAGATTGCACTAGTCTTAGGAATGTTTCCTGGATTTATGTCAATGATTGCTCTTTATTACATTTTAAAGGGCTTAAACATGTTAAACCTTGGCGGCCTGCTACTGGTATATGTCGGTGGTGCCGGACTGGGATTCTACGTTGCCAAAGGCTTCTTTGACACGGTACCATTTTCAATTGATGAAGCAGCTGAAATTGACGGGGCCACTAAATGGCAAATCTTCATGCACGTTGATTTGCCATTAGCTAAGCCCATGATAGTTTACACTGCTTTAACAGCCTTTATTGGTCCGTGGACTGACTTTATTTTCTCGGGAATTATTTTGTCAACCTCTGGCAATCCTAAAACATACACAATTGCGTACGGACTTTATAACATGGTGCACAACACTAAAGGCAATGCTACCGCGTACTTTGCGGAGTTTGTTGCTGGTTGTGTGATTATCGCTATTCCAATCACGATCTTATTCGTCTTCATGCAGAAGTTTTACGTCAACGGTATTACGGCTGGCGCAGAAAAGGGATAGGACTTAGTAAGAAAAATGCGGCTCACAAGAGTCGCATTTTTTGTTACTCAAAATTTTCATATAAAAATAGAACAAAAAAGGCTTGCTTCCAACCTATTGCATCAGAACCAAACCTTGTATGTCATATATAAACTAGTTTATATTGTCTTGTCATAAATGCTTAAAGCTTTTTGCTTTTGTTCATCTGACATTGGAGAAGATGGTGTTAAAGCCACAACGTTATTCGGAATTCCTCTTTGATCGAGAATATATTTGAATAAAGTCATAAATGGGTTAACTATATTTAATAGTTCAGAAGCTTCAGCAATTGTCTTTTGTTCTTTTGCCACTTGCTCATCATTACCAGCCTCATAGTTTCTTAACAAGTCAACACAAACATGACTGTAGAGGTTAGATAATCCGCCAACTACACCTTGACCGCCAGCTTTAACTACATCAATTACATTACCGTCATAGCCAGTGTAAACTCTAAATTCAGGGTACTTTGCATTTACAACTTTGATAGTGTTGAGAGTGTGGTTGACGTCTCCAACAGTATCTTTAATTCCGACAATATTGGAATTGTCTTTTAATAAAGTTAAGAGAATGTCAGCGTTAACATCATAACCAGTTCTGTCAGGATAATTGTAGATTATAATATCACCTTTAATAGCTTTAGCCATCTTATTATAGAAGGTAATAATACCAGCTCTATCACAAGACATGTAATATGGTCCTACAAGCAAAATGCCATCTGCACCAAGTTCCAGAGCTTTGTTAGCAAATTTAATAGTTAATTGATCATCCATACGATTGGCACCGACTAAAACTTTAGTCCGGTGGTCAATATACTTAATTGCATCTTCTACTAAAGATTGACAAACTTCAAAGGTTTGAGCATAGAATTCTCCACAACTGCCTAAAAGAGCAATTTCTGAAATTCCATCTTCAATCAGGCGGTCATACAGCTTATGCATAGCGTCAAAATCTACAGTACTTTCATCTTTTAAAATAGTCAAAATAGGGCAAATATATTCTTTCTTCATCTTTCTGTCTCCATTTCTGTATAATAATTTTAATTTCCAATTTTAACTAATACTTAGCCGAAAAACATAAAGGCCACAACTTCATTGATAATAGACACAATCCACATTGTTGGCACCCCATATTTTAGGAAACTCTTGGTATCAACTTTCATATAATCAAGTCCCCAAATGTTCCAAGACTGTGTAACGTCAGTAGACACTGCAAGTAAACTTGGAATCAGTAACAGTGGTAGTAAGAAATAATCACTGAATAAATGGGTACCTGAAAGAACTGCAGCAGTAGCCGCACCAGCTCCCCAAACGTGTAGAGGACCTCTAAATAGTGCTAATGGAGCTAATACTCCAAATATCAGCGCTAATATTAAGTGACCATGAGGCAAAATTGCACTGAACAGGGGCTTAAAATGAACTGCGTCAATTTTGGCGGCTCCTGTAAACATTGTCAGTGCCATTAAGAACATGATTAAACCAGCAATATCTGATATAGCTTTTTTGACAGTATCATTAATGAAATCTACTAATTTCTTATAGTTATTCATTTTTTTCGTCAAAAGCATGGCTAATATTGCAGCTAAAGTAAGTGACGGTACAGCATCCCACTTAAAAAGCATATTCATTGCGACTGGGACAATTGGTACTATATAAGCAATTTTTGAAATTTTTGGTTGCTGATCACTGTTGTCAATTTTGGCACCAATAACTGCGAGGTTTTCTTGTGCTTTTGCAGGGTCGATTTTTTTACGATTTAAGACGAGCAGAAGTATTACGAATGCCAGTTGGATAATCGCTGCTATCCAAGCGAATTTCAGATACTTGTTATCATAGGTAACGGATGGAAAGAAAGGTTTTATTTGATTAAATAAAACCACATTAATGTACATTGGCGCACCGATAGCTAAACAAAAAGTTGTTAAAGCCAAGTCGCGCGGAATGCCTACTGATAGTATAATCGGTAATAAAATTACCCCGATAGCTATAACTGAGCCAACTCCGTATGCACTGATAAAAATAAACGAAGTAACCAATAAAACTAAAATTGCCGATAATAAAGGTTTCTTTTTACCAATCCTATTTGTTTCTTCAGAAATAGAAGACGCTATGCCACTTTCAACTAGTACTCGGCCAAACCAGGAACCAAAGATGATATAAATAATTGTTGGTCCATAACCAAGAACTGGTTCAGTGAATATTTTCTTGATAGCTGTGTCAAAGGGAACAAGTCCAATGATAGCCCACAAGATAGCCATCACAAATAGGCCAATTGTTAAATTGCCGCCCTTTAGTATGAAATAAATAAAAAGGAAAAAGCTGATTAATAGTAAAATCGGAATTATATATGAAACCATAATTTTTCTTCCTTAATTAGCTTAAAAACAAATCTAAATTGATAGTATAAAACTACAAATAAACCGAATAAGTAATTTAGTCAAAGACTTAGCTATTTCACCTATCTTTTTTTATTTGCAATAAATATATTTTTAGGTAAGCGCTTACCTATGTTTAATTCTGATACATTAGGAAGAAAAAAGCAATACTTTTGGGAAAGTTTTTTACTGATCGCATACACATATACCTTAAAACAGCGATTAAATAGAAACTAATGGAGATAATTTTATTGGCAAAATAAAGAATTTTTATGATGTAGAATTACTTAACCTTGAGACTTTGACTAAAAATAGTTAATTATAAAAAAGAGTTTACAGATAACATTTTAAGTAAAAAATCTTTTTAGGTTTAGAATGAAATAAAAAAGAGGCTATGCTTATGGAAAATCTCAAAATTATTCAAGGCGACATTACTAAATTAACTATAGATGCAATTGTTAATGCCGCAAACAAGTCTTTATTAGGTGGCTTGGGCGTTGATGGTGCAATACACCAAGCAGCTGGACCAGAACTGCTGGCCGAGTGCAGACAGCTTCATGGCTGTGAAACAGGTCAGGCTAAGATTACCAAAGGATATCAGTTGCCTGCTAAATTTGTCATTCATACTGTGGGACCAATTTATTCAGGTTCTAAACAAGATAATGAGTTATTAAGGAACTGTTATATAAATTCGTTAGATTTAGCTAAAGATCATAATCTGCATAGCATTGCTTTCCCGGCAATTTCTACTGGAGCTTACGGTTTTCCTGCTGCACCAGCTGCCCATATTGCTTTTACAGCCGTGCGGAATTGGCTCACGGAACATTCTGACTATCAAATGAAGATTATTATGTGTGCGTTTGATGCTAAAACAGCAGAGTTATACCGAACAGAAGTTAAAAAATAGGCTTGCGTATAAATTAAGAAGGTTAATTTTAATTGCTTTTCAAAAATTAATCTTACTAATGTCGAGCTATCCCTTTAACTTTTTTATTAAATTATAATTAACTTGTCTATAAAATAATAACCAAGCCAGTAACATGACTTGGTTTTTTATATAAAAACAGTTCTGAAAGTTGACTAACTATAAACGTTCATTAGTTGCTGGACCTCGACTACTGGTAGAGTGTCGCCAATTTCGTAGTTGTGAGGCAGGACAAGCTAAAATTAATGCTAGATAAACTTGAGTAAAAATGAAAAAAGTAATATTATTAATTAAAAATATTAATAAAAAATAAAAATTAGGAGGAATATGCCTTTAATCAAATATTTTAAAAGAGCTAAGTGGCAATTTAGTATAGTAATTGCCTTAACTGTTATTAATTCCGGCTTTTCAACACTTGCAGGAATTGCCAGTGCAAATGCCCTAACTCAGGTCACCAAACTGCATGCCCAACTGTTTTTTATTTGGGTCACAATTATGGCTGCTGCCTATGTCATGTACGCGATCTTTACCTACTTAATTTCAATCAATCAAACAAAATTGAAGCAGCAAATTGATCTGCTAATTCGGCAGGATGTGGCACAAAAGTTGGCCCAGTCGGAGTATCAGTCCTTTCATCAGCAAACAACTGCAACTTACGCGTCATGGCTAACGAATGATATTAACACGATTAATGACTTTGGCGTAGACGACCTGATGATGATTGTGCAACAAATTAGCGAAATCTTGCTGGGAGCAGTCACTTTAGCATATTTTCAGGTTAGCTTACTTGCCACTGTTGTTATCTTAACTGCAATTATGGCAGTGGTACCTAATTTGTTTTCAAAATGGTTATCTAAACGTTCCCTTGAATTCTCCCATGCGCAAGAACGATTGGTTAATAAAATTAATGATGTCCTGAATGGCTTCAATACCTTATTTTTAGCAAATTTACCCCAGGTAATTGTTAAAAGAATTAATCAGGGATCTAAAGATGTAAAGAAAAATGCTGTTGATTACGTTAAGGCAACTGGTTTTACCCAATCATTTACCAATTGTATTGCCTATTTAAGCCAAGTAATTGTTTTAGCCCAGAGTGGCTATTTGATTTTGCGGCATCTTACGCCAGTGGGAACTATTAGTGGTGCGCAATATTTTGCCGGTACAATTTTTGCCGAATTAAGCGGTATTAGCTTTAACTGGCAAGAATTTAGATCACTTAAACCAATTATGGATAAGCTGGCAAATATTAAAACGGTCACGCAGCCTGATCAAAAAACTGAAATTGCTGCCAGTCAAATTCAAATTAAGGGTCTTTCGTATACATATCAGGGGAAGAACCAACCAATTTTAGACAATCTGAATTTAACTATTGAAGAAGGGAAAAAGTACCTCTTGCTCGGTGATTCTGCTGCAGGCAAATCAACACTGCTTAATATTATTAGTGGTCTGCTAAAAAATTATACTGGCACGCTTAAATTGGGTGGCATAGACTATGCTAAAATAACTGACACCCAGTTGCATCGAGTAATTTCTTATGTCGAACAAACGCCCTATATTTTCGCGGCTAGTTTAAAATGGAATTTAACTTTGGGGCAAAAGGTTGCTCCTGCAAAGCTAAACCAGGTCATTGCAGCATGTGGCATTGATAAAATAATTGCCCATCTTCCAGCTGGCATCAACACGATACTGGCAAATCAGGGGTCTAATTTATCTGGTGGGCAAAAGCAGAGAATTGCGCTTGCACGGGCACTTTTACGTGATACACCAGTGTATCTTTTTGATGAGGCGACCTCATCATTAGATAAGGCGGCCAGCATTTCCTTGGAAAAGTTGATTTTGGCTCAGAAAAATAAAACCGTTGTTTTAGTAACACATCATCTACAAAAAGAAACAGCTGACTTATTTGACGGAAATATTATTTTAGATAAATAGGCTGTGAAACTGAATTCAAAGCATTATTTGTGGTAAAGTGACGGCAAAGCTTCACCAGTGATAGCTTTTTAATTACTAAATCTTATTTTGGTAATTTAGTCACAATAATACCCCCAAATTTAGGACAAATTTGGAGGTATTTTCACATAAACAAAGCTTTTATTTTACAATCATGGCAAAGGCTTCATATGGCCTTAAGTTAATGTTGTTAAGTGATTGCGGTGCATTATAGTTACTAATTAAAACTTGGTCAATTTTATCTGGTGCAGAAAACTGTTCAATACTACCAGTCAAATTGGCAACGATTAACCAGCGCTCACCAGCAAGTTCACGGTAATAAGCTAAGACGTTAGAACTCGCAGGAACAGGGGTAAAACTGCCATTAGTGATAATTTCGTTTTCATGACGTAATTTAATGAGTTTTTGATAGGTATAAAAAATTGATTGTGGGTCCGCCAAAGCAGCTTGAACGTTAATATCCTGATAATTAGGATTAAGTGCCAGCCAAGGCTTACCAGTAGTAAAGCCAGCAGCTTTAGCCGTTGACCATTGCATCGGCCTGCGGGCATTGTCGCGTCCTTTGGCATTGATTGACCTGATAAGTTCTTCTTTGGTATAACCTTGCTTGATTCGCTCATTATACATATTGATACTCTCGAGGTCTTCAATTTCTGAAATATCTTTGACCGGGCAGTTAGTCATACCAATTTCTTCACCATTATAAATATAGGGGGTACCACGCATTAAATGTAGGGCAATGGCAAACATTTTGGCAGATTGTACGCGGTATTTACCGTCATCACCCCAACGTGAAATGACACGGGGAATGTCATGATTTTCCCAAAACAAACTGTTCCAACCGTGGTTATAATCTATTTGTGTCTGCCATTTAAGCAAAACTTCCTTAAGATCACTGGCTTTAAACGGCTTGAGATCCCATTTTGGTTTTCCTGCTTGCTTATCAATATTCTGATCTTCAAACTGAAAAATCATTGAGAGTTCATGTCGAGCGGGATCTGAATATTTACGGGCGCTGTCAAGGTCGGCACTCCAAGTCTCACCAACAGTGACTACATCACGGTTAGCCAAAACAGCTTGGTTCATTTCCTGAAGATAATGATGAAGTTGTGGACCATTTTCGCGAATTTTACGATCAGGTTCCTTGCCAATCAGTTCAATTACGTCCATCCGGAAGCCGCCAATGCCTTTATCAAGCCAGAAGTTCATCATGTCGTATATTTTGTGCCGTAATTGCGGATTTTGCCAATTCAAATCTGGTTGTTGCGGGGCAAAAAAGTGTAAATAATACTGGCCCGTTTGATCATCGAATTGCCAGGCAGAACCTGAAAAGTCAGATTTTAAATCATTTGGTTCATGATCAGCAACAGGATCACGCCAAATATAAAAATCGCGGTAAGGATTATCTTTACTTTTACGTGCCTCAATAAACCATTGATGTTGATCAGAGGTATGATTAACAACTAAGTCCATGATGATCCGAATGCCGCGTTTTTTAGTCTCACTGATCAGCCTGTCCATGTCTTGCATGGTGCCATATTGCGAATCAATTGCTTCATAATCAGCAATATCATAACCATTATCGATGCCAGGAGATTTGTAAATTGGCGAAAGCCAAATTGCATCAACCCCCAATTTTTGTAAATAATCCAAGTGACTAATAATGCCGGGTAGGTCTCCGATACCGTCACCATTGCTATCTTGGAAGGACTTGGGATAAATTTGATAAATTACTGCATTTTTCCACCAAGGTGTCATATTAATTCTCCTTTGCAATCGCTAACATTATCAGTTAATTATAACACTGCAGAATAATGAGAATTAATGTTACCGGTATCTGATTAAAGTCCTAAATCTGAGCGTAATTGCAGTGCTTCTTCGTCATTGCCCAGCTGCAATAAAGCATCTTTTAAGCATAACATGGGCTTGCCGTCACGATCAGGTGTTGTTTGTGCGTGAGCCAAAGAACTGAGAATGGCTTCATTGACAATATCAACTGTAATCCTAAAGTAGCGGTCAATTTTGTCATCAGTAATTGCCTGAATTGTGCTTAATTCCTGGTCAGGAAAATGACTTACGCGGTTAGCAGTAGAAAAAGCTAGGGTAACCTCACCACTGCCATTACCACTAAAGGAGCCAGTGCGTGTAATGCCAATACCAGAACGCTTGGCAATGCGTTTTAATTGCCTCGAGTTAAACGGAATATCGGTAGCAATTATTGTGATAATGCTGCCTTTTTCCTTACTGTCTTTGTTATCCACAAACTTTTTACCAATAGCATGGCCGTAAATATTGAGATCAGTGCTAAGACCGAAATTGGACATGACTAGCGCGCCCATTGTAAAGGTCTTACCGTCAATCTCGACTTGCCTTGATGCAGAGCCAATACCACCTTTAAGTTCATAGCAGCGCATACCTGTACCGCCACCAACGCCTCCTTCAGCAAAATCAGTTGTGGCAGTGGCAAAAGCATCGTTAACGTCATCTTCAGTGACACCCAAATCGCGAATATGATTAATTGAGCTGTCATTACATTCCATAATGATCGGATTGACACTACCAGTTGAAAGGCCAATTTCAGGGTTTTCGGCCAGCATTCTTTTGACCAAAGCCATCGAGGCAGTGCCCACGCTGAGAGTATTGGTTAACACTAGAGGCGTTTCGATTGTACCCAGTTCATTAATTTGAATTAAACCTGTACTTTTGCCAAAGCCGTTAATCACATGTGTAGCAGCCGGCATTTTTTTCCGAAAAATGTTGTCTGGGCAAGGGTTGATTACAGTGACACCGGTTCTGAGTCTATCAGTGACAATTGTCTTGTGGCCAACTGTAATTCCGGCAACATCTGTAATTAAGTTTTTTGGTCCAGGCTTAGTATCGCTAAGCGCAAATAAAAGTGGTTTGTTAAGTCCCATTTTTACTCCTTTTGTTTTTTAAAAATTTTCTTCTCTTATTAAAACGGTTTGCCAATTTTAATGCAAGACAAAAACAACTCTACAAAGATAATCTGACGTAAGAGTAGGTAGTCAACATAGCATAGTGCATAACTTTTGGCCACAACAATTTCCACAATCTGCTAGTCAGGATCAGATTGGCAGAAAAACAAGGCAAAGAAAAAGAACCAAACAGTTTATTAACCGCTTGATTCTATTTAATCTTTATTAACTGTATTTGCTAAAGAGTCAGAAATTTGCTAATTAATTATTTTTAAATTGCTAAAAATTGGCTTTTTTAATATAACGATTCTTACCAACAATATAGTATAACTTATGATTAATTTTAATAGCTCCACCATATGTTGTTAGCGTATATTTCTTTTTCAATACCTTGCGGCCCAAACGTTTAGCTTTTTTAGTGTAGATGTAAGCATTATGCTTTAATTTACGGTTAACTCCAGTTATATTAACTGCTTTGACAAAGTCATTATTGCCCAAATCATAGTACTTTTTGCCTTGAATTAGCTTAGTACTATAAGTTTTGACCGTTTCGCCAGCAAAATACTCACCCGTTTTGCGGACGCCATTTGCATCATAAACGTATGAATTATGGAAGACAGTTCTTGTAACAGGACTTAAACCAGTATCATTTTTAGTGTAAATGTAAGTAACGTCTTGATTTTGATCACTGTAAAAGCCAGTAGCATTATCAGGCCTGGTCTTTAGCGTATAGCCTGCAATTTCTACAGGAGAGGTAATATAGCCATCGCTGACATTACCCTGTAATACCGTATCGGGTGCAAGTTTATTGCCGCTTTCATCTTGATAATGAACAATCACATTTGCGGCTTTGACTGGGGTTGAAGCGGCTGGAATAGAAGGGACGGATACAGGAACAGCGGAATAAACAAACTTGACACTTTGCGGCTGATCAGTGAAAAAGCCACTGGCGTTAGCGGGAATTTCCTTGATAATATATCCTGGAATTGTTTTAGGTCTCAATTTATAGCTGTTACCGATTTTACCATTTAAACCTGTTTCATCCGCAATAGACTTGCCGTCAATATCTAAATAAAAAGCCTTAATAGCTGCACCCGGACGGATATACGTATCACCAATTCCTTGGGACGCTAAATCATTGGAATTCAATTTCTGATTTGCTTGTGGTGCGTCTTCAGTGCCATTGCCAACATTAACCCATGTTCCTGGAGTATCAAGATATGACTCATTAATATGGGTACTTTTACCCAGTTTAAGGGTATTCAATTTAGTAAGTCCATCTAACATATAACCCTTGTCAATACCGGGATCTATGACGAAACTGCTGAGATTAAGTTCTTTTAAATTACTACAACCATTAAACATTCCCATCATATCGTTCACTTTAGAAGTGTCAAACGATGACAAGTCTAACTTGGTTAAGCTGAAGCAATCTTCAAAAACTCTTATCATGTTGGTAACATTACTAGTATTAAATTTGCTAAGGTCTAGAGCAGTTAAACTGGAGCAACCATCGAACATGAATTTCATACTGTTTACATTAGCTATTGTGAATTTAGGTGAAAACTTAATGCTCTGCAAATTTTTACAACCTTGAAACATACCTTCTACATATTGTGTGTTGGTGGTATCAAAGCCGGACAAATCCAGGTCAGTCAATTTACCGCAATCCGCAAACATATAAAGCATATTAGTAACTTTGGGAGTCTGTAAATTACCAATGCCGTCTATGCTGGTTAAATTTTCACAATTTGCAAACATGTACCTCATGTCAATGGTATCAGATGTATCAAGATTTTTTAGACCGGTAATTTTAGTTAAATTAGGTAAGCCCCTGAACAATTCTGCAGCCGAATTAACTTTTAATTGACCAGTAAACTTCACTTCCTGAATATCATCCTTGTTAATGCCATTAATGTAGGCCATAGATCCGGGTTGAGTAACACTGCCGCCGGGAACAGTAACTGCGTGGTTACTATAAGTGACGTTGAGGTTTCCCCACTTAAAAGTATCAGGACTTGGAGTAGGGGTTGAATCTTGAGCTTGAGGCGATTCTGGAGTGTAAACTTTTGGTTGATCGTTTGTGGTAGATTTAGGGAACGCAACTTTATTGTTAGCATAATTTTTACCAGCAACAGTTTGCTTGGTAAGGGATGAAGGCACTGTCTCATCGGCTTTAACTGTTTTAGGGGTCATGGCTAATAAGCTTAAGGTGGCAGCAGCAATGCTAAAGTACATTAATGAAGTTTCTGCTTGCTTAGAATTCTTTTTCTTCCTCATGTTACTATTCCTTCTTCAACAATAAAATAAATGTATACATGATTAATATTTAGCTTATAATTTATTAAAGGTATTATACATCCTTTTAGTTTATTAACATAATTTATACACTTTTATTTGAAAAGAACAAATAGTTAATTTGATTAATAAATTGCCAAGCTGGCTTGCTTACACTAGGAGTTATTATTCCAAGCAAAAAGAAATCCGATTAGCAGTGACACCTACTAATTGGGTTTCTTTATTTATGAAAAGTATTTTTTATTATCTAAAGTTAGCTTTCTTAACAAATTGGTTCTTGCCAATGATATAGTACCACTTGTTGTGCATCTTGACTGCACCACCGTAAGTTCTAACTTTCCTATTCTTCTTTAAAACTTTACGTCCAAAGCGCTTAACTTTATTATTCTTCTTAGTGTAAATGTAAGCATTATGCTTTAATTTACGGTTAATACCTGTAACGTTGTTGGCCTTGACGAAGCGATCGTTACCTAAGTCATAGAACTTCTTGCCGTTAATATACTTAGTGCCATAAGTAGTAATGGAATCACCAACATAAAATTCACCACTTACACGTACACCATTTTGGTTAAAGATGTAAGCATTGTGAGTAACAACTCTCTTAACGCCCTTCTTGACGTTAGTGTTTGGCTTAGTTGTAGTATTGTTGTTGGATGGAGTAACTGGCGTACTTGGAATAGAAGGGGCAACTGGTATGCTTGGATTGCTTGGTGTAGTTGGCATACTTGGAGTAGATGGAGTAGCTGGTGTATTGTTGTTATCTACTGGTTTTGTAGCCGTGTATTCACCTACATAATCAGTAACATCATTTTTACCGTCAAATTTCTGCATAAGTTCTACTGAACTTAACTTCTTATTTTTACTGTCCTTTAAAAGCCAGCTAGTTTTTCCATTATATAGACTCTCTTCTACTGAACCAGGGAGTCCTGAATTGTTAATGATATTGTTTGCACCAAGTTTAATATCATTTAAGCTATCCATACCTGATAACATATCTTGATCAATGGTATATGTTTGATGAGATGGCTTTGTAGTACCTTTATTATCATCGGTATTGTTAGTGTCAGAAACGTTATCTTTAATGGTTTCATTATTTTCAAGCATCTTAAAACTACTAATGTCTAGGGATGTCAAAGCCTTATCACCCTTAAACATTTCCCACATCTTAGTAACTTTTTCGGTGTTGAATTTTTCCAAGCCATCAATTTTGGTTAAACTTGAATCATCACTAAACATATAAGACATGTCTTCTACTGAATCTGTCTTAAAGTTGGATACATCTAAAGTACTTAATGCTTCATCGCCAAAGAACATACCCATCATGTCAGTTACGTTAGAAGTGTTAAAGTTTGACAGGTCTATTGAAGTTAATTTAGGATCATTGGCAAACATTTCTTTCATGCTAGTAACTTCTTTTGTATTAAGGTTGTTTAATCCCTCAATTTTCTTCAAGTTTGGTAAATTAGCAAATAATAAACTGGCATCTCCTTCGAAAATAACAGGACCGTCAATGTTAATGGTTTCAATTTCATCTGTGTTAACATCATCAATATTCCAAGCTATTCGGGCGGGATTGATAGGTGGTTCTTGATCACCTGCATAATGATTGTTAAATTTATTTTCTTTACCTAGTCTAATAGTAAAAGTCTTAGTCTTTTCGTCATAACTATAAATGCCCTTAGTCCAACTTGAAGCCCATAGCATGTGTGAATCATTTTCGCCAGCGTTATCACCGGAATTAACTTCAGGAGTCTTAGAAGTTTGCTCTCCCTGTGCTTCGGCAGCCTTAGCTGCAACAGGACTAACTGCAATTACGCTTAACGCAGCAACTGCCATACTAGTGAATAAAATCTTTTTACCTTTATGATAAAAATTGTTATGCATATTAACACTCTTCCTCCATTAAATTTTTATTACATTGTAATTTATTATATACACATATCTCATACAAATAAATATCATAAAATGTGTTTTTATACAGTTTTAGAAATTTTTTGGTACAAGTAAATAAAGTAAAAATGTAAATTTATAAATTAAGAGTGTCAAAAAAGAATAGGGTATAATTAAAGTCTGAGTCCGTTTTTCTGCCCTTGAACTATATGCCAATTAAGCTAGCAAATGGGGCCTAGTTCTAAAAGATTTCATTATCTAGACTGCTGCTTTTACCTATCCTGATTTCAGTTAAATTTTGCTTGTTTTTCCTGCTGTTAATGGCCAACATTTTACTATTATTTTCATTATTAAAAATAATTTGATTAAATTATGAAAGCCTTTAAGTACTAAATATTATCTGATCATTTTCTTTTTTGAAGTCTTACCTGATGTAATGTAGCTACCTCCCTATATAGTTAGTAATACTTTTACTTAGGGTGATTTCATTAACATTTTTTATTCATAATCTTGTTAATAAAAAGCTTCGAAAAGTTAACGTGTTTTACGGAGTATCTTCATTGATGCGTTGCTAGCGCTAGTTGCTTTTTTATTAAAAAAAGCATGACACCCCAACTATCTTGTTAGGATGTCATGCCTAGTCTTACTTCTAAATTAAACTATCAAAAGTAGTGTAAGAATATTTTAGCTATACCTAATTTCTAAAAGTTAGCTTTCTTTACATATTGGTTTTTACCTACAATGTAGTACCACTTGTTGTGCATCTTGACTGCACCACCATAAGTTCTAACTTTCTTATTCTTCTTTAAAACTTTACGTCCAAGACGCTTAATTTTCTTATTCTTCTTTAAAACTTTACGTCCAAGGCGCTTAACTTTATTATTCTTCTTAGTGTAAATATAAGCGTTGTGCTTCAATTTACGGATAACACCGGAAACGTTGTTTACTTTAATGTAGCGGTTATTACCTAAATCATAAAACTTCTTACCTTTAATGACTATAACGCCATAAGTTTTAACCTTTTTGCCGACAAAGTATTCTTCAAGTCTGCGCTTGCCATTCCGGTCATATATGTAAGAATTGTGATGCACAGTTCTGATAACTGCAGTTTGAGAATTATGTTGAACCGGTACCTTGATAACATCTGGTTTATCCGAGCTAACAGGATTAACAGAGATAATTGGGTTACTTGGGTTAACCGAGATAATAGGATAAACAGGGTAAATTGGGTTGCTAGAACCATCATTACCGGGGTTATTATTGCCAGATCCGTTATTGTCAGAACCATTACTGTTAGAACCATTACTGCCAGACCCGTTACTGTCGGAATCGTTGCTGTCTGAGACGTTACTATCGGAGTCGTTGGTGTCAGATCCATTACTACCGGATCCGTTACTGTCGGAACTATTAGAACCTGACCCGTTACTACCAGATCCGTTACTGTCAGAACCATTGGAGCCGGAGTCGTTACTATCAGATCCGTTACTGTTGGAGTCGTTGCTGTCGGAACTATTGCTGCCAGATCCATTGCTGTCAGAATCATTGCTGCTGGAGTCGTTACTGTCTGAGTTGTTGCTACTTGATTCGTTACTGTCAGAACCATTGGAGCCGGAGTCGTTACTATCAGATCCATTACTACCGGATCCGTTACTACCAGATCCGTTACTATCGGATCCATTGCTGTCGGAGTCATTACTGTCGGAACTATTGGAGTCGGATCCGTTGCTGCCGGATCCGTTACTGCCAGAGTCGTTTTTATCGGAGTCGTTGGTGTCAGATCCATTACTACCGGATCCATTACTACCGGATCCATTGCTGTCGGAATCATTACTGCCTGAGTCGTTGCTGTCGGAGTCGTTACTGTCAGAACCGTTGCTGCCTGAGTCGTTGGAGCCGGAATCATTACTATCGGAGCTATTGCTACCGGAGTTGTTGCTGCCTGAACCATTACTGCTTGAGCCGTTGCTGTCAGAGCTATTGCTATCGGAGCCATTGCTACCGGAACCATTACTGCTTGAGCCGTTGCTGCCTGAGTCGTTGCTGTCAGAGCTATTGCTACCAGAAACGTTGCTGCCTGAGTCGTTGCTGCCTGAGTCGTTACTATCAGAATCATTGCTGTCGGAGTCGTTGCTGTCGGATCCGTTACTATCAGAGCTATTGCTGTCGGAATCGTTACTACCAGAATCATTAGAGCCGGACCCGTTGATACCTAAGTCGTTACTGTCGGAGTCGTTACTGCTGGAGTCGTTGCTGTCGGACCCGTTACTGTCTGAGTTGTTGCTACTTGATTCGTTACTACCAGATCCGTTACTATCGGAGTCGTTTTTATCGGAGTCGTTGGTATCAGAGCCATTACTACCGGAATCGTTACTGTCAGAACCATTGCTATCGGAACCATTGGAGCCAGAACCATTACTTTCAGAGCTATTGCTGTCGGAGTTGTTAGTGCCGGAGTTGTTGGTATCAGATCCATTACTACCTGACCCATTGCTGTCAGATCCATTACTACCGGATCCGTTGCTATCGGATTCGTTACTGCCAGAACCATTACTGCCAGATCCGTTACTATTGGACCCGTTACTATCTGAATCGTTGGAGCCAGAATCATTACTGCTGGATCCGTTGCTATCAGATCCATTACTACCGGAACCGTTACTACTGGAGCTATTGCTACCGGAGTCGTTACTATCTGAGTCGTTGCTACCTAAGTCATTGCTGCCAGATCCGTTACTATCGGACCCATTGGAGCCGGAGTCGTTGGTATCAGATCCATTACTGCCAGAGCCATTGGAGCCTGACCCGTTACTATCGGATTCATTGCTGCCAGATCCGTTACTATCGGACCCATTGGAGCCGGAGTCGTTACTATCGGAGTCGTTGCTACTGGACCCGTTACTGTCGGAACTATTGGAGCCGGAGTCGTTGGTATCAGATCCATTGCTGTCAGAACCATTGCTATTGGAGTCATTGCTACCAGAGCCGTTGCTGCTGGAACCGTTACTATCGGATCCATTGCTGTCAGAACCATTGCTGTCGGAATCATTACTGCCGGAGTCGTTGCTATCAGAGTCGTTGCTGTCAGATCCGTTACTACCGGAACCATTGGAGCTAGATCCGTTACTGTCGGATTCGTTGCTGTCGGATCCGTTGCTACCGGAATCGTTACTACCTGAGCCATTGCTGCCAGAGCTATTGCCGTCGGAACCATTGGAGCCGGAGTCGTTACTGTCGGATTCGTTGCTGCCTGAGTCGTTGCTACCTGAGCCATTGCTGCTGGAACCATTGGACCCAGACCCGTTACTGTCGGAGCTATTGCTGTCGGAACCATTAGAGCTGGAATCGTTACTACCAGAACCATTAGAGCCAGAACCGTTGCTGTCGGATCCATTACTGTCTGAACCGTTGCTACCTGAGCCATTGCTGCTGGAACCATTGGACCCAGACCCGTTACTGTCGGAGCTATTGCTGTCGGAACCATTACTGCCAGAGTCGTTGGAGCCGGAATCGTTACTATCAGAGCTATTGCTACCGGAGTCGTTGCTGTCGGAACCATTGGAGCCAGAGCCGTTACTGTCGGATCCATTGGAGCCGGAGTCGTTGGTACCAGAACCATTGGAACCTGACCCATTACTGTCAGATCCATTACTACCGGATCCGTTACTATCGGATTCGTTGGAGTCGGATCCGTTACTACCAGATCCGTTACTATCGGATCCATTGCTGTCAGAGCTATTGCTATCAGAGCCATTACTACCGGAACCATTGGAGCCAGATCCATTGCTGCCAGACCCGTTACTATCGGAGTCGTTGCTGTCGGATCCATTAGAGCCAGATCCGTTACTATCGGAACCAGATCCATTACTGCCGGAACCGTTGCTATCGGATCCATTGCTGTCAGAACCGTTACTACCGGAGTCGTTACTACCAGTGCCATTGCCATCAGTTGTATCTTTATTCTTAGTATACGTAAAATAGAATTCTGGTATAGTACCCTGATCTTTTTCCAGCTTAGTAGGAAGGTTGTCAGATTGACAAGTATAGCCAGCTATGTTCTTTGGTGTTAATTTACTAAAGTCATTATCAGCTACATATGCATAACCAATTGGTGTAATATCATTCTTACTATCATCATAGTAATGCACTATAACGTTATAGCGAATAAATTCCTCTTCAGTTAATTTTTTATAATTAAATACTATATTATGTATAGTCCACGGTAATTCTGGTAAACCTGAGCTCAATGGATAACTGTTTTGAGGATTATTTTCTGTTCCATTACCCACATTGATCCATTTATTGGGATAGGTATTATCAATTAGATTTGAACCTTCTAGCTTATTTTTACTACTGATACCTATAGCGCATAAACTTGGCAAGTCTACAAGCATGTTTATAGTCTTATTCTTATCCTTATTCTCCAAGTCCTGCGAGTCAACAGGGACATTTTTCATATCAAAATTACTGATATCAAGCTTTTGTAATGCTTTACAGCTCTGAAACATGGAAGTCATATTAGTAACTTTTGCAGTATTGAAGCTGGATAGATCGAGATCAATTAGTTCTCCACAAAAAGAAAACATGTTTGACATATCAGTAACGTCAGAAGTATCTAGCTTATCAAGTCCTTTTATTGACGTTAATTGATTGAGACCATTAAAAAGGCCATGGGCGGATCCGTAAATTTTAACATTTCCATTAAACCTGATTTCTTTAACGTCAGTTGTGATGTTAACGTCATCTGCAATGTGAAAGCCAAGGTCTAATTTACCATCTTCATTATGAATGGCACCATCAAAAATAGTTAATATCCCTTGTTTCTTATCAAAAGTTATTTTTAAACCATTCCAAGTTGATTGAGTAGGAACTTTTTCATCTTGAGTACTAGGGGAGTTAGTACTTTTTGAAGTTATAGTAGTTGTGGCAGAATCTGAGCTATTTCCTGATGTGGGTGTAGCAGAACTTGTGTCATCACCAAAATTATTTGAAGCAGTACTAGTGATATTGTTATTTGAATCATGATATGGACTACCCGTGTCAGATATAGTATCTGCTTTGGCAGAGTCAGGATTAATTGCGATTAAGCTTAAAACAGTAGCCGCGACACTGGTAAATAAGAATTTCTTATTAGTTTGATTTACACTCTTTCGTTTATACATTTTACCCTCCAAGGTATACATACACTTATTAAAAATACATGCCATTAAATATACAGGTAAAGTTTGGGAAAAGCAAAGTAGTTTATACTAATAATCTTATAAATTTTTTAATAAATAAATTTTTGTATAAAAAAGTTATTGTGAAATATCATTTTTTTAACATATTTATTTATACATGAATATCTAATATATATAAAAAAAGTCTCTCGATTACTAAAATCAGAGAGACGTTTACGAATATTTTGTTTTTTGTTATTTATTAGAAGTTGGCTTTTTTAAAATACTGATTTTTGCCTGAAATGTATTATGACCTGTAATATTGTTATGATAGGGCATCTACAGATCTCAATCATACAACCTTTAGGTTTTTTCCCATAGCGTTTACATTTTATAGCGTAAATATAAGTGTTATGTTTTAGTTTAGCCTACGGCTACTACCAGAAACTTTATTAGTTTTGACAAACATATCATTACCCAAGTCATAGTATTCTTAACTTTGAATATAGGTCTTACCATAGCTGTAATACTTGCATCACTATAATATTAGCCGGCTTTATGGCTACCTTTGTGATCATAAAGATGTAAATTATGATAAATAGCAATTTAGAACATTCTTTATTAATTAAAACTTAGCTAGTCTTTTTTGCGACCAAACCAGGCTGCACCTAAGGCAGTTGCTAAAGCTAAACTGCCTAGAGCCAGCATTGCCAAACTGCTATGCTTGTCGTTACCAGTTTGCGGCAAGGGATCAGTTAAACTATCATCTGAGGTGGTTCGTGCAGTTGAAGTAGGGCCATTGTAATCTAGACTATTTGCTAGTTGCTGGTCACGAATTGCATTTTTACCTTTGATATTAAATCCCTTATTAAAAGTTTTATGAGGTTTAACAGTCTTGGGTTTGCGATTCACAAGTGATGGAATGTTATTTGGTTCATTGTTAGGCAAGTTGCTGCCATTATTTTGACCATTACTGCCAGAACTGGAATTGTTGTTAGAATTGCCAGTGTTACTGCCTTGACTATTGGATCCTTGGCTATTAGAAGACGAAGGATTATTGACTGAGCCATTATTTCCAGAAGAACTGTTAGTGTTATTTGGAACTGAAGTATTAGGATTGCTGTTGCCGGAACTGTTGCTGCTGGAGCCATTGCTGCCAGATCCGTTACTACCGGAGCCATTGCTGCCAGAGCCATTGCTGTCAGAACCGTTGCTGCCAGAGCCATTGCTGCCAGAGCCATTGCTGTCAGAACCATTGCTGCCAGAGCCGTTGCTATCGGAACCATTGCTGTCAGAACCATTGCTGCCAGAGCCATTACTATCAGAGCCATTGCTGCCAGAGCCATTACTATCAGAGCCGTTGCTATCGGAACCATTGCTGTCAGAACCGTTGCTGTTAGAGCCATTACTAGTCCCAGTACTACTCTTTTCGTATCCAAAGGTAACAGTTTGAGGATCATTAGTAAACTTTAGTTTACTCAACGCATCTTCATATTTATCTGTGGTATATTTGTTGCCATTAATTTCAACGTAAGCAAGTTTGTAGGTAGGCAACTTTCTGGCTGTGATTGGAATAACCACATCATTACCAGCAGTACCGAATTGATAATCGTTTGGCGAGAGTTTGGCTGTTTTATCATCTCCCAATTGATAATTAATGGTAATACTGCAAGGATTTGGAATTTTATTGATATTAACGTACACATCATAATCCTTACTGCCATCATAATTTTTCATTAAATCAGCACCAGTCCAAGAATGAACTCTAGGCTGAAGACCACCGTTGTCTTTATTAACTCCCATGTTAACCCAGACATCTTCTTCTTTGCCATCATGATTGTTGCCTAAACCACCGTCCCAAAAATTATTGACTATATTCAAATCATTTCTTCTGCCTAGTATAAGCACTTCAAGAGATGGAAGATCACTAAGCATATCACCAATAGTTGATGCTGAAATTTTCATATCAAAACTACTAAGGTCAAGTTTTGCTAGTTTATCACAGCCTTGAAACATGTCAGTATAGTCAGAAACTGTTCTGGTATTAAAGTTGTATAGGTCCAAACTGATTAAATTTGAACATTGCCAGAACATTTTTAACATATCAGTAACAGCTGCCGTGTTGAAATTAGTGACATCTAAACTTGGTAAAGACTCACAATATGCAAACATATTCGTCATATCTTTTACTTTGGCAGTATTAAAATGACTAACATCTATTGCAGTTAATTTAATACATTCATCAAACATGTAACTCATATCACGTACGTTTGAAGTATCAAAATGACTGACATCAACACTAGTTAATGAATGACAATCTTCAAACATGTGATTCATGTCAATAACGTTAGAGGTATTGAAAAGAGAAAGATTAAGATTTATACTTTCTAAATTTTTATCGTTATTAAACATCCAGCTCATATCACGGACATTTTTAGTATCAAAATTGCTTAAGTCTAAAGTAGTTAAGTTACCACAGCCACTAAACATTCTTTCCATACCAGCACGAGATAGTTCTTCAGAAACATTTCCGACATTTGCAGTATCAAATTTAGACAAATCAAGTGAAGTTACTTGTGAGCAGCCATCAAACATTTCTGTCATGTCTGTGACTTTGCTAGTATCGAATCTGGATATTAATTTGTTTATACTATCAGTAGTAATTACGATATCGCCAGAAAACATGTCACTCATGTTAGTAACATTTGCGGTAGTAAAGTTATCAGAGGCAGTAATCTTTGTCAATTTGCTACAACCTCCGAACATATTCGCCATATTAGTTACTTTAGCAGTATTAAACTTTGATAAGTCTAACTCAGTTATGTACTCACAACCGCTAAACATTCCCTTCATATTTTGAACATTGTCGGTAACAAAGGTAGTCGGCAGATTTAATTTAAGCAAATTAACACAAGCACCAAACATATATGACATATCTGTCACTTTTGACGTATCAAAGCTTGATACGTCTAACGTAAGAAAACTTTGACAATTATAAAACATATATGCCATGTTTTCAACATTAGAAGTATTGAATTTGGTTACGTCAATTGACCAAACTTGACTACAGTTATCAAACATGTATGACATGTCTGTTACTTTATCTGTTTTAAAAGTAGCTGGGAATGCAAAACTATGAAGTCCCACACAGCTTTCAAACATATGCGTCATGTTAGTAACATTTGAGGTATCAAAGTGGGATAAATCTAACTTAGTTAAAGACTCGTCACTAGCGAACATATATGACATGTCTGTCACTTTATCTGTTTTAAAAGTAGTTGAACTAGATAAATCGATATTTTTTAGTTTTTTATCTTTACTAAACATGTTTTCCATGCTGGTAACTTCAGAAGTATCAAGGTTATCTAGACCTTTGATAGTTTCTAAATTCTCAAGGCTAGTAAACAGATCCGCTGCAGAGCCAATAATTTTGAGTTTGCCAGTGATATCAATTTCTTTAATATCAGCAGCTAACGTTTGATTTTGACTATTTAGGTTGTAGTACAAGCTGATAGTATGATTATCACTGTTATCAATTGTACCACCACTAATTTTTAATATATCACCTTCATCGTCGAAACTGATGTCTAATCCTTGCCATTTACTTGGAAAGCTTGCCCTAGTGGCTTTAGCAGGGTCAAATTGTGTAGAGCCCGCTTCGTGCTTATCAGTTTTTGTATTGTCTGTGGTGCTTGGATCGCTGGTATTACCTGTGATTGCATCTTGACTACTGCCACTTGCTGTACTGCTATTAGCACCAGCTTGTTCCTGTCCACTTTCAGGTTTGCTGCTTGCTGTTCCTACATTAGCCTCACTGCCAGCAGTTTGACTGCTGCTGGTTTGGTTAGTAGGGCCGTCAGTAGCTGTTTCACCTTCAGTTTCTGAAGCAGTTTCACTTTGATAGTTTAATTTAGTCTTGACCGCTCTTCTCGCAGTCTTCTTGGTGGCACGAGTGCCATTTTGATTAGCTGCTTTCACCGTCTGGGGCTTGGCATTAATTAAGCCTAAAGCAGCAGCGGCCACGCCACCGAGCAATATTTTTTCTCCTTGCTTGTTAGCATTCTTATGTGTATTCATATAATTCCTCTTCTAAACAGCATGTTAATATAAGTTTAGTATATTGCTGAGCTTAGTAAAAGTCAAACTAAGCTAAGCTAGAGCAAAAAACGCCCAATATTTAATAATATAGAACGTTTTTTACTTATTATAATTTAACTAGTCTTTCTTACGGTTAAGCCAAGCAGCTCCTAGGGCAGTTGCTAAGGCTAAGCTGCCTAAGGCCAGCATGGCTAAACTATTGTGCTTTTCTGTACCAGTTTGTGGCAATACATCAGTTCTGCTGTCCTGACCCATCATGCCTTTTTGTGGGTTATTGGTGTTAGCAGCTTTATTTAATTTGCCACTTGCTGCTGTCAAATTAGTTTGACGATCAGCTTTATGCTTCTCTCTAAATCCTTTATTAGCATTCTGATAGTGCTTAACAGTTTTAGAATTATTCTGCCTATCCATGCGGTGTTTTTTATGTGACTTCTTAGTAGACTTCTTCTTTGACTTATTGTTAGTCACATTGCTGCCGCTACTATTGTTTGATCCTGAACCATTGGAACTATTGGAGCCATTTGAAGTGATAGAGCCATTGGAGCTATTAGAATCACTAGAGTTATTTGAACTATTAGAAGTGGTTGATCCACCAGGAGTAGTTGATCCACCAGGAGTGGTTGATCCACCAGGAGTAGTTGATCCACCAGAAGGTGTTGATCCACCAGAAGAGCTTGATCCATCAGAAGTGGCTGATCCACCAGGAGTGTTTGATCCATCAGAAGGTGTTGATCCATCAGAAGGTGTTGATCCATCAGAAGGTGTTGATCCAT
>NZ_CAMKZC010000002.1:0-214674 GCF_946477725.1 uncultured Lactobacillus sp. | reverse complement strand
CTTCAAGCTTTTTTCTTTGAGTAGGAGAAACTATGCAATTTTATGATGTTGCGCGTATATTGTCTACCCATGGACTAAAAGGAGAGGTAAAAGTTGCTCTGATTACTGATTTTCCTGAAGAACGCTTTGCCTCAAACCAAGAACTAGCTTTAAAGGATAATCCGCAAACCAAATTAACTGTTAAAAGCGGTAGACCTTTTAAGCAATTTTGGCTAGTGCAATTTAATGAAATAACTGATATTGATAGCGCTGAAAAATTGCTAGGAAAAACACTAGTTGTCAGCGAGCAAAATCAACATGATCTGCCTGATGGAGCATATTATTACCGCGATATTTTGGGTTGTGCAATCATAGATAATCAGTCAGGCAATGATTTGGGCAAAATAACTGGTATTGAGACCCCCGGTGCAAACGATGTTTGGGAAGTTACCGAACAAAATGGTAATGAATATTTAATTCCCTATATTGATGAAGTAGTTAAGAAAATAGATATTGCACATAAAAAGATTTATGTAGAACTTTTGGAAGGATTACGCAATGAAGATTAATGTATTGACGCTTTTTCCTGACATGTTTACCCCGCTCACGACTTCGATGCTTGGGCGTGGGCTAGATGATGGCAAATGGCAGCTCAATTTAGTCAATTTTCGTGATTTTACCTCTGATATTCACCATCACGTTGATGACAGTCCTTATGGTGGGGGCGCTGGCATGGTTTTGCAAATTATGCCGATCAAAAAAGCACTCGACTCAATTAAGAATAAAGGTAAAGTAATCATTACCGCGCCGCAGGGTAAAACTTTTAATCAAAAAATGGCGCAGGATTGGTCTCAAGCAGAAAACCTGACATTTATTTGCGGTCATTATGAGGGTTTTGATCAACGCGTTTATGATTTGGCTGATGAAATTGTTTCAATCGGTGATTATGTTTTGACAGGTGGTGAACTGCCAACAATGAGTATGATAGACGCTACAGTCAGGTTAATTCCCGGAATTTTAGGTAATGATGCTTCACCAGTGGAAGAAAGCTTTGCTCATGGGTTACTGGAATATCCCCAATACACTAGACCGGAGAATTTTCAAGGAATGAAAGTTCCTGCAGTTTTAACCTCAGGCAATCACCAAAAAATTGCGCAGTGGCGTCATAAAGAAGCATTGCGTGCAACTTATTTACGCAGACCAGATTTACTTGAGCAACATGCTTTAAGTGCAGAAGAAGAAAAAATGCTGACAGAAATAAAACAAGAAGAAGATCAAACTTGATTTTACCTGATATTTTTGCTAGTATGATTGAGGTGTAAATTTATTTTGCACTAATAGTTAGGGGTATTCCGCTGACGTAGAAAACGCTAATGAATGCCGCAGAAGGAGAAAATAAAAATGGATCCATTAATTCAAGAATTAACTAAAGAACAATTACGTGATGATATTCCTGACTTCCGTGCAGGGGACACAGTTCGTGTTCACGTGCGTGTTGTTGAAGGTTCACATGAACGTATTCAGATGTTTGAAGGCGTTGTAATTAAGCGTAAGGGCACTGGAATTGGTGCCAGCTACACAGTGCGTAAAATGGCATCTGGAGTTGGTGTAGAACGTACTTTTCCTGTAAACGATCCTCGTGTTGCTAAAGTTGAGGTATTGCGTCACGGTCGTGTACGTCGTGCTAAACTTTATTACTTACGTGATCGTCACGGCAAGTCTGCTAGAATTGCAGAAAAGCGTCGCTAATTCACGCTTAAGTGAAAGAGAACCATTCCCAAAAGGGATGATTCTCTTTTTTGTTTATGTTAAAATCTTTAACAATATATTTTTATTGAGGAGAAGAATTATGAAAGAACCATTTTTATTAAATTTTGATCCTGAAAAGCAGTCTGTTCTAGAACCAGATCACGAACAAGAAATTAATAACTTTCATTTTCAGCCTAAGCTGCTGTTTGCATTCTTAACTCCTGCTGTAATCAGTGATTTTTTGGCTCGTTATCCTCATAAAAAGCTAGGGTTCTTTGACTGTTTTGAAGGAGAAACCCCTATTTACGAGGTTGATTTAGACGGACAAAAAATTACTTTTTGTCAGGCAAAGATAGGTGCTGCAGCTGCTGTAGAGCTATTAGATTGGTTAATAAGCTATGGTGTTAAACAAATTTTAGCAATAGGATCAGCAGGCTGCTTAGTTGATTTACCAGAGAACTATTTTCTAGTGCCTACAAAAGCTATTAGAGACGAGGGCACATCCTTTCATTATCTGAAACCAGGAACGTATATTGACTTAAAGTCAGAGTTTTTAACTAAGACCAAAAAATTGCTGAAAGAAGAAGGTCTTAAGGTTGAAGAAGTAACTACCTGGACAACTGATGGCTTCTTTAGGGAAACAGTCAAGAAAGTAAAGCAGGCTAAAGAGTTGGGAGCCTCTTGTGTAGAGATGGAATGTGCTGCTATGGCTGCGTGTGCACAATTTAGAGGGGTCGACTTTGCACAAATATTATTTACGGCAGATTCTCTTAAAGACATAGAAAAGCATGATGACAGAGGCTGGGGCAGGGATGCTCATGAGACAGCCATTAATTTGGCAGCAAATATTATTAAGGAAATTTAACCAAGTTTGTGAAAAAATACTGCTGTGGAACCAAAGTGAAACAGCCGCACAATTCACAAGCAAATAACATAAAAGCTTTAGAAACAACATTTTGAAGTATATTTTCAATATAAAGTTTGTGATTTGGTTTAAAGCATTAGTTGTGGAAAGTCAATTTCTTGCCATCATGACAGTATTTTGAGAAGTTACGCTTGACTATTAACAGGAATTTTGCTAGATAAATATCTAAAAATACTTAAAGTTCAAGCAAATCAAAATAATAGTCAAAATAAGTCTGATAAACCAGTGAGACCAAGTGGTTTGTCCGTAAAGAAAAATTCCATTTGCTAGAGCGGTAAGTAAAACTGCTACTAGAAATATAGTAGTTAAAAGTGGTTTTTTTAGAAAACTTCCGGCAATAATGCCTAATGCGGACAAAACGTTGATCATGATTAGCCAAATTGGCAAACTAGTAAAAGATAAAAAGCTGGCGCTAATCATGATAACACCATATATAATATTAAATAAGATTGTAAGATATGACATTTTGATACCTCCACCAAAATTTAACCATCTGGGGTCGACCCAACGTCAAGGAAATAATTATGTATTTAAAAGAATTTGTTCAAAAGGAAAATACTACACCTGATACCGTTAGACATTATATCTATTTAAAATTATTAAATCCTGGTCGTAAGGGAAGAAACTATTGGTTTACTGAAAACGAAACTGATATTTTTGAAGCAATTAAAGAGTTCCAAGGCTTAGGCTTTTCACTTCAAGAAATAAAGGACATAAAAAAACTACATGATGAGTCGTGTAGTACTGAAAAGCAGCGTAAACAAAACTTAAAGTTAATTAAGGATAAAATCGCTGTTATAAATGCAAAAATAAACAAATTAAAGATGCAGAAAAAAGTGCTAGAAAAAGTAGGAGAAATTTTGCAGAAAAAAAGCACTATTGAAACTCGTAAAAAATGATTTTTACTAACCCCAATAATGCTATAAAGTCATGTTGTTAAATAATAGTGTTACGATACAGTCCTACCACTTTGCCTAAAATGTGAACGCTTGACAAAATAATCGGTGCCATAGTATCATTTTCCGGTTGCAGGCGATAGTGATCTTTTTCTTTGTAAAATCTCTTGACTGTAGCTTCATTTTCATCGGTCATAGCAACTACAATTTCTCCGTTGATTGCTGAAGACTGCTTACGGACAATGACATTGTCTCCGTTTAAGATACCAGCGTTGATCATACTTTCACCATGAACTCTCAACATGAAAAGATCTCCGGCATCGTTTGCCAGATCTGGAGGTAAGGGAAAGTAATCTTCTATATCTTCAACAGCCAAAATCGGTTGACCAGCTGTGACATCACCAACTACGGGAATTTCTTTCGGCTGGACGCCAATTGCCTTTTTACCTGCATCGGTTATTTCCAGAGCTCTTGGTTTGGTGGCATCCTTGATCAGTAGACCTTTATTTTCTAGCCTAGATAAATGGCCGTGTACAGTTGAAGTTGAAGATAAATCTACAGCATGACAAATTTCGCGTACAGTAGGAGGAAATCCTCTGTCCTCAACTGTTTCATATATATAGCGTAGAATTTGCAACTGCTTAGTATTTTGTTTAGTTGTCATAATTATCTCCAGTATTATAAACGTTTTCTTATATATTTAATTTTAGCAAAATATTTCGTTTAATGCAAACAAACGTTCTAAAAAATTTATACTTTTTTTCGTTGCCAAAATAAGGTAGAATTTTTTAATTGAGAGGTGCAAAGATGAGTGAAGATCCCGAAAAAAAATTAATCAATCGTATTAATGAGCTTTATCACAAAAAGAAATCCGTAGGCTTAACTGAAGCTGAAGAGAAAGAACGTAAGGAATTACACCAGGAATTTATCAAAAATTTTAGAGCTGGCTTCAAGCAAGATGTTGAAAATTTAGTCATAATTGACAAGAATGGTAAGGAAATTACGTCTGAGAAAGCAAAGCGAGCTCAAAGAAAAAAAGGTTTAAGAAAAGATTAACTTTGATCTTTAATTTTCCTTATTTTTTAGGTAAGATATAACTATTGGACAAATTGAGGTGATTTTTTATGAATTTAGGATTAGCGATTTTTCTGATTGTGATTGCACTATTATTGGGCCTTGTAGGGGGCTTCTATGGTGCTAGATCATATATGAAAAAATATTTTAAAGATAATCCGCCAATCAGTGAAGATATGATTGTTGCTATGATGTCTCAAATGGGCCAAAAGCCTTCGGCTAAGAAGGTCAACCAAGTGATGAACATGATGAAGCACCAAAAATAACAATTTTACTAGATTGAATTAGTGCGGCGGAGAATAATTTCTCCGCTTTTTTACTGAATTTTAAGGTGAATAATGGGAATATTTTTTAAATTAGGATGGTTCTTTAAAAAAGAGAAAAAGCGTTACCTCATCGGTATTACATTTTTAGCACTTACATCTGTTGTTAACTTAGTACCACCGAGAATTTTAGGCTTAATGGCAGATCAATTGGATAAAGGTCACATTAGCTGGCAAGAATATAGTCTGTTAATTTTAGCTATTATTTTCTCCGCCCTTTTGCTTTATGGCTTTCGCTATTTTTGGCGTAGACAAATATGGGGTGGAGCTGCTGAACTTGAATTGCAATTGAGATCGAAATTATTTGATCACTTTATGGCGATGGATCGTACTTTTTATCAACGTCACAGAACCGGGGACTTAATGGCTCATGCCACAAATGATGTTTCAGCTGTCCAGGAAGTTGCGGGTGAAGGCGTTTTAACTTTGGTGGATTCTCTTATCATGAGTGTATCGACTATGGTTGCAATGATTGCATTTGTTGATTGGCGCCTGACGATTGTTGCTCTTTTGCCATTACCATTTCTAGCTTGGGGAGCTTGGAAATTAGGTGACAGGCTTCACGATGCATTTGACAAATCCCAAGCGGCTTTTTCAAGGCTGAATAATAAAACTCAAGAATCAGTTTCAGGTATTAAAGTTTTAAAAACATTTGGTCAGGGTCAAGAAGATACTGCCGCTTTTGACCAGATGGTTGAAGACACCATTAAAATTAATAAACAAGTTTTTAAATGGGATTCACTGTTTGATCCTTTAGGAACATTGCTTATTGGTTTAACCTATACTATTACCATTATTTATGGTGGTCTTTTGGTTTTCAATAAAGCTCTTACCATTGGTCAACTGGTTTCTTTTATTGCATATATTGGCAATATGGTTTGGCCGATGTTTGCGATTGGTTATCTTTTTAACATCTTAGAGCGTGGTAGTGCCAGTTACGACCGTATAGAAAAGTTGCTGGAAGAAAAATCAGAAATTACTGATAAATTTGCAGATCAAAAGATTTCGGCTAAGGACATAGCAGGGGATCTTGATTATCACGTTAAATTTTTCGCATATCCGGATGAACCAAATGTTCAAGTGCTGAATAATATTAATTTTACTCTAAAAACGGGACAAACTTTGGGACTTGTTGGTAAAGTTGGAGCCGGTAAAACAACTATAATTCAGCTTTTGCTAAGAGAATTTGACAAATATGATGGCCAGATAACTCTAAATGGGTATGATATTAGAGAAATTCCACTTAATGTTTTATTGCGGCAAATTTCTTATGTACCTCAGGATAATTATTTATTTTCTACTAGTATTCAAAAGAACATTGCATTTTCAAATGCAGACAGTGATAAGGATGCAATTATCACTGCCGCAAAAAAGAGTGATTTACACAATGACATTTTAGAAATGCCGGGTGGCTACAACACCCTGGTTGGTGAAAATGGTGTTTCACTTTCTGGTGGGCAAAAGCAAAGGATGTCGATTGCGAGAGCTTTACTTAAGCACAGTCAAATATTAGTTTTAGATGATGCTCTCTCTGCTGTTGATGCCAGAACAGAAATGGCCATTTTGCATTCTTTAAAGAAAGAAAGAAAAGGCAATACAACTTTAATTGCTACACACAGACTTACTTCTGTCATGAACGCCGATTTAATTTTAGTATTAAAAGACGGCCGCATTGTTGAAAGAGGTACTCACGATCAGTTGCTCGAACTAAATGGCTGGTACGCCGATATGTGGCAAAGACAGGAATTAGAAGATAAGGTGGGTGAATAAGATGGATGATGAAAACTCATTTCAATCAGTTTGGTCTCAAGAAATACCGGTAAAAGAACAGCTCAGTATTTTTAAACGCCTTTTGCGTTTCGTAATGCATTTTAAGAACGAAATGATTATTGCTGGAGTTGGAGCGCTTTTAGTAAGTATTATTAATGTTCTGCTGCCTTATGGTTTACAGTATTTTTTAGATAACTTTTTGGTAAAAGCAGATGTAACCACTCAAATAATATTATTTGCTGGTTTTCTCTATGCTTTTGGTTCAGTTGTCAAAGGGATTTTGCAATTCACTTATGAGTACTTCTTTGCTTTAGGTTCTGAAAAATCGCTTGAAGGCTTGCGTGCGGAATTATATCAAAAATTACATACTCTGGGAATGCGCTACTTTGATCAAACTCCGGCTGGATCGATAGTTTCGAGAGTAACTAATGATACTATGACATTGAGTAACTTTCTTACCGTTTTATCCAGTGTTGTAATGTCGTTTTTCTCAATTATTTCAGCCATGGTGGCAATGTTTTCTACAAATGTGATGGCTGGATTGATTGTGTTGGCTTTTCTGCCCTTACTCTTGGTAATAATATGGCAATATTCTAAAAGAAGTTCCAAACTTTACCGCAGTTATCGTGAAAGATTAAGTCGCATTAATACCAATCTGAATGAATCAATCGAAGGGGTTTCGTTAATTCAGCAATTTAAGCAGGAAAAGCGTATGACTAATCATTTTGAGGATGAAAATACAGCCTTAATGAAAACAAGATTCAATATGATTAATCTTAATTCACTTTTACTTTCCCCTTTGACTAGTCTACTGTATTCGCTCGCCCTCGCTTTAACTTTAATGTATTTTGGTTTTCCATTAAGGGAAACTTTTGTACCAGCTGGTGTTGTTTATGCATTTTCACAGTACATCTCACAGTTTTTCAATCCAATCGCTAATATGATGGATCAAATGACTTTCTTTCAGGACGGTATTGTTGCGGGTAAGAGAATTTTCCGGATTTTAGATAATACTGATTATGAACCTAAACAAAATGCTGAAGCAGGCCTAACAATAAATCGAGGAAAAATTGAATTTAAGCATGTCAGTTTTTCTTACGATGGTAAAAACGAAATTTTACATGATATTTCATTCACCGTTAATCCCGGTGAGACTCTCGGTATTGTAGGTCATACTGGCTCAGGTAAAAGTTCAATTATAAACGTGATGATGCGTTTTTATGAATTCTATCAGGGTGAAGTCTTAATTGACGGAGTTGATATCAAAAAGTATCCAAAAGCTGAGTTACGTAAAAAACTAGGCCTGGTCCTGCAAGAACCGTTCATGTTTTATGGGGATATAAACTCAAATATCCGTCTTTATAATAAAGATATTACGGATGAACAAATAAAAAAGGCTGCTGAAACCGTTCAGGCGGATGGTTTTATTGAAAATCTTCCTGGTAAATACCATGCAAAAGTGGGTGAAGGAGGAAGTGAATTTAGCCAAGGACAAAGACAACTTATTTCATTTGCTCGTACATTAGTTACTGACCCCAAAATTTTAGTTTTAGATGAAGCTACGGCAAACGTTGATACTGAAACCGAAACGCTTATTCAACAGGGGTTGAAACGGCTTCGTAAGGGTCGTACTACTCTTGCTATTGCTCACAGACTTTCAACTATTGTAGATGCAGATCAAATTATTGTATTAAATGATGGTAAAATCGTTGAAAGGGGCAATCACGAAGAGCTTCTTTCACAAAAAGGTTATTATTATAACTTATATACTTTACAGAACAGTCAAAAGTAAAAACGGTACTCGATTAAAAGCTTTGATAAAACCTCCAAATTATCTCAATTTGGAGGTTTTATTGTGTCTATTTTTAATAAAAGAAACCAAATTAAAAGCTTTTATTTTCTAGGATTAAAGAAGTCTAATTGAAACTTTTAATGGACTTTTAACTTGGAAAATATTTATATACGTTATAAATATATACACTATTGACAGCGTTTGCAGTATAGAGTAAATTAATTTATAAGCATAGGATACTATGCTTTTTAGTAAGAAGGGAATTATAATGGAATATCATAAAATCAATGAAACTGATTTGGAAAATTTAAGAAAATTTATCTCAGATCCAGAAAGATTTATTACTAATCCCACAAAGCACTGGGATCATGACCAATTTCGGACTGTGAGGGCAATGCCAGATTTGGTAATTCAACCAACAACTAATGAAGAAGTTATGAATGTTGTTAAATATGCAAGTGACAACTCAATACCTATTGTTCCAAGGGGTAATTCCACCGGTTTAATGGGAGCTAACTTGACAGTTGATGGCGGAATTTCACTTGATATGATCAAGATGAATAAGATTTTAGAATACGATCCTGAAAACTTGACAATGACAGTTCAAGCAGGAATCAGGTTGAAGGACCTAGACGAGTTTTGTGCTGATAAGCCATTTGTTTATATGCCAGCACCTGCTATGCATTGGGCTACAATAGGAGGAAATGTTTCAACAAACGCCGGTGGTCTTAAGGCTATAAAGTACGGTGTAACTAGAGAGCATATTCGTGAGATCAAGGCTGTTTTGACAAATGGCAAGTTATATAAATTTGGCTCCAAAGCAGTTAAATCATCGTCAGGTTATTCGTTAAAAGATTTGTTTATCGGTGCTGAAGGTACTCTTGGGGTTATAACGGAAGTTACAATCCGGTTATATCCAAAACCTCACAAGTCAATAAATGCTATTATTCCATTTCCAACTCTAAATGATGCAATTAAATCCGTTCCGGCTATTTTAAGATCAGGTGTTGTGCCAACAACTGTTGAATTTATGGGACGCAAAGTAATTAAATTGTGGGAATCATATGCTAAAGATGAATTTCCACTTAAAAAAGGTGATGGCTTCATTATGATTGGTATTGATGCCTTTACTGAAGATGAGTGGAAGGCTGAGCTGAAGGAAACTTTGGAAGTAGTAAAGCCGTTTAAAGCTGAAAAAGCTGTTGTCCTGGGTGCTGATTCTGAAGAAGCCAAGAAAATATGGCAATGTCGTGAAGAATTGCTTTTAGCTATTCAAAAGTCCACTCCAAAAATGGACGAAATTGATGTTTGTGTACCAATAAATCACATTCCTGTAGTTTTGGATCGTATTGAAGAACTTGAACAGGAACTAAATATTCGCATTCCAAACTTTGGCCATGCTGGTGATGGTAACCTGCATATCTATCTTTGCTCTGACAATATGACAGATGAAGAATATGTCAAGACTAGCAATAAGGTTATTTCTGAGCTATATAAGACTGCTAAATCTCTTGATGGTAATATGTCAGGTGAACACGGAATTGGTTATGCCAGAGCAAATTACTTTGAAGACTTTTACGGCAAAGAATATACTGATTTGTTACGTAAAGTTAAAAAGCTATTTGACCCTAACTATGTCATCAACCCAGGAAAAATTTTTGAGCCTTAAAAATATTTTCTGTTTTTTACAAATAAAAAAAGCTGATAAATTTCGTTTTATCAGCTTTTTTGTATATGATAATTTTTTACTTGTTTAACATATATTTCCTCGTCATAGGTAAATTTTTACCAGATGGTCCTTTGGTAATGAGATATTGCACAACATCAATATTTCCCGATTCAAAGGAAGCAGCACAAGCCTGTAAATATAGATCCCACATTCGGGTAAAACGTTCGCCCATATTCTTTTCAATTTGACCTCGTTTGCTGTTGAAATTATGATCCCAAATTTCCAAAGTTTTTTGATAATGCCTTCTTAGCATTTCGATGTCTGCAATTTGCATATTATTTGCAATAATATGGTCAATATTTTCTGCTAAGCCAGGAATATAACCACCCGGGAAAATGTACTTATTAAGCCAAGCATTTTTAGCACCACCTTGCTGGCGAGTAATGCCGTGAATTAAAGCGACTCCGTCCTTTTTCAGGTATTTCGCAACATCTCCGAAATATTGGCCTAAGTTTTCTTTACCAACATGTTCAAACATGCCGACAGAAGTTACATAGTCCCACTGCTGATTGCCTAATTCGCGATAGTCCTCTAACCTAACTTCAGCAACATCCTGTAAGTTTTGATCATAAATTTTCTTTTGCACTAACTTATATTGTTCTTCACTCAGGGTTACACCAGTCACTTTCAGGCCGTATTCTTTTGCAGCTAACAGCATGAGTGTTCCCCAACCACAACCAATATCAAGCAGGGTTTTCCCTTTTTCTGGATTTAATTTGTTGAGAATATGATGTATTTTTGCCAACTGTGCAGTTTCAAGGTCATCATTTTCATTTTCAAAATAAGCACAGGAATAAGTTAAAGTAGGGTCGAGCCATAATTGATAAAAATCATTACCAATATCATAATGACTTTGAACATCTTTTTCGCTTTGTTCTTCCGTATGCTTTTCTTTTGGTAAAAATTTCCGGAATTTACTGGAGCGCAAAAAGCTTCCTGCACTTTCATAAGCTCCGCAAATTAATTTTTGCAAACTACCTTTAATCTCAATTTTTTTATCCATGTATGCTTCCCCCAGAGCTAAAGAAGCATTTTTAGAAATAGCGCTGGTTGGGATTTTCTCGTTAAAAATAATCTCAATACTCGGAGTACCGTTTCCATATATTTCGCTTTTACCGTCCCAATAGGTCACTTTAACCGGGAACGGGAAAGACTTACTTAACATTGTTCTATAAAAAGTTTTTTCTAACAATTTTCAAAATCCTCCGTCTGACATTTTTACACTAATATTCTAACACTGGAATAAAATAATTTTTATGTAAAATCATCTCTTTTTATTGAGGATGGTAATGAAAACTTGGGTTCTGCTCATAATCAATTTTATCCCAGGCTTTTTTCAATTTATTATCTATGAGTGCCTCATTTTCATGCGTAAGCTTAGTTTTACGATCAACCATGAATGGTTCGCCAAAACAAACTTCCAAAGGTTGCCGCTTTAACAATCCGGTAAATGTGAGGGGCCCTTGATAAACGACGGGGACTATAGGCTTATTTGACAGCTTGGCAATGGCAATAGTGCCACCCTTCATTTCAGCTGAATGTCTGGTACCAGATGGAAATATGATTAAAGAAAAGTTCCCATTTTTCAAACCCTTAATTGGTGTTTTTAAAGCTGAAGGTCCAGGATGCTTCCGATCGACGGGAAAGGCATGAGCGTGTTTTAAGATAAAGCGCAATATGGGATTTTTGAATAATTCTATCTTAGCCATAAACATAAATTCTTTGGGGCTAGCGGCAAGTGCAAACAATATTGGTTCCCACCATGTTCTGTGCGGTGCTGCTAAAATATAATTGCCTTCTGGTATTCTTTCTTTATGATTAACGTGTAGATGTCCGTTTAATAGCCAAACTATAAAGCGAGCTACGGGACGAATAAAATGATAAAACATAATTTCCTCCAATTGATGTAGAATATTATAACAAAGCTGAGGAAGAGGACAAATTTTTATGGCAAAATTATTGAAAAATGAACGCATTGATTATATGTATAGTGATGATTTACGAATTATTCAGAATAAGACCTCTTTTAGTTTTTCTTTAGATACGCTCTTATTAGCGGCGGCCGCAAAAAATGTTATTAAAGACAATTCTAAAGTAGCTGATTTATGTGCCGGTAATTGCGCAGCTACAATGTACATGGCCTATTTTAATCGTGCCAAATATGATGCAATTGAAATTCAAAAAGAAGTGGCATCACAGGCAAAACGATCTATTGCACTAAACCAGATGGAAAACAGGATTCAAGTTTTTCAAAAAAATGTTAAGGATGCCCCGAAATTCTTAAGAAAGGATTCTTATGATGTTATTGTCGTAAATCCACCGTATTTTAAAGTGGCGCCAAACCATAAAGTTAATCCTGATCCAGCAAAAGCCATTGCCAGGCACGAAATATTAATTAATCTTGAAGAAATAATTGCCGTGGCGAGCGGTTTGCTTAAGATGAAGGGGAAAATGTTTATGGTTCACAGACCTGAGCGGTTAAATGAAATTGCTTATTTTTGTCTTCAGCATGATTTGAGTATTAAAGTGATCCAACCATACGTTTCTCACCGCGGAGAAGACTGCAATTTGATAATTATTGAAGCAGTTAAGCATACAGGTAGCGCCGGATTAGTGTTAAGGGATGCAATTGAGGTACACGATCAACAAGGCAATTATCTTCCCGCTATTCAGTGTATCATTCGTGAGACGAAACAAGAAAAGGCTAAAAGGGAAAAAATTAAAAAATACTTTTTTTATGTTTTGTTGTGTAGCGATGGCAGCTTTTATGGGGGTTTTACAGATGATTTACAAAAAAGATTAGAGGCACATAACAAAGGTAATGGTGCTAAATACACCAAATCACGCAGGCCAGTAAAATTAATTTATCATGAAGAATTTCCAGATAAAAATTTGGCACTTAAAAGAGAATATTGGTTTAAGCACCATAACAGAATATGGAAAGAAAAGTTTTTAAAAGAGCATAAAGTTGACTTTTAGTCTTGCATCTTCAGCAATAATCTAGTATTATTTTAACGTATGCGTTTTAGCATATATGTAGAAAACATCAAGAGCGATCAGTATTTTGGTGCCACACAATGGTGAAATACTGAAATGACCGCTTGAGAGGATTAAAACCGTAGGAGGAATTTAATATGTCAGTAGTTTCAATGAAACAATTGCTTGAAGCTGGTGTCCATTTTGGTCACCAAACTAGAAGATGGGATCCTAAGATGGCTCCTTATATCTTCACCCAAAGAAATGGTATTTACATCATTGATTTGCAAAAAACCATCAAGATGTTGGATGATGCTTATGCCTTTGTTAGAGCCGTTGCTCAAAATGGTGGCGTTATTCTTTTTGTTGGTACTAAGAAGCAAGCACAAGATTCAATTGCTGAGGAAGCTACTCGTGCTGGTCAATACTACGTTAACCAACGTTGGTTAGGTGGTACTTTGACTAACTGGAAGACTATCCAAAGCCGAGTACAAAGATTAAAAGATTTGAAGAAGATGTCAGAAGATGGCACATTTGATGTGTTGCCAAAGAAGGAAGCTTCTCTTTTAACTAAAGAAAAGGATAAATTGGAAAGATTCTTAGGTGGTATTGAAGATATGCCTAGAATTCCTGATGTTTTATTCGTAGTTGATCCTAAGAAAGAAAAGATTGCTGTTCACGAAGCTAACATTCTTGGTATTCCTGTTGTTGCTATGGTTGACACTAACACTGATCCAGATCCAGTTGACGTAGTCATTCCTGCAAATGATGACGCTATCCGTGCAATTCGTTTAATTACTGGTGCCATGGCTGACGCTGTTATTGAAGGTAAACAAGGTCAAGATGACGATGATGCCGAGGCTGAAATGGCTAAGGGTGCAGAAGAAAAGCATGCTGATACTGAAAATGATGCAGAAAAAGCAGTAGAAGCTGAAGAAACTTCTGACTCAGATGAAGACTAGTTTTTAATTATCAATAAGTTTTTATTTGGAAGGAAAAATAATGGCAAGTATTACTGCTAAACAAGTAAAAGAATTACGTGACCGCACAGGTGCTGGTATGATGGATTCCAAGAAGGCTTTGGTTAAAGCTGATGGTGATATTGAAAAAGCAATTGACATTTTAAGAGAAAATGGCGTTGCTAAAGCTGCTAAGAAGAGTGGCCGTATCGCAGCCGAAGGTCTTGCTGAATATGCTTTTGATGGCAACGATGCAGTTGTGGTTGAAGTCAACTCAGAAACTGACTTTGTTTCATCTAATGATAAATTCATTAAGTTGGTAGATGATGTTACCAAAGCTATTTTGGCAGCGAAACCAGCAAATGTTGACGAAGCATTGAAAGCTCCGCTAGGTGATTCAACAATTGGTGATGCTATCACTAATTTAACAGCAGTTATTGGTGAAAAAATCACTTTAAGAAGATTTGATTTAATTACTAAAAATGATGACGAAGTCTTTGGTGCATACAAGCATAATGGTGGTGCAATTGTCGCTGTTGTTACCCTTAAGGGAGACAGTGAAGAAGCTGCTAAAAATATTGCAATGCATGTTGCTGCAATTAATCCAGAATACTTGAATAAAGATTCTGTACCAAAAGCTGACTTTGATCGTCAAAAAGAAGTTTTCACTAAAGAAACTGAAAATGAAGGCAAACCTGCTAAGATTATTCCTAAGATTGTTGAAGGTAGAGTAAACAAGTATCTTAGTGAAATTTGTTTAGTAGACCAACCTTATGTTAAAGGTGGCGACATGACTGTAGCAGAATATGCTAAATCAGAAGGCTGCGAAGTTGTCGGCTACAAGCGCTACGAAGTTGGCGAAGGTATTGAAAAGAAGCAAGAAGACTTTGCTGCTGAAGTAAAAGAACAAATGAAATAGATATTATTGATAAAATTATCTGATGAAAAGCTCTCATCTCTATTGATGAGGGCTTTTTGTATTCAGTTGAACGCTCATTTTAAGGTAACAAAAATCTTAATCAAGCCTAAATGATAAGAAAAAACAAGATAACGTATAAAATAAACAGCTATCTCAACAAAAAAACTTAAATTTTCTTTTATTTTTAAAAGCAATTTACATTTATTGCGGAATTTCTTTTAGAATTAGTGCAGTATTTATTAAAGGACAAAATTTTGTTTATAACTAGATTTATTTAAAACGGGGTGATATTTATGGGTTTCTGGGTTATGATTCTTTCACTAATTTTCGGAGCAATACTAATATACATTAGCTTTGCTGGTCGGTTTTCTAAAACAACAAAATATATTGCTTTTTTAGCAGGATTTTTACTGTTAGCTGGAGCCATTTTTATAGCTACACCAGACGGAGCGGACTTTATAATGAAAATCACATAGGAAAGTGAAATGTATTTAAGTGCTAGAGCTTTTATAAAAATTGGCACTGTATCTTGTTGCATTGGCAGCAAGATATTTTTGTTTATAAAAAATTGTGACTTTTATCACTTATCATCTTGACGATGAACTTACTTCATCAATTAAAATAAATTTGTAAAAAATATTTGATAAGGAGAAATAAAAATGACTAAGAAATCATTTGTAGGTAAAGGTCAGGGTTTTAAGAGTCAAATAGTTTTAAAAGGAGAATTTGCTGACAATAAATTAAGTGAAATAGAGTTAGTTTCAAGTGATGAAACCAAAGATGTCGGTGAAAAAGCCCTACCAAAACTTGTAGATGCTGCAAATAAAAGTAAAAAATTTCAAGTTGATGTGATTTCTGGAGCATCAAGAACTTCTAAGGGCTTTAACGAAGCTCTAATAGATATTGAGAATCAGTTAAATGGTGTAGAAGTCGGAACAGAAACTACTGTAAAAGATGGTAATTATACAGTTGAAGTAAAGTCTTTTAAAGAAAACCAGGGACTGCCTGGTACTGGCAGGGCATCGATCAATGTCACATTTAAAGATAATAGAATTACAAATATTGTTGTACCAGAATATACTGATACACCAGTAATTGGCGGAATGGCATTTGATCTATTAAAGAATAAAATAATAAAGAATCAGTCTACTGCTGTTGATGTGATTACTAGTGCAACAGTTTCTTCAAATGCATACCTTTCTGGTGTTGCAAAAGCAATTTCAAAAGCGGGTGGTAACCCTGAGTCTTTTGCAAATCGCAAAATTCAAAAACCTGTTGCTAAACATAAGGAAATACATACAGATATTATAGCTATTGGAGCAGGGTTAACTGGATTTAGTGCAGCAATTGAAGCAGCAGATGAAGGTGCTAGAGTAGTCCTTCTTGAAGCGGGACAAACTTATAGCAGCTCTACTACTCGTGCACAAGGATTTGTCATGGGTGCTGATACGGATGAACAAAAGAGAAGGGGGATTAAGGACTCAGCCGATGACTTTTATAATGATTTAATGACTGTTTATGGTGATGAGCCAAATATTGAACCCAAATTGTTACGCAAGCTAGCTAATGAGTCTGCAGATTATATTTCATTTTTAGAAAATCAGGGAATAAAATGGGATAAAGTGGTTAATATAGCTCCTAAAAAGCCAAGATTAACAAAACGGGCTCACACTATTAAGGGTATGGGAACAACTTTAATTCATGCTCTGGTTGATTCAGCCAAAGCAAAAGGTATAGATCTGCGATTGGGAACAAAAGTAGATGAGCTAATCGTGGAAGATGGAAAAGTTAAAGGTGTCAAAGCAACCACTGTAGATGGTGATAAACTGTCGATATATGCGTCAGCGGTAATAGTTGGAACAGGTTCTTATACCGCAAATATGGCAAAAATTAAAGAACTTAATCCTAAAATGACTAATATAGAGGTAATAGTTGGCAATGGTGATGGATCAGCTTTAAACTTTTTCAAGCAGGTTAATGCCAAAATAATAAACGTTCCTTATTTGCAATTTATGTATTACTTTTACGGTGTCTCTTTTGGAGATAAATTTCCTGAAGCAATTCCAGAATCTCCTACTTTACCAAACTATGATGTCTTATGTGTTGATGGTGGCGGTCAGAGACTGGTTTCTGAAGATGATTTCACATTTGAGTTTACTAAAAGATGCTGGCGTAATGGTTACGATGAAGGCTACGCCGTTTATGGGCAGAAGACAGCAGAAAAGTACCCAGTTATGACTGAATTAGGCCTAACCAAAAAGACAATTCACGGTAAGAACTTTGGTTATAAAGAAAATACTCTTGAAAAATTGGCAAAAGATGTTGGAATTAATCCTGATAAACTCAAAGAAACAGTTTCGCGGTACAATATACTCTGTGAAAAAGGAAAAGATGAGGACTTCCACAAAAATAGAGAGAACATGATTAAAATTACCGCGCCGTTTTATATTTTAAGAATGCCACAGATTTGTACTGATGGCTATACTGGAGCAAAAATTAATGAAAACGGTCAGGTGCTCGATAATACTGAAAAGCCCGTTCCAGGATTATACGCAGCCGGTTCATGTGCTGACAGTGGAGTAATGGGAATCGATTATTTTGGAGATGGTATGTCATTATTAAATTGTGGAGTATTTGGACGCGCTACAGCTAAAGATGCCGTTTCTAAATTGAATGAAAACTAGTTAAAAAAATTAAAAAGATTTTGACAAAATATGTTAAAGTCTTTTTTTCTGCTTTAATATAGCTATAAGCATACAAAGGAAGTAGAAAAATGATAGATCATAAAGCGTATCCCTATGTCTATACTTCTTCACAGCTGGGTAAGTATTTTGGGATTTCCATTAAGGGTATAGAATATTATGAGAGAAAAAAATTAATCAACCCTAAAAGAGTGGGCAATAATAATCAAAGACAATTTAATCTAAATGATACATATCGAATTTTCATGGCTAGGTATCTTAGTCAGTCGGGTTTAACTCTTAATGACACACTGGATGTCTTAAATGCTTCAAATGAACAAATTGCTTTAAAGTTTTTAGTAAAAAATTTGCATGATTCTGAAAAAGAATTTGAACGTATCAACGCTTCTATAGAAGTAATGACTCACAACATAAAGCTTTTACAAAAAGTTTTGAACTATCACAGTTTTTTTGAAATAACAAAATCACCAACATTAAAAACATTGTTTTTACGAGAAATGGACGGCCCACATAAAAGTAATCAAGAACAAACAGATGAATATCGCACTTGGAATGAGTTAATGCCAATAACCAATGGCTCAATCCGTTACAAAAAGAAAGATATTTTGAATAAAACATCCAAGATTGAACCAGAAATTGAAATGCTAATCAGCGAAAAATATTTCAAAGCTTTTGGTTTAAAAAATAGTAATCGTGTTAATACTATCCCTTCCAAAACTTGCTTGCATACAGTTGTAGTGGGTAATGCTCAAAATATTGATAATAAGGGGTGGTTAAATTCTATAAGATCTTATTTAAAAGAAAATAATTATCTCTTAAATGGTGATATCATAACTTCCTTACTTTTAGTCTTAGATAATTCGCAAAAGCATATCAGATATGATGAGGCCTGGATACCAATAAAAAGTAAGTGATGAAAATAGTAACATAGGAGGAAATTTATGAAATTTTGGATTATGGTTTTAGGTCTTGCCTTTGGAGCAATATTAATTTATCTTGGTTTTGCTGGTCGGTTTTCTAAAACAACAAAATATATTGCTTTTTTGGTCGGTTTCTTGTTAATAGCTGGAGCTATTTTCTTATCTACACCAGACGGAGCCGAATTTGTCATGAAAATCACCTGATTTATCATGAAATCGCTTGCAAATGGTTAATATCCCGTGTATACTTTAAAACTGCACTGTTAATTTACAGCGCAGTATTTTAGTTTTTAATGGAGGCGTGAAAATGGAATTTACTGAGCAAAATTTTGAAAATCGTAAAAATTTTGTCAAAGGTATGTTTTCGTTAGGTGGATTAAGTGAATGTGGCAAATCAGCTGCTGGAATCTATTTTGACAGCATTGGTATCAAACGAATGAAGATTATTGCAATAGAAAAAGAAATGATGATAGAACGTAATTATCAGTTCACTGGACATCCATCAGAACAAGATTTTACCAATCTTTATGCCAAAGACACTGAACAAGTGTTTAAAGAGTTCTTATATCGTTTAATAGGTAAAATGCAAGAAGAAAATATTCATTATGCATCAATAGAAAGCCTCTACCGTTCAGAATTGGGTGTTTATCTAAAAAAAGAACTGGGTCCTAAAATGATGAACATTTACGTTGAAGCGCCTCTTGAAGTTCGTGCACAAAGAGAATATAAAAAGCAAACAATCGATAACGGCGAGAATTTTACTTTTGATGAAATAGTAGAACGGACCAAAAAGAAGGATCAGTTCAAAATCAAGCATGGAGCGCTAAAAGTAAAGGATATAGCAGATATTATTGTTAACAATGACTCTTTTGTGGCAAATGAAAAACAATACTTAAATATTATGGCAGGTATTGCTTCTATAGTAAAAAAGTAATAAAAATAAAGCACTTTGACTTTTATTATCGTCAAAGTGTTTTTTGTTATTTTAAACTAAGCCTACTTAAGAACCTTTTGGTTTTTGACCACCAAATATGAAGAAAATATGCTGAAGTGAAGGACAATGTCCAAGTCAGTATCCACATGCCAAAAAATGTTAGAAATGGGTGATATACGGCATGATAACTCATATTTAACCCACGCCATAGCAGTTGATCCCAAAATACATTTGATAAATATGCTCTATAGGCATAGGTTGCTAGAAAGTGAAAAACTTTTAAACATTTCTCTGATTTGTGCCTAACATTAAATAGACATAGTGCAGCTACCAAAGCAATTACAGCTAAGCAGTAAAAAGTCATGGACGGTTTATAATAAGGTGCGTTTGCGAAAAGGACCGGATGGCCAAAGCCATGCAATTCAAAATTAGTCCAGAAAAAGCATGCAGTAAAGCCAATTAAAATCAGCCACCAAAATTTATATAAAAATGTGTTAACGTAATCCCTAAGTTGCCAAGCCAATACACCAAAGACACCGTAAATCAGGAACGAAATGAAAATACGATCCAGCAGGTACCAGCTTTTTTCGTGTGGCCCATGAAAAACGTAAAAGTCATAAAACCACAGCCAAGCAAAATACAAAACAAACGTAATACCAGCAACTGATAAACCTCTCTTTACGTTGTTACCAACATAACGACTAATTCCCCAAAAAAGTGGCATTAAAAGTATAAATTGCAACATCATGGTGTTATACCACAGATGAGGAGCAGCGTTACCGTTGACAAATTGCCAGCAAAACGTACCGAAGTTATTAAACATTCTTATTTGCTGAAGCCAGGGCATTCCCAACAAGTAGATCAAAGTCCACCAGATTGTAGGAACAAACAAATTTGACCAGTTTGCTCGTAAATGTTTTTGATATGAAAAATTGCCTGCAATATCGTTAGTACGAATAGTTGTATACAAAATGCCAAAGATAAATGCTGGAGCAGTGTACTTAACCAAATTATACATAACGCCAAAAATATCTTGCGTATTATATGGTTGTCCCACTCCCATAATTAAGGACATTATTGGTTGAGACATAACGGCGCTGCAAGCAAAAACCTTCAGGTAATCACCTATGTCAGCTAATTTACATGATTCTGATGAATGCGTTTTCATTTTCTAATTTAAAAATTCCTTTTCTTTTAGGATAAATTGCTAAAATCATCATAGAGATTGTAATAATTTTTATTATAAAGTTCAAAAATATAATGGCAAATTACCTGATAAATTAACGAAAATTGCAATTTTCGAAAATAAAATTTTCATCCTTCGGCTATTTAAACTTTTTGCGATATTTTAAAGGCGATAGACCCTTAAAACGTTTAAAGGTAGTCGAAAACAAGCTTGTACTGCTAAACCCAGCATCATACGCGATTTCTTCTACTTTTTTATTAGTAAAAATCAGTTCGTGAACAGCCAAATTTACCTTTTCTTGGTTCATATAAGTTACTAAGGAAGAGTTTTTTTCTTTTTTAAAAAGATGTTGTAAATATGAGGTACTGACATTTAGTTCTGCGGCAATTTCACTGATATTTTTGATAGAAGTTAAGTTAGAAAAAATGTATTCTTGTGCACGATAAACTATGGAAGTTATGTTATTCCTCTTTACTCTGTTAACTCGAGCTACAAAGATTTCACCAATTGCTCTTGAGTATTCATAGTAGTTAGATATAACGGTATCTTTTTCAATTTGTTTTATTATTTCGTCGCTGAGACCAAATGCTTCAGATACGGGAACCCCACCTTTAACTGCTGCTCTAGTACATAAGGTAGTTGCAGCAATTGCCATATCCTTTGAATTTCTGAGCTTGTTGTCTCCAAATGTGCCTAAATTACCATACTTAACGAATTTTTTGAAGTTATCATTATATTCATCTAAGTTACCTTTACTAACTGATTTCATTAATTCAGTTTCTATAAGATATCCTTTGTAAGAAGCTTTTTTCTTATTATCCAGTGAAATATTTTCTCCTAGGGGAAAAGTCTCACTGGATTTTGTAATTATTGGCCAATTATTAAAGATCATGAAATAAAGACATTTCATGGTTTGTGAAAATTTATTCCACCCTAATAGTGGAGCTAGGCGATCATAATTTTTGTTATTAGCAATTGTAAAATTTAAGTTTAAGCCAATAATTTTTAAATCTTTTATGTTAAAAAAGCCCATGGCGCATTGATTATTAAACAATATTAAATTTAATTTATTGCTTGTATTATCTGATTCTTTTAATAAACTCAGTGGAAAGTTTGGAGCTAAAGGAGATGTGTACTTTCTTATTTGATCATATTGATTTTTAAAAACATATAAGTTCAAGTCTGTAGCGCGATGAAAGTTATTTAAAATTTCCTCAAGATATTTATCTATCATAAAATATTTCCTTTTGCAGCAGAAAACATAAAAAATAAACAGAAAACATAAAAAAAGTTATTAAAATTATACCATAATTTGTTTGTAAGCGATATCAGAAAGGGGAGATATTTATGAAGCTTACAACTATAGAAGTAAATCATATGATTAAACCATTAGGTTTTGATTTTAATAACTCTTTGCATATAGTTGGCTTTTTAGATCAAGGTACTGACCAAAAATTAGAAAGGAAATTGGTGATTAAAAATAATGGTAAAACGATTTATCAAACCAACTGGGAGGCGGCTAACGACTTAATATATGATATTTCGTTGAGTTTAAAGCCAAGGACCAAATATTATGTAATTATGTCCGTTAGAAATAAAAATGAAATAGTAGATAAAGTAACTTGGTTTGAAACGGCTCTTATTAATGAAAATTTAAAAGGAAACTGGATTGGAACCAACTTTCATAAACTTCATTCAGTGATATTTAGCAAAAAGTTTTCAGTAGAGAAAGCAAATAATGCTAGGCTCTACATTTCTGCTTTGGGACTATATGAGGTATACATAGACAATAAAAAAGTAGGTGATGAATATTTAACCCCCGGTTTTACAAATTATTTTCGTAATATTCAAATTCAAACATATGATGTAACTGACTTTTTAAGTAGCGGCAATCATGCTATCTCAATTTTAGTTGGGGATGGCTGGTATAAAGGTAAACTGGGCCTAAAAACTCATGGTGGACAACCAAATAACTATGGTGCAGATCTTTTTGCTATTGCTAATTTGATAATTACTAATAAAAATGGTGAACAAATAGTTACCACAGATGAAAGTTGGAAAGTAATTAAATCACCTATTACTGATTCGGGAATATATTATGGTGAAGATTACGATGATACTATTTCACCAAAAGTTTTAGAGTCTGCACACTTAAGCCAAAAAACTAAAGGCGTCTTAAATGACAGGTTAAGTTTACCAGTCAAAAAGCATGAAGTATTCAAAGTTAAAAAAATTATTCATACACCTAATAATTCTACAGTTTTAGATTTTGGTCAAAACATTGCTGGTTGGGTTGAATTTAAAAATAATTTGCCTCAAGGACAAAAAGTAACGTTAGAATATGGTGAAATTTTGCAAGATGAAGAATTCTATAGAGATAATCTTCGCTCAGCTAGGGCAAAATTCACCTACAAAAGTAATGGTAAATCAAAGTGGGTCAGGCCACACTTTACTTATTTTGGTTTTAGATATGTAAAATTGGATAATTTTGCTAAAGAAATTAATCCTGACGATTTTAAGGCTTTTGCCTTGTATTCTAATATGGAGGAAACAGGCAATATAAAAACTGATAATAAAAAAGTAAATAGACTTTTTGAAAATATTAAATGGGGGCAAAAATCAAATTTTATAGATATACCAACTGATTGCCCTCAGCGTGATGAGCGCTTGGGATGGACAGGAGATGCTGCTATTTTTGCCGAAACAGCTAGTTATAATATGGAAACTTACGCATTTTTTAAAAAATTTGCTAAAGATATAGCGATTGAACAAGATGAACAGGAGGGAAAAGTTCCACTTTATGTGCCAAGAGTTGATACAGATGACGGCGGCAAAGCTGTATGGAGTGATGCAGCGACTATCATCCCCTGGATTTCATATCAACGAAGTCAAGACAAATCAATCTTAAAACAAAACTTTTCGCAAATGAAATCCTGGGTAGACTGGATTCACAAGAGGGCCAAAAAAGCTGGTAATGAGTTCTTGTGGTTAGGTGACGATCAACTAGGCGATTGGCTAGCATTAGACACAGAAGATATTCTGAAACTCAAGGGTAAAACTGCAGATGATTTGATTGCCTGTGCTTTTTATTACTATTCTTCTTTTATTGTGAAAAATGCAGCTAAAGTGCTTTATTTTAAAAAAGAAGAAGAGAAATATGGTCAACTGGCAAATTCAATCAAGACGGCCTTTATCAAGCATTTTTATACAGGAGATGGACTTACAGTTGCGGATACACAAACGGGTTTAGCTCTTTGCTTAAAGTTCCATTTGTACCCTGAAAATGCCAAACAGAAGGTCATTGATCTATTGGTTGAGAAAATAGAAAAAAAGCAAAATCATTTAGATACTGGATTTGTGGGGACACCAATTTTATTGCCAGCCTTATCTGAAAACAATCAGAAAAATCTGGCTTTAAGAATATTTTTGCAAACAGATTACCCAAGTTGGTTATTTGAAGTTGATCATGGAGCTACAACAATTTGGGAACGATGGAATTCTCTCGATGATCAAGGGAAAATAGCTGAAAATGGTATGAATTCATTAAATCACTATTCTAATGGTTCAGTAATGGCGTGGGCATATGAATACTTACTTGGACTAAAACAATCTGGAAACAATGTTGAGTTTGATCCAGCAATATCAACAAAATTCCATACAGTATCTGGTCAGATAAAATTGCCAACTGGATTAGTAAAAGTAAATTGGGAAATTAAAGATGCATTTCATGTTGCTTTTAACGTTCATATTCCCTACGGCAGTGAAATGATGCTGAAATTCTCAAATGTTAGAGAGCTTATAGTAAATGACAACCATGCTCAATATACTTTGCCATCTGGAGAATATCATATCTATTTAACTGTTAAGGAACCTATTGTTGAGTTTTTTGATATACATACCCCTATTGGTGAATTTTTAGAAAATAAGAACTTAACTAGCAAAATAAGTAAATTGGTACCATTTTGGGATTTCTTGACATTACCAGGAAATATGAAAAACTTTGCGAAATATTCCCTTTATCAATTAAGTAAAGAGATGAAGGGTATTGGGTTTAGACCATTTAATGAACAAGAAGTTGAAAAAATCAATGACTTATTTAAACAAACAGCGATCTTAGGAGTCAAAAATGAATAAAAAGAATTTCGGTTTAAAATTAGCAATCTTATTGTTAAATATTTTTGTTGTTTCATCGGGTGCAACTGCTGCAACTATACCCTTAATGATTAAATCTTTCTCAAATGTTAATCCAACTCTTGTTGAATTAACCATGACGGTTTCATCACTTGGAATAATTGTTTTCACACCTATCAGTAATATTTTAGCTGACAAAATTGGAATTAAGAGCACAATAATTTTAGGCTTATTTATAATTTTTCTTAGTGGCATAGTACCTGCACTTAGTAATAATTTTGGGTTAATTTTTACGTCAAGAATTGGAATCGGAATTGGAACAGGACTATTAGCATCGTATTCTCAATCTTTAATCATTTCTCTTTTCAGCGGCAAAGAGCAACAGCAACTTCTTGGTTGGTCAAGTGTAGTTCAAGGATTAGGGATGTTTTTAATGACTTTTTTGGCAGGGGTGCTGCTAAATTATGGTTGGCACATGGCCTATTGGGTTAATGCAGTTGCTTTGCCAGTCTTACTCATGTTTTTTGCTTATATACCTAAGAACTTAAGAATTGATCAAGAGAACAATAAATCTGAAAAACCTGAAAATAATAGTCGAAAAATAAATGGGAAAATTTGGCTTTTAGCACTCTTCATATTCTTATTTAATTCTATTTTTGCTTTTGTTTCAATTAAGTTTGCAACTCTGGTAATTGAAAAAGGATATGGCACAGCTCAAGATGCAAGTACATTATTGGGAATAATGTCTTTTGCAATGGCAGCAGGTGGATTTATCTACATGGCTTTACCGCAAACTACTAAAAACTTTTCTTTGTCTATCTCCATCGGATGCGGTCTATTAGCATTTTTTATATTTAGTGTTTCTAATTCCTTATTGGTTAGTAGTATAGGTGTCATACTGGTAGGGATTTCAGTTTCGATGACAATGGTTTCGACAATGTCAAGCGTAGGTGCTTTTACTTCACCTGCTCAAGTACCATTTTCTACATCAGTGGTCATGACAATTGCTAATATTGGTACATTAATTGCTCCATATACCGCCCAAGGCTTTGGGGCACTATTTAAAAATAACAGTGCTGAATTTACTTTCATTTGTGGAACTGTAATTTTTGGATTATTGTTAATATTTGTACTATGGATTGGCTTTAACTATAAAAAACTAGTTTATCATTCAAATAAATAGGGAGTAAAAATGATTAGTGAACAAGCAAAAAAGGCGATTGATTTCTCTAGAAATAATATTAAGCCTAGTCAAAATGAACCGCTAACACCAGAAGTTGTAAGAGTAGCAAGAGCAAATGCGGATATAGGGAATCAATACAAAATACCTGACGATGTAAAAGTTAAGAAAGTTAATAAAGAATTCGTAAAAGGTGAGTTTTATTTAATTCAAAATGCGCAAAACAAAAATAATGTTATTATGTTTCTTCATGGTGGTGCCTATGCTACAGGAACAGTTTTTTCAAGAAGAAAACTTGCAATAAGTTTGGGTAAAAGCAGTAAAGCAGATGTTTTTTCAGTAGATTACCGACAGTATCCAGAAGGAAAACATCCAGATGCTCAAATAGATGTCTACAATGCCTATATTTACTTAAAAGATAAATATGATAAAATTTTGTTGTTTGGTGAGTCAGCAGGAGCTACACTAGCTCTTACACTTACTATTCAATTGCGAAATGAACATAAAAATTTACCTGAAAAAATTTCAGTATTTTCTCCGATTATTAGTCAGCTTAATATTTTTCCATCTGAATATTATAGAAATGAACGAGATCCTATGCTCATTGGGGCAACTGCTCCCGTTCCATACTTTGATGATCCCGAAAAGAAAGATCCCTTAATCTCACCAATATATGACGACTTCCATGACTTTCCTCCAATTTTAATTAATTGTGGCAGTGAGGAAGTAAAATACGATAACTCAGCAATACTAAATTTCTTATGTCAAAAAGCTGGAGTTGATGTACAGTGGCATGTTTGGCAAGATCTTTTTCATGTTTTTGTTTTATTTGATTGTCCAGAAACCAAATTAGCAATAAAGCAAATAGGTGATTTTTTTAATTCGCATGTCAAATAGTTGTTTAAGGTGAGTATTTGAGATAATGTATTAAAGTTGTTTGCAGTATTGTCGTGATTTATATGGAAGAGATTTATGAAAAATTATTTGAGCATTGATATTGGCGGAACTGAAATTAAATTTGCTAAATTAGATTCTGCAGGAAATATAATTGAAAAAGATAAAATTGCTACTGATCAAGATAAAGCAAATTTTTTAGAAAGTATTGATGGAATTGTCAATCGCTATATTTCAGATATCAAGGGCATCGGCTTTTGTGCTCCTGGTAAAATTGAAAATACTAAAATAAGGTTTGGCGGAGCCTTACCATTTTTAGATGGCATTGACTTTGCCGAAATATATGGTAAAAAGTACCACATAGCGGTTGCTGTTATTAATGATGGTAAAGCCAGTGTTCTAGCTGAAAACTGGTTGGGGAGTCTAAAAGGTGAACAAAATTGTGCCGCTATTACTTTGGGAACAGGAGTTGGCGGTGGCATAATTATTGATGGTCACTTATTAAGAGGAACACATTATCAGGCTGGTGAATTAAGTTTTATGATTAATGATTTATCTCACCCAGATAATATGCAGGGCTCTTTGGGTAACATTGGCTCTGCCGTCAATTTTATTAAAAAGATAAACCACAAACTTAATTATCCTAAAGAAAATGATGGACTTCATGCTTTTGAGGCAATTAAGGAGAAGTCACCTGACGCGGTAAATATCTTTCAGAACTATTGTCTTATTATAGCTGGCTTAATTCTCAATATCCAAACCGTAGTAGATGTTGAAAAAATAGCTATTGGTGGTGGTATCAGTGCCCAACCAATTTTAATAAGTGGTATTAACAAAGAATATGACAAATTGGTACAGGAAAAGAACCCTATTATAGGAAATACTTTAACTAAGCCTGCCATTGTTTCTGCTCATTTTAGGAACGATTCAAATTTGTATGGGTCACTTTACAATTTATTGCTGCAAATTAATAGGGAAAATAAATATTAATTATATTTTGAAAATCTCGAAGTAGATAACTTTGAGATTTTTTGCTTTTCCCGTTAATTTTTAGGTCAAAGAATTTTTTTAAGAAATCCCTCTCTTTTATTTCTAAGTCCACATTTGCGCTTTTTATATGGTAGAATAACTAAAGTTAATAGAGGAGGCTGTCATGACTAAAGTTAAGTATAAGCGTATAGTTTTAAAAATTTCTGGTGAAGCTCTTGCTGGTGCTGAAGGAACTGGAATAAATCCCACGGTCATTAGTCATTTAGCAAAAGAAATCAAATCAGTTCATGAACTCGGTGTTGATATTGGTATTGTCGTTGGTGGCGGTAACATGTGGCGAGGTGAAACTGGTGCAAAACTAGGAATGGAGCGTTCACAAGCTGATTATATGGGTATGCTTGCTACTATAATGAATGGTTTAGCTCTTCAAGATGGCTTGGAACATGTAGGCGTACCTACTAGATTACAAACATCGATTGAAATGAGACAAATAGCAGAACCATATATTAGAAGAAAAGCAATTCGTCATTTAGAAAAAGGGCGAGTAGTAATTATGGGTGGTGGCACTGGTAATCCTTACTTTTCGACTGATACCACTGCTGCACTAAGAGCCGCTGAAATAGGCGCGGATGTCATTCTGATGGCTAAAAATGGAGTTGACGGAGTTTACTCTGCTGATCCGAAAGTTGATCCCAATGCCAAAAAATATAGTGCACTTTCTCAGTTAGATCTTATTTCTAAAAACTTAAAAGTCATGGACAGAACGGCAAGTTCACTTTCAATGGACACGAACATTCCTCTTATTGTATTCAACGTTAATACTGAAGGTAATATTAAAAAAGTGGTTTTAGGTGAAAATATTGGAACAGTAATCGGAGGAGAAAATAATGAATAATGATGCTATTAAAAAAGCACAAGATAATATGAATAAATCAATTACCGTTTTTGAAAAAAACTTGGGCTCTATTCGTGCTGGTGTTGCTAATGCAGCTTTACTTGAAGGTGTAAAAGTTGATTATTATGGTGCCCCGACACCACTAACGCAAATGTCCAGTGTCACTATTCCGGAGCCGCGAGTATTATTAATCACGCCCTATGACAAAAGCAGTCTTGATAATATTGAACATGCTCTTTTAGCTTCAAACTTGGGCTTAACACCTGCAAATGATGGTAAGGTGATTCGTTTAGTGATCCCGCAACTTACTGGTGAGAGACGACAAGAAATTGCCAAAGAAGTCAACAAGATGGCTGAAGAGAGTAAGATTGCCATTAGGAATGTTCGTCGTGATGCTATGAACAGTCTGAAAAAACAACAGAAAGACGATGAAATCACGGAAGACGAACAACGCAATTTGGAAAAGAAAGTGCAGAAAGTTACGGATGATGCTACTAAAAGAATCGACAAAATTGCGGAAGAAAAGCGTAAGGAAATTACACAAGGCTAATTAAATGGCAAGTAAAAAAAATCAATTAAACCATTTAGCTATTATAATGGATGGTAATGGTCGTTGGGCAACTAGGCAACGGAAGCCGCGAATTGCAGGCCATTACGAAGGCATGAATAATGTCGAAAGAATAACTTTGGCAGCCGACCAACTTGGTATCAAAGTCTTATCACTATATGCATTTTCTACAGAAAATTGGGCCAGACCCAAGGAAGAAGTAGCATATTTGATGAACTTGCCAGTGCGTTTTTTTGACAAATTTATGCCTACCCTGATGAAGGAAAACGTCAAAGTGAATATTATGGGCTATTTAGATGAGTTGCCGCCTAAGACTTATGATGTTGTCCAAAGAGCAATGGCGGAAACTGCCACAAATAGCGGTTTAATTTTGAACTTTGCTTTCAATTATGGCTCTAGAAGAGAGATTACGACTGCAGTAAAAGAGCTTGCCACGCTCGTTGAAACAAATGCGATAACAAGCGAAGAAATTGATGAGGAAATGATTTCCCACAGATTGATGACTGCGAGTTTTGGCGAATATAGCGATCCTGATTTATTAATTAGAACATCTGGTGAACAAAGGATTTCTAATTTTATGCTTTGGCAGTTAGCTTATTCAGAACTTGCTTTTAGTGAGAAAAATTGGCCAGATTTTAATAAAACTGATTTAGAAAAATTTGTTAAAGATTTTCAGAATCGTCATCGTCGTTTCGGCAAACTTGATGAATCGGATAGTTAGGTATTTATATGAAACAACGTATAATCACAGCAGTAATTGCTTTAATTTTATTTATTCCTATTGTAATTATGGGTGGGCTCTGGATGGAGTGGCTCACCGTCATCTTTGCAGCCGTTGGTATTAGCGAATTCTTTTTAATGAAAAAGCAAATTCTGGTTTCAGTCAATTTTTTATTGGCGTTACTGGCTACTATCACTTGGGCTGTACCAGATAATTTTATCCAGTCAATGCCATTTCACTGGACGAAATATGGTATTTATTTTGCCCTTATCATGCTAATGCTTACCTGGACTGTTTTAACTAAAAATAAAACCACTTTTGACGATGTAGCCGTTTATACTTTAGGCTCATTATATGTCGGCACAGGCTTTCATTATATGGCAAGCGTCAGAAATGCAAGTAATGGTCTTGCACTTCTTTGCTACGTTTTTGTCGTTGTATGGCTTACTGACACAGGTGCATATATGATTGGCCGAAAAATTGGTAAACATAAGTTATGGCCTGTGATAAGTCCTAATAAAACTTGGGAAGGATCAATTGGGGGCACAATTTGTGCAGTTGTTTGTGCCGCAATTTATGTTTATTTTGTCAACTTAAACCATTCACAAGTTGAAATGATTATTTTTGCCTTTGTGCTATCAATTGTTGGCCAAATGGGCGACCTAGTTGAATCAGCTTATAAGAGATATTACGGGGTTAAGGATTCTGGCAAAATACTACCTGGTCATGGCGGTATTTTAGATCGTTTTGACAGTATGCTCTTTGTTTTGCCTGTATTTGCTGCTTTAATGGGAATCATGCACTAGGAGAATTCTTGTGAAAGGTATACTAATCTTTTTAGTTGTATTTGGAATATTGGTTTTTGTCCATGAGTTTGGGCATTTTATTGTTGCTAAAAAATGCGGCATTTTAGTGCGTGAATTTTCAATTGGGATGGGACCTAAACTTTTCCAAGTTCGACGCAATCCTACTACTTATACCATTAGGTGGCTACCTTTAGGTGGTTATGTGCGTTTGGCAAGTAAAGATGATGAAACTACATTAGCTCCTGGTATGAGAGTAGTTTTGCAACTCAATCAGCAAAATGAAGTAGTTCGGATTGATGCTTCTGAGTCGGACATCCCAATTGAAGGAATTCCATTGCAAATCACTAAGTTTGACCTAGTTGATAAACTCTTTATTTCCGGATATGAAAACGGCGAAGAAGAAAAACTAGTAACATATCAGGTCAATCATGATGCCACTATCATTGATCAATCAAATACTGAACTGATCATTGCTCCCCGCGACACGCAGTTTCAAGAAGCAAATGTCTGGCAAAAATTAGCTACTAACATTGCTGGCCCTTTGATGAATATAATTTTGGGTTTTGTTGTTTTTTTGATATGGACTTTTACCGTTCCAGGACCAGCTACTACAGAAGTGGCAGAAGTGGCACCAAATTCCCCGGCTGCGCTTGCAAAGCTTGAGCCTGGTTCAAAAATAACGGCTGTTAATGGCCATAAAATAACCTCTTTTGAACAAATATCTGAAGAAATTTATCAAAGCAAAGGCGAAAAAACTAATATTGCGGTGGTCAAAAATAATCACAAAAAAGTGATAAGTGTTCAACCACAAGTCGTTAAGGTGCAGGGGCAAAAAGTTTATCAAATTGGAATTAGAGCCAAAAGCAATGATAGTTTTAATGCTAAGTTTAAGCGGGGCTGGGATACAGCCGTTTCCACTACGGGGATGATTTTTAATGCAGTTGGTGGTTTATTCCGTCACTTCAGCTTAAATAAACTTTCCGGCCCAGTTGGGATTTATTCACAGACTTCACAGGTTTCTAAAATGGGCTTCACCTATATTTTGGCTTTTTTGGCAATGATTTCTATTAACTTGGGTATTGTCAATCTAATACCAATTCCTGGCTTAGATGGTGGTAAATTTTTACTAAATATTATTGAAATCATTCGTGGTAAACCAATTTCTGAAAATCATGAAGCTATAGTGGAATTAATCGGTTTCGGTTTACTGTTAGTTTTAATTATTGCTGTAACGGGCAATGATATCTACCGTTACTTTATTAAATAAAATAAATTTGGGAGAGAGAATTAATGCGTCAATCTAAATTATTTATGCCGACTTTAAAAGAGGCACCAGCTGATGCTGTTGCTGAAAGTCATAAATTAATGTTGCGAGGTGGATATGTTCGCCAAGTAACAGCTGGAGTTTATGCTTATTTGCCCTTAGGATATCGCGTCTTAAGTAAAGCCGAGAAAATAATGCGCGAAGAAATGGCAAAAATCAACGTGCCGGAAATGGCAATGCCAGATCTTTTGCCTGCGACTCTATGGGAAGAATCGGGTAGATGGCAAAAATATGGGCCTGAAATGTTTAAATTAAAGGACAGACATGGGCGCCAAAGTTTACTGGGACCGACTCATGAGGAAACTTTTACTGATATTGTCGCTAAAGATTTAAAGAGCTATAAACAAATGCCGATCGCTCTTTTCCAAATTCAATCAAAGTTTAGGGACGAAAACAGACCTCGTTTTGGTTTATTAAGGTCTCGTGAATTTATAATGCTTGATGCCTATAGCTTTGCTGCTACCAAAGAGCAACTTGATCAGCAGTTTGAGGATGAAAAGAAAGCTTTTACGGCTGCTTATCATCGGTGTGGTTTAAAGGTTACCCCAGTAATTGCTGATTCTGGTACTATGGGTGGCAAAAATTCGACAGAATTCCAAGCTCCTGCAGCAATTGGTGAAGATACTATTGCCACTAATGAAACAGGAACATATTCAGCTAACTTAGAAATGGCTTCAAGTGTCGATACTTTTAAGCCAGAAGAAGAACAATTAAAGCAAGTTGAAGAAGTTGCTACTCCAGGTAAAGAAACTATTTCTGATCTTGTTCAATTCCTGCAAGTGCCAGCTACACGGATAGTTAAAAGTATCCTTTACCTTGCTGATGAAAAAGCAAAGGTATTGGTTTTAATTCGTGGCGACAAACAGATCAACGAAGTAAAATTAAAGCACCTGTTAGATGTAAATTCACTTAGAGTAGCTACAGATGATGAACTAGAACAGATAACTGGTGTCACTAAGGGTAGTGTCGGACCAATTAATGCTGACTGGGCAGATCAAGTTGTTGCAGATAACACGGTAAAAGACCTGTATAATGTTGTTGTGGGTGCTAATAAAACTGGTTTTCAATTTAAAAATGTGAATTTAAAGCGTGATATTAATCCAGACAAGTTTGGAGATATTAGGGTAGCCAATGAAGGTGAACCGGATCCGGTTGATCATCTCCCTTTAAAATTCACTACTTCTATTGAAGTTGGTCATATTTTTAAACTGGGAACATATTATACCAAAACCATGGGTGCAAACTTTTTAGATCAGAATGGTAAAGCCCAGCCTGTGATAATGGGTTCATACGGCATTGGAGTTACTAGAGTATTATCTGCAGTCATTGAACAACATTTAACCAAAAATGGTGTAGCCTGGCCAAAAGAGATTGCACCTTTTAGTCTTCATATCGTTCAAATGAAAATGAAAGATAATGATCAATCTGCTCTGGCTCAAAAACTTGAAGAAAAATACAGTGCTAAGTATGATGTATTATATGATGATCGTAATGAGCGTGCTGGTGTGAAGTTTGCAGATGCTGACTTACTTGGCGCTCCAGTTAGGGTTACAGTCGGTAAAAAAGCAGCTGAAGGTGTAGTTGAAGTCAAAAGACCTGCTGACGAAAAAGCTACTGAAATAACACTGTCTGAATTAGATGATTTTGTTAATAAAGAGTTAGGATAATTTTCGTGACTGATAAAAATAAACTATTTTTAAGGTTGTTGCAGCAAATAAAGTTTCCGCAAGAATTTGCAGATAATAAATTGCTGCAAAAAGGTGAAATAGAGAACGTGGATGTTTACGCTAGAGAACACAGGTGGGATATCCACGTTCTTTTTACTACACCGTTAAAATTTGCAACTTTTGATGCATTAAATAAGGCAATAACCGCTAATTTTTCTTCTTTTGTTAATACTCGCTTATATATTCGTTCCCAGGATGGAGCAGATGACTACTTAACTGATTATTGGCACTATGCTGTCCAGAATTCTCAGGCTTTGCAGCCGGTGGCTCGAGAATTTATTTCCAGCCATAAACCTAAAAAGGAAGATGGGCGCTGGATTATTCCCGTAGATAATTTGGTTGTTGATGGGCTACTTGAACAAAAGATGCTTGATGAGCTAGCTGAAGAAATGAGAAATTATGGTTTCTTTAATTTGAAGTTTGTGACTGAAATCGATGATGAAAATTCTCTCAATAATTTAGCCAGTCTGCAAGAATTGCAGCAGCAGCATGAGCAAAACATGCAGGAAGAATATGATGCTGCTCCAACACAAGAAAAAGGCAAAACTCCAAGTTATCCTACTAAAAAAAGTCGCTATGGTACCCGTAAGCTAGATGAAAATCTGCCTCTAACACAAATTAAAGATGTTATTGATGGCAGTAGAAATGTTGTAATAGAAGGAAATATTTTTAATATTTCTAGTAGAGAATTAAAAACAGGTTCAATCATTTTTACTGGTGAAATAACAGACTATACTGATTCCATCTCATTTAAGAAATTTGTTTCTGATAAAGAGCAAATTCAAGGTATGGAAGACATAAAGCCTGGAACCTGGGCAAAGATGCAGGGATCAGCTTCTCAGGACCAGTGGAGTCATGATACCGTTTTTAACATTTCTGCTTTAGAAATTATTGAGCATGTTGGGCGAACGGAAAAGTATCAAGGCGATGAAAAAAGAGTAGAATTACATCTGCACACCAATATGAGTCAGCTTGATGCGACTAATACAGCAACAGATTTTGTCAAAACAGCCAAAAAGTTCGGCCAAAAGGCAATCGCCATTACAGACCATGCCGATGTTCAAGCCTTTCCGGAAGCATATAATGCTGGTAAAAAGAATGGCGTCAAAATTATTTATGGTCTTGAAGCTAATATGATTGATGATCATGCTCTGCTTGTTCTTAATCCTGCATCAATGACTTATAAAGATCGTGAATTTGTCATTTTTGACGTTGAAACAACTGGTCTTTCTTCTGTTTACGATACTATCATTGAAATTGGCGCCGTTAAGATGAAAAATGGTGAAGTTCTGGAAAGATTCGATAAATTTATTAATCCCCACCATCCATTATGCGAACAGACAATTAACTTAACTTCAATTACTGATGAAATGGTTGGGGCTGCTGATGACGAAGCTGTAGTAATTAAGCAATTTCAAGATTTTTATGGCGATCGACCACTTTGCGGTCATAATGTGCAATTTGACGTTGGATTTGTCAATGCTGCATTAAGACGGGCACAACTTGGCGAAATAACTCAACCGGTAGTGGATACACTTGAAGTATCGCGCTTGCTTCACCCAGAACAATCAAGACATACGCTTGATTCACTGGCTAAAAAATATAATGTAGTCTTAGAGCATCATCATCGAGCTAATCAGGACGCTGAGGCTACGGGCTATTTAATGTTTAAGCTTCTGGAAGCTTTTACCAAAAAGTATCATGAAGACAATTTGGGTAAGATGAACGAATATGCTGCTCAAGGTCAAGTATTTAAGAGGGCACGACCACAACACATGACCATCTTAGCTAAAAATCAGACGGGTCTTAAAAACATGTACAGGTTGGTTTCAATCGCAAATACGAAAGATTTTTATCGAATACCAAGAACGCCAAAATCTGATTTAGTAAAAAATCATGAAGGCTTGCTATACGGTTCAGGTTGTTCTGAGGGCGATGTTTTTGTCGCAATGATGCAGAAGGGATATGATGAGGCCCGTAAAAAAGCCCGCTTTTATGATTATCTCGAAATTCAACCTCCTGCAAATTATTCCATTATGATTGAAGATCATTTGATTGCCGACGAAGCAGAACTTGAAGAAATTCTGACTAACATTTATAAATTGGGTAAGGAATTGAATAAACCAGTTGTAGCTACTGGAGACGCGCATTACATTGAGGAACATGATGCTATTTACCGTACAATTTTAATTTCGGCACAACGCAGCAATCCTGATAGAAACAAAAAGCAGCCTGATATGCACTTTTACACTACTCAGGAAATGCTGGACGCATTTAATTTTTTAGGTGAAGATGTTGCTAAGGAAATAGTCATAACCAATCCTAATAAAATAGCTGAATCAATTGCGGAAATTTCACCTATTAAAGATGGACTTTATCCTCCTCACATTGATAATGCAGATGAAGAAATGAAACGTTTGACGTATGACAAGGCTCATGAGCTTTATGGAGATCCGTTACCTAAAATAGTTCAAGACAGACTTGACATGGAACTCAACTCGATCATTTCAAATGGTTATGCAGTTATATACTTGATTTCACAAAGATTGGTGGCTAAATCTAATAAAGACGGCTATTTGGTTGGTTCGCGGGGTTCCGTCGGTTCCAGCCTTGTTGCTACAATGTCAGGAATCACTGAAGTCAACCCTCTGCCGCCGCACTATCGCTGTCCAAAATGTAAATACTCGCAGTTCTTTGAAAATGGTGAATTTGGTTCAGGCTATGACTTGCCTGATAAAAAGTGTCCCAACTGTGGGGCAGAGTTAGTTAAAGACGGCCAGGATATTCCATTTGCAACATTTTTAGGGTTCCATGGTGACAAAGTTCCAGATATCGATTTGAATTTCTCTGGTGACTATCAACCAGTGGCTCATAACTTTATTCGGGTAATGTTTGGACCTGATAATTCATACCGTGCCGGTACAATTGCCACAGTGGCAGATAAAACAGCCTATGGTTATGCTAAGCATTATGATGAAGAAAAAGAATTGAATTTGCGCGGAGCAGAACTAGATCGTCTTGCAGCTGGAGTCAGCGGCGTTAAAAGAACAACTGGTCAGCACCCGGCAGGAATTGTTGTGGTTCCAGATGATATGGATATTTATGATTTTACTCCAGTACAATATCCAGCAGATGATGTTAATGCTGCCTGGTTAACGACGCATTTTGACTTTCATTCCATCCATGATAATATCTTAAAATTTGATATTTTAGGTCATGATGATCCAACGATGATTAGGATGTTGCAGGATCTTTCAGGCGTTGATCCGTTAACAATCCCACCTGATGATCCCGGAGTGATGTCACTATTTTCAAGTCCTAAAATATTAGGTGTGACCCCTGAACAAATTCAATCAGAAACAGGTACCCTAGGGGTACCGGAATTTGGTACTAAATTCGTTAGAGGGATGCTTGAAGAAACCAAGCCAACTACTTTTTCTGAACTGTTGCAAATTTCAGGCTTGTCTCATGGTACTGACGTTTGGCTCGGAAATGCCGAGGAATTAGTTAATAATGGCACTTGCAAGTTAAAAGATGTTATTGGCTGTCGTGACAATATCATGATGGACCTGATCCACTGGGGTGTTAAACCTGAAGTAGCCTTTTCTACAATGGAATCTGTGCGTCATGGCCGCGGAATTAGTGATGACGATATGGCTGTTTTAAAGAAAAACGATAAGATACCTGACTGGTATATTCCGTCGTGTCTCAAAATTAAGTATATGTTCCCTAAGGCCCATGCTACCGCCTATATCCTAATGGCTCTTAGAATTGCCTGGTTCAAGGTTTATTATCCTGAAATTTACTATACCGCTTATTTTTCAGTCCGTGCCGACTTATTTGACTTGGTCGCTATGAGTCATGGTAAAAATACGGTCAAAAAGGCAATGGCCGATATTCAGAATCAGGGAAACGATGCATCGGCAAAGGACAAGAGTTTGTTAACTGTTCTTGAAATTGCTAATGAATGTTTGGAACGTGGAATTAAAATTAAAATGGTCGATATTAATAAGTCAGAAGCGACCAATTTTAAAATAATAGATAAGCATACTATTTTAGCACCATTCAATGCTGTTCCCGGATTAGGCAACAATGCAGCTAAACAGATTGTGGCTGCTAGAACTGAGCAAGAATTTTTATCCAAAGAAGATTTGGCTAATCGGGGCAAAGTATCGCAATCGATCATGGATTATTTGGAGGATAACGAAGTCTTAGCAGGTATGCCAGACCAAAATCAACTCTCACTCTTTTAAAATTTTGCAGTATTAATATAAATGTGTTATACTTCCTAAAGAAGTTCGAATAAATGATTCGGAGTGGGCAAATTTGCTCACTCTTTTTATTACGGAGGAAAGTACTTGGCGAAAGTTAAAGATTCTGTTATCGAAGAGATCAAACCAATTATTGCTGCACGAAACGATGAGTTTGTCGATATGGAATATGTTAAAGAAAAAGGTCAGAATTATTTAAGAATATACGTTGACCGTGAAAATGGTATTGATATGGATGAAATTGCGGGGTTAAGTGAACTATTATCTACGAAACTTGATCAGTTGCAACCTGATCCATTTCCTGATCCATATATTTTAGAAGTTTCTTCACCTGGTATCGAAAGACCATTAAAAAATGCTTCCGACTGGCAAAAGGCCTTAAATGACTATGTACATGTTAACCTTTATCAAAAAGTTGAAGGCGAAAAGGAATATGAGGGAACTTTAAAATCTTTTGATGATAACGAGATCAAGCTTGAAATAAAGGTAAAAACAAGAAAAAGGGTTTTATCGCTTCCCCGTAAATTAATTGCAAATATTCGTTTTGCAATTGAGTTTTAGAAAGGTTGATTAAAAAATTATGTCTAAAGAAATGCTTGAAGCGTTTGCTACTTTGGAAAAAACTAAAGGTATAAAACAAGATGTAATTGTTGAAGCAATAAAAGCGGCACTGGTTGCGGCGTATAAGAAGAATTATAACCAAGCAACAAACGTCATAGTTGAATTTGACGAGCGCAGAGGGGACTTCAAATTAATGACTGAAAAAACTGTTGTTGAAGAAGTTCATGATGAACGCCTGGAAATCAGTTTAAAAGATGCTTTGACAATTAATCGGGCCTATGAACTTGGTGATAAAATTCGTTTTGAGGTTGCACCCAAGAACTTTGGTCGCATTGCTGCCCAAACAGCTAAACAGGTTATTATGCAACATTTACGCGAAGCTGAAAGAAACCATATTATTGATGAATATTCTCAATATGAAGATGAATTGATAACCGGCACAGTTGAAAGACGTGATAATCGCTTTGTTTATGTTAAAATTGGTAATGTTGAAGCAGTAATGCCTCGCAATGATCAAATGCCAGGTGAAACTTATAATCCACAAGATCAGATTCGGGTTTTAGTGACACATGTTGGCTCGGATTCTAAGGGAGCCCAAATTACGGTTTCACGCACTGCCCCTGATATGGTAAAAAGGTTATTTGAACAAGAAGTACCTGAAATTTACGATGGAACGGTAGAAGTTGCTTCAATTGCACGTGAAGCAGGAGACAGAACTAAAATTGCCGTGAAATCGAACGATCCTAACATTGATCCGGTTGGTACTTGCGTTGGTCAAAGAGGTGCCAGAGTGCAAAATGTGGTCAACGAACTTGACGGAGAAAATATAGATGTAGTTAAATACGAAGAAGATCCGTCAGATTATATAGCTAATGCTTTAAATCCTGCAGAGGTTATTGCCGTGCAATTTGGAGATGAAGATGATGAAAAAAGTGCTTTAGTAATAGTTCCTGATTACCAATTATCACTGGCAATTGGGAAAAAGGGACAAAATGTTCGTTTGGCTGCACGGCTAACAGGTTATAAAATAGATATCAGACCAGAATCAGAAGTAGAATTTGTTGATGAAAGCAGTGATCAAGCTGAAAAGGAAAATAAAGAGGCTGAATCTGACACTTTCGTAGCAGGTGATGCAAATTCTGCAAGTGATGTAACAGATAATTCTGCTGCAGAAGAAGAACCTGCATCTGAAGAGACCAAAACAGAAGATGGACTTCCAGATGAAGTTACTAACGGTGAAACGGTAGATACTACTGGAGAATAATGCAAGGGGTGAAACTTTTTGAAAAAAAGAAAGATTCCAATGCGAAAAGACTTGTTAACTAATACTATGCAGCCCAAAAAAGAATTAGTCAGAATTGTGGTTGACAAAGAAAAAAATATCGCAGTTGATCCTACTGGAAAGAAACCTGGTAGAGGAGCATATGTCTCACTTGATCCAAGTCAGATTAAAAACGCTCAGAAAAAGGGACTGATTGAGCGCAGCTTAGGAACAAAAGTGCCTGAAGAGTTTTACCAAGAGCTTTATTCATATGTTGACCATCAAAAGGCAAGAAAAGAATTGTTTGGTGATAAATAGGTTTGCAAAATAGACAAAAAGCATTAAATTTAATAGGACTAAGCCAAAAGGCAGGTAAACTGGTTTCAGGATTTGAAATTGTGTCAATGGGCGTAAAGGCTAAAAAAGTTAAGCTGATTATTTTAGCTCATGACACACAGGCAGATACCACCGCAAAGATTAGCAAAATTGGAAAGCAAAATAACGTACCTGTGATTACAGAATTCAATAGCAGTGAAATTTCCCAAGCTATTGGTAAAAAGCGTAAAGTTTTGGGAATTACTGATGCTGGTTTTGGCAAAGCAATGTTACAAAAAATCAAAGAAGGAGTGTGATTTGATGACTAAAACAAGAATTTATGAATTGGCGAAAGAATTAGGCATCGATAATAAAACTGTGGTCAATAAAGCAAAGGACCTGGGGTTTGATGTAAAAAATCATATGTCATCACTTGAAGATACACAAGTAGAGCAAATAAAGGGTAGTTTCCGCAGCAGCTCCGCTCCCGCCAAAAAGCAAGAAAGACCAGCGAAAAAGAGTAGTAAAATCAAAATTTCTGTTACTTCAATTCGAAAGAATGAAAAAAAGCATGATGAAACTAAGAATAGTAAAAGTAATAGAAAAAATAATAACTTTCACAAATCAAATAATAGATCAAGACAAGGTCAAGATCGCACTAGACAACATTCCAATTTGAGTCAAAAAACTTCTAAACCAGTAGCTCAAGATTTATTAAAGCAATTAAAGCAAAAACAGCGAGTGGAAGAGAAAAAATTAAATCGGCAAACGGAAAGAGCACAAAAGTCTTATAAAGAAAATCAGACTAAAATTAAACCAGCGTCTGCTGAAACTAATAAGTCTGTTTCTAAGACAGAAAATAAAGTAGTTAAAACTGAAACTACAGCTCCTAAAGTGACTGGACCTAAAATTCTTAAACCTTCACCAGCCAGGTTTAAGAATAAGCAAAAGTCTACGCCTGTTCGCCAGCCTAAAATTTTAGATACTGCTGCTCCTGAACCCGAAAAAGAAGAAAAACGTCGTGGCAACGGTCATGGTCGTAATTCTGGCAAGCCAGGCAGAAAAGGTAAAAATCAAACCTATGGTGCAAATAATTATTCGAAGCATCAAGAAAAGCGTAAACGTAAAAATAAGAAGAAGCAGTTTGAACAAGTACATAAAAAGCAGCCAACGCAAAGAAAAGAGCGGCCATTGCCGGATACTCTGGTTTACGAAGTGGGTATGAATGCTCAAGACTTAGGAAAAATTCTGCACCGCGAGCCAGCGGAAATAGTTAAAAAATTATTTATGCTGGGTGTCATGACTAATCAAAATCAATCCCTTGATAAAGATGCAATAGAATTAGTGGCGGCTGAATATAATATTAATGCTCAAGAAAAGGTTCATGAGGATATATCTGACATTGATAATCTTTATGACAAGAGAATGAAAGCCTCTTTGAAATCTAAGCATTTAATTAAACGTCCACCAGTAGTTACCATTATGGGACATGTTGACCATGGTAAAACTACTTTGCTTGACCGCTTACGTCACACTCATGTTTCGGCTCATGAAGCTGGAGGAATTACGCAAAAAATTGGTGCTTACCAGGTAAGGGTTGATAATCAGCCAATTACTTTCTTGGATACACCAGGACATGCCGCATTTTCAAATATGCGTGAACGTGGTGCAGAAATTACCGATATTGTTGTCTTGGTTGTTGCTGCAGATGATGGTGTAATGCCACAAACTGTTGAAGCTATTGATCACGCTAAGAGTGCTAAAGTTCCAATTATTGTTGCCATTAACAAGATGGATGTTCCGGGAGCAAATCCTGAGCATGTTACTGAACAGTTAATGAAGTACAATTTAATCCCGGAAAATTACGGTGGGGACACAATATTTGTTAACATTTCTGCCAAAACCGGTGAAAATGTTGATGAACTTTTGCAAATGATTCTCCTGCAGGCAGATGTGATGGAATTAAAAGCAGACCCAACACAAAAAGCAATTGGTACTGTTATTGAAGCTAGACTTTCTCGTGGACGCGGTCCTGTTGCCGACCTTTTAGTTCAACAAGGAACACTAAAGGTTGGCGATCCAATTGTAGTTGGGAATCGCTTTGGTAGAGTCCGTGTCATGACTAATGACCGTGGTCGTCAAGTTGAAAAGGCCACACCGTCAATGCCGGTAGAGATTACCGGATTAAATGATGTTCCAGAATCTGCTGATAAAATAGTAGTATTCGATGATGAAAAGACTGCTAGAAGTGTTGGTGAACAAAGAGCGCAACAAGCTTTGCAACAATCTCGTGAAAATGTTCAACATGTTACTCTTGATAACCTGTTTGACACAATGAAAAAAGAAAACATGAAGGAAGTAGATGTTGTCTTAAAAGCGGATGTTCAAGGTTCTGTAGAGGCTTTACAGCAGTCACTTGAAAAGATAGAAGTTGAAGGTGTGCGTGTAAACATTATTCATGCTGGAGTTGGTGCTGTAAATGAATCAGATGTTACCTTGGCTGGCGCTTCGAATGCCTTCATAATTGGCTTTAATGTTCGTCCAACAGCTACCGCAAAGTCACAAGCTGAAACAGATGGTGTGGATATTCGTTTGTACAGCATTATTTACAAGGCTATTGACGATGTTAAAGCTGCGATGAAGGGTATGCTTGAACCAACTTATGAAGATAAGGTTGTAGGTAATTTAACTGTACGCGAGACTTGGAAGGTTTCCAAGGTGGGAACAATTGCTGGTGCCTTTGTTGATTCTGGTTATGTTTCAAAAGATTCTGAAATCAATTTGATTCGTGACGGTGTTGTAATATATACTGGAAAAGTGGCATCACTTAAAAGATTTAAAGATGATGCTAAAATGGTTAAACAAGGGTTTGACTGTGGCTTAACAATTGAGGGCTACAATGATATCAAAATTGGTGATGAAATGGAAGCCGTTGAAAAGCAAGAAGTCAAACCAGAGTAATTAACTGGGAGGAAAGTATGAAACACAGAATTGGTCGTGTTGAAGGAGAAATCCTCCGTGAATTAACGAAAATTTTGCGCAAAAATATTCGTGATCCACGTGTTAATGACGTTACAATCACAGCTGTTGAGTGTACTAATGATCTCTCATATGCTACTGTTTACTACAGTATTCTTTCAGAAGATACAAAAAAGGAAGAAGAGGCTGCAGCTGGTTTAAATAAAGCAAAAGGTATGATGCGACATTTATTAGGCCAAGTCTTAACAGTTTACAAAGTTCCTGAATTGATCTTTAAACGAGATAATTCAGTTAAATACGGTAGTAAAATTGATCAGTTAATCGCTGAAGTAAAAAAGCAGGATGCAAATCGAAATAATTAAGAAAAGCGCTGTTAGGCGCTTTTTTCATGGTTAGGGTATGGAAAAATGTTAAATGGTATTTTGGTAATAGATAAAGAAAAAGGCATGACAAGTGCTGATGTTGTCTATCACTTACGCAAAATCTTGCATATTAAGAAAATAGGTCATGCGGGTACTCTAGATCCAGATGTTACGGGTGTTTTACCAGTTGCAATAGGACAGGCCACTAAGCTGATTGAGTTAATGCATACTCAAAATAAAAGATATATTGGTCAAGGTATACTTGGATTTGCCACCGATAGTTGCGATATTAGCGGCAAAATAACTGCTAACAAAAAAATTACGACCAAAATCACTTCAACTGAGATAAAAGAAGCAATGCAGGAATTTGTGGGACAAATTGAGCAGGTGCCGCCAATCTATTCTGCTGTGAGGGTTAAGGGCAAGCATTTGTATGAATATGCACGAGCTGGCATTGAAGTAGAACGACCTAAAAGACAGGTCGAAATTTTGGCTTATAATCTTGTAAATGAACCTTTTTATGATAAAGAAAAAGGTCAAGAAACTTTTGACTTTGAAATTGAATGTAGTAAAGGTACCTATGTTCGTTCTTTAATAAATGATTTAGGTTCTGAGTTAAAAGTACCAGCTGTGATGAAATGTTTGCGTCGCACATCTAGTTCAGGCTTTGATATTAGTCAATCTGTAGAATTGTCTGAAATAATTGCAGATCCTAAATTAATTGATCAAATTATTCAACCCATTGATTCTTTTTTTACAAATTACGTGCAAATGGATCTTGATGAAAAATTATGGTCTAAAGTTAAAAATGGTGCAGCTATTTCTTTGAAAACGAATGCAAATAATGTGGCATTACGTTACAATAATAAAGTTAAGGCAATTTATCGCAAAGATGGTACCATTTATCGCCCGTATTTAATGCTTTTACAAAATGAATAGGTGAATGAAGGTCTTATTATGGAAATTATCCATTTAACATACCCCTTTAAGGAAAACATAATTCCCCAAAATATTATTCTTGCTTTAGGTTTCTTCGATGGAGTTCATCGCGGACATCAAGAATTAATCAAAATTGCAAAAGAAAAGGCAACGCAAAAACATTTGCCACTAGTGGTAATGACATTTGATCGTCATCCAAAAGAAGTTTATCAAAATAAAAAAGTTACATACATTGATACTCTTCCAGAAAAAGCATACAAGATGCAGAAACTTAAAGTTGACTATTTGTTGGTGATGCACTTTAATGAAGCTTTTAGTAAACTAACTGCACAGGAATTTGTTGATAATATAATAGTTAAATTACATGCAGACACTGTCGTAGCTGGTTTTGACTACACCTATGGCCCTAAAGACAGGGCTAATATGAAAAATTTCCCTAAGTTTGCTCAGGGAAGATTCGATATTGTTAATGTTCCTAAGCAATCTTATGATGGTCAAAAAATTGGTTCTACGGAAATCAAGAAGGCGATAACTAGCGGAAATATGGAATTAGCTGCTAAGTTGTTAGGTTTTCCCTATGTTATGTCAGGCTATGTTGGTCACGGTTTACGCAATGGTCATAAACTCGGTTTTCCTACAGCTAATTTGGTTTGGACTGATGACAAGGCTGTTCCTAAAATTGGGGTATATGCGACTAAAACTAAGATTTGTGGTAAGTGGTATGACTCAATGACAAGTGTAGGCTATAATGTGACTATCAATCAGGGGAAAAAGCTTTATATTGAGTCAAACTTATTTGGCTTTGATCAGGAAGCCTATGATGAGGAAATGGTAATTAAATGGTATAAGTATACCCGTGGTGAAATTAAATTTGCCAATTTAAAAGAGCTAACAAAACAAATGAGTCAAGACGAGGCTGAAATTAAAAATTATTTTGCTGCGATGGATTAATTAATAACACTAAAAAATGATTGACGTTTTTTAAGAAAAAAGTTAGCACTCAACTTGACATTCTGCTAAAAGCTAGTATCATATAAATTGTTAGCACCTAATCAGATTGAGTGCTAAAAGTGAGGGCGATATTTATGTTGACCGAACGTCAAGAATTAATTTTAAAAACAATTATCAATGATTTTACGCAGACACATGATCCTGTTGGGTCCAAGACTGTTATGAATCAACTGCCTATTAAGGTTTCAAGTGCTACTATTCGTAACGAAATGGCTGTTTTAGAAGATAAGGGTTTGATTGAAAAAACTCATTTGTCCAGTGGCCGCGTACCTTCAACTGAAGGCTACCGCTACTATCTTGACAACTTGGTTGAACCTTTACAAATTTCATCTTCTGTATATAAGCGAATCATTAGTCAGCTTGATCAACCGTTTCATCAGGTTAACGACATCGTTCAGGCAGCTGTAAAAATTTTATCGGATCTAACCAATTACACAGCATTTGCGGAAGGTCCTGAAAATAGTGAATTAACTATTACTGGTTTTCGGATCGTGCCATTGTTTAACAGACAGATTATGGCCGTCTTAGGAACTAGTGATGGTGACGTTCATGACCAGGTTTATACTTTACCTTATAATGTTAATGGTGATGAAATTGAACAGGCTGTGCGCATGATTAACGATCAGCTGGTGGGTCAAACTTTAGATCAGGTTACTCCAGACTATCTTAAAAGGACTTTGGGCAATAAACTTAAAGTTGCTCATGTCTCTGAACTGATTAATTTGGTCGAGGATGTTATTAACGATGCCGCTAGTGAACAAACCTATGTTGATGGTCAGATTAACCTGCTTAATAACATTTCTTTAGACGATGTTTCAAATTTAAGATCGCTCTATGAAATGATTGAGCATAATGATTTGATTTCCAGTATTTTAGACAATAGGCAAAATTTGAAAAGCGACAGGTATCCGGTTCGAGTTAGTTTAGGATCCGAATTATCAAATGATTTGTTAAAGGATTACAGTCTGCTTACGGCAGAGTATAGCGTTGGCTCTCATGGAAAGGGCATAATTGCTTTACTTGGCCCTGATAATATGCCGTATTCTCAGGTGATTGGATTACTCGAGTATTTCAGAAACGAGCTATCAAAAAAATTACTTGATTATTATGGTAGATTCAAATAAAGGAGGTTAGCCGTGAGTAAAGAAGAAGATAATAGTAAGAACTCAAAAAAAGAGTCAAAAAAAGCTGAACATAAAAAGTCACAGGCAGAAGTAGAAGATTCTAAGGCTAACGAAGAAAAGAAACCGGAGTCTTTGGAAAGTAAATTGCAGCATAATTTGACTCAATTGCAAAAAGAAAAAGACGATTTGGAAGATAAGTATTTGCGCAGTCAAGCTGAGATGCAAAATATGCAAAATCGCTATAATAAAGAAAGAGCGCAGCTTATCAAATATGAATCTCAATCTTTAGCTAAAGATGTTTTGCCGGCGATGGATAATTTAGAAAGAGCTTTAGCTACTAAAGTCGACGATGAAGCATCAAAACAGCTTAAAAAAGGTGTCCAGATGACACTTGATTCACTTGTTAAAGCGATGAAAGATCACGGTATCAGCGAAATTACAGCTGAAGGTGTCAAATTTGATCCCAATTTACACCAAGCTGTTCAAACCGTTGCAGCTGAAAATGATGATCAAAAAGATCATATTGTACGAGTTTTGCAAAAGGGATACTTGTACAAAGATCGTACTTTAAGACCAGCTATGGTTGTTGTAGCACAATAATTGAAAGGAAGCATATCAATGTCAAAAGTTATCGGAATTGACCTCGGAACTACTAACTCAGCAGTTGCTGTTTTGGAGGGTAAAGAGCCAAAAATTATTACTAACCCAGAAGGAAATCGTACTACTCCTTCAGTAGTTGCTTTTAAAGACGGAGAAATCCAAGTTGGTGAAGTTGCTAAGAGACAAGCAATTACCAATCCTAATACTATTTCTTCTATTAAACGTCACGTGGGTGAAACTGATTACAAGGTTAAAATTGGTGATAAAGCTTATACACCACAGGAAATTTCAGCAATGATCTTGCAGTACATCAAGAAATTCTCTGAAGATTATTTAGGCGAGAAAGTAACCGATGCTGTTATTACCGTACCTGCATACTTTAATGATGCTCAACGCCAAGCTACCAAAGATGCTGGTAAAATAGCTGGTTTAGATGTTAAGAGAATTATTAATGAACCTACTGCATCTTCACTTGCTTATGGTTTGGACAAGGACGCAGAAGATGAAAAAGTCTTAGTTTACGACCTTGGTGGTGGTACTTTCGATGTTTCCGTACTGCAGTTAGGTGATGGCGTCTTTCAAGTATTGTCAACTAATGGTGATACCCACCTTGGTGGTGATGATTTTGATAATAAGATTATTGATTGGCTGATTAAGAACTTTAAAGATGAAAATGGCGTTGACCTTTCAAAAGATAAGATGGCTTTGCAAAGATTAAAGGATGCTGCCGAAAAGGCGAAGAAAGATTTGTCTGGTGTGTCAGCAACCCATATTTCACTGCCGTTTATTTCTGCAGGAGAATCTGGCCCATTACACCTTGAAGCCGATTTAACACGGGCAAAATTCGACGAACTGACTGCTGATTTAGTTGAAAAGACTAAGATTCCATTTGATAATGCTTTAAAAGATGCTGATTTAACAGTTAATGACATTGACAAAGTCATTTTAAATGGTGGTTCTACCCGAATTCCTGCTGTACAGGATGCAGTTAAGAAGTGGGCCGGTAAAGAACCTGATCACTCAATTAACCCAGACGAAGCTGTTGCTTTAGGTGCTGCTATTCAAGGTGGTGTCATTTCAGGTGACGTTAAGGATGTTGTCTTACTTGATGTAACTCCATTATCACTTGGTATTGAAACAATGGGTGGTGTATTTACCAAACTTATTGAAAAGAATACAACTATTCCAACTTCAAAGAGCCAGATTTTCTCAACTGCTGCAGATAATCAACCGGCTGTTGACGTTCACGTTTTGCAAGGTGAACGCCCAATGGCTGCTGATGACAAGACTTTAGGACGGTTTGAATTAACTGATATTCCTGCAGCCCCTCGTGGTGTACCACAAATTCAAGTTACTTTTGATATTGACAAGAATGGTATCGTTAATGTTTCTGCTAAGGATATGGGAACTGGAAAAGAACAAAAGATTACTATCAAGAGTTCATCCGGCTTATCTGATGAAGAAATTAAGAAGATGCAAAAAGAAGCGGAAGAACATGCTGAAGAGGATAAGAAGAAGAAAGAAGAAGTTGACTTACGTAATGAAGTTGATCAATTAATCTTCTCCACTGAAAAGACCTTGAAAGATGTCAAAGGCAAAGTATCTGATGACGACACCAAGAAAGTACAAGATGCACTTGATGCTTTAAAGAAAGCTCAAAAAGACAACAATTTGGATGAAATGAAAGCTAAGAAAGATGAATTATCCAAGGTTGCACAAGACTTAGCAGTCAAATTGTACCAAGCTAATGGTGGAGCTCAAGGTGCACAAGGACAAGCTGGACCTCAAGCCGGACCACAAAATCCTGGTTCACAAGATGGTAATAATGGTTCAGCGGGTGAAGGTGAATTCCATAAGGTAGACCCAGATAAGTAAAGGGTTTATAATTGAATAAATTAGAAAAGAACTGCCAGGAAAAGTAGTTCTTTTCTTTTGTAAAGTTAAGGAGCTTATAGATGGCACAAGAAGATTATTATGAAGTGCTGGGAGTAGATCGCAATGCCAGTGATAAAGAAATTACCTCTGCTTATCGAAAACTTGCCAAGAAGTATCACCCCGATTTAAACCATGAGCCTGGTGCTGAGGAAAAATATAAAAAGGTTAACGAAGCCTATGAAGTATTACATGACAAGCAAAAAAGAGCCCAATATGATCAATTTGGTTCTGCCGGAGTCAATGGTCAAGGAGGTTTCGGTGGTGCTGGTCAAGGATACGGTGACTTTGGTGGCTTCGGTGATTTTGGCGATATATTTAATGATTTCTTCGGTGGTGCCACTGGTGAGAGTCAACATCATGTAAATCCCACAGCGCCAACTCGCGGTGAAGACTTAGATTATACGTTGTCTATTGATTTTATGGATGCAATTACGGGTAAGAAAACACAAGTTTCGTATACTCGGAGTGAAACCTGCCCAACTTGTGGGGGCAATGGTGCTGAAAAAGGCACACATCCTATAACTTGTGATAAATGTCATGGCTCAGGCTATATGACCATAACTCAAAAATCTCTGATAGGTGTGATTCGACAGCAAGCTGTTTGTGATAAGTGTCATGGAAAAGGTGTAATTATTGAACATCCTTGTCAGACTTGTCATGGTAATGGCGTAATTGACGGTAAGAATACCATTGAAGTCAATATTCCTGCCGGAATAGATAATGGTCAGCAATTGCGTTATGAAGGTCAAGGCGAAGCTGGTAAAAATGGTGGGCCTTACGGTGATTTGTACATCAGCTATCGGATTAAACCATCAAAGGAATTTGAGCGTAAAGGTACCACTATTTATACGACTGTTCCAATTTCATTTGCCCAGGCAACGTTAGGCGATGAGATTAATGTTAAAACAGTACATGGCGAAAAGAAGCTAAAGATTCCTGCAGGTACTCAACCAAATAAGGAATTTACCATACACGGTGAAGGTGTTCCGTATTTGCGTGGCAACGGTAACGGCGATCAGATTACCACCGTTCAAGTTCAAATTCCAAAATCAATTAATGAGAAGCAAAAACAGGCTCTAATTGATTTTGTCAAAGCAGGTGGTGGGTCAATAACACCGCAAGAAAAAGGTTTTTTTGAAAGACTAAAAGAAAAATTACAGTGATAATCAAGTTATCATGACTTAACTGATCAGATCTTTTTGATAAAAAGAAAAATTGCAATGTTAGAATATCCTAAGAGTTATAAATATTGGAATAAAAATGATACCGGGATAACTATATTGGCGGATGCACCTCAATGGGCAAAAAAAGAATTTCATCAGTATATGGAACTTTTTGCAAAAAATGGAAAACCTGATAAACACGGTTTAGTCAAGTATTATTAATATTTTTAGCAATTTGAACAAGAGCTGATTCCTAAAATATCAAGGAATTAGCTCTTTAATTTTGGCATGTTTCTTATTTAGTTTTATACAGTCTCTTGAATTTGCTATAATAATAAAGATAGAGTAAAGGGTGCAAAATATTTATGGATATAAAAAAATTACAAGATTATCAAAAACACATTCGCAATTTTTCCATTGTTGCTCATATTGATCATGGAAAATCAACGATTGCGGACCGCATTTTAGAGTTGACAGATACAGTATCTGAACGCCAATTGAAGAATCAGATGTTAGACGACATGCCGCTTGAGCGCCAACGCGGTATTACCATTAAGATGAACTCGGTCGAAATTAAGTACCATGCCAACGATGGTGAGGATTATATTTTTCACTTAATTGATACACCGGGACACGTAGATTTTTCATACGAAGTTTCACGTTCTTTGGCCGCGTGTGAAGGTGCACTCTTAGTAGTCGACGCTTCACAAGGTGTGCAAGCTCAGACTCTGGCAAATACATACTTGGCAATTGATGATGATCTCGAAATCTTGCCTGTAATAAACAAGATTGATTTACCATCTGCTAATCCGGAGCAGGCTAAAGAAGAAATTACTGAAATGTTGGGACTAGATGCATCTGATGCTGTTGAAGTTTCTGGTAAAACAGGTCAGGGTATTAAAGAACTACTTGAACGGATTGTAAAAGATATTCCAGCACCACAAGGTAATTTGCAAGACCCACTTAAAGCATTAATTTTCGATTCTAAATATGATGACTATCGCGGAGTAGTTCTCTCTGTCAGAATTGAAGAGGGCACTGTTAAGCCTGGCGATAAAATAAAAATCATGAATACGGGTAAAGAATACGAAGTAACTGAAGTGGGTGTTTCCAGTCCACATCCAGTTAAAAAAGATATTTTAATTGCGGGGGATGTTGGGTATTTAACTGCCAACATTAAATCTGTTCGTGAAACTCGTGTCGGTGATACTATCACTAAAGCGGAACACCCGACAGCAGAACCATTACCAGGCTATCGCCAAATACCACCAATGGTATATTCAGGTATGTATCCAGTTGACAACTCTAAATATGATGATCTTAAAGAAGCTTTGCAAAAATTGCAGCTAAATGATGCTGCTTTAGAATTTGAACCCGAAACTTCGACTGCTCTGGGCTTTGGCTTTCGTTGCGGTTTTTTAGGCTTGCTCCATATGGATGTAGTTCAAGAAAGACTGGAGCAGGAATTTGATTTGGACTTGATCATGACTGCCCCTTCTGTTGATTATCACGCAATTATGAATGATGGTTCCACAAAAGTAATTGATAATCCTTCAGATTTACCATCTGCTGGTGAATATAAAGAAGTGCAAGAACCTTTTGTCAAAGCAGAAGTAATGGTTCCTAATGATTTTGTCGGTCCAGTAATGGAACTCTGTCAGCGCAAACGTGGTGAATTTGTGACAATGGATTATTTAGACAAGTATCGTGTTAATGTTATCTATAATATGCCATTGGCTGAAATTATTTATGACTTTTTCGACGATTTGAAGTCTTCTACTAAAGGTTATGCTTCTCTTGATTACGAAATTACTGGTTACCGTGCAACTGATTTGGTTAAAATTGACATTCTGTTGAATAAACAAGTTGTTGATGCTCTTAGTTTCATTGCTCATCGTGATGAAGCGCAAAATAGAGCAAGACAAATGACCTCGATGCTTAAGAAATTAATTCCGCGGCAAAACTTTGAGGTTGATATTCAGGGAGCAATTGGTGCTAAAATAATTTCGCGTGCCACTGTTAAGCCATACCGCAAGGATGTAACTTGGAAGATTCATACGGGAGACCCTGATAGAAGAGCTAAATTACTAGAAAAGCAAAAGAGGGGTAAAAAGCGGATGAAAGCAGTAGGTCATGTTGAAATTCCTCAAGATGCTTTTATGGCAGTTTTAAAAATGAATGATGATGACTTAAATTCTAAATAGTAGAAAAAATAAAAAGGCTGAATTAAATTAATGATTGAATGGCGCGAGCGTAAGGGTGAAGAATTAGCTCCAGAATTGATTGAAAAGTATCAGCTTAGTCCGATTACGGCTAAGCTGCTTTCTTTGCGCGGAATAAATACTGATGCAAAACTTGCATTTTGGTTTAATGCAACTGAAGATGATTTAGCAGATCCTTATTTAATGCATGATATGCAAAAAGCTGTTACAAGGATTAATCAGGCAATTGATGCAGGTGAAAAAATTACTATTTATGGTGATTATGATGCCGATGGCATTACTGCTACCTGTATCATGATGGAAACGCTGGGAATTTTAGGAGCTGATGTCCATTTCTTCATTCCTGATCGTTTTAAAGATGGCTACGGACCAAATCTTGCCGCTTACAAGAAAATTACAGCAGATGGTACAAAACTAATTATTACTGTTGATAATGGTGTTACGGGCGTTGAAGAAGTAGACTATGCTAAAAGTATGGGCGTTGATACAATAATTACTGATCACCATAACTTTCAAGATAAAGTGCCTGAAAGTTATGCTATAGTTCATTGTAATTACCCCGGGCAAAAATATCCGTTTGATGATTACTGTGGCGCTGGAGTAGCCTATACAATTAGCCGGGCCTTGATGCAGGATTCAATGCCAGAATTACTGGAGCTGGCAATGATTGGGACAATTGGCGATATGGTTAAAGTCTCAGGAGAAGGTCACATTATCGTCAAGCGGGGCCTCAAAATGCTCAACGAAACTGAGCGACCAGGTTTGAGAGCCCTAATAAAAAAAGCCGGTTTGCAAATGGGACACATAGACGAAAATGATGTCGGCTTTAATATTGCGCCAAGACTTAATGCAGTTGGCAGACTGGATAATGCCAGTTTAGCTGTGGACCTTCTCTTGTGTGAAACTGATGATGAAGCAGAAAAAATTGCAGATAAAATTGAAGAATTAAACGCTAAACGCAAAAATTTAACTAGTAAAGTTTACAATTCCTGTCTTAGTCAAATTAAAACTAGCGGTTGGGAAAGAAATAAAACATTAGTTTTATATGATCCTAAGTTTCATGAAGGAATTTTAGGATTAGTCGCCAATAAACTGGTAGAAAAAACTCACAAACCAACTATAGTACTGACTAAAAATGACCAGGGAATCATAAAAGGTTCTGGGAGGTCTGTTGACGGCTTTAATCTTTTTAATGCCTTAGAACCTTTAAAGAATGAGCTTTTTCTCAAATTTGGCGGTCATGACTTTGCCTGTGGTCTGTCAATGACAGAAGACAAGATTTCTTCATTGCGCGCCACTTTCGAGAAAAGTTTTAAAGGAATTTATAATCAAAATATTCGCTATTATGATTGTGAATTACCATTTTCTAATCTTGACTTGAAAATAATTACTGACATTAAAAAGGCGGGGCCTTTTGGCAGCGATAATGTGGCTCCTGTTTTCAGCATATTGCATCCAGCAATAAATAGTTGCTTTTACATGGGAAAAGAAAAGAATCATATTAAGTTAAATATTGGAAAAAATAATAAAAATATTGATGTTGTCGGCTTCAACAAAAAATATTTGACCAAGATCCTCTTACCATATGTAGATCAAATATTTATTCAGCTGCAGGAAAATTGTTACCGTAATCAGGTAAAACTGCAAGGAATAATAAAAGGCATTATTTTTGCTGCGCCAAAATTAGTAGTTCCTGCACCTGTTATTGATTTGCGGGATGAAAAATACATAATGGGATTTGCCGATAGGTATTTGATTTTTGATAAAAGAAATAAAAATACTGCCTCTAGCCTATATGATATTGATCCGGCTAAAATTACATTGGTAAATGATTATAACAATGAGGGTGAAGTAGCTGCTTTTCTTGATGCTCCCCGTAATCAGCAGGAACTTAATTTGGCTTTAACTTATAATTATGAACAACTTTATTTGCGCTTTATTATGGATCAATTGCCTGTTAAGCGGCTCCCGCCAAAAGTTGATTTTGTGAGACTGCTAAAATACGTGTATTCTCACCCTGGTTTGGCTGTAGCAGATTATCGCACGGTAGGTTTATTTTTACAAATCGCTTATGATAATATTCTTTTCATTTTGCGGGTATTTTTTGAACTAAAATTTATCAAATTAGAAGATGACAGAATATTTGGTGTCGCGAATCCCATAGAAAGAAAATTAACAGATTCTAATTATTTTAGGGCAACTAATTCCCAAATTAAATTTATAACTGATTTAAGACAGATGCCAAGTCAAAAATTATTAATGTACGTGAATGAGCAATTAAAGCAACATTAATTTTTCACGTATTTAATGCTTTTAAGTTCAAAATCTGTTAGAATATTAAGGTCGAGTAAGCTTTAGCAAGAAAGTTAAGTTTTGGAGGTTTTTTCTTCTTATGGCAAACGATTTTGAGAAACATATTGCAAGTGTTAAGGATTTCCCTAATAAGGGTATTATCTTTCGTGACATTACCCCTGTTCTACAGGATGGCAAGTTGTTTCAAGCAGCTACTCATAAGCTAGCTGAATACGTTAAAAGTAAAAATGCTGATTTAATTGTTGGTCCGGAGGCCCGTGGCTTTATTGTTGGCTGCCCTGTAGCTACAGAATTGGGTATTGGTTTTGTTCCAGCTAGAAAGCCGCACAAGTTACCGCGGGAAGTCGAAAGGGCTTCATATGATCTGGAATACGGTTCAAACAGCTTGGAAATTCATAAAGATGCCATTAAACCTGGTCAGCGTGTAGTAATCTGTGATGATTTACTTGCTACTGCAGGAACTTTAAGGGCATGTAAAGAGTTGGTTGAAAATCTTGGTGGAGAATTAGTGGGTTCAGCTTTTTATATTGAATTACCAGATTTGAAGGGAAAAGAAAAATTACCAGGACTTGACGTATTTTCACTCGTTAAATATCATGGTGCTTAAAATCACCAAAAGTTAGAAATTTAGGGTAAATCCGTGATTTGTAATTAAATACTGCTTTTATCTTAAGTGTTCTTAATAGTTAGACAATAGAGTCAACTATTAAGGGCACTTTTTTCATGACTAAAATAAATTATTGCGCAAAACTTGGATTTTACTGAAAGCGATTTCCGAAATATAAAAACTTTTATGCTCTTTTTGAGTGCAAATTTTTTACAAGACAAAGTCAAGTATATATAATGATACAGTATTTTTAAAAAAGGAGAATAGAATAATTTGCAATTAAGAAGAGCAACAATGGCCGATTTTGACCGAATTATCGCTATTTTAAAAGACGGAGCCAATCAGCTGGCTGAACGTGGTGTTGATCAGTGGCAAGGAGATTATCCGTCAAAAGCACAAATTAAAGAAGATATTGAAAACGGCTGGGCCTTTTTAGCTGTTTCTGAAGACCAGGAAACAGTTGGTGCTATTGCCATAGTGGACGGACCAGACCATGTTTATGATCATTTGGATGGCAAATGGTTGACTGATACTAATAAATATGTGGTTATTCACCGCGTGGCAATTCATTCTCAGCATTCTGGTAAGGGCTATGCTACCAAGCTGTTACAGGCTGTTATCAATGATATCAAAAACAACAGGGACGATATTGACTCAATCAGAATTGATACTCACGAAGACAATAAAGCCATGCAACATTTGATTGCAAAGATGGGTTTTTCTAAAGTAGGTTATTTGCATGGCGCTTACCGACCAAATGAAACCTCATATGTTTATGAACTACTTAAATAAAAGAAAAAATTGTTATCAAATATCACAATAACAATCTATTCAAAACTAAAAACCTGATAATGGAGTTTTTCCATCACCAGGTTTTTCTTTGCTTTTATTTAATTAGCGATTCTTCATAATTGGTTGGTAAAAGATATCAATCAGTATGGCAGCCACTAGGGCAACAGCGAAAGTGAGTAGCAAATTAGTCCAGCTAATTTTCGTCATAGCAATTCCCAGTAAAGCTAATATTACGGTTAAGAGTACATCACCTAATTGAGTTAAGCCAACAGCTTTAGAAGGATAATCCTGCCAGAAAAACTTTTTAGTTCTGGTGATTAGGACAATGAACATTGCACTTAAAACTAAATAAACATAAACCATTGTTGATATTGTGCCGTGACTCCAGCCATGAGTATTGAGATAAGCAATACCTGCTATTCCAATTACAGTCCAGCCGAAAGCCAATGAAAAAGCAATTTTAGCCAATTTAGCCATGTTCCAATTTTCAGGTTTATAGGTGATATGAGTTCTGTCAGTACCGATCATCATCGTAACCATATTATTCATGATTGTATAAATAACCATGGCGTTTAGTGCCATCGGAATATAATTGAAGAATAAATAACCAAAGGTCAAGAGCATGGTTAGTTGTGCAGTTCTGGCTAGTTTGGTTAAGGACCAAGTCGTCATTCTTTGATAAACTCTGTGTCCAGCATCAAGTATTTTTACTATCGAAGATAAGCCATCATTTAAAAGAACCATTTTGCCAGATCTTTTTGCGACATCTGCCGCATTCGAAACGGCAATTCCAACCTCTGCTTGTTTTAAGGCTGGCGAGTCATTCACACCGTCACCCGTCATCCCCACAATATAGCCTTGTTTTTGAAAGAATTTAACCATGCGCAATTTATCTTCTGGTAAAACATCTGCAATTCCAGCCAGTTTACTGGTATCAGTTTGATCAGTAAAATCATGAATAGAAATTACTTCACCTTGCAGATCAACCTGTTTAGCAACTGCAACAGCAGTTTTTTGGTTATCGCCAGTTAACATAATCGGCTTCACGCCACGTTTTTTGAGTTCACCTAAGGCTTCTTTAGAATCAGATCTCACCATATCTTGCAAGATGAAAACACCGGCTAATTTATCATCAATTAATAAAGCGACTGAACGACCGGCACTAAAATCAACTTCCTTAGCTTTTTCGTTCGCATTTCTATCAATTAATGATAGTTGCTTAAAAGAGCCAAGTTTAATATTATGACCGTTACAATTTGCCATAGAATAGCCAGTACTAGATGTAAAAGGAGTAAAGTCCGAACCTGATTTGACAGTTAGGCCCTGCTTTTTTATGTATTCAGCAATCGCAGTGTCTATTAGCTTTTTATTTCTTTGATCTGTAGCTGCTGAAGCTAATTCAAGGGCTTCTTTATCACTAAATGAGCTGAAATTTGTCCATTGACCAACTGCTGTTTTATTTTCGGTAATAGTGCCAGTTTTATCAAGTAAAATTAGATTAAGGTTTGCGGCATCTTGAATTCCGGTTAAATCTGAAGTTAACACTCCTTCTTTGCTAAGACGAGTAGCTTCAAATGAATTGGAAAGTGCAAACGTTGAGGGCATGGCAACTGGAATGGAAGCTATAAACATCATTGCCAAAAATGGCAACATATTTATGAGATTATTAATGTCTCCTCCTTTGAAGAAAGAAGCAATGATAATTATTAAAGTTAAAATACCGTCAAGAATACACAAATAGTAAATGATTTTAGTAAGTAATTGTTGCAAGTGACCCGGGGCAGCGGAATTATTAATTAAATTAATTGTTTTACCAGACCGTGAATTAGCTCCGGTAGCCGTAACAACTGCAAGGCCGTTGCCTTCCGTAACGGTAGTACCGGCGTAGGCTGTATCTTGGGGATTTTTCCGAACTGTTCTGGCTTCACCAGTAATTGAGCTCTCATCGGTAGAAACTTGACCATCAATTAGTTTTACATCAGCCGCCAAAACATCTCCACCTTGCATACTGATTAAATCTCCTGGGACTAAATATTTAGAGTCAATATTTTGCCATTGACCATCCCTTTGAACAGAAATAGTAGGAGTCAATTTGTGCGAGATATTATTTAAAACGCGTCTTGACTGCTTTTTCTTGGAAGCCCCGTTCCAAGCAGCGAAAAGAAGCATTAAAAGAACGAATAGAGATTGTATCCATTTGCCCAAAACACATTCCAAAAGTAGGGCAGCTTCGAGAATCCAGGCTGATAAATTCCACAACTTGGATAAAAACTCTTTAAAAAAATTGAACTGGGGTTCCGGTACCTCATTTAAGCCATTTTTTTGCAAAAGTTTATCTGCTTGGGCCTGAGTTAAACCAGTGATTTTTTCTGACATAATTTTACTTCCTTAGTTTTAATACTTTAATTAAAGTAGCATAAAAAGACCGCTTTTGCTATAAATTTATACCCAATTTTGTTTTAAAAAATCCCAAAATAGTGTACACTAGGTATAGTAGTGTATTAGTACACTTCTCTTAAACAATTATAATTATTCCCAAGTCTGTCGGATGTATGCAGTTATACCTAATTTAATCAGGTGAGTCCCATGTCCTTTAAAAAGATACTTTTAGTTTCATTGCTAACAATTACAGCTTTCTTTTGTTTTCCTTTTTTATTCATAATGAAATTTTGGATTACTTTAACCCTGCGCTTCCGGAAACCAAAAGTTATGCTCAAGGACCGCAAAATGTTCAACAATATTATAACGTGCGAGCATACGATTCAAACTGGAAGTTAAGCATCCCTATAAAATAACCAGGTTAGGAAGATATAATAATTGATTATAGAGGCCAGTATGTTAAGGAAATTCAATATGTTTCTAAAAAAATTTTCAAAAGTTGTAAATAAATAGAAGTTCTAAAAATCGAACCAAAAGTATAGGTTTAGGCAAGCAGAAAGGAAATACCATGTTTGAAAAAATGTTAGTACCAATATATGTTTGTTTTTTAATTATCACTAACCAAATTCCTTTAAACCATAATTCATGGACTGATAGAGCAGATCCCACAATTGACGAAGCTATAAGTTATGCGAAAGTTCCGGGTAATACTCAAGAGTATCTAAATGTTCAAGCAATAAATCCAGAAACTGGTAAAAAATTGCCATATAAAATCAAGAGAGTGGGCGGCTATGAACCAGGTAGGCAATATATAAGAATTGACCACAAAGGGCAGTATGTTAGAAAGATTGACTATATTTCTAAAACCACTTACCTAAAAGCAATTAAACAAGATAATGAGTAATCACTTTGTTATCAGCTAAAAAAGGCACAGAAAAAGTCTGCAATCATTGCAGACTTTTTTAAATTGATAAATTAATCTTTATCAACGCTGTCTGGGAAAGTAGCTAAACGCTCGCCTTCGCCAAGTTCTTCTTCGATTTCAAGTAAACGGTTGTACTTTTCAACACGCTCTGAACGAGCTGGAGCACCAGTCTTCAATTGACCACCGTTAACGGCAACGGCAAAGTCAGCGATAAATGTGTCACCAGTTTCACCTGAACGGTGAGAAATCATGGTGTTGTAACCATTCTTACGTGAGAGACGAATAGTTTCCAAAGTTTCAGTAACAGTACCAATTTGGTTTAACTTAATCAATGAAGCGTTACCTGCACCTTCCTTAATAGCTTTAGTCAAAAGCTTAGGGTTGGTACAAATGAAGTCATCCAAAACAATTTGAATTCTGTCTTTGTGGCTTTGAGTAAATTTAATCATGCCGTCAACATCATTTTCATCGTATGGGTCTTCAATTGAGATTAACTCTGGGAATTCGTCAAGTAACTTGTCGTAGTATTGAGCTAATTCTTCATCGTTAAATACTTTACCTTCGAAGTGGTACTTGCCGTCTTCTTTGTTGTAGAAGTAAGAAGCAGCACAGTCACAAGCTATGGCAATGTCTTCACCAGGCTTGTAACCAGCCTTAACGATAGCGTCGTGTAAAGCTTGTAAAGCTTCTTCAGAGTTCTTCATGTTAGGAGCAAAACCACCTTCATCACCAAGGCCAGTTTCGTAACCCATATCTTCAAGAACTTTCTTCAAAGTATGGTAAGTGTTAACGATCTTTTCAAAACCATCACGGAAAGAAGTCTTCTTAACTGGAGTGATCATGAATTCTTGAACGTCAATACCGTTGTCAGCATGCTCACCACCGTTAATAACGTTGTGGAAAGTTTGAGGCATTTCAAGATCAGTGCCGCCGAGGTATCTGTACAAAGGTTGGTGGCTGTCTTTTGCGGCAGCAGCTGCAGTAGCCATAGATACACCTAAAATGGCGTTAGCACCAAGCTTAGCTTTGTTAGGGGTACCATCTAATTCAATCATTACGCGGTCAATGTTTGCCTGATCGTGTGGATCCAAACCCTTTAAAGCATCAGCAATTTTAGTATTTACGTTTTCAACGGCTTTGGAAACACCTTTACCGCCTACACGGCTGCCACCATCACGTAATTCAACTGCTTCATTTTCACCAGTTGAAGCACCTGATGGAACCTCAGCTTTACCAACGACACCATTTGATAAGGTCACAAAAGCCTCAACAGTTGGGTTACCACGTGAATCATAGATTTCCAGTGCATGAACATTTTCAATGACTGATTTTAACATCTAAAAACCTCCTAAATAATAAATGCTGTACTATTTTGTGTAAGTACATACATTAGTGGAGCATAAGCTCCATATCTACATCACAAATTTTAGCCTAAGTTTGTGATTATGTAAACATTTGTAAACGATTTCTAATGTTAAAAAATATTAAAAATATTTTTGTCGCTTTTTTTGCAGGTTTGATTTATGATTTAGCTATATATTTTTTAAAAAGGATAGTTTATTTCTATAAGGATAATAAAAAATGGATAAAGTAAAGTTAATAATCGACTCTGGTTCAAACGATAGAATGAATGATGATTTAACTGTCGTACCTCTAACAATGACCATTGCTGGACAAGATTTTGTTGATGACGAAAATCTTGATATAGATAGTTTTATTGCTAGTATGGAGAAAAACACTGAAGAAGGCAAAACATCTTGCCCTAGTATCAATCAATGGCTAAATGCTTTAAGGGGATCAGACTTAGCAATCATTATGACGATTACCAGCGGTTTAAGCGGAAGCTTCTCCTCTGCATTTCAGGCAAAACAAATTTATGAAAAAGATCATCCAGGAAGTCACGTACTTGTAGTTGATTCCAGAACGGCCGGACCGGAAATTTCAGTTATTTTACGGGAAATTAAACGATTAGTTAATAGTAAGACTCGTTTTGTAGATTTAGAGCAAAAAATTTCAGATTACAAGACACATACACATTTACTTGTTGTATTAAAGTCACTCCATAACTTAGCCCTAAATGGGCGGATAAACATGGCTGTTGCCAAAGTAGCAAAAGTTTTAAATATTGATGTGGTTGGCACCGCCAGTGATGAGGGTAAATTAGAGCCATTATCAAAAGTTAGAGGGATAAAGCGTGCTTTTAAAGAAATTCTTAAATTAATGGCCGAAATGAAATACAAAGGTGGGCGATTGATTATAGATCATTGTAAAAATGAAAAAGATGCCCAAACGTTAAAAGAAAAAATTTTAGCAAGTTACCCTCAAGCAGAAATAGTAATTCGTTCAATGAGAGGGCTTTGTACCTTTTATGCCGAAGAGGGAAGTTTAATGATAGGCTTTGATGATTTGTGATTTTTCAATAGAAAATGGTTCGCTTCTCTTTTGTATAAGATAGAAATAATTTAGTATGAAAAAACAGCTCTAACTTTTTTAGGTGAGAGCTGTTTTTTAAATAATCATTAGTAATAATTGTTGCGAAATGCTAAAACAGAAGACTGCAAGCGATGTTGCTCCGATAATGTCTGATGGGAAATGGGCTTTAAGGCTAATACGGGAAATGACCACCATCAGCCAAATTATCAGCAAAATCCAAAGCAGCCTGTTTCCCAGTTGTCCTGCAAAAAGATGCCAGATAATTAAAGCCATGACGGTACTTCCTAAAACGTGACCACTTGGGAAACTATAGCCATCTTCTAAATCTGAGTGCAGAATTGGACGTTTTCTGCGCATCCACTTTTTCAAAAAAATCCCGATTAAATCGGTAAAGCCTAATGTAAATAAGGCCCAGAAGGCAAGCAAATTTTCATTATTGCTAATTAAAAAACTTGCCAGAAATACATCCAAAACAACCAGCAGTTTTGGGTCGTTAATAAATGCAATTATTTGCCAACCAATGCCATCACGTCTTCTAATCAGTTTGTGATGCAGCCAGTGATCGAATAGATTAAAACGCCGTGAATTTCTGACATTAAAGATAAGTAGTATTAGTATTAGAGCAGATAATAAAGATATCCAAAAATTAATATTCAAAACACATCCCTACCTATAATTTATATTCGCTTGTATTTTAACAGCAACGGGGCAAAGCATAAAAATTAAAATCTACTCTTGAGTAAAACTTAAGAATTGTAATTTAAAGGAGATTCAGAATTATAATTTTCGCTAAGATAAGTTCTAGCAAGGTAATTATTTTTAAAAGAAAGCTTGACTTTAATTAAAACCAACTTAAAATTATTCTTATCAAGTTAGGGCGTAATTTAGGAGGAAAAAATGAATAATAATCACACTTCTAAGCAAGAGACTGTCGGTGAAGCTATACGTGATATTGCTCACCATGAACATAGCTTTGCTTTAGCTGATAATTCTACTAACCATCTTGGTGATCTCGTTATTTATGGCACCCTTTATCTTTTTACACTTTTATTTTCTGTTATTTGGTTTGACTGGCTATTTGTATTGTTAGCTATTGTTGCAATCATTAGCGTAATTCGTTACCAAAACTTCTTGCGACACAAGGTTAATTCCCAAAAAATGACATCGTTTTTCGTAAATACTAGTTTGATATCAACCGGAGTGAGATCTTTTGTAATAGGGAACGCACCATTACTAGCTCTTAGTATGCATACTCAGGGAAGATTTAACCTCTTTATTTCTTTGCTAGTTGGCTTATTTACGGCTTTGATTGGAATAACTTGTCAGTATCATTACCTGACTAATCATCAAGTCATTGACAGGCAAAAGGTATCACTAGGAAAGACCTGCAAAAATGCTATTGACTTTAGTGTTAATAGTTGCAAAAAGGGTTATGTCAGCCAGGGCTTTTTCTTTGATATTGCGTGTGGTTTTGCGCTTTTGGCAAATCATTTTTCTTATAAAGAATTCATCTTAGTTAAATTTGAAGCTTGGCAATTTGTTTTAATTACTATTTTAATAATAGTGGGTACAGTTCTATTTCAAAGATTTTTACACAATAAAGTTGTTACAAATAATATAAGTAAAGGATTTAAGTGGGGTACTTTATTAATGACGGCTGCCCGCGGCTATCTGATTATTGTTGCACCATGGGTTGCAGTGTGTCTGCTCACGGGCAATTCAATCAATTGGTTAGCAGCAAACTTGTTAGGAGCATTGGTTGCAATATTTGGCCTAGGATTGCAATACAAATATTTACATAAAGTCAGAGTCTTTTAATTATAAGACTAAGTTTGGATAATTTTAACAGTTGTGACGCTGATACAAAGAGAAGCCAGTAAAAGTAATTTCTTTCGCTGGCTTTTTTTTAATACCGAAAACAGATTTGGTTATAAAGCTTGATTCTATTCATTTGCTCTTTTTCAGAAGGATTTGAAAAAAGACTTTATTTTTTTAAATTAGAACTTGGACACCTTTTGAATACTTTTTCCGTATAAAAGTCTGTAATAGCAGCAATTACAGAGCAAAATAAAAGGAGAGTACAGGATTTGAACCTGCGCGCCAAGGAAAAACTTGGTTCGCCGGATTTCGAGTCCGGTGCATTACCACTCTGCCAACTCTCCGTAACGAATAACATTATACCTTATCTAAAATTTTTTTCAACTTGTTGTTTATCCATAAAACTTGTTAATAGTCAGTATTCTGCATTTTTTAATTATCGTGCAATGAAAAAGATAATGTTGTAAAAAATAATAATAAATGTTAAACTACAAATTAATTTAAAATTAATTTAATTAATATTTTATTTAGACAGCTTGCAGAAAAGGGTGCAGCAATGGACGGTTACCTAACTAAAAAAGCAGCAATTAAAGAAGCACTTCCTACTATATTTGGCTACATTGGTATCAGTGTAGCTTTTGGAATTATCGGTAAGGCAAGTGGCTTTTCTACCATCGAAGTATCTTTAATGTCCCTTATTATTTACGCTGGATCGGTTCAGCTGACAACTCTCAATATGCTGGTTGCCGGCAGCCCTATAGCCTCAATTGTATTAGCGGCTTTTTTAGTTAATTCACGAGTAATCCTGATGAGCACAACTGTCGCAGGCTACTTAAAACAAGAAAATTTAAAAAGAAATATCCTGATAGGAACTTTTCTCACTGATGAGAGTTTTGCTCTTAGTATGAATAAAATAAATTACACAAAAGGTAAGTTAAACTTTACCTGGTTTAATACTGTCAATATTATTTCTTATTTAACTTGGCAAGCTGGAACACTCCTCGGTGCAATATTAGGCGGTTTTATTACAGATCCTAAAAAGTTAGGACTGGATTTTGCCATTGTAGCAATGTTTATTGGTCTACTTTATTTACAAGTGCTGGGTGACAAAAATCTTAATAAGATATTACAGATAATTGTTGTATTAATATCTTTTGCGTTGACCTACTTATTGACCATTGTTTTGCCCGCTAATTTAGTAGTAATAGTTGTTACTTTGATCGGCTGCAGTTTAGGAATGGTGCTCAAACATGTCTTCTTCTAAATATATTTTAATAACGATAGTTTTTTGCGGAGTGACCACTTTACTTTCAAGAGTGATACCATTTGTTTTATTAAAAAAATTCTCTTTGCCGCCAAAGTTGGTTGAATTTTTCTCTTTTGTTCCCATAGTAATTATGGCTGCACTCTGGTTTAGTAATTTAATTATCGCTAGGCCGGGTCATTTACCTAAATTTAATTGGCAGTATGTTCTGGCATCCTTGCCAACCTTTGTTGCCGCAGTTATTAGTAAATCACTATTAGTCATTGTGATAGTGGGAATGATTTCCCTAGCGGTTCTGCGTTTAATTTAGAAATTTTAATTTAAAAACGGATCATAGACCGATATGATCACCGAAATTAAGACAATTTCGGAGGTCATATTTTTATTTCTAAATTAGCTAAATAAGATTGAAATTCATGAAAATCCCACTCTTATTCTTTTAAATCTCCAATTGTCTTGAGGTAGGTTTTGATTTTTTGTTCTACAAACTCAATATTATCTTCAATTTTCTTTTCTTCTTCATGTAGATTATCTAATTGATTAAATAATAAAACTAATCTTTCGGGGATAGTTTGATCGCCCGCATAACGTAATTTGGCATATTTTTGCATTTCTCTAATGCTCATGCCTGTCTTTTTTAACCGTGAGATAAAGCTGATCCAAGCTACATCTTTTTCGCTATAAACCCGGCGATTGTTCTCATCTCGCTTCGGAAAAAGTAATTTTTGCTTTTCATAATAGCGTAATGTGTCAATTGAAAAACCACTTAGTTCAGAAAACTGACCAATTGAATACTTCATCGAATTTCCTTTCAAAAATAATTTTAATTTCAGTAAATAGTATATCGTCATATTTTATTTCTTCCAAATTTTAAAAAAATAGTTGACATGGACTATACTCCAGCAATTATTCTGAAATTTATTAAATATCAAAAAACAAAATGAAAAGGAGAAAACTATGACAAACGATGAACGCTATCAAAAGGGTCTGGAAAATTTAGAGAAAGTTGATAGGGAAGGAGGCCAGTCAGTTATTGACTCACTTGCTGGCTTATCAGAAGATGTGGGGCGCTACATTATTGAATTTGCTTTCGGTGACATCTATGACCGGAAAGTTTTAGATTTGAAGCAAAGAGAAATGATTACCATCACAACTTTGTTGACGCAGGGTGACACTGAACCACAATTGAATGTTCATATTAATGGCGCTTTAAATGTTGGCTTAACGCCTGAAGAAATAATTGAAACCTTTATTCAAACTATTCCCTATGTCGGATTTCCTAAAGTCCTGAATGCAATTACTGTTGCAAAACAAGTTTTTAAAGACCGCGGAATTGATTTCACCATGTCTCATAAAAGTAAATGAGCCATCAGGTCAACTATGTGGTTTGGCAATATATTCATAGCTCAACCAGGGCAATTACCCAAGGTAAGAGTAGATTATTTAATTGCTTCGGTACCAACTGTGGTAGCAGCAATTATTAGTAAATCTTTGCTAGTGATTGTAATTGTAGGCATAATATCTTTAGCAGTCCTACGCTTAATTTAGAAAATTTAAGTTAAAAATGGTAGAATATTAATATTATAAATATTTTGGTTGGAGTTTAAGGCTTTCAAGAATTGTTCTTTGGTTTGGGTTGCCAAAGCAATTTGTGAAGGCCTTTTTTTGCTGGAGAAAGTGGGAGTGCAAATGAGATTTTTAGGTATGCTGAGCGTTATTTTATTAGCCACGTTAATTGGAGGACAATTTAGTGCCAGATTAAAATTGCCGACAGTTGTTGGTGAATTGCTGGCTGGAATAATAGTTGGTCCTGCAGTTCTTAATCTTGTGCAACCTACAGAAATTATAAAAGTATTATCCGATATTGGGGTGATTTTTTTAATGTTTTTGGCTGGCCTTGACAGTGATCTAAAAACTTTGAAAAGGTTACTGCGTCCCAGTGTATTGGTGGCTGGATTTGGTATGATTGTACCAATTATTATTGCTTATTTCACTGGTATTCTTTTTGCATTTTCTCAAGTGGAGAGTTTATTTTTAGGTTTAACGTTTTCAGCCACTTCTGTTTCGATTTCAGTTGCGGTTCTGCAAGAAATGGGGCGCTTAGAAGGAAAAGAGGGCATGACAATTCTGGGCGCTGCAGTAGCAGATGATCTGCTCTCAATACTACTATTGAGCATTGTTAGTGGACTGACGGGTGTATCTGAAACCGGCTTAAATAAGGGTAAAGATTTAATTCTAAGCCTACTGACCCAAGCAGCATTTCTGATACTTTTAGTTTTTGTTAGTGTTTACGTTATACCCCGTTTGATCATGTTAAGTCAGCGTCTAACATTACCGGTTCCGGAGACGCTAGTGGCAATGATTATTGTAGTAATGGCTTCTTGGGGAGCTGAGAAGGTGGGTCTTAGTAACGTGATTGGAGCCTTTTTTGCCGGACTGGCATTGAATCGTACTTCAGCGCAAAAAACTCTCAAAAAGAATTTTACGGTAATTGGCTACAGCAGCTTTATTCCCATCTTTTTTGTTAGTATTGGCTTAAACATGAGTATTAAAGGTATTTTAAATGACTTTATTTTGTTTTTTGTCTTAGTAATTGGCAGTGTTTTTTCCAAATTGGTGGGAGCTGGTTTAGGAGCCAAAATTGCTGGTTTTAGTAATTCAAGTGCATTACTAGTGGGAACCGGAATGGTTTCGCGCGGTGAAATGGCTCTTGTGGTTGCGCAAATGGGCTTAACCAACCATTTACTTGCACCTGCGGCTTATTCAACTGTAATCGGAGCAATCATTATGACCACTGTAGTCTCGCCTTTTCTCCTAAAATGGTCAATAGCAAAAATGGCTCAGAAATAATGAAACTCCAAAATACCAATTACTAAGGCTATAATCATTTGCCTAGCCATCTAGTCAAATCTCTTAAAATTGCTTAAAAGTTATGATAATATGGAAAACATGTTTTTTTCATTGTTAAATTTAAGCAGAAGGTAGGAAGGTCGAATGAAAATTCAGCCAGGAGCTGAAATCTTTAAATTAAGATGGTATATTCAGCAAATGCGGGGTTGGAGCTTTAAAACATATTTATTGTTAATGTTGGGAATAGGCATTATCATTGGTGCTACTGTGGCATCGCCCATCAGTCAAATTTCTTTGTTAACGATGATTGCTGCTATTCTGGGCTTTACGTGCACACTCGCTATTACTAACGCTAGGCAAATTAACGGCATCTTGGGTTTAGTTTCTGCTGCAATTTATATTATAATTTCAGTGTATGCAAAAAATTACGCTAACGTGATCTTGCAAACTATTTATATTCTGTTATTGGATCTGCCAGTCTTAATGTTGCCGTCATGGTCTAAAGATACGGAAAAACATATTCATGGTTTAACGCTGAAAAAATGGCTTATGACAATTAGCTTTTTCACTATAGTTTTAGCTTTACTTTATCTGCTGGACACCAAAATATTTATTAGTCCACGTCCTGTAATTGATGCAACTGCGGGTGCAATAGGGATTACCGGTTCGCTTCTTTGTATGTTGCATTTTCGCGAACAGTATTACTTTTGGACTGTGCAAGGAATTTTTTCAATTATTTTATGGGGAGTTACTGCCTTTCAAGGTGACGCTAATCTCACATTGTTCTTAACATATATTTTGTATTTAACCAATGATTTACTTGCTTTTACCGATAAGCATGTTCACTGGTTTCATTAACAAAAAAGAAGTTTTGTTTGCACAAGACTTCTTTTATTTTTCCAAGTGGTTTTTCACAATTTTACTTAAGATTTTGGTTGCACCTTTACCGGCTTTATCATCATAATAGGATTGATAGCGTGTATCATTCTCATAGGCATTAACAATAGCCAGGTGAATTTTGGTAGAATAATTTGGCATGATGATCTGCAGCCATTTCTGGTGATTTTTAAAAATAGCAGCACTTAAAACTTTTTCTTGCTTGGGATCATTAACAACTGCTTGTAAATCTCGTACAAGATCGGCTTCTGTTTCTTTCATTTTATGATATTTTTCTTCAGTTAGTTGATTTTTTTTAGCCATGTTTCCCTCCAACGAATTATTCAGATACTTAAAATACTATAGCAACAAAATAAGTAAAAATCACATAAAAAAAGGTATAATTTAATTCCAAATAATTGGTAAAGTTAAGCAGATGCTAAGAAATCCGCCAATTAAAGCGCTATAATAAAGAGAGAGGCGAATTAATGATCACTTTTGTTTGGGCAGAAGATCAAAAACATCAAATTGGTATAGATGGACATTTACCTTGGAAACTGCCTGCAGATCTACACCACTTTAAAAAAATCACTTATGGACATCCAATTATCATGGGTCGTAAAACTTTCATGAGCTTGCCTCATCTTTTACCTGGGCGCAAACACGTTGTTTTGACGACCAGCTTAACATTAAAAAATAAATATCGTAATAATAACCAGGTTTCAATTATTAAATCTGTCAAAGAATTACAGGACTGGATCAAGGAGCATAAACAGCAAAACCTCTGTGTGATAGGTGGTAATTCGGTTTTTAACGCTTTAAAAAATCAGGTAGATTGTTTAGAAAAAACTGAAATAATAGCAACCTTTAAAGCTGATGTCACAATGACAAAAATTGATTATGATGACTTCATTTTAGTCAAAAAAGAATTTCATCAGCCTGATAATCTTAATCTGTATTCATATGAATTTCAGACATTTATGAGAAAGGAGAAATAACATGAAACAAGTTATTACTTCAACGATTGTTTTTATAATCTGCATTATGACCTTAATTAGCAGTTTTTTTCTCGCAGAAAATTTTAATCACAATTATTGGTGGCAAGTAATTGGCATGGCCGTTGTCACTTTTGCTGTTGGACAATATTTTTTCGCAATAATAAAATCATACCAATCGACCAAAAAATAATTTACTTTTTTGGTTGACAGAATATTTTTTCAATGTTAAATTAATAAACAATTAAATAATTAATACATCTTGAAAAGCAGAGTAGCTAAGTTTTTGTTAATAAAGAGAGCTGACGTTTGGTGAGAGTCAGTTAACAAGACTTAGTGAATATGGGCTTGAAATGATGACTGCTGGTGATATTTAGCTAGTGGCGGAATTGCATCCGTTATAATTGCAAGCTATTGCTAGATAGCTGGTGAGGTTTATTACGTGAGTAATAGACAAATTAAAGGTGGTAACACGAAGCACTCGTCCTTATTTGAGGAAGAGTGCTTTTTTTATTGAAAAATTGGGAGGTTTTTCTGATGACAAAAAAGAGTCGCAATATAATTATCGGAGTGATTGCAGCAATTATAATTATTGCTGTCGGCTGGTTTAGTTTTGGTAAAAAAAGTGGTGACCAAAAGAGCAATCACGTTGTTACTGTAGGTATTGTTAGTGAAACAAAGCCAAAACAAATTATTTGGAATAAAGCTGCAAAATTGGCTAAAGAAAAATATGGAGTAACAATTAAGATCAAGAACTTTACTGATTATAATCAACCGAATAAGGCAGTTAAAAGTGGTGATATTGACCTTAATTCATTTCAACACTATGCATTTTTGAAAGCGTGGAACAAAGCAAATCACGGTGGTGTAGTTGCAATTGGTAGAACCGAAATTAACCCTATTAGACTATATTCAAAGAAGTATCACAAATTGAGTGATATTCCAAAGGGCGCAACTATAGCTGTGCCTAATGATGCAAGTAATGAATCTCGCGCACTTTTCGTTCTTAAAAATGCTGGTCTGATCAAGTTACGCAAAGGCAAGATTTTAGTTTCAGCTGCTGATGTAATTAAAACTTCTAAAAACATTAAAGTTAAAGAAGTTAGTGCCGATCAATGTGGTCGAGTAATTAATTCAGTTGATGCCGCCGTTGTTAATAACGACTTTGCAGGTCCTGCCGGTTTAGGTAAGAAACAGACAATTTTTGTTGAGCCTGTTAACAAAGATTCTCTGCAATGGGTAAACATCATTTGTGCAAAGAAAGGTCAGGAAAAGAATAAGGATTACCAGGCAGTGGTAAAAGCATATCAAACAGCTGAAACTAAGCGCTTAGACAAGAAGTTTTATGGTGATATGAGTAAACCAGCTTGGGACGTTAAGTTTTAATGATCGGAGAAGATTGTAAATGGGTATTATTGAGTTAGAACACGTTAGTGTGGATTTCCCTAGTAAAAAAGGCAAAATTGTTCAGGCTGTTCATAATGTTAACTTAACAGTTGAAAAGGGTGATATCTATGGCATTGTAGGCTTTTCCGGAGCAGGTAAGTCTACACTAGTTAGAACTGTCAACCTTTTACAAAAACCAACTGCAGGCAATATTAAGGTAAATGGTACTGACTTTGTCAAAGATGGTAAGCAAGTAATTGCTAATAAGGATTTACAACTAGCTCGCAGAAAGATCGGCATGATTTTTCAAAATTTCAACCTATTAAACGAAATTAGCGTAGTTGATAACGTGTCTTTTGCCCTGAAACATTCCGGCTTAAAAGAAAAAGAAATTAAAGAAAAGTCATTAAAATTGTTGGACCTGGTGGATTTAAAAGATAAAGCAAATTCATATCCAGCTCAACTTTCTGGGGGTCAGCAGCAAAGAGTTGCTATTGCCAGGGCTTTAGCAAACGAACCAGATATATTGATTTCTGATGAAGCTACGAGTGCACTCGATCCTCAAAATACATTGCAAATTTTAACTTTATTAAAGAAGTTACAAAAAGATCTTAACCTAACCATCGTACTGATCACACATGAAATGGCTGCAGTCAAAAAAATCTGTAACAAAGTAGCGCTAATGCAATCTGGTCAGGTGATCGAAAATGGCAATCTCCGTGAAGTAGTCTTGCATCCGCAAAAAGATTTGACTAAGAGTTTTGTTGGCGGATCGTTGGAAGTAATTAATACTTTAAGGTCTCTTAAGATCAATAAATTAGATAACAATAATGAAGCAATTTATCAACTTGTTTATAGTATGGCTAACGTTACTAAAACTATCATTATTGATTTATACCGTAAAGTCGGGGTTGAAGCTAGTATGCTCTATGGTAACGTAGAACTGCTTGATGATGAGCCAATTGGAACTCTGCTTGTTCAAGTTAAAGGTGATAAGACAAAACAGCAAGAAACAGTAGATTATTTGAAAAAAGAAAAAGTCGCTGTTACTCGTTTGAACGAAAAGGGGGATCTTTATGAGTAGTTGGTTTAGCAGAGTTTTTCCCAATGTTGTGCAACTGGGCTGGCTAGGTGATACTGGCTGGGGAACCAGCATTTTTCAAACATTATATATGACTTTTTGGTCCGGAATATTTGGGGGAATCTTAGGTTTAATTTTTGGTGTAATTTTAGTTCTGACCAAAAGTGATGGCATTAGACCTAATAAATTCTGGTTCAATGTATGCGATAAAATAGTTTCAATTTTTCGTGCTATTCCGTTTATTATCTTACTGGCATTTATAGCACCTGTTACTCAAAAAATTGTCGGGACTCAGATTGGTATAAAAGCAGCTCTGGTTCCATTAACATTGGGCGTGTTTCCTTTTTATGCTCGTCAAGTTCAAGTAGCTTTAGAAAGCGTTGATCATGGTAAAATTGAAGCAGCGCAAAGCTTGGGTGCTACGATTTGGGATATTATTTTTAGTGTTTATTTAAATGAAGCGAGATCAGAACTTGCTCGTGTTTCTACCGTTACAATTATTAGTTTAATTGGTTTAACTGCAATGGCTGGAGCCATTGGTGCAGGTGGCTTGGGTAATACAGCAATTTCATATGGGTACAATCGCTTTAACAATGATGTAACACTTGTAGCAACAGTGCTGGTTATCATTTTGATATTTATCATTCAAGTGATCGGTGACTTTTTCGCTAAGAAGTTAAATCATCAAAGTCGCTAAAAAATATAAAAAAATAAAAACAACGAGGTAAACTCGTTGTTTTTTTCGTATTTAAATATAGAGCTATTTAACTGCATCTTTCAAAGCTTTACCAGGTTTAAACGCAGGAACCTTAGTTGCAGGAATAGTTAAAGTTTCGCCAGTTTGTGGGTTTCTACCTTTTCTAGCTGCACGATTACGTACTTCAAAAGAACCAAAACCTATAATTTGTACTTTTTCACCTTTAGCCAAGTTATCCTTGATTGATCCGATTAAAGCATCGATGACTTTTTCTGCCACGTTTTGCTTAAGTTCTGCTCTTGCTGCAACCTCTTTAGTGAGTTCAGATTTGTTAATTGAAGCCATAATTCTTCTCTTTTCTATAAAAATTTATACATATTCAATGCTGTTAAATAGTTCGTATTTTTTCTATACTAATCCACCTAAAGCATTGTGTCGCTTGATATCCGGCAACTTTTATTATTTTAGCACAGATAATGCTACCTTCAATAGTAAAAAGCTAAATGTTAACTTAATTTTTGCTGCTCTAACAAGCGGTTGACCATTTGCAGATAGTTTAAATAAAGAGGCTTGAAGCGAGAATGTTTTTCTTTTTGCCAGGGCTTGGGTTTACCGCAAAAATGCAAAATTGAAGTGTTTTTCATGACCCATTCTGTGTTAATTTCACCAGTGCTTCTGGTCAAGTAAACTGAAAAAGCCCTTGCATCATAGTTCCACCGTGTTTCAGGAATTTTGAGTATATCCTCGCCATATAAGTAGTTTAGAATATCCTGATCAGGCAAAATCAAAGTGTCATGATGCTGTTCAATTGCCTGAGTAATATCTTCAATTTTGATCTTTTTTCTCATTTGGTCCAAATCCATTAACATTATTCCTGAGTTAAAGTATCCAGTTGACGTCCCAAGTCTGATATTATTGATTGAACTCATAATGTCTGTTAAGCCCTCATGAACCGAAGCAGCAAACATTTTACCTTCAAGATCTAATTGCCATAATGGCACTACTGAGTTTATAACTAATATGTCCGGGTCGAGGTAAATAATTCTATGTAAGTTTGCAGGTAAAATTTTGCTTGAAAGTAGCCTAAAGTACATTTCCTTGGGGTAATCATGCAGGTTTAGCAATGAATTTGGAAATTTGATTTTTTTGTTCATAGTTAGAGTCGATACTTTAATTCTGATTTTTGTACCAAACTTTTTAAGTTTATTTAGAGCATGTTGATCAATATTATCATAAATTAACCAGACATGGAATTCCTCAGTCATATTGTTAAGTCTGAGGGAATACATCATCACTTCAAGTGGTTTGATATAGTTTTGGTCAATAGTAACCAATATTTCGATCGGTTCTTTTAGAGGATTAGTCATAAAGTCTTCCTTTACCAGTTTTTTGTTTATTTTCACTATTTATTAGTATAAAGCAAAACACGTTAAGATACCTCATAATATAAGTTGTAAAAATAACTTAGTGTGCAAACGTCATAACTAAATTACTTGTCTTAGATTTTGCTAAAGAAATTATTTATTCAAAGTAGTAGAATGTATATAAATAAAGTTTTAGCAAAGAGGTATTAACATGAAGAAAAAATTATTGCTAAGTTTAACTGGAATTACTGCTTTAGTATTGGGGCTATCCGTTAGTAACCCAGTTGCAGCTGCAAGTTCGTCAATTCAAGGACAGAATCCTGCTACAGCTAAAGAAACAAATACTACGACTCAAAGTGATAGCAATAAGGAACAAACTAGCTCAAACGAAACATCTGCTGCTGGCAATTCCTCCAAAAATACTAATAATTTAAATAAAGTTTTAAAGTATTTGCAAAAAAGTGTCATATTAAAAAAGCCGGCATATATTTATGATAATAAAGGCAAAAAGATAAAAAATAAAAAATTGAAGAAAGGAACAATTGTATATGTTTCCGGCCTTAATACTGCCAAAGGACACAGCTTTTTACAGCTAAGTACTAAAAGTAAGAAAAAACAATTTATTAAACCGGGAAATGTTAAAATTCTTAAAATTAAAGTTTACAAGGTTAAGACGAATGCCAAAGTTTACGACAAAAAGGGTAGACTAGTGGTAATAGGAAATAAATATCCGTTTGTTAAAAAAGGAGTAAAAATTCCGGTCTATTTTGTGAGGAAAATCAATGGCCAAAAATTTGCGGGAATTTCTAATACCCAATTTCTAAAATGGTCTGATTTAGTTCATAAGACTAATTAAAAATTGCTTTATAATAATGGTAGTTAAAGAATTTACAGATAGAGGTACTAAAATGACTGATGCAGTTTTAAAAAGAGTAGCTATTAGGAAATATACGGCTGAAAAAGTCTCTGAAGACGACGTAAAAGCATTGATAGCAGCATTTCAAGCTTCGCCTTGTGGTATGCACCAAGCTGATGTAATGCAGATGACAGTGGTTGAAGATGAGAATTTGCTATCTGAAATTGAACAGGTAACAAAAAATGCTTGTTATAATGCCCCTCTACTCTTTATTATTAATGTCAAAAAAGGGAATGAATTTGGTGAAAGAGATGCTTCAGTTGCTGCAGAAAATTTGATGGTAGAGGCAGCAGCACTTAACTTAGGTTCGGTTTATCTAATGAATGCAGCAAATGTGTTAAATTCTGCTAAAAGTTTAGAACAAAAGTTGGAAGTTCCAGAAGATTTTGAAACTAGTGTCATTGTGGCCTGTGGCCATGCTGCAGAGCAGCCAGATGATGACAGATCGAATAGATATAAAGTTATTAGAAAATAACTGCTTTAAAAGACTTAATATTAAAGCTGTAGTCCAAATTTTAAATGATGAGGCTACAGTTTTTTTGACAAAAATTAAATTTATTAAAGCTAGAATGGTCTATGGCTATCTTACTTGCTATAATAATTATGTAAGCGTTACATTTTTTACTTAAGGAGTAGTATCATGAAAAAGATTATCAATGATCCAGCAAATGTTGTACCAGAAATGGTTGAAGGAATGGTCAGATCATATCCCCAATATATTGCCAGAGTTAAGGATACTGAAGCTGTTATGAGAGCAGATAAAGATTCTATGACGGGCAAAGTCGGTATTGTAAGTGGCGGAGGTTCGGGTCATGAACCTACTCATGCTGGTTTTGTGGGCAAAGGAATGCTTAGTGCAGCTGTTTGCGGACAAGTTTTTACTTCCCCAACTCCAGATCAAATATATGAGGCTATTAAGGCTGTTAATCAAGGTCAGGGCGTTTTTTTAGTAATTAAAAATTATTCAGGCGATGTGATGAATTTTGATATGGCTAAAGATATGGCTGATATGGACAATATTAAGGTCAAGTCAATTGTGGTAGATGATGATATTGCCGTCGAAAATAGTACATTTACCCAAGGAAGACGTGGAGTAGCCGGAACTTTGTTCATGCACAAGATTTTGGGAGCAATGGCTCAAAATGGTGCCAGTCTAGACGAGATTGATGCGACAGCCAAAAAGGTATTGCCTAATATTAAAACAATCGCGGTTGCTTTGTCTGCTGCTACCAATCCTGAAACAGGTAAACCCGGTTTTGTTCTCAAAGATAATGAAATCGAATACGGTGTTGGTATTCACTCAGAGCCTGGATACCGGCGTGAACAGATTAAACCTGCTAAAGATTTAGTAACGGAATTAGTGGGCAAATTAAATGATGAAATGCATTTAGACCAAAATAAGAAATATGCTGTGTTGGTAAATGGTATGGGCGCTACACCATTAATGGAACAATACATTTTTAGTAATGATTTACTTAACAAACTAGCAGAGTTCAATGTCAAGCCAGCTTTCATGAAAGTGGGTAATTACATGACTTCGCTTGATATGGCAGGTATTTCACTCACAATATTTGAATTAGCTGATGACAAGTGGCTTGATTATCTCAATCAGCCAGTAGAAACAATTGCTTGGTAAAAGGAGAAGTTAATATGGGCTTAACAGTTAAAAATGTGATTGAATGGATGAATAATTTTTCTGCTAAAATTGAACAAAATAAGCAATTTTTAAGTGATCTGGATACTGCGATTGGCGATGGTGACCACGGTTTTAATATGAGCCGAGGTATGACAGCGGTTAGTCAAAAATTAAGTACTGAGCCCAAAACCATCACAGATGCTTTTAAGCAAATCGCTATGACTCTCATTTCTACAGTTGGTGGGGCCTCTGGTCCACTTTATGGAACTGCTTTCTTGGAAATGGCGAAGAAAAGCAGCACAAGTTCAGACATAGGAGACTTACTGGCTGCTGCATTGACAGGTATTAAAAAACGTGGTGGTGCTGAACCTGGTGATAAAACCATGGTTGATGTGTGGACCGCATTAGTTCCAGAAGTTAAAACCAATAAGCTAACACAGGAAAAAATCGCTTCAGCTGTAGAGGCAACCAAAGACTTAGTTGCCAAAAAAGGTCGTGCTTCATATTTAGGCGAAAGATCAAAAGGCCATGTTGATCCTGGCTCGCAATCAAGTGGGTACCTTTTTGAGGCGTTACTAGAAACAGAAGGTATCTTATGAGTTTAGGCATTACTTTAGTATCCCATGTTCCAGAGATTGTAACCGGTTTGTCTGAGCTGTTGGGACAGGTTGCAAAAGATGTGTCAATTACCACTGCGGGTGGAACTAACGCTGATGATCTTGGCACCAGTATGGACAAAATTTTGCAGGCTTTTTCTGAAAATAAAGCTGATGAAATATTGGCATTTTATGATTTAGGCAGTGCCAAAATGAATCTTGAACTAGCAACGGAAATGACATCTAAAAAGATTCATCTATATGATGTAGCCTTTATCGAAGGGGCTTATACTGCCGCTACTTTAATTGAGGCGGGGGTCGAGTTAACGGAGATAGAAGGACAGCTTAAGCCCCTAGCCCTAAAGAAATAGAATAAATACCAGATTTATATTGAGTAAAAATAACATTAAGCGTATCTTAACTTAATTTTAGCCGAAAAATTCAGAAACTCTTTTAAATCTTATGTTATAAAATAACAACAAATTGAGATTTTTTGGAAAGATAGTTTTATTTAAAGAAAGGGTTTACATAGGTAGAATTTTATAATATATTGGATCTGGGAGTAATTTACTACTAAACATTATTTTGGGTTTCAAAAGGAAGTCCAATAATCGAAGTAGGAGATTAAAAATGAATAATAGCTTAACAATGCAAGTAGTGGGAGAGTTCCTCGGAACTATTATCTTGGTGTTGCTTGGAGATGGCGTTTGTGCCGGTGTCAATTTGAATAAGTCGAAGTCAAAGGGCAGTGGCTGGATCGTTATTTCTTTTGGCTGGGGCTTTGCCGTGACGTTTGGTGTATTCTGTGTTAGCTGGCTTTGCCCGGGTCACTTTAATCCTGCAGTGTCACTAGGTATGGCAATTGCCAATAAGTTGCCATGGTCATCCGTTTTGCCTTATATGCTGGCACAAACAGCTGGAGGCTTTATCGGTGGTATCTTAGTATGGCTAACCTATTTTCCTCACTGGCAAGAAACAACTGATCAAGATGGCATTTTAGGGTCGTTTGCTACGACACCAGCTATAAGAAATTACGGTTGGAATTTCTTTACTGAAATGATTGCTACCTTTGTTTTGGTATTTGGCTTGTTGGGATTGACCAATACAAAATTAGCTCCAGGATTTAATCCATTGTTAGCTGGATTTTTGATTACAGCGATTTGTTTGTCTTTAGGAGGACCGACTGGAATCGCGATTAATCCAGCCCGTGATTTGGGACCTAGACTGGCTCACCAATTTATGCCGATTGCCAATAAAGGTGGTTCAGATTGGGCTTATAGCTGGGTTCCAATCTTTGGCCCACTTTTAGGCGGAGTAATTGCTGCATTATTGTTCAAAATTATTGTATAAAAGAAAAGCATTAGCTTATAGTAACACCTTCAAATTTGTAAAACTTGAGGGTGTTTCTTGTTTCTCAATCCATTTTCCCTTTCCAATCTGATTTCATAAAAATTTTCTAGTTCCAAAATAATTATCGAGTAAACTTTTAAACTTTTAATGCTTATGTGCTAAATATTTTTGATTGTTCTGTTGAGCTTAATCTGCTAACATATTTTAATTTTTTTATAGAAAAGAGTTTAGCAGCAACGATTTTCACTAGAACAGGTTACATTCTCCTTAAAATTGCCTTGGGTGCTTGTTTTCTGCTGCTCTAGTTTAGTATTATTAGCATTAAATTGAATTAAAAAAGGCGGTTTAAATGAATAATTGGGCTGTAATATCAACTTGGAGTATGTCGTATGACGGATTGGTGAAAGCGGCAGAATTGCTGCGAATGGATGCAAGTGCTGGGGATGCTGTTGAAAATTTGATAAAAGAAGTAGAATCATATCCTCTTTATAAATCTGTAGGATATGGCGGACTTCCTAACGAAGATGGAGTTGTCCAAATGGATGCTGCATTCATGGACGGTGACACATTAGCGCAAGGTTCTGTAGCGGCAATTGAGAACGTAAAGCACGCTGTTTCGGTAGCCCGTAAACTAAGCTTAAATAAGACTAACAGCTTTTTAGTCGGAGAAGGAGCGACTAAATATGCAATGCAGAATGGCTTTGAAATGACTAATATGTTGACTGAAAGAGCCAAAACTATCTGGCAGAACAAAGTAAAACAGCAACTTCAATCAGACCTGCATCCTTATGATGGTCATGATACCGTAGGAGCAATAACTCTTGATCGAAATGGTTCGCTGGCAGCTGCTACATCAACCTCTGGCTTATTTATGAAGAAAAATGGTAGAATCGGCGATTCACCTCTGTCCGGATCAGGATTTTATGCGGATAGTCACATTGGAGCTGCGACTGCAACTGGCCTAGGAGAAGACATCATGAAGGGCTGCCTTTCATACGAAATAGTCCGTAAAATGGCAGAAGGAAAGTCTCCCCAAGAAGCCTGTGATGCTACAGTTTATCCATTTTGCAATGATTTAAAGAAGCGTTATGGTCAGGTAGGGGAAATTTCCCTCATTGCTTTGAATAAAAAGGGCGAGTGGGGCGTAGCGACCAATGTTGAGTTTCCTTTTTGTATTGCTGCTAAAAAGCAAGGACCTCAGATATTAATGGCAAATCCGGGGCTGCACAATAACACCAAAATTGAACCAATTTCTCAAGCCTGGTAGATGACTACCAAAACAAAATCAATGCACCGGTAAAGTAACCAAAGTTAGGAAGAAAGTGAAGTTAAATGTTAAAAGAAGCCTGTGTAGAAAATTTTGCTAAAATTCCTTATGTTATTAATAAAGGTGCTGACAGAATTGAACTGAATAATAATTTAGCATTAGGTGGCACCACGCCTTCTTATGGAGTTATCAAAAAAGCAGTTAGTTATGCCTCTAATTTTCACATACCAGTTATTGTGATGATTAGGCCAAGGGGTGGAAATTTTTGTTATTGTGAAAGTGAAATTGAAATAATGGCCAGTGATTTAGAAATAGCAGCTAAATTAGGTGCTCAAGGAGTGGCTTTTGGCTGTTTAACCTCCCAAAATCATTTGGATAAAGCAAAAATGGAGCGTCTTATATTTCTAGCCAGATCTTTAGATATTGATGTTGTTATGCACATGGCTTTTGACGCAATACCTTTAACTGAGCAAGAAGATGAACTAAACTGGTTAGCGAATAAAGGTGTCAAGAGAATTTTGACACATGGCGGAGAGTTAGCAACTCCTGTTTTAAATACCATTTCTCATCTAAAAGAAATTATTAACTGGGCAAACGGCAAGATAGAAATATTACCAGGTGGTGGCATTACCGCCAAAAATAGCACTTTAATTGCTGAAAGATTGCAGGTAGACCAGATACATGGTACAAAAATTGTTGAATGAAATTAATTTTTAACATAGCTCAAAGTCTGATTACTGAAAAATAGTTGCACATCAAAATATACAGCCACTTTAAGTAATAAGGCATTAGTTTTATTTGTCTACAGTAGCTAAATTAAAAGCATTAGGATCTGACTTAATCATTTTCACTAAAATATAGTTGACAGGAAATAAGTCATTGATTAAAATATCTTTAATATTGATAAAGCGATGAAAAGATAAGTAAGTTTGCAAGTAACGTTTTAGAGAGTCCTGTTGCTGAAAAGGGACCGTGATGGTAAGCTGAAAGTAACTTTGAGCTATATGGTGAAAGTTAGTAGCTATTATTGGGTACACCCATTAACGTGTTAGCGTATCGCAGTATGCCGTACGTGAAGTGACTGTGTTTTTGTCATCTTTAATGATAATTATTGCAGTAATATAGGTGGTACCGTGCTTAAGCACCCTTGATTTTCAAATCAAGGGTGCTTTTTTATTACCTAAATAAATTTATCAAGGCCCTTTATCTATATTAAGTGTTCATATTTTTCAGGAGGAACTGTAATGGAAGAAATCGAAAGAGATGTTAATACCAAGCCTTTATCTTGGAAACAATATTTAGTAGTTGCATCATTGCTATTCGGTCTATTTTTTGGTGCCGGTAATTTAATTTTTCCACTTCATTTAGGCCAGCTTGCAGGAGCAAATTGGGGAATGGCCACTTTTGGCTTTTTAGTAACGGCTGTGCTTTTGCCACTATTAGCCGTTTTAGCTATTAGTGCCAGTCATGCTAAGGGGGTTTACGATATTGGCAAACCTTTGGGAAATAGTTTTGCTCTCGCGTTTATGGTTTTAATCCATTTGACCTTAGGACCATTATTTGCCACACCGCGGACCGCGAGTATTTCCTTTTCAGTTGGCTTGCAGCCGGTATTGCCGAAATCAGCTACTAAGCCGGCACTTTTAATATTCTCGGCAATATTCTTCATTTTGGCTTTTATTATTTCTTATAAGCAATCTACGATTTTGACCAGTATCGGCAAAATTTTAAATCCTTTGTTTTTATTGCTGTTATTTTCAATTTTTTTATTAGCTGCTATTTCGCCAATGGGTGCTGCCAAAAATCAAAATGTTACTGCGGCTTATCAAAGTGCACCTTTCTTTAATGGTTTTTTGGAAGGGTACAACACTATGGATGCACTGGCTGGATTGGCTTTTGGCTACACAATAGTTTCAGCCGTACGCCAACTTGGAAAAACTTCGGCGAAAAGTAACGCAAAAGTGACTGCCAGAGCCGGTGTGATTGCCACAAGTGCAATTGGTGTCATTTACGTTGGTTTAATTTGGGTTGGAGCAACGACATTAAACCAATTTAAAATTTCTGCTGAAGGCGGTACTGTCTTTAACCAAATAGTGACTTATTATCTGGGTGACTTTGGTCATGCTCTACTTGCTACGTTAGTTACACTAACCTGTTTAACTACAGCTGTCGGTTTGATTGCAGCTTTCGCGCAAGACTTTCACCGCAGTTTTAGTAAAATTAGTTACCATGGTTGGCTGACAATTATGACTATTGTTTCCTTCATTACTGCTAATTTTGGTTTGGACACAATTATTTCCTGGTCAACGCCAATGTTAATGTTTTTATATCCAATCGCTATGGTATTGATTATATTGTCGATTTCTGGTTCTTTATTTAACCATGATCCAGTTGTTTACTTCTGGAGTATCGTCTTTACTTTTATTCCAGCCATTTTGGATATGATTGCGTCTTTTCCTGCGCTAGTTAGCAAACAAGCATGGGCACTACAATTAAGAGCATTCCAATTACAATTTCTTCCTTTTGCTGACATAGGTATGGACTGGGTTATTCCGGCAGTTATTGGATTAGCAATCGGTTTTATTGTTCACTTTTATCATAAGCAAAGAACTAATTAATTGTGTAAATATTGTTCGATTTCTCAAGCGCATCTTTTGACAACAACTGTTTATAAAAGTAGATTAAAGAAAAAGCAATTTTGTTAATGTAAAGGTAGGATTGAGTATTTTGGATAATATGAACATGAATCATAGTGAAAATATGAATCATTCAATGAACGCCAATTCTTCGATGAAAATGGGTAGTCATGACATGATGATGCATGGCGGTCATATGATGCATATGGGTAATTTGAAAAGAAAGTTTTGGCTTTCATTAATATTATCTTTGCCAATTATCTTTTTGTCCCCAGCAATGGGGGTCCATTTGCCATTTCAATTTTCTTTTCCAGGTTCTGAATGGGTTGTAGCCATTTTTGCAACAATTCTTTACTTCTATGGCGGTGAGCCCTTCTTATCAGGTGCATTTTATGAAATAAAAGCAAAAAAGCCCGAAATGATGACTTTGATTTCTTTAGGCATCACTACTGCTTATATTTATAGTATTTATGCTTTCGTTGAAAACAATTTACTAAACAGCAAAGTTCATGTAATGGATTTCTTTTGGGAATTGGCAACTTTAATTTTAATTATGCTTTTAGGACATTGGATTGAAATGATGTCCGTAATGAATGCGAATAGCTCAGTTCATGATTTAGCAAAACTTCTGCCAGATAAAGTTCACGTTCAAAATAATGGCCGAACAGAAGATGTGGCAATTAATGCTGTCCAAAAAAATGCTGTCATCTTAGTTAAAGCCGGTGAAAGTATTCCTCTTGATGGCGTAGTATTAAACGGTTCAAGTCAAGTAAATGAATCACTTGTGACTGGAGAATCCAGTGCAGTTACGCGCAAAGAAAATGACAAAGTAATTGGTGGCTCAATAAATGGCTCTGGTACTTTAACTGTCAAAGTTACTAGCTCCGCAAATTCAGGTTTCTTGGCCAATGTTAATAAGTTAGTGCAATCTTCTCAAATGAATAAATCACGGCTGCAAAACTTAGCCGATCGGGTTTCCAGCTGGTTATTTTATGCCGCACTTGTTTTTGGTATTATTGCTTTAATCGTTTGGACCAGTTTACGGGGAATTTCTGGCGGTCTTGAACGGATGGTAACTGTTTTAGTTATTGCTTGTCCTCATGCACTCGGTTTGGCTATTCCTTTAGTAAATGCCAAAAGTACCTCGATTGGTGCCAAAAACGGCTTGCTCATTAGAAACCGCAACGTTATCAGTGTTAGTTCAAAAATAAATTATCTACTTTTAGACAAAACGGGAACTTTAACTGAAGGCAAATTTCAGGTAAGAAAATATGATAGTTTAAATAAAGCATATGATTCTGCTGAAATCATCAAACTGATCGCTTCACTTGAGCAAGATTCCAATCATCCAATTGCTCAAAGCATTTTACAATTTGCTAAGGAAAAAAATATTGAGCTCTATCCATTGTCAAACAGTAAGACTTTGGATGGTAAAGGTGTTTCTGGAACTTTAAATGGAAAGGAATATCAACTTGTAAATGAAAAAGCTGCTAGAAGTTTGGTGAGTCATTTCCCGGAAATTGATGCTTTAAATTACACTTCCAGCTATTTGGTAGCAGGAAATGAACTTTTGGGTTACGTAGCAGTTGGTGATGAAATAAAGAAAAATGCAGCAGCTTTGATTAAGCAAATTAAAGATCTTAACATTACACCGGTGATGCTAACCGGCGATAATGAAAAAGTCGCTCAGAGTATTGCGCAGAAACTAAAAATTTCCGAGGTTCACTCAGGCTTAATGCCAGCTGACAAACAAAAAATTGTCGCGCACCTTCAGGAAAAAGGAAACAAAGTCATGATGGTGGGAGACGGCATCAATGATGCTCCTAGCTTAGCTAAAGCTGATATTGGTGTAGCTATTGGTGCAGGAACTGATGTTGCCGTGGACTCAGCTGATGTTGTTTTAGTGAACAGTGAACCACTTGATATTATCAGTTTCCTCAACCTTGCTCAGCATACTCAAAGAAAAACCATTGAAAATTTATGGTGGGGAGCAGGCTACAATATCATAGCTTTACCACTGGCAGCGGGTATACTTGCACCATGGGGAATTTTACTTTCCCCAGCAGTCGGTGCGATTTTAATGTCTTTGTCAACAGTTATCGTAGCTATTAATGCTGAAACACTAAAAATATAAATATCTAGTTAAGGCACTCAATAAGAGTGCTTTTTTGCTAAAATAAAATAAATTTTAAAATTTTAAAATGATACCCCTTTTATTTTAAAATATTGAAAATAATACTAAAAACCTGTATTATAAGTGCAAGAGAATATTACTGCTTTAATAGCTTAAATACTAACATTTGAAAAAGGAGATTTAGTATGAGTAAAGAAGAATACCGTGTTGAAAGTGATACAATTGGTCCAGTTAAAATTCCTAAAAATGCACTGTGGGGTCCTCAAACTGAAAGAAGTCGTCACAATTTTCCCAGTGGTGAATTAATGCCGCTTGCAATTATTCGTGCTTTTTTACATTTAAAAAAAGCTGCAGCTGAATCGAATGTAGAAGTTGGCGCTGAACCAGCAGAAAAAGGGCAGGCTATTGAGGAAGCAATAGATCAACTTTTAAAATTAGATGATCATGAATTGCGTCAAGATTTTCCTTTACACGTATTACAAACCGGTTCTGGTACTCAGAGCAATATGAACGTTAACGAAGTAGTAGCAAATCTAGCTAACAAGATGCACCCAAATTTGGATATTTTACCCAATGATGACGTTAATAGAGGGCAATCTTCAAACGATACTTATCCAACAGCAATGAATATTGTGGCAGTGGAAGCTTTAGATAAACTTGAACCGGCTGTGCAACACTTAATTGACGAACTCAAAATTAAGCAGGACAAGTATTGGAAAACCGTCAAAGTTGGCCGTACTCACTTGCAAGATGCTACTCCGATAACTTTTGGGCAAGAGGTTTCAGGTTATATTTCAGCTTTAAAACATGATTTATCTTATATCCAAGAGCTTAAGCCTACATTATATGAACTGGCAATCGGTGGTACGGCTGTTGGAACAGGCCTTAATGCTGCACCGGGAATGACTGTCAAAATTGCTGACAAACTATCTCAAGTTTATGGCCATGATTTTAAAGTTAATACCAATAAATTTTGGGGTTTAGCTCATCATTCTGGCATAGATGTTGTCCATGGTGCTTTAAAAACTTTGGCTGCCGACATGTTTAAGATAGCCCAAGATATAAGATTCCTGGCATCAGGTCCAAGAGCAGGCTATCATGAACTTAATATTCCGGCTAATGAACCGGGTTCTTCGATTATGCCGGGCAAAGTTAATCCGACACAAGCTGAGGCCGTGACTATGGCAGCTGCAAAAGTTTTTGGCAATGATACTACTATCACTTTTGCTTGTTCCCAGGGCAATTTTGAAATGAATGTTTATAAAACTGTCATGATCACAGCTTTTCTGGATTCTTGCGACATTTTAAACGGTACCATTAATGGTTTTGCTGATAAAATGATTGCCGGCTTAACAGTAAATGCTGAAAAAATGGACAATTTACTTGCAAGTTCTTTGATGACAGTGACGGCTTTGTCACCTCATATTGGCTATCATGCAGCTGCTAAGATTGCACAGACTGCAGATAAAGAAGGAACAACGCTTAAAGAAGCAGCCCTTAAAAGTGGCAAATTAACTGAAAAGGAATATGATGAATGGATGGATTACATGGAGATGACCAATATATCTCAGACTAATCCTGAAAAATAAATCTTTTAAATTTCTGTAGAGGAGAAATCAATGGGTAAATTTGTTTTTACGCCTAATAAGGCTTCTGAAATACAAGAAAGTTACGATGCAATTATAATCGGTGCAGGTGGTGCCGGCTTAACTGCAGCGATTCAGGCTCATGAATTAGGACTGAAGGTTGCTATCTTTGAAAAGAATTCTGATTTAGGTGGGAACACAAACAGAGCTTCTTCTGGAATGAATGCTTCTGAAAGTCTTGTTCAAATAAAACAGGGAATTATAGACGATAAAGAAGACTTTTACCGTGAAACTCTTAAAGGTGGAGGAATGATGAATGATCGTGAACTTCTACGCTACTTTGTCGATCATTCTGCTCTTGCAATAGATTGGCTAATGGATCACGGTATAGAGCTAACTAATTTAACTATTACTGGTGGGATGAGCAAGAAGAGAGCTCACCGTCCTGCTTCAATGGCACCAGTCGGCAATTATTTAGTAACTGGGGCTTTAAAGCAAATACAAGAAGATAAAATACCAGTTTTTAATAATGCAAAAGTAACTAAGCTTTTACAAGATTATAAACAACAAGTAACAGGTGTCCAGGTTGATACTCCTGAAGGACAAGTAAAAGTAAATGCAAACGCTGTGCTACTGGCTTCAGGTGGCTTTGGCTCATCTAAAGAATTAATCAAAAAATACCGTCCTGACCTGGTAAATTATCAGACTACGAATCAGCCTGGGGCTACTGGTGATGGTTTAAAGCTTGCTAGTCAAATTGATGCACAACTAGAGCAAATGGACTTTATTCAAGTGCACCCAACTGCACAAACTGATACTGATCACGTCTACTTGATAGGAGAAGGATTAAGAGGAGAAGGGGCTATCCTCGTTAACAAATCTGGTAAAAGATTCGTCAACGAGTTAAGTACTCGTAAAATTGTTTCTGACGCCATTAGCAACTTAAATGAAAACGGTGCTTTTTTGGTGTTCGATCAAGTTGTTAGAAATAACTTTACTGCTGTTGAATTTTATGATCACGTAGGATTGGTTAGTCACGGAGAAACAATTTCTGATCTAGCTCAAAATATTGGTGTCACAGCTTCGAACTTGAATGAAACTATTACTAATTGGAATGAGTCTGTCACCAATAAAACAGATAAAGAATTTGGCAGAACAACAGGAATGGAGCATCAAATTGCGCAGGGACCATTCTTTGCAATTCATATTAACCCGGCTATCCACTATACTATGGGCGGTATCCATATCAATCCCAAAACCGAAGTTTATGATACAGACGGTAACATTATTAAAGGCCTCTATGCTGCGGGAGAAGTTTCAGGCGGGTTACACGGAAATAACCGAATTGGTGGCAACTCGATTGCTGAAACTGTCATTTTTGGCAGGCAAGCAGGAATACAAATGAGCAAATTTGTCAAAAACCAATAACTATAATTTAACTAAATTAGCGCTTAAAAAATAATTGGCAGTCATTGGCAATATTGTTAGGTATTTTGTCAAACTCCACGTTTTGGCAGTCGTGGTTTTGCCAATGATTTGTCTACTGTTTTTTATTTTACATAAGCAAAATTATGTTTAGCAATTTTCAAGCTCTTTGTCGTCTAGCAGCGACGAAGGGCTTTTTTATTTTAGGTTTTTAGGTAAACGGGTATGCCAAAAATACTAATTTTTACCTTATTAACAAACTGAATTTTAAATATGTAAGACTGTTTTTATTTTTAAAAAATTAAAAAATAAATTATTTATTTTAAATATTGCAAATAACAGAAATAAAATTTATAATGTGGATGTAAAGGATTACATTTTTAAAAAATTCGAAAGGAAATGACTTAATGAATAAGAAAGTATTATTGGTTGGAGACGGAGCTGTAGGTTCAACTTTTGCAAATGACTTGTTGCAACATACTAGTGTTGACGAGCTGGTAATCTGTGATGTGGTCAAGAATCGTCCGGTGGGAGATTCAATGGATTTGGAAGATATACTGCCTTTTACAAGCGAGTGTAATATTCATTCTGGTGAATACTCTGATGCAAAAGATGCTGCTGTGGTGGTAATTACAGCAGGTGTTCCCCGCAAGCCAGGAGAAAGTCGGCTTGATCTTGTGAATAAAAATGTTAGCATCTTGAAAAGTATCATTCAACCAGTAGTCGAATCGGGCTTTGATGGTATTTTCTTAGTTTCTGCTAATCCAGTTGATATATTGACAACTTTAACCCAAAAACTATCTGGCTTTCCGAAAAACAAAGTAATTGGGACAGGTACATCACTAGATACTGCTCGTTTAAAGGTTGATTTAGCCAGAAGATTAAATGTTCCGGTGGCTGGGGTTAATTCCATGGTTTTAGGTGAACATGGTGATACTTCATTTGAAAACTTTGATGAGTCAACTGTGGGCGGTAAGCCACTAACAGAATTTGCTCATATTGATGATAATATTTTGAACCAAGTTGAACTGAATATTCGTCAAAAAGGTGGAAAAATAATTGAAAATAAAGGTGCAACTTTTTATGGCATTGCGATGATGTTAACGCAAATTGTTACCGCAATATTGACTAACCGTTCAATTGCTTTGCCTTTATCTGCACCAATTAATGGTGAGTATGGCATTAAAAGCGAACTTTATTTAGGCACACCTGCAGTAGTTGACGGGTCTGGAATCAGCCAGGTGATTGAGACTGAACTTTCAGAGTCTGAAAAGGCAAAAATGGTGGAATCGGCTACCAAAATGCAAGAAGTACTAAATAATATTGCTTTAGATTAATTAAAAAGAAGGCATGAATAATGCAGGTTGGTAAGAGAATTTTTTTACAAAGAAAGCTTCCCGCAAAAGAAGTAGTTTCTGCATATAAAAAGCTGCCCTCATCAAATGTGGCTGACTGTATGAATAGAACAGGTGCAATGTCGCCCAGAATCAGGCTGATGTCACACCCACATGAAGAAATGTGTGGTCCAGCTTTTACAGTTCATAACCGCCCAGGTGATAATTTAACTATTTATGCAGCTTTAAAATATTGCCAAGAGGGTGATGTGGTGGTCATCGATAATGAAAATGATAATACCAGGGCAGTTATTGGTGAAGTAATGATGACATGGCTACGGGATCAAAGACATGTAGCTGGTGTAGTAGTTGATGGGCCAATAAGAGACATTGATAGTTTAAGCAACTGGGATTTGCCTATTTATGCTGTAAGTACCACTCCAGATGGCCCTTATAAAGAAGGACCAGGAGAAATTAATGTACCGGTTTCTTGTGGTAACCTAAGTGTTAACCCAGGTGACGTCATTTTAGGTGACGCTGACGGTGTTATCAAAATTGCTCTGGAAGAAGCAACGGAGTTATTGCCGATTGTTCAGAATTTTCATGAAAAGGATGAGGCAAAAGCAGCCAGTTTTCATGATGGTTCAGGAAATATAGATTGGCTTGATGATGAATTAAAGAATAAGAATTATGAAATTATCGACGATTTTTATCGCCCGGAAAATTATAGGTAATTACTATGAAAACACTTGAAAAAGTTAATTATAAGGGCTTTATTTTACCTTTACTGATTGGCGTTATCCTTTGGTGCATCACACCTCTGCGTCCAGCTGGCTTGTCTGCTCCAGCATGGGAGATGTTTGCCATTTTTGTAGCAACTATTGTTGGCTGCATCACAAAGCCTTTGCCAATAGGTGGTACCACTTTGATCGGACTGATAGTGACGGTTTTAGTTGGTTTGGCTCCAATCAAAGATGTTGTAGATCCCAAAACTGGTAAAGTAACTTCTGGCATTCTCAGCGCCTTTAGTAATTCTGCTTCTTGGCTAATTGCTATGGCTTTTATCATGGCATATGGTATTAGCAAAACCGGTTTAGGTAATCGGATTGCGTATTGGATGATTGAAAAATTTGGTAAGAAGTCCATTGGTATCGGCTATGCTATTACCGGTTTGGAATTAGTTTTAGGAGCTTTAATACCATCAAATAGTGCTCGTACAGGTGGTGTAGTTTGGCCGGTGACAGAATCAATCTCTAAAGATTATGATTCTGATCCTAATGATCCTTCAAGAAAGAAAATTGGAGCTTATCTTAGTTTTACAGCCTTCCATGCCAACATTCTGTCAACTGCTCTGTTTATTACAGGTGCTGCTCCTAATATGGTTGCTTCTCAAATGGCGGCACAGAAAAATTATAATATGACCTGGATCAGCTGGTTTACAGCAGCAATAGTTCCTGTTCTAGTTGCAACTATTATTATTCCGGTTGTGATTTATAAAATTTTTCCTCCAGAAATTAAAGAAACTCCCAATGCTAAAAAATGGGCCAGTGACCGTTTAGCAAAAATGGGACCAGTGACAAAGCCTGAAATGATTATGTCAATAGTATTTTTGCTGGCTATTATTTTATGGGTTTTATCCGGAATCTTCAAAATTCCTCAATTAGATTCTACTTTTGTGGCCTTTTTAGCTGTCGGCTTATTGCTATTAACTGGTGTCTTAACTATGAAAGATGCTTTAAACCAAACTGGAGCTTGGAATATTCTAATTTGGCTGTCGATTTTAATATTTATGGCAAGTAAACTTATTTCTTTTGGTTTCATTGACTGGTTTTCTAAGACAATTCAGACTAGTCTTCACGGAATAAGCTGGCAAATAGTATTAGCCGTTTTAGTGATCTTGATGTTTTACACCCACTACTTCTTTGCAAGTGGTACTGCACATATGACAGCATTATACCTGCCATTCTTATCTGTTGCTGTTGCTACAGGTGCTCCATTAGGATTATCAGCTATGCTCTTGGCGTTTACTGGGGCAATTAATGCTTCAACTACTCACTATGCTAACGGACCGGCTTCTATATTAGCTACAACTGGTTACATTAAGCAGAGTGAATGGTGGAAATATAATTTTATTTTAGGAATTCTCTATTTACTGATTTTCGGTGTGATAGGCACTTTATGGATGAAAGTTATTGGAATTTGGTAAATGCTTAAGGCAAACAATTTTATCACTAATGATGGTATTCGAATAACTTATTACGATACATTAAAAAGCGGTCAACCTCTTTTAGCGGTTCCTGGCATAGGTAGTTCCGCAGCATTATGGCAAGAAGCTGTAAGGCTTTTTACAGAGGATTACCGCATTATCATAATTGACCCTCGAAATCAGGGACGTTCTCAAAGAACATTTAAGGGGCAACGCATTAGTCGCCATGCAGCTGATTTAGCTGAGCTCATTAGCAGATTAGATTTAAACAATATTATTGCTGTTGGCAATTCCATGGGAGCCGCAAATATTTGGGCTTATGTTTCACTATTTGGCTCCCAGAGATTGCAGGCAATTGTTGACTTAGATCAACCTCCAAAAATGATTCAAGACTGCACTTGGCACTATGGGTTTAAAGATTTAACTTGGAAAAATTATCCGGATTATTTAAAGGCAGATCAGGGCAATGGTATTTATGCTCATATCAATGATGAGATGTTTAAAAAGGCCAAAATTGAAGCCCAAAAATATCCGTATAATGCTGAAGAAAATTATCTTTGTCGAATAGATCATGCTGAGCAGGATTGGCGGGACGTTTTAGTTAGCTTAAAAGTTCCTATGCTCGTTTTAGCAGGACAAAATTCACCCTTTTTTGATTATCATTTTGCCTATGCTACAAGAGAATTGAATCCTAAAATTGACACAGGAATAATAGCAAATTGTGGTCACTTAATTCAGGCGGAACAGCCTCTGAAAATGTATCAAGAAGTCATGAAATTTTTGCAAGAATTTTAGCTAAAGTGAGAACCAAATAAATGGATAAAACAATAGAGCTCAATTTAAATTTTCCAGACACAAAAACAAGATGGGAAAATTTCTTAATTAATCAGGGAATTACAGATTTCAGCTCCCGCGAAGTTGACGTTCTTGATCATACTATTGGTTTAATAGATGAAGATGGCCATTTGGTTGGAACTGGTAGTATCGCGGGCAAAGTTCTTAAATACATAGCAGTGTCAAATGATGAAGCTGTTCACGGGGCACGCTTTAATCAAATAGTGTCGGCTTTGCAAGAATACCTTTTTAGTCAGAAAATTTATCATTCATTCGTATTCACCAAGGCAAAATATTCGTCTAGTTTCGGCCATTTAGGCTTTAATGAGTTGGCTCATACTGATACTGCGGCTTTTTTAGAAAGTGGAACACCAAGTATTCAAGACTTTTTAACAAAAATGCCTAGAATTAAGAACCAAAATCAAAAAGAAGTTGCGGCAATTGTAATGAATGCTAATCCATTTACTTTGGGCCACCAAAAGTTAGTAAAACTAGCAAGTAGTGAAAATGATTTGGTGTATGTTTTTGTAGTGGCTACTGATGCTTCTTTATTTAAAACAGCTGAAAGAATGGATTTAGTAAAAAAAGGAACTGCCAACTTTAAAAACGTGGTGGTAGTCAGTGGTGGAGATTACCAAGTTTCACGCTCGACATTTCCGGCTTATTTTTTAAAGTCACCTGATGAACTAATTACAACACAAACAGAGATTGACGCTTTAATTTTTAAAAATATTATTGCACCAAAATTGACAATTAAGAAACGTTATCTGGGTACTGAGCCATTTTCAAGGACGACTAATTTCTATAATCAAAGTTTACAAAAAATACTTAGTCCCAGTATTGCTGTTAAAATCGTGCAACGTTTTCGTGATAACGAAAAAATAATTACGGCAACTAGTGTGCGCCAATTGATCAAAAATAGTGAATTAAAAGATATTTCCACTCTAGTTCCGCCAACTACAATGAATTTTATAAATGAGAATTATCAAATTTTACAAGAAAGAATCAAGAAAGGAATGAACATTGATGGAAATTAAAACTGTTGGAGTAGCAGGAACATTAGAATCTTCGGATATTCAGATAATGATTTCTGCTGGTCAAAATGGGATTGAAGTTGATCTGGATTCAGAGGTAGCTAAATCATACGGTGATCAGATCAAAAAGGTAATAACTGAAACCCTAAATAAATTTGGTATTACTAACGCAAAAGTTAAGGCTACTGACAAAGGAGCTCTTGACTGCGTGATTGCTGCAAGAGCATTAGCGGCTGCGCAAAGAGCAACTGAAACTACTGATCAGCCAAGATTGGAGGTATTGCAATAAATGACTTATGTTAAAAATCGTTTGCGTCGAACAATGATGTTTGTACCAGGTAATAATCCTGCAATGGTTAAAGACGCTGGCATTTATGGAGCTGACTCTATTATGCTGGATTTAGAGGATGCAGTTTCGTTAACTGAAAAAGACGCAGCCAGAATGTTAGTATTTAATGCTATTAAAACAGTTGATTTTGGTGGCGCTGAAATAGTCGTTAGAATTAACGGTCAAGACACTCCTTTTTATGACGAAGACGTCAAAGCCATGGTTCGCGCTGGAGTAGATGTTATTCGTCTTCCTAAAACTGAATCGGCCGCTATGATTAAAAAATTAGTGGCGGATATGGAAAAAGCGGAAGAAGAATACGGTATTCAAAAAGGCTCTATTGGTGTTATGGCAGCGATTGAGAGTGCAAAAGGTGTTCTTAATGCTCCTGAAATTGCAACAGCAACCCCATTAATGATGGGCTTAGCCGTTTCTGGTGAAGACTATACTGCAGATATGCACACACACCGTTATCCGGATGGACGTGAGTTAGAATTTGCCCGCAACATGGTATTGCAAGCTGCTAGAGCAGCCGATGTTTATGCTTTTGATACTGTGTTTTCTAATATGAATGATACAGAAGGATTTTACCGTGAAACCAAATATATCTATGAACTAGGTTATGATGGTAAGTCTTTAGTTAATCCAAGACAAATACCTATGGTTAACAAGGTATTTAACCCTACCAAGGAAGAAATTGAAAATGCTCTTTCTGTCCAAAATGCTATTCAAGAAGCAAAGGCAAAAGGCTCAGGCGTTATCTCAATGAACGGTAAAATGGTCGACAAACCGGTTGTTGAGAAGGCTAACCGTGTTATTGCAACAGCTAAAGCATCGAATTTAATTGATGAGGAGGGTAATTACATTGAAGAATAAAGTAAAACGCAATTTGCCTGATGATTTGATGACAAAAATGAATCTTAAACCATTTGCATCTGTGGAAATAGGTAACCCTGAAGTGAAAAGAGTGGCTCCTAAGGTGCAAGTTACTACGGGAGAATCAAAAGTGGTTGATTCTTTAGCAGATGTTATTAAGAAAACTTTAAAAGATGGTATGACTATTTCTTTCCACCATCATTTTAGAAATGGTGATTTTGCTTTTAATAAAGTAATGAATCTAATTATTAAAATGGGTTATCAAAACTTAACATTAGCTCCATCTTCCTTAACCGGTGTTATGAATGACACGGTGATTGAAGCAATAAAAAAGGGTGTTATCACAAATATTACTTCATCGGGAATGAGGGGCAGCTTGGGAGATTTTGTTTCCCATGGTGGTTTGAAAAACCCAGTGATTTTCCGTTCTCATGGCAATAGAGCTCGTTCTATTGAAGAAGGAGAAATCAAAATTGACGTGGCATTTTTAGGTGTTCCAAATGCTGACCCAGCTGGTAATGCCAATGGTCAAGAAGGGGATGCAGTTTTTGGATCTCTGGGCTATGCTTTGATTGATGCACAATATGCTGATAAAGTAGTTTTGCTGACTGACAATATAGTTGATTATCCAAATACGCCTGCCTCAATTAAACAAACTCAAGTCGATTATGTTGTGAAGGTTGATCAAATTGGTGATGCTGATAAGATTGGTTCAGGAGCGACTCGTTTTACCAAAGATCCTAAAGAACTGAAAATTGCACAAACTGTTAATAAGGTGATAACAAATTCACCATATTATAAACAAGGATTTTCTTTCCAAACTGGATCCGGTGGTGCTGCATTGGCAGTGACCAGATACTTAAGAGAATCTATGCTAAAGGATGGGATTAAGGCATCATTCGCGCTAGGCGGTATAACAAAGCCTACGACTGATCTACTTGAAGAAGGCCTGGTCAAGAAAATTATGGATGTTCAGGACTTTGACAAGGGTGCTGCAGCTTCAATGGCTCAGAATAAAGACCAACAGGAAATTGATGCCTCCTGGTATGCTGATCCTCATAATAAGGGTGCCGTAGTAAATAACTTAGATGTGGCCATTCTCTCAGCTTTGCAAATCGATACCAATTTTAATGTTAACGTAATGACAGGTTCCGATGGCGTTATTCGTGGCGCTATTGGTGGTCACCAGGATGCTGCTGCAGCAAAAATGACTATTATCACCGCTCCGTTAGTACGTGGACGCAACGCTACAGTAGTCCCAGAGGTAGAAACAGTCGTTACACCAGGAGATTCAATTGATGTTTTAGTGACTGAAAGAGGAATTGCAATTAATCCTCGCCGTAAAGACTTAATAGCTGCCTTTGCTAAGGTTCCTGAACTCAATATTGTTGATATCAAAGAACTGCAAGAAATGGCACAAAAACAGGTTGGAACACCAAAGCCATTAGAATATACTGATCGTGTTGTTGCTTTAATTCAGTATCGGGATGGTACTATTATTGATACAATTAAGCAAGTAAAAGATTAACTAATTATTTTGCTAAAGTGTGAGAATGAGGGTAAGACTTGTTCTCACACTTTTTAGTTCTAATATAAAAAGAGAAAGAAGATGATAAAATGGTAAAAACAATATTTACTGAAGGAGAACCACAGAGTATTACAGAGGTATTAGCTAATAAGGATGAAAGGGTAGAGTTGCAACAAACAATATTTCACAAGTTTCCTGAATGTACGCTGCTGGATGTTAAATTAAACATTCCCGGCCCTATTAAAAACAATCGCTATTTAAAAGAAATTTTTGCTTCAGGTATTCTAAATTTAGAAGAAATTTTGCAAAATAACCAGTTACCTTTTACTTTGTATGAACATTGGGAGAGAGCAGCAGGTTCAGAAAACTTTTATCTCGTTAATGCTGATTATCGTTTAGTTAAAAAAAGGGCAGTTGAATTTGAAAATAAACAAAAAATTAATCGGCTATTTGATGCCGATGTATTAATTAAAAAGCAAAAACAGGCAATATCCCGCAAAGATCTGGACTTGCCTGTTCGCAAATGCTTTTTATGTTCAAAACCCGCTAAAGAATGCGCTCGCTCAAGAACACATTCAGTGGCAGATCTGCAAAATTATATTACAAGCTTATATAATGAAGAGTTCTGTAAAAAATCCGCAAATTAAAGTGCCTCATTTTTGCGTAAAACTCTTTCAGCTATACCCGAAGTGGTAATTAAATGCGTTATTATGCCAGATCTAAGAGCCCCCAAAAGTGCATCTTCCTTAAACCTGTTTTTAACAATTACAAACCGATCAGGAACTGCAAAAATGTCGGAAAGACTGATGCCAGATATATGAGGCTCAATTGGACTATAAAAACGACCTTTAATATCATAAGGTCTGCCAAAAATAATTCCTGCTAACTGATTTTTTTCAATTCCAGTAAACAGTTTATCAGCGTAATAATCCATAAAAAATTGTCCTGATTCCAGTGATTGCATGGTACCAATACTTGCAAATACCAGATCAAGGTGTGAAAAATATTTTTCAATATATTGATAATAAGGTTCTTGCTGAATTTTTTTGATAAGTCTCGGATCAATTGCATAAAGAGGTGCGGGGAAGGTTAAACTTTTTGCATTAAATTTGTCAGCAGCATGCTGAATAAGCGGCTGCTTGCGTTTACTAGAATTTACCACTTGACCTAATAGTTGAATAAATGTCAGGTCAGCGCGAGTTTCGGCTGAAAAATCATCAATAATGTCTCTTAAAAGTGTCCCCCAAGTTAATCCCACGACGTGAGCAGAATTAATATAGTTTTGAATTTGTTTGGCGGCAAAATTGACAATCATTTCATTGTCTTGATTTTTAGTTTCTTTATCTTCTAAGATATAAACTTCCTTCAGATCGAAAAGTTTTTGAAACTCCCGTTCAAGATTTTGCGCTCTTTTGGGACTTTGATAAATACTAATTTTTACAATACCCTTGTCTTCCGCTTCGTCTATTGCTTTTGCAATAAGATAACGAGAAAGATTGTATTTCTTAGAAATTTCAGCAATATTTAACTTACTTAAAAAATAGTCATGTGCAATATTTGCAATTTGCTCATCTGTTAACAATGTCATTTGGTTATTCCTATTCTTCATACTCTACATTTATTTTAATTATATTAGAAAAAGCGCTTTAATACTATAACCTAAACAACTTTTTAAAATAAAATATTTTTCAGAATATCAGAAAAATATATTTATTTTTTCTTACTCTAATAAATCGCAAAACTTCGCATGTGTAATTTTTTGCAAATCTTGTGGTTTTAAAAAGACGCTGCGGCCAATTTTACCACTTGAAACTGCTATCTCGCTTTCTTTAGACATGCTTTTATCAAGAAAAATAGGAAAATGATGTTTGAAATAAATACCAATAGGCGTGTTGGCACCGTGAGCATAACCTGTAGTTTTTTCCAAATCTTTTAAAGGTAACATTTCACATTTTTTGTTCCCAGAATTTTGCGCTAATTTTTTCATGCTTAAATGTTCTGTTACTGGTACAACCCCTACCAGAACTTTAGTATTATTTCCAGAACAAACGAGAGTTTTATAGACCAAATGTTCTTTCTCGTTTAAAATGGATGTATCCATTTGTGCTACACCACCAGAATCCTCGTGGGTGGCAAACTCTGCTTGACGATATGGAATCTTATTCTTGTCTAAAATTTTTTCGACAAGTGTTTTTTCAATATTATTTTTCTTTTTTGACATATTGATCACCCTTTTCATGATAGCATTACAAAAAGGGAAAATAAAAAGGAAGTTTAAAAAACAATGAAATTATTGATTATTAAAATTGAAACCAGTCACGAAGTTGAAGATGCCTTAAACATATTTAGTAATGATGTCTTGCATTGTTTGGGTACTGAGACCCGAAAACGGTCTGACTTTGAACATGCTGGCTGGAAATCTGACTCAACAATGATTAAGCTTGATAAAATAAATGATTTACCAGAAGATTTACAGTTTTTAGCTTATTTTGATAGTGATCAAGATAAGGAGAAATTAATTGAAGAATACAAGCAAAAGTTATCTGAATTAAAAAGCTATGGTTTAAAAATAGGTAAAGCAGAAATAAGTACATCCTACATTAAAGATGAGGACTGGAATACTGTTTGGCAAAAGTTTTATCATCCAATTGATTTTTCCCGCCATTTGGCAATAGTACCTGAATGGGAAGAATATCAGCCGGCTTTTAAAGATCAAAAGTTAATAAAATTAGATCCTGGTTTGGCTTTTGGCACTGGCTCGCATGAGACAACGCAGTTAGCCCTAATTGGACTTGAGCAAACTCTTATAAGACCCAAAAGAGTTTGTGATGTTGGCACTGGTTCAGGAATCTTAGCTATTGCTTCCTCTTTTTTGGGAGCCAGTTCTGTTCTGGCAACTGATATTTCAGACGAAGCAATTACTGCTGCTAATGAAAATATTTCTTTGAACGATTTAACTAATATTAAACTTAAAAAAACCAGCTTATTAGACAATGTTCAGGGTAAATATGATATTATAGTTGCTAATATTTTAGCTGAAATACTCCTTGATTTGATTCCGCAGTTAAATAAGCATCTCTATGAGGGTGGACAGGTCATTTTTTCAGGAATAGATTGTTCTCAGGCTGCCAAAATAAAGAAAGCTTTAAGCGAAAATGGCTTCCAGGTTGTCCTATCAATGCAAAGTGGCCGCTGGATAGGATTAATTATTGAAAGAAAAGATAACTAAAATGAGTTATAATAGATAATTAAATTAGTAAGGAACTAGCAAGTTGATTGACAAAATAAAAAATATACCTGTAATTAAGAAGTTAAATAGTTATGAGGTGACACCAGTCATTTACTGGAGCGTTTTAGTCATGATCCTGCCGTTATTATTTAGTCTTTTTTCAATAGGGACTATTTGGCGTGTAAGTTTATTATTTATATTAGCTAACAGCTTTATCAGTTACCATGTTGGTAAACTAATTAAAAAACGTAATCTCAAACATTATTGGCTGTTATTAATGCCTGGGTGTTTTTGTTTAATCGTTTTAATTAAATATGCCAATTACAACTTTCTGTTTGGGTTAATCTACCTCATTTTAGAAATTTTTGGCGTAATGGATAATCAAATTTATGCATAGTATTAGAAGGGTCGATTTATATGTCAAAGTACATTGAAATGACACATGAGCAGGTGATAGATACCTGTAAAAAATATATGAATGATGATCAAATTGCATTTGTCGAAAAAGCTTATGAATTTGCTGCAAACGCGCATAAAGAACAAAAAAGAGCTTCAGGACAACCCTATATTGTTCATCCTACTCAGGTTGCCGGTACACTTGCTAATTTGAGTCTTGACCCTGACACTGTCGCTGCAGGCTTTTTGCATGACACTGTAGAAGATACGCCAGTTACAAATGATGATATAAAAGAAAAATTTGGCAAAGATGTTGCCTTTATTGTTGATGGTGTTACTAAACTAAATAAATACCAGTATAAATCACACCAGGAATTTTTAGCTGAAAACCACAGGAAAATGCTAATAGCAATGGCTAAAGATATCCGGGTAATTATGGTTAAACTGGCTGATAGACTTCATAATATGCATACTTTAGAGCATCTGCGTCCCGATAAACAACGCAGAATTGCTTCAGAAACAATGGATATTTATGCACCTTTAGCAGATCGTCTGGGTATTGGAACAGTTAAATGGGAACTTGAAGATATGAGTTTTCATTATTTGAATCCTAAAGCTTATTATCGCATTGTCAATTTAATGAGCCTTAAGCGTAGTCAAAGAGAAAAATATATTCAAGATGCCATCAAGACACTTAAGGAAAGCCTGGACAGTCTGGGAATTAAATATGAGATATATGGCAGACCTAAGCACATCTATTCTATTTATAAAAAGATGGTTAACAAACATAAGGATTTTAATGAAATCTATGATTTGTTAGCTGTACGGGTTATCGTTAAAACGGTTAAGGACTGTTATGCAGTGCTAGGAGCTGTTCATACGAAATGGAAACCAATGCCTGGCCGTTTCAAAGACTATATTGCTGTTCCCAAGGTAAATGGCTACCAGTCTCTTCATACGACTATTATTGGTCCTGGCGGCCGCCCACTTGAGATACAAATTAGAACTGAACAAATGCATGAAATTGCCGAATATGGTGTTGCCGCACACTGGGCTTATAAAAGAGGTAATTTTAAGGGTGTAGAACAGACCAGTTCAAATGAAAAATTGGATATGGTGCGCGAAATTTTAGAATTAAAAGACGAAACTCAGGATGCTGATGAATTTATGAAAAGCGTTAAGAGTGAAATTTTTTCTGATCGCGTTTATGTTTTTACTCCCAAAGGTGAAGTTTATGAATTGCCAAAAGGGTCAGTAACCTTGGACTTTGCTTATGAAATTCATACTCAGGTTGGCAGTCATGCTGTTGGAGCTAAAGTTAACGGTAAATTGGTACCTTTAGACTATAAGCTCAAAAACGGCGATGTCATTGAAATTATGACACAATCAAATGCGACGCCATCTCGTGATTGGGTTGATTTGGTTAAGACTTCCCGTGCTCGCAATAAAATTAGGCGGTATTTTAGAAACCTTGACCGGGACCACAGCATCGAGCAGGGTCAGCAAATGGTTGCTGATAAATTGCGTGATCAGGGACTTTCACCAAAAGAATTCATGTCTAAAGATCATATCGAGCCACTTTTGGACCAAATTAATTATCATACTGCTGACGAGATGTATGCCTCAATCGGCTTTGGTGATCTTTCCGCCATTGGTGTAGTTAATAGACTGACAGCTGATATACGCCATGAAAACGAGAAAAAGAAGCAAAAGCAGCTAGAAGAAGAAATTCTTAACTCTGGGCAAAAATCTGTCTCGGAAACTACAACCACTAAAAAAGATTCTAAAGCAATGAAAATCAAGCATAAAAATGGTGTCATGATTCAAGGAATTAGTGACTTGATGCTTCATTTAGCTAAGTGTTGTAATCCCGTCCCAGGAGATGAAATTGTTGGTTACGTTACTAAGGGCCGCGGGGTGACTATTCATAGAACAGATTGCCGTAATATCGTTAATAACGATGATAGCCAGGGCAGATTGATTGAAGTTCAATGGGAAAATGTTGAAGAAAACAGTGCTCAAGCATTTAATGCCAATATTGAAGTTTTTGGTTACAATCGCGGAAAGCTGCTTACTGACGTCATTACCAAATTAAATACACTGACACCAAATATTAATAATATTTCAGGTAAAGTAAATGAAGATAACATTGCTCATATTTATGCGACAGTTGCAGTTAATAATTCTGCACAATTAGACGGAATTTTATCAAAATTAAGAGATATTCCTGATGTTTACCAAACAAGGAGGGCTGATAATTAATGCGAGTTGTCGTCCAAAGAGTAAATAATGCCAGTGTCAAAATTGCAGGCAATATGGTTGGCCAAATTAATAAAGGCTTGTTATTGCTGGTTGGCTTAAAAGAAGGCGATGGAGTAGAGCAGATTAAAAAGGCTGCTACTAAGATTGCCAAAATGCGAATTTTTGAAGATGAAAATGGCAAAACCAATTTGGCAATTAAAGATGTTGGCGGACAAATCTTAAGCGTGAGTCAATTTACTTTATTAGCTGACACTAAAAAAGGTAATCGACCAAGTTTTATCAAAGCTATGAAACCACCAAAATCCGCGGAATTATGGGAACAGTTTAATGAAGAGCTCAAAAAGCAGGGCTTAACTGTTGAAACCGGAGAATTTGGTGCAGATATGCAGGTTGATTTACAAAATGATGGTCCTTTTACTATTGTGTTGGATCTGTAAAAATTAGGCTTAACTGCACTACAGGTTGACTTTTTGCCTGGAAAACTATAAGCTAAAAAAGAATTATCAATGACAAAGACTGAAGTATAGTTTTTAATTTCAGAGACCGTCTGTTTTGCTGAGAAGACGGAAAATAAACTAACTGTGACCCCTTTACCAGATAATAAGCGCATCGCGAGCGTTATTCGCAGCAGGTAAAAGGTGGTACCGTGCTAATTCAGAGCGCCCTTGATTTATTCAAGGACGTTTTTTTATTAAAAGGATGATTAAATGAGAGTTCAAAGACCTAAAGGGACAGTTGATATTTTGCCAGACGAATCTGGTTCATGGGAAAAAGTAGAACAAATATTGCGTGATTTTTTTAAACAAGCAAATTACCGGGAAATTCGGACACCGAGTTTTGAAAATTATAGCGTTTTTGCTCGTTCAAGTGGTGAGACATCGGATGTCGTTGAAAAAGAAATGTATGACTTTAATGATAAAGGCGGCAGGCATATTGCTTTAAGGCCCGAGGGAACAGCTGGAGTAGTTAGAGCTTATGTAGAAGATAAACTTTATGCTCCTGAAGTGGTTAAGCCCTTAAATGTCTACTATATCGAGTCCACGTTTCGGTATGAAAGGCCTCAGGCAGGCCGCCAGCGTGAGTTCCATCAAATTGGTATAGAAAGTTTTGGCTCGGATAATCCTTTAGCTGATGTAGAAACAATTGTTTTAGCACATGATTTATTAGCCAAACTGGGTGTCAAAAATTATGAATTGCATATTAATACCTTAGGAAACGCCAAGGTTCGTCAGGATTACCATGATGCTTTAGTCAATTACTTTACACCTTTTAAAGATCAGCTTTCAGATGACTCAAAAAGGCGGTTAGAAAAAAACCCTTTACGTATTTTAGATTCCAAAGATGACCAGGATAAGCAATTTTTACCTGGCGCCCCCCGAATAATTGACTATTTAGATGAGGAATCAAAGGCTAATTTTGATCAGATTTTGGAAATGCTGGACCAACTGGACATTAGTTATGTGATAGATAATGATTTAGTTCGCGGACTTGATTATTATACTGGCGTCATTTTTGAATTTATGGTCGAAGATAAAAGTATTTGGGAATCTGCGTCAACCATTTTAGGTGGTGGTCGTTATGATAACTTAGTTAAGGAATTTGACGGACCAGTTACACCTGCTGTTGGTTTTGGTATCGGAGAAGAACGGTTAATGCTGGTATTACAAAAACAAAACCCAGAATTGTTTGCGGATCAAGGCATTGATTTCTTCATTACTAATATCGGTCAAGAAACACAAATAAAAACTGTTGAAATTGCTCGTTTGTTGCGTAAAAACGGACTAAAGGCGCAATATGATGTTGACCAAAAGAAATTAAAGGCGCAATTTAAAAAGGCTGACAGGGCAAATGCAAAATTTGTTATTACTCTTGGAGCTAAAGAATTATCCGACGGAGTTTTAAACGTTAAGCGCCTTTCTGATGGGCAAACTTTCAAGTTCAGTTTTGATGATCTTGAAAATATGAATGCAATAATGAAACAATTAAAGGAATAAAAATGAAGCAAGTAGAAAAAAGAACTGATTATTGTGGCAATATTACCCCCAAATATCTTAGCCAAGAAGTAAACTTATATGGCTGGGTTCAGCGCGTGCGAAACCTTGGTAACTTGGTATTTATTGATTTGCGCGATCGAGAGGGTTTAGTTCAGGTAGTTGTTAATCATGATTCAGGTCAAGACTTGATGACTACCGCTGACACACTGGGAAATGAATTCGTTATTCAAGTTAAAGGAAAAGTAGTCAAACGCTCCAGTATTAACCCAGATATGAAAACTGGTGAAGTTGAAATTGACGCTAAAGAAATTATTATTTTGAATAAAGCAAAGAACCCACCTTTTGAAATAAAAGATGATGTTGAAGTTGCTGAACAAACCAGATTAAAATATCGCTATTTGGATTTACGCAGACCAAGCCTGCAAAACGCGATTATTTTGCGTTCAAAAATATTGCAAGCCACGCACGAATTTTTTGATCAAAACGGCTTTATCGATATTGAAACACCAATATTAGGAAAATCTTCTCCCGAGGGAGCGCGAGACTATTTAGTTCCTTCCAGGATTTATCCGGGTAGTTTTTATGCATTACCGCAATCTCCTCAACTTTTCAAGCAATTATTGATGGGTGCAGGCTTTGATAAATATTATCAATTGGCAAGATGTTTTAGAGATGAAGATCTGCGCGGTGATAGACAGCCTGAGTTTACGCAAATTGATATGGAAACGTCTTTTACTGATGAGCAACAGGTGCAGGACTATACCGAAGGCCTATTAAAGAAAATTATGAAAGATGTAATGGGCATTGATTTAAAAACACCTATTGCACGTATTTCTTGGACTGATTCAATGAATAAGTATGGCACTGACAAGCCTGATATTCGTTTTGGCATGCTGATTCACGATTTAAGCTCTGTGTTTAAAGATAGTGATTTTAAAGTATTTTCTAGTGCTATTGCTAATGGTGGTTTTGTCAAAGGAATTGCAGTTAGAGGCGGCGCACAAAAATATTCCCGTAAACAAATTGAGAAAAAGCAAGACTATATTAAGCGCTATCATGCAAAAGGTTTGGCTTGGGTTAAATTTGAAGGTGGAGAATTTTCCGGACCTATTTCGCGCTTTTTAACTGCTGAAAATAAATCCGCACTAATTAATGAATTTGAGCTAAAAGGTGGGGAATTAGTAGTATTTATTGCTGATAAATGGAAAGTTTGCTGTGATTCACTTGATCACTTACGTCGTGAATTTGCCAAAGAAACTGATATTATACCTAAGCACGTATTTGATTTTATTTGGGTAGTGGACTGGCCATTATTTGAATACGATGAAGGCTTCGGTAGATGGATTGCTGCACATCATCCATTTACAATGCCGGATGACGAAGGCATCAAGCTTCTTGATACTGAACCGCATAAGGCTCATGCGCGTAGCTACGATATAGTTATGAATGGTGATGAGCTTGGTGGGGGCTCAATACGTATTCACAAACGGTCAATTCAGGAAAAAATGTTTAAGGCTCTCGGTTTTACTAAAAAGCGTGCCTATGAACAATTTGGTTATTTGCTAGAAGCCTTGGACATGGGATTTCCACCTCATGCTGGTCTTGCCATTGGACTTGACCGTTTTGCAATGCTTCTTGCAGAAAAAGACAATATTCGTGATGTACTAGCATTTCCAAAAAACGCTAATGCATCTGAACCAATGATGCATGCTCCCGCACCTGTATCTGATCAGCAATTAAGTGATTTGGGCATAGTTGTCGAAGATAAGTATCATGATGATGTTGCAAAGATTGAAGCTAACTTAAGAGCACAGGCTGAAAAAGACGCCGCTCAAAATACTACTTGGGATTAGCAGATTTAAATATATTTTTAATTAGAGCACAAGAACTGTGAAGAAATTTTCACAGCTCTTGTGCTTTTTTATTTGTCCTCATTCAATTTTGCTTGAGGACATTTTCTTATGATGTAGCGCTTTCACAGACTTATATAATAAAAAATGTCGGAAGGAGAAAAGGAATGGTTAAAGATTTGAATCAGTCCATAATCAACTATTTAAAAGTAAATCATGGTTTCAATTCTTCGGCTAAAATTTCACAAGAGTTACACGTCTCACGTAAAACAATAATTAGGAGGATCGATCAGCTAAATAAAAATTTCCCAGAAAAAATAATTGTATCAAAACGAAGTCAAGGATTTGAGTTAGTCTATCAAAATTATTTAAAGTATGATCACAGGAATTCAACTACATTTTCACAAATTAATGAACGTCAAGAAAATATTTTAACCAGACTTTTGATTGCGTCTCCTAAAGCGATTTCAATAACGGATATTATTAATAGTATATATGTTAGTGAAGCGGTAATTCAAAATGATGAAAAAATAATTGCTGCGAAGATTAGAAAATGGAATTTGTCATTAGTCCGCAAACAACGCTTTTTAAGCATCAAAGGTACCGAAAAAAATATTAGAAATGCCATTATTGAAGTCGTTTTACATGTTAACAACACAACAGAAATTAGTAGTTTACGTAATAGCATTGGAAAATATGACGATCAAGATTTTGACTTTGCATTAGAGCAATTGAAACTTGCCGTGAAGTCTTTAAACAATAATCTTCCATATCCCTATAATATTAATTTTTTTACGCATATTTATATTCTTTTAAACAGAGCCAGAACCTATAAGTCAGTAAATTATTCAGTTGAATCAAAATCAAGCATAAAAAGAAAATCGCAGGAAAATCCGGAAATTTTTAAGATATGTCATAAAATTATTCAAAATATCGAAAACTATTTAAATGTACGGCCTCTGACATTAGAGGTAGAAACATACTATCTATTCGAGTACCTGATTTCATCTCGATTAGGTGATAAAAAAAGTGAAATAACATCCGATGATCATAGATTAGCGGAGCAAGTTTCTGAAAAATACATTACTTCAGTTTCACATTTTTTAAAAACCAATTTTAGCAGATACATATTGAATGATATTAAAAATCATATTTTTTCAATGATTATTCGCTTGAAAATGCAAGTTTCATTACCAAATGCTTTATTAAATGATATTAAATTGGAATACAAGCCAGTCTTTGAGGCTACTAAATTAGCTTCTGAACAAGTAAGTCATCAATTTCATTTACCAACGATTTCTGATAATGAAACAGGCTTTATATGTCTTTACTTTGTTAAGTATTTGGAAGCTCAACCAGAAAGAAATAAGAAGGTACGTGTTTACATTATTTGTACTACAGGCATTGGCACATCAGAAATAATCTCGACCAAAATAAGAAAATTAATGCCAGAGTTAAAAGTTATCGGACTAGGTTCCAGCTTTGAGATAAAAGACATATTAAAAAAGTATAAAAATATTGATCTAATAATAAGTACAGTACCAATAACGATCAAGACCAATATACCTGTTGAATTGGTCAGTGCTTTTCTAACAAAAGAAGATGAAAAAAATGTCAGACAAGCAGTTCTCAGAATACAAAAGCAACAATGACTTTTTTATAAAAATGAATATTCACCAAAAAATAGGGAAAAAAGACCTTTTTTCGCTTATTTCACAAACTGTTGCATTTCAAAAAGGAACATCACAGGTGGGGATTTTGAAAAGTATGCAAACGAGAGAAAACCTCAAAAATACTGCTTTTGGTTATGGCATAGCATTTCCTCACATTATTTTAGAACAGGAGGTAATACCTACTTTAATAATTTGTAAGTTAACAAGAAAAATAGATGAGTGGAAATGTCCGGACAATACGGCTGTAAATATTTGTTTAGTTTTGGTAATCAGCCGGAAATCTAAAAGCAATGATCAGAGAATCAAAAGAATGACTAAAATATTTCGCAAATTTGCGGATAAAAAATTCGTTATCAGAATAAGTCAGTGTCAGACAGCACAAGAAATCGAAAGATATCTATAAAGGAGAAAAACAATGAAAAGTGGACCATAAAAAGTTTGTTTTTCAGAAAATATAATTTATTAATTTTTGGAGGTAAAAATGGTTTTAGTAACAGGAAAAAGATTATTAGATGTAGCTCATAAAAATCACTTCGCAATACCAGCATACAATGCAGGATCAGGACAACTTTTCACAGCAACTCTGGAAAAATGTATTGAAGATCAAACGCCTTTTATAATGGCAATTCATCCAACCGAATTGGCATTTTTGCGTGATAACTTTGTAGGACAAGTTTTACAGGGCATCAGTAAAACTGATTTACCGATCGCTTTGCACTTAGATCATGGTGCTACCTATGAAGACTGCATACACGCTATTCATCTTGGTTTTACCAGTGTTATGATCGATTGTTCTATGAAGCCATATGATGAAAATGTAGCTATTACCAAAAAAGTAGTTGAAGCAGCTCACGCTACTGGAATATCAGTTGAAGCTGAAATTGGAACAATAGCTAATACTGGATATGACGTCAATGGCCATTTGACAAATGATGTGCATTACACCACACCTGAAATGGCAAAGGACTTTGTTGAAAAAACTAATGTTGATTCTTTGGCAATAGCAATAGGCACTGCTCATGGTCTTTATCCAAAAGATGTACAGCCTAAATTAAAGCCAGAAATTGCCAAACAAGTTTCTGAGGCTGTAGATGTACCCCTAGTTTTACATGGAGCTTCAAATAATCCTGATGATAAAATTCAAGAAGCTATTGACAATGGCATTAATAAAATAAATATCTCAAGTGATATCAAAATTGCATTTGCAACCGGTTTGCGGCACCTACTGGACAATAGTGATCCTAACGAAATGCGTGAACCAAAGCTGATGTTTCCTGAAGCAATGATTGAAGAACAAAAAGTAGTGCATCATAAGAATGAACTTTGCAAAGCAGTTAACACAACTCATTTATATTTTGAGCATGAAGAACCGGTTGAAGTACCATACAAAGTAGAAAACTTCCAAACCGAAACATTTAAAGCATAAAAACATTTGGCTTTACATATGGAAAATATTACTTCTGTTTTAGATCCTAAGGTTATAAAGATTGGCCTTAATGCTAAAAATAAGCATGAGGTTATAGTTCAATTAGCGGAACTGCTTAAAAAAGCCAATTATATTGATAAAGTTGATCCTTTTGTCAAAGATATTTACTTACGAGAAAAAGAAGGGCTAACCGGAATTGGTCAAGGCATAGCAATCCCTCATGGAAAAAGTGATGATGTTAAGCATATTGGCGTTGCTATTGGTATTTTGAGCCATGGGATTGAATGGGAATCGTTAGATAATGAAAAAATTAGGATAGTGATTTTATTTGCTGTAAGCAATGATACTAATTCAGCAAAAAATCAATTAAAATTATTGTCAATATTTGCTGGCAGATTAGGACATAAGCAAGTTGTTGACAAATTAAAAAGGGCTCAATCCATTCAGGAAGTGATTGATGCTTTTAAATAATAAAGGAGATGTTGATGGATGAAAATTGTTGGTATAACAGCTTGTTCAGCAGGTATTGCTCATACGTACATAGCTAAAGAAAAAATTGAGCAGGCAGCTAAAGATTGCGGAGACACAGTTCATATAGAAACACAGGGAACTATTGGAACTGAAGATGCATTAACGCCGGAGGAAATTAAAGAAGCTGATGTTGTTTTGTTAGCAGTTGACGTAAAAATAACTGGAAGAGAAAGATTTAAAGGTAAAAAAGTCGTCCAAATTTCAACGGATACTGCGATACAAAGTCCAAATAAACTAATGAAAAAATTACATTCAGCTTTAAATATTAAATAGAGGTTTGAAAATGGCTGAAAATAAAATTATAGTCAAAATTAAAGAACCTGCCTTAACAGCAATCTCATATTTGATTCCCGTTGTTGTTGCGGGTGGATTGTTATTAGCAGTTGGTAATATCTTTGGTGGTAAAAACATTACCAACTTTACAGGTACGATCGGTGTATGGGATGCTTTCAGTACTGCAGGAAGTTTAATTCTAGGTCTTCTTCCAGTAGTTGTTTCTACAGGAGTTTCTTTTGCGATTGCTGACAAACCAGGAATTGCTCCAGGATTTCTGGTCGGTCTCATTTCAAATATGATTAAAGCCGGCTTCTTAGGCGGTTTAATCGGAGGATATGTTGCTGGCTGGTTCACAATTTTAATTGTTAAGACAATAAAGGTTCCTAATTGGGCTCAAGGTTTAATGCCAACGCTAATTATTCCGTTTTTGTCATCAATCTTGTCTGCTGCTGTCATGTTTTATATTTTAGGCGCGCCAATTGCTGAAGGCCAAAGAATCCTTACCAGATATTTGACGCAACTGCCTTCAAGTCAAAAATTCTTTTACGGTGCGATTATTGGAATTTTAGCATCAGTTGATTACGGTGGTGCTATTAATAAAACTGTTTTTGCTTTTGTGTTAGCTATGCAGGCTGAAGGCGTTAATGAACCAATCACTGTTTTAATTTTAGCTTCTATGGTAACACCTTTTGGTTTTACTTTTGCTTACTTCCTTGAAAAACTCTTTCACAAAAAGATTTATACTCAAACCGAGGTTAATACTCTAAAAACAGCATTTCCAATGGGTTTATGTGAAATAACCGAAGGCAGTTTACCAATTGTACTAAACGATTTATGGAGATCAATAGTTTCAACTGCTTGTGGTGGTGCTATTGGAGGAGGACTTTCAATGCTATGGGGTGCGGATTCAAAAATTCCTGCTTCTGGATTATTTGCAGTCCCAACCATGTCAAGGCCTGTTCAATTCTTAATTGCTCTTCTTATAGGTAGTTTGGTTACCGGAATAGTTTTCTTTCTTTTAAAACGACCAGTTAGTGTAGAAAGTGAGAAGAAAGAAGAAAAAGATGTTGATTTAGGAGATATTAGTATAGGATAAATGAGAAGCAAGAATTCAAAAAAATATATTGGCAATCAAGCACAACTTAATTCTGTCAAATATATTCAATTTCTTGAAGGAAAGGCTACTGGATTAAAAGCTTATGAAATAGCTACAGCCAGTGGCTTTTCAATTACAATTGCATTAGACAGAGGAATGGATATAACAGAATTAAAATTAGACGGCAAGAATATATCTTTCTTATCGGCAACGGGTCTTGTAAATAGTACTTATTTTAATGAAAACAATGACAAAGGCTTTTTGCGCAATTTCAATGTTGGTTTCTTAACAACAGGCGGTTTGACATACATGGGAAGCTCTGATAATCAGCGCGGTTTACATGGTACTGTTAGCAATACACCGGCATATAATTTCAGCTATAAGATTTTTAAAGATAATATTCAAGTTGAAGGTAATATTGCTGATTCACAGATGTTTGGGCCTAATTTAATTCTACACCGTAAAATTACTGTTTATACAAACAAGACAAGTATCAGTATAGATGATGCTTTAAGAAATGCTGGAGACGAAACTGTCCCTTACATGCTTTTATACCATAACAATTTTGGCTATCCTTTTTTAACGCCCGAAACAAAAATACTTTTTCAGCCTGATGAAAGTTGTGATCGTAAGTATCATAAAATTAAAGGTGAATACCCTTTTAGACTGAAAGAACCTGAAATGGGCAAACCTGAGCAAGTGTATTTTCATACGTTAAGAAAATCTGAATATAGTTTAATTAGTCCAGAAACAGGCCTTTCTTTAAAAGTTAAATTTAGTAGTAAAACACTCCCCGTATTGAATGAATGGCGTTTGGAACGAAATCAAAACTATGTTTTAGGATTAGAGCCAGGTACAAATGATGTAAATGGCTTTATTCAGGCTAATAAAAATAACAAATTAAAATACATAAAACCGGATGAAATAGTTAAATTTAACTTGAAATTTGATTTTAGTGAGGTCAAAAATGAAAAGATCACAAATTAATAGAATTCTGCAAAAAGATATTTCTTTTGCAAAAGAAAAACAAGTGTATTTTCCAAAATTTGCAAGTTGGAATATTGATAATTGGACTAACTTAGAGGAAAGATACCGTGAAATTGTTGATAATATGTTAGGCTGGGATGTAACTGATTTTGGCAGCAATGATTTTACTAAATACGGCTTGGTTGCATTCACATTTAGAAATGGTAATTATGATCATACTGATGTTTACCCTAAGCCCTATTGTGAGAAGATTTTATTCTTAGAAGAAGGGCAAGAACTACCATACCATTTTCATAAATTAAAAGAAGAAGATACTATTAATCGTGGTGGAGGAAATTTATTAATCAGAGTATGGAATTCAACTGAAACAGGTGAGTTTGATCGAGAAAAAGAGGTTAAAATAGTTAAGGATGGAGAAAAACTTGTAGTTCCAGCTGGAACAACTATCAAATTGGAGCCGGGTGAAAGTTTGACTGCTACACCTGGAATTTATCATAAATGGAATGTTGAAGCAGGAACTGGTAAAGTAATGGCTTGGGAAGTTTCTAAAACAAATAATGATAATTTGGATAACAATTTTTATAAACCTATTCCTCGAATACCTGAAATAGAGGAAGATGAACTCCCTTACCGCTTGTTATTTGGTGATTATCCCATTTGGTCCAAAAAACTAAATTTTCAATTTAACCCTTATAAAAATAAATAATGGAAAGATATGTATTAGGAATAGACTTAGGCACTAGTGCAGTGAAAGTTAGTTGCCTAGATCATTCAGGAAAAATAATAGATCAAGAAAAAGAAAATTATCCAGTCTATAATTCAGCTGAAGGTTTTAGTGAGCAAAATCCTAACGATTGGGTTCAAGGCACTTTAGAAGCCATTAAAAAAATCATGATCAAGATAAGAAATCTTGCAAAAATCGATGGAATATCATTTTCTGGACAAATGCATAGCCTGGTAATTTTGGATAAAAATAAAGAAATTATTCGACCAGCAATATTATGGAACGATGGCAGGACAGCAGCTGAAGCTAAGTATATAAACGAAAATTTCGGTAAAAAAATAGTAGAAATTACTGGCAATAAGGCTACTGCTGGTTTTACTTTGCCTAAGTTATTATGGTTACAAAAAAATGAACCAAATAATTTTGCTAGGATTAGATACTTCATGATGCCCAAAGATTATGTCAGATATAAAATGACTGGCAAAATAAACACTGATTATTCAGATGCTACGGGAACAATAATGTTGGATATTGCACATGATTGCTGGAGCAATGAAATTTTGAATTTTTTTGAAGTTCCTAGATATTATTGTCCCGAGCTGGTAAATTCTACAGATTTTATTGGATTGCCCTTGCATGAAGTTTGTGGAAAGACAGGTTTAAATCAAGACGCAAAAATATTTGCTGGGGGAGGGGATAATGCTGTCGCTGCGATTGGTTCTGGTATTCTGAATTCACAAAATATACTGTGTAGTATTGGTACTTCAGGAGTAGTTTTGGCTGATGAGAAAAGTCCTCACACACCCTATGAAGGAACTTTGCAAATGGAGCACCATGCAATACCTGAACACTTTTATTCAATGGGAGTTACTTTAGCAGCGGGTGAATCTTTAAGTTGGTTTAAGAATACTTTCTTTCCTCAGAAATCTTTTAGTGATTTACTTTCGATGGCACAAGAATCAAACTTAGGTGCTGATAAACTATTTTTTACACCTTATATCAATGGTGAAAGGACTCCCTATTCAGACTCTTTCATTCGTGGAAGCTTTACAGGAATAAGTAATACATCAACGAAAAATGATTTTTGCCGAGCCGTCATAGAAGGTATTACCTACAGCTTACAGGATTTAATATCAATTTATGAGCAAAATAATAAAACTATTTATAATATTATTTCTATTGGTGGTGGTGCAAAAAGTAAATTTTGGCTGAAACTACAAGCTGATGTCTTCGGTAAAAATATTGTTGCTTTAAAGAATGAACAGGGACCTGGAATTGGTGCCGCTATGATTGCAGCAATGGGGTGCCGTTGGTTTAAAGACTGGAATAGCTGCATCAATGTATTTGTAAAATATAATGAAATTATCGCGCCAGATCCACATAATACTGCCCTTTATCAAAAATACTATCATTTATATCATAAAATATATAATTCTATTGCTCCTCTGGCCAGAGCTGCAACTATGCTCTAAATAAAATTGCTTTGAGTATTAAATAATGAGAGAATTATTATTCAGTTATTATTTTTATACTAGGAGGATAATTTATGACGGATAAATTTCATCGTGCTTTCGGGTGTTATGGTATTATTGGTGATCAACAAAGTTTAGTTGTTATCAAAAAAGAGGGTGGGCCTTATATAAATCGGTATGACTTGCCGGGCGGTAGTTTGGAAGATGGGGAGCCATTAGACCATACGGTTAAGCGAGAAGTTAAGGAAGAAACTGGATTAATTGTGCAAGACTATGACCAAATTGGTGTTACCTCATTTAGATATCCTTGGGATTATGAACAATGGCATTTTAATCAACATATCTGTGTTTTTTATAAAATCAATAAGTTTAGTGGTAATTTACAAACTACAGTTAAACAGTTTACGGGGCAAGATTCTTTAGGAGCTGTATCAGTTCCTCTAGAACAGCTCAATCTGGCAAATTCTTCACCTTTGGCATTAAAAGCAAAAGAGATTTTGTTAAAGCCGGATAAGGTTGACTTAGCAGACCAAACTTTTGCTAATTGGATTGTACTAGATCACCCAGTTTTTTAAACTAAAAAAGCGGTTAAGGAAAATTTTCTTAACCGCTTCTTTTTGTTCATATTTACCGCAAATTCTGTAAAAATGCAAGTGCTTTGGCATAATTAGGTTCATTGGTTAACTCATGAATAAGTTCTTGGTACAAGACTTTTCTATTTGCATCTACAATCCAGATACTTCTAGAATCAAATTTCGTAGCATCAATAAACAAACCCATTTTTTTGCCGAAGTCAAAACTCTCGTCTGACAAAAGCTCCATTTTTGATACACCCTCTGCAGCACACCAATTTTTCTGTTCTTCTGGAGTATTGGTGGAAACAGTATAGAAATTAATACCATCAAAATTATCCACTTCGCTGTTAAAGCGTTTAGTGGAAATACTGCAGACGCTAGTATTGATATTAGGTACAACACTAATCAGTGTAACCTTATTAACCAAATCAGTGCTTGATGCAACTGAACCATCAGACTTTTTTACCTTATAATCTGGCAGTTGCTGGCCAATTTTGATTGGTTCTCCATTAGTTGACAGCGGCTCACTTTTCATTGTTACTTGCATAATCATTACCCTTTCTCAAAAATAAAAACAATTACCATTTCAAGTTTAACCTATCGCAGAATAGTAACTCAATAAATCAGCTTTTTAATTGCTTTCAGTATAGCTACTGATACGTTTAATAGCTTCTTTTAAGTTTTCTTCAGACGAAGCATAGGATAAGCGTACGTATCCTTGACCACCAGCACCGAAATAACTGCCTGGTGTTACCCCAACTTTGGCTTTTTCAGCTAAATCACTGGCAAACGCCACATCATCACAGCCAAATTTACTGGGAATTTTAGCAAAAATATAAAATGCCCCTTCAGGAGTAGCCATAGAGTAGCCATTTTTCTCAAGTCCATCCTGAAGCAGATGCATGCGTTTTTGATATTTTTCTCGCGCGGCAACATAGTCCTGATCTCCATAATTCAAAGCCTCTGTGGCAGCTGCTTGAACATTGTCAGTCACTGCAGAAATTAAAAATGAGTTCACCTTTATCATTGATTTCATTAACTCAGCAGGTCCAGCTATATAGCCTATACGCCAGCCAGTCATGGCAACACTTTTTGAAAGCCCCGATAATAAAACAGTTCTTTCAGGAATGAATTGTGTCAATGAATAATGCTTTTTTTGACCATAAATTAATTCAGCATAGATTTCATCACTGACAGCGAAAATGTCGTATTTAGTAATGACAGCTGCTAATTCTTGCAAGTTTTTCTTTGAATAAACTCGTCCTGTTGGGTTAGACGGATCAGTGATAATAACAGCCTTTGCGCCTTTTCCTTCATTTTCCAAAGTTTCCGTTAATTTTTCTGGAGTTAAAAGAAAATGATCATTAGAAGTATCTACTTGAACTGGAATTCCACCAGCCATTTTAATGATTCCAAAGTAGACCCCCCAAACAGGGGTAGGTACGATTATTTTTTCACCAGGATTAAGTAAAGTCATGGCGGCGATATTCAATCCTTCAGAAACTCCAACCGTAGCACAGATTTCACTTTTGGGATCATATGTAACACCTAAGCTTTTTGCTAGATATTTGCTAACAGCTTCCAGGTATTTTTCTTTTCCAGCTTCAGGAGCATAATGAGAGTCATCATTTTTAATGTCCTCAATTGCCGCTCTTTTTATGTGTTCTGGGGTATTTAAGTCAGGTTCACCAATAGTCAATTTTATAATTCCAGGTATTGTGGAAATTTTTTGATTGAAGGATCTGATCGCTGGATTAGGTATACTACTAATTTTCGAATTAATTTTTGTTGATAAATTTTTTGCTAATGTTGGCATAAAAAGAACCTTCCTTTTTTTATTGAAACCATATTATAACCCAGTATGTTTCTAAATAAAATTAAGAAAAAGTGTTTTTTATAAAGTTTTAGTTTAGTGTGTTATCCCAAATTTTGTTATAGTTAATTAAGGAGCGTGAGATAAATGGATCAAGATCAAAAAGCCAAAAGGCTAAAAGAACTAACACCAGACCAATTTCAAGTTACTCAAGAAGCAGCAACAGATTATCCTTTTAGAGGAAAATATGATGATTTTTACCAAAAAGGAATCTACGTTGATATTGTCTCAGGAGAGCCTTTGTTTTCAAGCGAAGATAAATATGATGCGGGTTGCGGGTGGCCTAGTTTTACCCGGCCAATCAAGAAATTGGTTTATCACCGTGATCAATCACACAATATGGAAAGAACTGAAGTTAAGAGTCCAGAAGGTGATTCACATTTGGGACATGTCTTTGATGATGGGCCCAGTGATAAAGGAGGGCTCAGATATTGCATTAACTCCTCTGCTTTAGACTTTATTCCTTTTGATCAATTGGAACAAAGAGGATATGGTGAATACCGTAAACTTTTTAAATAATAAAAATTATGTAAAAAGACCTGATGTCAAAATCAGGCCTTTTTACTACTTAAACTATTTCTTGTTCCTTAAAACTGCCATAAACTCGTTCTACTTCGGTAACACTCATAAAAGCATAAGGATCGCTTTTTTTAACAATATGTAAAACGTCATACATATCATATCTATCAATAACTGTAATGAGAACTTTTTTCTCGTTATGGCTGTATGCACCCTCAACATCATGAAAGATAGTGATGCCCCGGTGCATTTTTTCCTGAATGCCATCAATGATTGTTTTAGGCTTTTCTGTAACAATTGTGACTTGTAATTTTTGATGCTGAGTGTATACAGCATCGATTACACGGCCATTGATGAAAATTGTCAAAGCTGAATAAAGGGCACGGGTCCAGCCGAAAGCAAAACCCGCAGCAGCAATAATAATCAGGTTAATTAAAATACTGATTTTACCGTAACTAGTACCCGTTTTCCTTTGAATTACTATTCCAATGATATCCAGTCCGCCAGTTGAAATACCATTCTTTAGAGCAAAACCTGTTCCTAGTCCGTTGATCATACCACCAAAAATAGCACAGACAAGGGGGTCAATATGCATATTTACTGGTTGAATGACTCTCATCATAATTGAACCAAGAATGACAGTAATAATGGTAAAGAAGGTAAATTTATGGCCAATCTTTATCCACGCTAAAAGAAGTAGGGGCAAGTTAAGAACAAAGTAGAGGACTGAAGTTGACAAGGTAAAGGGCAAAAACCGCTCACTCATAGTGTTAATCAATTGTGCAAAACCAGTAACCCCCGAAGAGTACATGTGGCCGGGTGTCCAAAAGAAATTTAAAGCTACGGCAACCGCTAATGAATAAAAAAAAGATGCAGAAATTTTTGATAGTAGGTTATACCGCCGATTGAACGCGTCAAGTTGATCCATTGTTAATAAATCCTTTTTATTAAGCACTCTAATTAATTTTTATAAAATAATAAAATACTAGTTTTTATATTAAATATAAAAACTAGTATTTTTCTTAAGTATACTAACACAACTACGTAAAATTTAAAGCACTTTTGGTCAAAACTTTGATTAATTCTGCCAATGTTTTTTTATGAAATCTGCTCTGCCACCAGACTCTTCAAGATTGTACCGGAAAGGATTTTTTTTGTAAAAATCCTGATGGTAATCTTCTGCCGGATAAAACGGTTTAGCAGGTTCAATTTGAGTAACAATGGGGTCATCGAATTTGCCGCTATTTTGTAAAGCTTCTTTTGAATTTTCAGCTGCTTCTTTTTGAGCAGGGGAATTATAAAAGATTACTGGACGATAGTTATCTCCACGATCCTGAAATTGTCCGCTTGCATCTGTAGGATCCGTTAATTGCCAATAGTAGTCCAATAATTTCTGATACGACATAATTTCAGGATCAAAAGTTATTTCCACTGCCTCTGTATGACCGGTAGTTCCAGTGCAAACTTGCTCATAAGTAGGATTTGGGACATGACCTCCTGTATATCCAGAAATCACTTTCTTAATTCCAGGCAGTGAATCAAAAGGTTTAACCATGCACCAGAAGCACCCACCAGCGAAAATCGCAGTATCTAGTTTTTTATTGTTTGCTTGCATAATTTGGCCCTTTCTATGAACTAAAAGCTGTTATTACCTACTTCTATTTTATTTTTTGAGCCATTTTACTGCAATTAATCAGCCTATGAATTCTTATACTTGGTGATTTATTAAATAAGCCCTTTTCAGCTTAAAATATGTCCCTAGAAATTACTTTTGTACTCCTAAATGATTCATAATAATAGCTGCTGTTTCTTCAATTGAGCGGTGTGCAACATTAATTACAAAACAGCCTAATTTATCATAAAGCTTTTGTGCAGAATCCAATTCCTTTTTAATCGCATCAGTATTAGAGTAAGACGTATCAGGACTCAAGCCATAAGAAATCATTCTTTCCCGCCTAATTTCATTTAAAACGGATAAATCGTTAGTCAAACCGATAATCTTTTTAGGATCAATTTGATATATTTCCTTAGGAATATGGGTGTCAGGCACCAGCGGTAAATTCGCTACCTTCAAATTTTTGTTTGCTAAAAATAAAGATAAAGGCGTTTTTGAAGTCCTTGAAACTCCCAGCAGAACAACATCTGCTTCCAAAAACCCTTTAGGATCCTTCCCATCATCGTACATTACAGCAAACTCCATTGCAGAAATCCGATCGAAGTATTTTTGGTTCATTTTGTGTTGTGCACCAATTTTTTGCTCAGGTTTAAGACCAGTCAATTTTTGGATAGACTCAATTGCAGGTGATAAGATATCTACACTTTGTATGTGATGTTCTCTGACGAAACGAATAACTGGTATTTGCATTTCATCTTTTACCAAGCTGTATATAAGTAACAAATTAGGGTATTGTATTATCTCTTCAAAAGTCTCCTCTAATTTTTCCTTATTGATTATGAAAGGATATCTTCTGTAAGTGATTTGTGCGTCAGGAAATTGTGCTGCGGCAGCTACAGCATTATTAAACGCTGTATCTCCGGCAGAATCTGAAATAATTATAATGTTAACTTCTTTTTTTAGTGTCTCTTCAGCCATCATTTACTCCTTTTTTAATTTATTATACAATTTAACAAAAGTCATTAACAGGTTAACTTTTTTCTAAAAAATATTGAACGTTTGTATTGACCGATTGTTGATGTTTGATATAATTTAGTTAAATGTATGACGGTAACGTCAAGAAATGGAAGGAGGGATCACATATGGCCAAGACAGTCGTTCACGAAAACGAGTCTATTGATGATGCTCTTCGTCGTTTTAAACGTTCCGTTTCTAGAAGCGGTACTCTACAAGAATACCGTAAGCGCGAGTTCTATGAAAAACCTAGCGTTCGTAGGAAACTCAAGTCTGAAGCAGCTCGTAAACGTAGACATTATTAATTATAAACGACTTTTATCAAAAGATAGAAGTCGTTTTTTTCATTACAAATATCAAAAGTTTAAGGCATTATTTAATTTAAACTAAGCTTCAAATTTGATATAATTTACCTAGACTTTACACAGAAAGAGGGAATTTATTTGAGTTTGTCTGAGCAAATAATGTCAGATATGAAAGACGCAATGAAAGCACGTGATAAAGTAAAATTAAACACAGTGCGTATGATAAAAGCAGCTTTGATGAATGAAAAGATTAAAGCTGGTCATGATTTAACCGCTGATGAAGAACTGACAGTTCTCAGCAGAGAAAAGAAGCAGCGTGAAGAATCAATTGCAGAATTTACTAAGGCTAATAGAGACGACTTAGTAGGAGAAACCAAACAGGAATTAGCTATTGTTGAAAATTATCTGCCCAAGCAAATGACAGATGAAGAGCTCAACCAGGCTGTTTCCCAAGCAATTTCTGAAACTGAAGCTAAGGGCAAGTCCGATTTTGGCAAAGTGATGAAAGCTTTGATGCCCAAAATAAAAGGTAAAGCTGATGGTAAAGCAGCTTCTAATGCGGTGCGTAAGCAGTTAAGTTAAACGCAAGAAAAGGAGCAGAGTTATTTGGCCCAAACCAATTTTATTCCTAAAAATCCTGAAAATATCCAAAAACTAGTTGGAGTTAATGATAGTAACTTGAATCTGTTATCAACTGGCTATAATACTAGTGTAATTGACACTGGTAATAGCATTGCCATTCAGGGTGAAGATAAAAATATCAAGAAAGTATCAGCTGTTCTGCAAGCTTTGGATAATGTAGTTAATGCCAATATCAACATTGGTCCCGCTGATGTTGTGAGTGCCATGAAAATGGCCGATAAAGGTACTACGGAATATTTTCCTGACTTATACAAAAAGATTTTAATTCGGGATGCTAAAGGCAAACCGATTAGAGTTAAAAATATGGGGCAGAAAAAGTATGTAGAAGCAATTGAAAAAAATGATGTTGTATTTGGTATTGGTCCTGCCGGTACTGGTAAGACATTTATAGCGGTGGTATGTGCAATTGCTGCTTTTAAAAGAGGAGAAGTTTCTAGAATTGTATTAACTAGGCCTGCTGTTGAAGCAGGAGAGTCATTAGGCTTTTTACCTGGTGATTTAAAAGAAAAAGTTGATCCTTACTTAAGGCCAATCTATGACTCTCTTTATGCTATATTAGGAACAAATACTACTGATCATTTAATGGAACGGGGAGTTATTGAAGTAGCTCCTTTAGCTTATATGCGCGGACGCACTTTGGACGATGCTTTTGTGATTTTAGATGAAGCTCAAAATACCACTGATGCTCAAATGAAAATGTTTTTAACAAGACTGGGTTTCAATTCAAAAATGATTGTTAATGGTGATATGACTCAAGTTGATCTTCCTGGAAAACAACGTAGTGGATTAATTGATGCCCAGAGAATTTTAAAAAATATTGCTGAAATAAAATTTATTTGGTTTTCAGCTAACGATGTTGTTCGTCATCCGGTTGTTGCCAAGATTATTAATGCATATGAAAAGGAAGATAAATAAAATTAATGAACCCAATTGATATTACTTTCAATGATGAAGTTGGTTTTCTTGATAATAAAACGCGTGATTGGAAGAAATGGATTAATGATCTTCTTTTGCTTGCTAAAAATGATATTGCTAAAAAGAATAACTTGGAAATGAGTATTAATTTCGTTGATGAAGAGAAAAGCAATGAAATTAATAAGCAATATCGTGACAAAGACAGACCGACTGATGTTATTTCGTTTGCCATTGAAGATGGTGAAGACCTGTTGGATTACAGTACATTTGAAGACGATCCAGAATTCAGTGAGGATATAGGCGATCTGTTTATGTGTCCGAGTGTAATTATGCGTCATAGTAAGGATTATGGTACAGGTTGGGACCGCGAATTTGGTTATACCTTGGTTCACGGCTTTCTGCATCTTAATGGGTATGATCATATTAAACCAAATGAAGCAAAAGTAATGTTTAAAATTCAGGGTAAAGTTTTAGAAGAATATGGGTTGCCACTATATCCGGACCAACTTGATGAAGGCAGAGGAAAATAATGACTGATGATATAAAAAATAAATCTGGTTTTGTTGCTTTATTAGGAAGACCTAATGTTGGTAAATCTACCCTAATGAATTATTTAGTAGGTCAAAAAGTTGCTATTACCTCAAGTAAACCTCAGACTACGCGTAACAAGATTTCTGGCATTTTAACCACTGATGATATGCAGGCGGTTTTTGTTGACACTCCCGGTATATTTAAGCCCCACCTTGATTTAGATAATTATATGGATAAAGCCAGCTTGTCTAGCTTAAACGATGTCGATCTCATTTTATTTATGGTTGAACCAGAAAAAATGGGCAAAGGTGATGCTTATATTACTGATTTGTTGAAAAAAGCGAAGGCTCCAGTTTTGCTTCTTATTAATAAAGTAGATCAGGTTAATCCCAACGCACTGTTGCCAATTATTGATCAATACCGTCAACTGGACATTTTTAAGGAATTTTTGCCAGTTTCTGCAACGCAGGGAATAGGGATTAGTGATCTGATTCAGGTGTTGCATCAATATTTACCTGTAGGACCTAAATATTATGGAACAGATCAAATAACTGATCGCCCTGAATATTTCATGGTAGCAGAATTAATTCGTGAACAAATTTTAAACCTGACTGCTGAAGAAGTTCCTCATGCTGCTGCTGTTTGGGTCGAACAAATGAATAAGCATGAAAATAATAAACTGCAAATTGAAGCTACCATCTATGTTGAAAAGAATGGTCAAAAAGGAATTATTATTGGCAAAGGCGGAAAGATGCTGAAGCAGATTGGCATTAATTCCCGACATCAAATTGAAGATTTGTTAGGTGAAAAAGTCAATTTGCATCTCTGGGTTAAAGTTCAACATAATTGGCGTTCTGATCCACGCTTTTTAAAGCAAATAGGCTATAATCCCAAGGATTTTAGCTAAAATGGCACGACAATTAAAAGAAGTGCAGGGAATTATTTTTAAAAGGCAAAAATACCGTGAGGCAGATTTATTGGCAAAAATAATGACCAAGAATAATGGAATAGTTACTCTACTTGCTCATGGAGCACTTAAGCCAAAATCAAAACTAGGTGCATCTTTACTTAATTTTTCCTATGGCACTTATGTCATATATTTTACCGGTCACGGTCTAAGTACGCTCAGAACTTATAAAAACGTCAGTCAATTTGATGGCCTGTTTAGTGATTTAACTAAAAATGCATATGCTTCTTTTATCCTTGATTTGATAGATCATGCTTTTATTGAATATCAAAATCTGGGTAAATACTATAATCTGGCAAATTTTGCGTTACAAAAAATTAACGCTGGAACTGATCCTGAAATGATTACCCAAATTGTGCAAATGCAATTATTGCAAGCTTATGGTGTTGAGCCAGAAATGCGTCATTGCGTTATTTGTGGTAAAGAACAAGGCGAATTTGATTATTCCATTAAAAGTGGTGGCATTTTATGTAGTCAACATTTTGATACAGATCCTGGCCGATTACATTTAAAACCAAAGGAAACTGCTGTTTTAAGAACGATCTTTTTACTTCCTTTTGAACGCTTAGGCGACATCAAAATAAATACTGCTACCAAAACGGCGACCCGTAAGGCTATTGACCGCATATATCAGGAAACAATTGATCTTAACCTCAAAACTAAAAAGTTTTTAGATGAACTTAAATTAAACGAGTGAGTCTTCTGCTTCACTGAATTTTATGGTAAAATAATAATGTATTTTGGCGATAATGAGGATAAAAAAAGTACCTGTTAAGCGAGTGCAAAACAGTGGGAGAGCATCTGGGAAAAGGCACCTCTAGTCAATTTAATTAAGAGCAGGAATTATTTCCTGAATTAGGGTGGAACCGCGATTAAATCTCGTCCCTATGCATGTTTTGCATAGGCTTTTTTTATGGTCTGATGCAGGAAGGAAATATAAATGGCAAAGAAAAAATTAACTATTCAAGATATGGTTTTTAAATTAGAAAAATTTTGGTCTTCAAAGGGCTGCATGGTAATGCCCTCTTACGATGTTGAAAAGGGAGCAGGAACAATGAGTCCCTATACTTTTTTACGCGCTGTGGGACCAGAACCATGGGCTGCATGTTATGTCGAGCCATCAAGACGTCCGGCTGACGGTAGGTATGGTGATAACCCTAACAGATTGTTTCAACATCATCAATTCCAAGTGGTGATAAAACCTGCACCGGAAAATATTCAACAATACTACTTAGACAGCTTAAAAGAACTAGGTATCAATACACTTGAGCATGACATTAGGTTTGTAGAAGACAACTGGGAAAACCCTTCAATGGGCTGTGCCGGTGTTGGTTGGGAAGTTTGGCTTGATGGAATGGAAGTAAGTCAGTTTACTTATTTTCAAACCGTTGGTGAACTTGATGTTAAACCCACAATGAGTGAAATTACCTACGGTGTGGAACGATTAGCTTCATATATACAGAATGTCAACTCTGTTTTTGACCTAGAGTGGGGCAATGGCGTTTTGTACCGTGATATTTTTAAAGAAGCTGAATATGAGAACTCCAAGTATGCTTTTGAAGAATCAAACCAGGAAGATCTTTTACAGTTTTTTGATGTCTATGAAAAAACAGCTAAAGAATTAATCGGCTTAAATTTAGTTCAACCGGCATACGATTATATTTTAAAATGTTCACACACTTTTAACTTGCTTGATGCCAGGGGAGCTGTTTCAGTTACTGAAAGAGCGGGTTATTTAGCTCGAATTAGAAATTTAGCTCATGAAGTAGCGGTATGTTTTGTAGAAGAACGTGAAAAAAGAGGCTTTCCATTATTGAAAAAAGCAGAAGATAAGAAAGCAGGACTTGAAAATGGCTAAAGATTATTTATTTGAAATTGGTACTGAGGAAATGCCGGCTCATGTTGTTGAACGGAGTGTTAAACAGCTTGCGCAGAGAACAGAAAAGTTTCTTAAAGAAAAAGGTCTTAACTTTAAATGTACTAAAACTTTCTCAACACCTCGGAGACTAACTGTCTTAGTTGAAGCTTTGGCGGAAAAACAAGAAGATATTGATGAAATAAAAAAGGGACCGGCAAAGAAAATTGCTCTTGATCAAGATAAGAATTGGACCAAAGCCGCACAGGGATTTGCCCGTGGCCAAGGAATGACCACTGACGATATTTATTTTGACAAATTAAAAGGTACGGAATACGCTTACGTGCATGTAAAAAAAGAGGGTAAAAAAACAAGTGATATCCTGTTGGGAATGAGTGAAATCATTAAGTCTATGACTTTTCCCACAAAAATGCGGTGGGATTCTCACGATTTCGAATTTGTCCGTCCTATTCACTGGCTTGTTTCACTATATGGCAGTGATGTAATACCCGTAAAAATTCTTGACATTACAGCTGGTAGAAAGACGGCAGGGCATCGTTTTCTGGGAGATAGCGTAGTTTTAGCCAATAGTTCCGATTATGAAGATGCGTTAAAAGATCAGTTTGTGATTGTTGACGCAAATAAACGTCGGAAAATGATCATTGACCAAATGAATAAATTGGTTAAGAAAAATAATTGGCAAATTAAACCTGATGAAAGTTTACTTGAAGAGGTAACAAATTTAGTTGAATATCCTACTGTTTTTGCAGGTTCTTTTGCTAAAAAGTATTTGCAGATGCCCAAAGAAGTTCTTATCACTTCGATGAAGGATAATCAGCGTTACTTTGAAGTCTATGATCAAAATGGAGAATTAATTAATCATTTTATTGCTGTGCGCAATGGTAATAAAGATTACTTAGAAAATGTGGTTTCAGGAAATGAAAAGGTCTTGGTAGCACGACTTGATGATGCGCAATTCTTCTATGATGAAGACAGAAAATATCCTTTAAGTCACTTTGTACAAAAATTGGACAATGTTTCGTTTCATGACAAAATTGGCTCAATGTCTGAGAAGATGAAGCGTGTCAATATCATTGGTGATTTCTTAGCAAAAAGATGGCACCTAGATAAGCAAGTTGTCAGTGATTTCGATCGTGCTAGCCAAATATATAAGTTTGATTTGGTAACTCAAATGGTAGGAGAATTTGCTGAATTGCAAGGTGTCATGGGCAAGCATTATGCCAAATTGGCTGGTGAAAAGGATGATGTTGCCGCAGCAATTGCAGAGCATTATATGCCAACCACTTCTGAAGGAAATTTGCCCAAAACAACTGTTGGCTCCTTGTTATCTATAGCAGATAAATTAGATACTATAATTACTTTCTTTGCAGTGGGTATGATCCCTAGTTCATCCAATGATCCCTACGCTCTTCGCCGCTATGCTTATGGTATTGTTCGCATTTTAATAAACCAGAGTTGGTCATTACCTTTTAATGATGTCTTACCAGAGATTGTGTCGGCTCTTGAAAATCAAACTTCGGCTAAGCTGCCTAAAAAAGCTGAGCAGGAAGAAGAGATTTCTTTATTTATTCGTGATCGTATTAAACAGTACTTACAGAAAAATAATTATAAATATGACATAATTGATGCAGTTTTAGCTTCAAGTCAGCAGGATCCAATACAAATTTTAGCTGCAGCAAAAGTTTTGCAATTACATCATGATGATGATAAATTCAAACCAGTAGTAGAAAGTTTAATTAGAATTAATAATATTTTGAAAAAGGCAAAATATAAAGGTAAGAATATTGTTAACAAGGACTTATTTGATAACGATACCGAAACCCAACTTGCCGAGGGCGTTAACGATTTAAGTAAAATTGATAAGTTAGCAGATCTTTATGACGGATTTGTGAAATTACAGCCAGTAATTGATCTTTACTTCGAAACTAATATGATTATGGCTAAAGATGAAGCTGTTAAAAATAATCGTTTGGCACAGCTAAGTGATGTGGCACAACTTTCAAAGCGATTGGGTGATTTAAGCAAATTAGTCATTAAATAAAAAGTAGGTGCAAAGATGGCCGGTCTTATACCTGAAGAAACTATTGCTAAAGTTCGTAATAATGTCAATATTGTAAATGTCATAAGCCAGTATGTTTCTCTAGAAAAGAAAGGCAAAGATTATGTTGGTCTTTGTCCATTCCATGAAGAAAAAACTCCTTCTTTTACTGTTAATGAAGGGAAACAATTTTTTAAATGCTTTGGCTGTGGCAAAGGTGGTAATGTGTTTTCTTTTCTAATGTATAAAGAAAATCTTACATTTCCTGAAAGTGTTCAAAAAGTTGCTGATTTTGGTCATATTGATATCGGGCAATATAATAACCAAAAACCAAAGTTTTCCAATATTTTAATAAAAATTAATGAGGAGGCTGCCGATTTTTATCATAAAGTATTAGTTTCAACAAATGCTGGTAGACCAGGATATAATTATGCCAAACAGCGTGGTCTTAACGATGAAATAATTGCTCATTTTCGTATTGGTTATGCTCCTAAACAAAACAATTTGCTTTTGACTTATTTAAGAGACCAGAAATTTAAAGATGAAGATTTGGTTGAGAGTGGCTTATTTGTGCAATCTCAGACCGGTGAATTATTTGATCGCTTTAGAGATCGGCTGATGTTTCCTCTCACTGATGAAGGCGACTATGTGGTTGGATTTTCTGGTAGAAGGCTTTCGCCAAATAAAACAGAAGCTAAATACATTAATAGTCCTGAAACCAAAATTTTTACTAAATCTAAAACTCTTTTTCATTTTGCGGAAGCAAAAAAAGCAGTCCGCAGTGAAAAACATTTAATTTTGTATGAAGGATACATGGATGTAATTGCGGCCTATAAAGCAGGAATTAAATCTGGTATAGCTTCTATGGGAACCAGCTTGACTGATCAACAAATATATATGTTACGCAGGATCACTAAAAACATCATCATTAATTATGACGGAGACGACCCAGGAATACACGCTGAAGAACGTGCAGCCAGAATGTTTAATAATATTGGGGGCTTTAATTTAGGGATAGTAGTTCTGCCGGAAAAGCTGGATCCTGATGAATATGTAAAGAAATATGGTTGGGAAAAATATCAGGAAGAAGTTAAAGGTGCTTTAACTCCTACAGACTTTTTTCTTAAAAGGTTGGCTCAAAAATATAATTTAGCAAATGACCGCGAAAAATTGGCTTATCTCGACGAAGCAGTGAAAGAGATTGCTCAATTGTCTAATCCAGTAGAGCAAGATCTATATTTGGATAAGATTTCGCAACAACAAGGTGTTTCTAAGGATTCACTCAAAGTTAATTTTACCAAATATCGCAGACAGCAAAATGCGGCTAGAAGGCACCAAGCCAATTATAGTGCGCAACCTGAAGAATCAAATAGCAACTATTCCGGTTCTTTTGTTGAACCTGAGCAGAATTATAGTAAAAACGATCCTATTCAAACTCGGTTATTATATTTATTTATTCATTCAAGACATGCTCGGGAATATTTATTATCACATCAATTTTTATTTCCAGACTCTAAATATCAAAAATTAGCGGAATTATGGTTAAATTTTAGTGAAAATCAAGAAAATCCGGGAGTTAATAGTTTTTTAGATTTTATTCCTAGTGAACTTCAAGGTATAATAGTTAATGCTGAAATGACAGACATGCCCCAGGATTTTTCAGACCGCGAAATCGATGAGCAAATTAATGCTTTAAACAGGCGAAAAATTGATTTTAAATTGCAGCAACTAATGAATGATTTACAAGATGCTAAACGTAAAACTGATACGGATGAAATATTAAGTATTACTCGTAAAATTTTGCAGTTAAAAAGAATCCAGGGTTAAAGGGGGGCTTATTGTGGTAGAAAATGGAAAAACCGCTAACACCGAAAAATTATCTTTAGACAAAATGGTCAAAAAGGTAGTTAAAGATGTTAAAAAAGATAAATCTATTACTGAAAAAGAATTCGTTGCTCAATTGATTAAGCCCTATAAACTACAGGGAAAAGCAGTTGACCAATTAGTTCAGGAATTTGAAGATAATGGCATTAGCATTGTTGACGAGAAGGGTAATCCTTCGAGATTAGCTTTAAAAAAGCAAAAAGATGTTGAAAAGGCTGAATTAAAAGATATGTCGGCACCTTCAAGTGTCAGAATGAATGATCCAGTCAGAATGTATCTGAAAGAAATCGGCCGCGTCCCCTTACTAAATGCTGATCAGGAAATTTCTTTGGCTAAAAGAATTGAAAAGGGCGATGAAGAGGCTAAACAAGAATTGGCTGAGGCCAACTTACGTTTAGTGGTTTCTATCGCTAAGCGTTATGTAGGTCGTGGTATGTCGTTTCTTGATTTGATTCAAGAAGGAAATATGGGTCTGATGAAGGCCGTGGACAAATTTGATTACAGCCTAGGTTTCAAGTTCTCAACTTATGCAACTTGGTGGATTAGACAAGCTATCACCCGTGCGATCGCCGACCAAGCTAGAACTATCAGAATTCCGGTCCACATGGTTGAAACAATAAACAAGTTGATTAGAATTCAAAGACAACTGTTGCAGGACTTAGGACGTGAACCAACTCCTGAAGAAATCGGGGCAGAAATGGACATGCCTACTTCTAAAGTTAGGGACATTTTAAAAATTGCACAAGAACCAGTATCTTTGGAAACTCCTATTGGTGAAGAGGATGATTCACATTTAGGTGACTTTATTAAGGATAAGGATGCAACTAGTCCTGAACAACATGCTTCATACGAAATGCTCAAAGAACAATTAGAAGAAGTGCTTGACACTTTAACAGACAGAGAAGAAAATGTTCTTCGCTTACGTTTTGGACTTGATGATGGTCGAACTAGAACACTTGAGGAAGTTGGTAAAGTGTTTGGAGTTACGAGAGAGCGTATTCGTCAAATTGAAGCTAAAGCTTTACGGAAATTAAGACATCCAAGTAGGTCAAATCAATTACGTGATTTCCTAGATTAGTTAGCCAAACAAAAGACAAGATTTAAAAAAATCTTGTCTTTTTATTATCTAAAAGTTAAATCGCTAGCAGCATGATTATTTTCTAGTCCCCATTGCTGCAAATTATATTCGATAACACTTTTTCGCTTACCTGATAATAAGAAGAAAGCAAAAGCCAAATAGATCAAAGTGGTAATAAAGAGATATTCCCAGTCAAAGATATGGGGTACTGTCATAACTGTTGAGCCAGTAGCTAGGAAGGCTAGTATATCATAAACTGCATGATAGCCCAAATTAACCAAAAAAGAACCTGTATATAAATAAACTGCAGCAAAAACAATACCTGCGGCAAACGCATTAATCATTTGTAAAATTGTGGCAGAGAGTGGTTGCATTAGTGCGTTAGTAAGATGAATTGAACCGAAAAGCAAACCATCCAGTAATACTGCCAATAAAACTTGATTTTTAGAATTTTTAAATATTTTGAGTAATATACTTAAAACACAAAAACGCATTAACCATTCTTCAGCTACACCAGCTTCTATGCCCTGACAAATATACTGAGTTACGTGTTTTGTTGTTATATGAAAATCCCAGCGTGTTAGCAATTGTCCTAAATTATCTGCAGCATTAAAAGCATTAATTAGGCAGTCAGTAATAATAAAAATAAATATAACCGCAAGAACTGAATACTTAGCTCTTGGACTTATTCTCAAACTCGGATTTTGATAATGCCAGCTTTTCATTACAACAATTGATGAAATCACAAAACAAATGCTACCTGTGATTCCTGTGGTGTTGAGAACTTGAAGCCAAGAATGGCTATCCATAGTTAAAATTTCAGGTAGCGAAACAATCAAACTTGCAAACGACAATAAAGTTATGATCTGGCCAATCGGATTCTTTATTTTGCCCCATGCCAGTTCCGCCATTGGAAGAAGCATAATGAGTTCATACAGGGTAAGGAGAATTAATAAAAAGATCGCATTCTTATTATTCAAAATTTTGATGAATGCTGCTTCCAAAGTGAGTAGTACAAAAAAGCATAATAATATATTGACAGACTGAAAATAATGATTAAAATAAACCAATTTTCTTTCAGGATGTTTTTCATATAAAAGGGTTAGTTGCAATAGAACCAGTATGAACAAAATTGGCAGAACTATTATTGCTCCTAGTCTACTCTTGGTCAGGGGTTTGATTTTAAAAAATAGCACAAATGCCACAATGATCAGAATTTCTTGGACTATTATTTGTCCTAAATGCCAACACTTAATTGCTTGTTCAGAAAGCATTCGATACTTCTTAAAATAATTCATCCCGTTTACCGTCCAAGATATGCTCATCAATATCTTCGTTAAAGTATACCAACAAGTCGCGGTCAAAATTATATGCTAATTTATGTTGGAAAAGTTCTTCTTTAGTCATCCACGTCAATTTGCCTTCTCTTGAGGCTTTGACTGTGCCAGTGAATTCAGTCGCTATATAAAAAAGAACAAGATAGCGGTGATCATTTTCATCATAAAATTGCTTAATGCCACATAGGCGCGGGTTTTTGATATCTAAATTTGTTTCTTCCTTAACTTCTCGCACCACTGAGTCATGAAAAGATTCATGATCTTCAACATGGCCTCCTGGAAAAGTAAGTCCTGGCCAATAGGGATCATTGCGATCCAATACTAAGATATTATTGTTTTTTTTAATCATACACATATTCGTTAAAGTAACTGGTTCAGTTCTATCCATTAAGTAAAAAATCTCTTTCTTTTAAATCTTATTATCAATTATAAAATAGCAATTTAGAAAGAAAAAGAAAATTTTTCTCACTTTTTTGCCAGCAAATTTAAATTAGACCAGAAATTTTGTGGCTTTTATTAATTTGTTCCATTATACTTGTAATACTATTTTAAGTTTTAGGAGGACAACATGGCTCTCAAATATGCGAAGAAATGGAAACTTTTTCTTTTTCTATTTATTTCAATTCTTGATTCATTTCAATCAGTATTTTTAGCTTATCTTTTAAAAGGATTCATCTCCTTTGCTGAAAAGCCTACGGGAAACTTGCCCAGATTAACTATATTCGCTATTAGCGGATTAAGTCTTTTTAGCATAATTGGAATACTATTTCAATACTCCTTTTTAAATTTAATCCATGATATTAACATCAAAATTAAAGAGATAGCAACCGATCAGATCATTGATATTAATGATCAAGCTAATCTTGATGCGTCATTTATGACTAACGACCTTAAACAAATTGAGGCCAGCAAAGTTGTAGCCGAATTAAAAATTGTTAATTACATCCTAAAATTTTTGACTGCTATTATCACTGCAGTGATTGCATCTTGGTTTATCTCCCTGATCTTTTTTATTGCAGCAATAGTTCCAGCGTTAGTGCAAAATTTTGCCGGTAAAAAAATTTCTGCTAATTCTAAAAAATGGGAAAAAGCAAATAGTAATTATACCACTACTGTTACGGAAACAATTAACGGCTCAACCATTTTTTCTTTATATAATTCAGAGAATTCTATTGCTCAGCGCTTAATAAAAAGAGCTCGCGAAATGGAGGACGCCTTACAATCAACGAATTTAGCTAAGGGCATTGCAAACGAATTAACCTCTTTTGCCGCATATTGTTTTGGCATGATTATTCCATTTAGTGTTGGAGTTTATTTGATAACTATAGGAAATATTACCTTGAGTACTTTTATGATGATTGTGCAGCTATCGAATAATTTTGTGAATCCGATAGTTAATATTTTTATGTGCGTTAATGATATTAAAACAACTACTCCCATTTGGACTAAATTTATAAAAATACAAAAGTATAAAAAACCAAAACAAACAAGCGATAATAGTTCAATTCCAGTTTTCAATAATTTGAGTTTAACTAATGCCACAATCCATTTTGATAACCAAACTATTTTTAAAAAAGTAAATTTGGTAATCAAACAGGGTGAAAAAATTTTATTACAAGCTCCTTCGGGTTGGGGAAAATCAACCTTGCTCAAAGTCTTGCTAGGAAAATATAAGCTGGATTCAGGCACCTATCTAATAAATGGAGAAAAAGCTAATGGCAATTGGAATAAAGACCATGAACTCTTTGCTTTAATCAATCAACAACCGTTTATATTAAATGATACGATTGAATACAATATTACTTTAGGGCAAAAGGTTACCCAACAAGAACTGAATAAGGCGGTTTCTAAAGCTGGCCTAGAAGAACTGGTCAGAAAAAAAGGGTATCAGTATCAAGTTGGTCTTGGAGGTAAAAATTTGTCAGGAGGGCAAAATCAGCGCATAGAAATTGCCCGCGCGTTGCTTAAGCAAAGACAAATTTTGTTAGCAGACGAAGCTACTTCCTCATTGGACACAAAATTGTCTCAAAAAATCCACGCCGCTTTCTTAAAAGAATTTCCCGGAACAGTGATTGAAGTTGCTCATCACATAGCTAAAGACGAGGTAAGCATGTTTAACCGCCAGATTGCTTTAGAAACTAATAATAAGAGTAGCTAAATTTATTATTTTATTTTTATCTTATAAAAAGCATTATGCTAAAATTCTATTATAAAGAAAGTAGGATGAGGATGAATTTACGATTAAGTACTTTAGCACAAATGGTTGATCAAGGAGCCCGTGTAGCAGACATTGGAACAGATCACGCTTATTTACCGATCCAATTAGTAAAAGAGGGTAAAGTGGATTATGCTATTGCCAGTGATGTAGCAGCTGGGCCTTTAGAAAATGCTGAAAAAGACATCATTGCTGCTGGCTTAAAAAACAAAATTGAAACTCGTTTAGGATCTGGACTTGAAACAATTAGCGCCAAAGACAGAATTGATACAGTGGTAATTGCCGGTATGGGTGGCAAGTTAATGACCAATATTTTAAACGAAGCTTGGTCAAGAAATTTTCATTTTGCTACATTAATTTTGGAGCCTAATGTGGGGGAGCCGGGTGTGCGTGAATGGCTTTCGGCACATAAATATCAAATTAATAATGAAAAAATTATCGCTGAAGCCGGGCATATATATGAACTGATTAAGGCACAAGAGCTGGAAAATACTATCAGTTTAACTGACCGGCAAATATTTTTTGGACCTGAAATTCTAAAAGAAAAAAATCAAGTTTTTTATCAAAAATGGCGCGATCAATTAGCTTACCATCAAAGGTTGCTAACTAATTTAAATAAGGCCCAGGAAAAAGATGGTGCACATATTAAGCAAATTGAGTATGAAATAAAAATGATTGAGGAAGAAATAAATGACTAAAGTAGAGGATATAGTTGCCGTTTTAAGGCAACACTTTCCAGAAGAAATAGCTAGCCAAGGTGATCCAATTGGCATCCAAATAGGCTCACTTGAGCAAAATGTCACTAAAATAATGACCACCTTAGATGTCAGACCACAAGTGGTGGACGAGGCAGTGCAAAATGGTGTTGACTTGATTATCAGTCATCATCCCTTGATGTTTCGCCCCGCTGCAAACTTGGATTTTGCCAATCCCCAATATGCTATGTACGGTAAAATAATTGCTCATGGCATTACGGTCTATTCTATTCATACCAATTCAGACAAGGCTGAAGATGGCTCAAGTGATTGGCAAGCTGAAGAGTTAGGTTTGAAAGATGTTGAACCGTTTTGTCCAGACGATGATGGAATTGCCATAGGACGCAAGGGGAGATTGCTTCAACCACTATCTGCTGAAGAATTTGCTTATTACGTCAAAGACAAGATGCAGGTAAAAATGGTAAGATTAATTACTGCTGATAATCAGCAGACTATTTCTTCAGTTTGTTTTATCTGCGGTGATGGCGGCAAATATTGGCATCAAGCAGTAGAAGAGAATATTGATGCTTTTATTACAGGAGATGTTTATTACCATACGGGCCACGATATGATTTCTGCCGGTCTGACGGTAGTTGATCCGGGTCACTACACTGAAAAGATTTTTAAAGAAAAAATTTATCAAAAGTTGCTTGAATGGAATAAAAAACATTCTTGGAATGTCGAAATTACCCAATCTGAAGTATCAACTAACCCATTTCAAGATTTATTTTAATTAAGGAGATAAGATGGAGTATCCAAATTTATTACCAAGATTTTTAAAATATGTAAAAGTTAATTCACGCTCTGATGAGCATTCAGACAGGTTTCCTTCAACTAAGCGTCAAGAAGATTTTCAAAAACATGTTATTTTACCTGATCTCGAAGAGCTTGGCCTCAAAGATGTGCATTATAATCAAAAATCAGGGTGTGTTATTGCCGAAATTCCAGCTAATGTAGATTATGATGTACCTGTAATGGGACTTCTAGCGCACTGCGATACCGCAGACTTTAATGCGGAAAATGTCAAACCGCAAGTTCATGAAAATTATGATGGCAAATCAAAAATTCGCCTTGGAGATTCCGAATTCTATTTAGATCCTGCAGAATTTCCGAACTTAAGAAAATATGCTGGCCAAACTATTATTACGGCTTCAGGTGACACCTTATTAGGTGGGGATGATAAATGCGGGGTAGCGGAATTAGTTACATTAGCAGAATATCTGTTAAACCACCCTGAAATTAAACATGGTAAGATTCGCCTTGGTTTTACTCCGGACGAAGAAATTGGCATGGGGGCCCAATATTTTGATATTGATGAATTTGGTGCAGATTTTGCTTTCACGGTTGATGGCGGAGCTCCTGGAAAGTTAGATTGGGGCACTTTTTCTGCTGCTACTTTCACGCTTGATATTCAAGGAGTAAATGTGCACCCATCTGTTGCAAAAGATCAAATGATTAATGCTATCCAAGTTGGCATTAACTTCCAAAATCAACTTCCGCAAAACGAAGTTCCTGAAAAGACGGCTGGAAGAGAAGGCTTTTATCATCTGACCAACTTTACTGGTACAGTAGACAACGCACAAATGGAATACATCGTGCGTGACTTTGAAAGAGATGGTCTTGAAGATCGTAAAAATAAAGTGAGAGCTATTGTCAATCAAATGAATAAGGATTTCGGCACAGAAAGAATTAAGCTTAACATGAGAGATCAATATTACAATATGGCTGATATTCTTAAAGATCACATGGAAATTGTTAATTTAGCGAGAAAAGCATATCAAGCTGAAGGTTTAACCATCAATGAAGACCCCGTAAGGGGAGGGACAGATGGTTCACTTCTGACATATAGAGGTTTACCTTGTCCGGATCTTTTCTCTGGTCAAGAAAACATGCATGGCAGGTTTGAATATACCGTTCTGGAATCCATGGCAAAAGCTGTAGATGTCATGATAAAAATGGTACAAATGAATGCTGCCGCTAATAAGTAGTGAAACAAAAACGGCTCTTTTTAAGGCTGTTTATAAAAAGATTAAAAGTTAAAAGCTTGTTCTGATAAAGGAATTTAAGCTTGTAAAAGGTTAGCAAAATTATGCACAGTTATTAAAAATATGCTAACGAGCACCTAAAATCATTATCAAAAATGGTTTTAGGTGCCTTTTTTATTTTTTGTAATACTAACAGCTAAGATGTGGAACATTTAAATTATTCTAAGACTTTTGATTAAAAATAAATTTGCAAAAAAATAAAATTTATTTTATTATACTAGTGTATTACTTATGTAGCTCACTAGTATAATAATTTTTAGTAAGGATGATTAAGAGTGAAAAATATTAATGCACTACAACTGGATAATGTTAGTACATTTGTTGGCAAAACTGTGCTAGTCAAAAATGCTACTTTTGAAGTTAAACCAGGTGAAATAATCGGTTTGATAGGTCCTAATGGGGCTGGGAAAACCACCATTATGAAAACTATCCTGGGTTTAATGAAATTCAAAGGAAAAGTTGTAGTTAATGGGCGAGAAGTTTCTGAAAATGATCATCAGGCTTTAGATAAGGCAGGTGCGTTAATTGAACACCCTGCTATTTACCCATTTCTTACTGGAATGCAGAATTTGACCCTTTATGCTCATGATCAAAAAGATATGGCAAACTTAATTTCCGAATTACAAATGGATTCATATATTAATAATAAGGCTAAAGGGTATTCTCTTGGTATGAAGCAAAAATTAGGCATAGCAATCGCCTTATTAAATCAGCCCCAAATTGTAATTCTTGATGAACCAATGAACGGACTGGATATTGAATCAACTATTAGAGTAAGAAAACTAATCAAAAGGTATTCTGACCAAGGAACAGCTTTTTTAATTTCAAGTCACATTTTAAGTGAATTACAAAAAGTAATGACGAGAGTTGTCTTAATCTCTGGGGGGCAAATTATTTTGAATAAAGAAGTTGCAGAATTTGAAAAAATTAGTCACCAAAAATACCATTTGACTACTGAAAATAATAAACTTGCAAAAAAGATTTTTGCTGCTTACCAGATCACGTTTACAGAAAATGAAAATTATTTGATAGTAAGTCAAAACGACATATACAAAATAGAAGATCTGCTTTTTAACGAAGGTGTTCATTTAAAAGAAATTTTGCCGCTTGAAGCCAATCTTGAACGAATTGTAGTTGATGTCTTGGAAAAGAAAAGGGGATAGACAGAATGCTTATAAGCTTTAAACAGGAAATCTATAAATTAAGGCATGAAAACATTGCTCTGTATGGTCTGATTATTCTCATTGTAACAATGATTTACAACTTTTTTACTAATCCTATTACAAGCCAATCCCTTAGCTACGGATTTGGTGCAATTGAGTGGATTCCTTTAATAGTTATTACCGTAGCATCTGCAATTTTTTCAATGGAATACAAGAATAACACGATTATCATGTTGGAGTATAAGACTTCAAGCAAGTATCAAATTTACTTTGCCAAGTTTTTGGTTGTCTTAATCTATAGTTTTTTCTTAACAGTGATCGTATTTCTATTTACATTGATTTTAAGCATGTTCTTTAATAATGTCAGATATGATTGGTTAGTTACCAAAAATGGTAATAATCTTTTAAATGGTCTATTAGCTAACCTGGCAGGAGCATTGATTTATTCCTTTTTTAGCATTGGCTTATCCTTTATGCTCATTATGCTGGTTAAAAATAATGCCGTAGTAGTTTGTTTTGGAATTGTACTAGCATTTTTTGGTGCCAGCTTTTCCAAAGGATTAATGCAAACCTTTCCCCATTTTATAAGTACTATTAAATGGAACTTTTTAAATATGACTTTTATTTCTCAGCAATTATCAAATCCAAGTCTTAGCTTAAAATCGCACTTATCAAGTCTTGAACTAATTATAGCCAATATCATTTACGGCATAGCTTTTATGGTCTTGGGATATTATCTATTCAAACATCGACGAGTATAAAGAGAGGAGATCAATAAAATGATTTATAGTATTAAGCAAGAATTATATAAATTAGTGCACCGCAAAATTACTTGGATTGCAGCTATTATATTATTTTTTCTAATGCTTATTACCGGTTTCGCTTTAGCAGATGAAAGTAAAAAGCTAATTTTAACATTAACTTTTGATTCATCTGATTTCATAATGTTTATCCTAGTGATAGTTGGTGCCACGTGTTTTTCGATGGAATTTCAAAACAATACGATTTTGACACTTTTATATAAGTCTTCTAATAAAATATATGTTTACTTATCGAAGTATATTGTTTTGTTTTTATACGATATTTTTCTGCATCTGCTAGCTCTTTTTTATACCATTTGTCTGCGCTATACCATATTTAATTACCAAGTTAACTGGTCAGCGTCATATCTATATCATCAGCCAGTATGGCTAAACATGATAACTGCTTCTCTAATAGATTTAGTAACTACAATGTTAATTATTGCTATTGTTTTTTTATTCTCGTGTCTAATTAATAGTAGTGCAATTGTAATTACAGCAAGCCTGTTAGTGACATTCATAGGTCAAAACATTTCTTCCGACTTAATGAACGGGGGCAAACTGGTAAACATTATGAAATGGAACCCTTTTAATATGGTGGACTTAACCCGGCAATATGGTAATTATGGCATGTATGTTTTAACTACCCACCTGAATAACCAAGAGCTTTTTATGGGTAGTCTAGTCTATATTCTTATTTTTGTGATTACCGGCTATTTAATCTTTCGCAGAAAAAGATTTTAAGTAAGTAATTGCATAACTTTTAAGTTTATTGTAATATTATAGTGTATTATAAATGTAATACAGTTAGAGGGAAAATATGAAGTTTAAAGATGATAGGCCGATATATGTTCAAATCCAAGAAAATTTATGTCGCCAAATAATTACCGGAAAACTTAAACCCAGTCAAAAAATTCCATCTGTCCGTAGTTTAGCAACCCATCTAATGGTCAACGTGAACACCATACAAAAAGCGCTCAAACATATGACTACGTCGGGGCTTTTAATTACTAAAAGAGGAGAGGGTAATTTTGTGACTAATGATAAAAAATTACTGGAAAAAATTAAAAGAGACATTATCAGATCTGAACAAAGTAAATTTGTGCATAATATGAAGGCCTTAGGAGTTTCAGCGCGACAGCTTAATTTAATTTTAACTAAACACTTAAAGTAGGGAGTAAAAAATGGAAAATCTATTGGAAATAAGAGATTTAACTTACAAGAAAAATTTAAAAACAATTTTGGATAACATCAATTTAAATTTACAACCAGGAAAAATTGTAGCCCTTCTAGGTGAGAATGGTGCTGGGAAGACAACTTTAATGCGCATCATCAGTGGCATGGCCAAAAACTATCACGGGACAGTTACTATTTCAGGCGAGAATAATGTTGCAGAAAGAAAGGCACATCTGTCATTTACTGATGGATTATCTGGTTTTGCTAATTCAACGAAAATCAAAGAAATTGTTAAATTTTATAAGGTCATCTATCAAGATTTTGATCAAAATCAATTTGAACAGTTGCGTCAGTTTATGAAATTAGATTCAGAGATGCGCTTATCTGAAATGTCCAAAGGAATGAAAGAAAAGTTAATCATTGCCCTGGCATTTTCGCGCAAAGTTGACCTTTATTTATTAGATGAGCCCTTTTCGGGGATAGATGCCATGGCGCGCAAAAAAATAATTAATTCGATCATTTTATGGAAACCGGAAAATTCAACGATTCTTGTTTCAGATCATTTTGTCAACGAAATAGCCAGTATGCTTGATGAAATCGTCATTATTAAAGACAAAACCATTTACACGCACAAATCTACTGAAGAGATCCGCGAGCTTCATAAAAGTGTTGAAGATTATTATGAAGGTTTATACGATGCGGAGGAGGAATAATGAACGTTTTCAATCATTTGTTTGAAAAGTTACTGCAGAAAAAAGCCAAAAATGTTTATCTTTTAGTTATTCTGCAATTCATTAGTTCTCTAGCTTCAGCATTCTTTACTTATTTTAGTTTTTATTCTGGCAGATTTCACTTTAATTCGAACAATAATCTCGAGTTTTTACCAGGATGGATGGCACTGTTTGCATCATTAACTTTCTTGTTCGGACCGATTTTGCTCATTTTAACTGTAGTTGAAAATGAACGGTTAAATAGAAATCAAACCTGGCGTTTAGCACCAATTAGTGATGGCAAGTTTTATGTTGCCAATATCTTAAGTTCATTTGTTTCATTGGTTTATTTTGTGCTCTTAGATGTGTTAATTGCAATTTGTTTTTTATTTTTATCAATATTTACTAATTCTAAATTTGGCAAAAATTTACAGTTTGAAGTTGATTTAAACAGTACTGCAATTTTTGATTTTATTGGCATTATGTTACTGCTAATTCTTACTTGTCTTTTTCTTTACTTTTTGGTTAGTTTTCTTAACTTTTCCAGTCAAGCAATTTTAGACTTTTTACCACATGCATCAAGTCATATTTTAATTTCTTTTGTGCGCATATTTATAATTATCGTCTTGGTAGGATTACTAGTTAGACTCTATAGTGTCTTTGCAAACTATATTATCAATATACTTTTACTAAGATCTACAGGTCTTGCCGGATTGGAATCCGTTGTATTAATGATGTTTATTATTGATTTAATAATACTTGGCATTAACGTCTTCTTAATCAATCACTTTTTTGAAGCAGGAGAGAAGTAAAACCTAATACTGTTTCATTGTTTTCAGAGGAGAAGGGAAAAGCATGACCTCTTTTAAAAATTTATTTGGCAGATTCTTTGTAGAAAAAGCCAAGAAAGTTTATTCATTTTTAATTATACAATTAGTTGGTGCCTTAGCATTTTCTGTTTTTGGGCTGCTGATTGGTACAGGTGAGTTTGGTGAATTTTTAAATCTTTACACTGAACTTTTACCTGATTGGCTAATGGGTTTTTGTCTATTGAGTGTCTTTTTTATCATTTTCTTTTTTATTTATATGGCTGTCAAAAATGAGCGGATTAATCGCTGTCAAACTTGGCGTTTAACTGCAATCACTGATGAAAAATTTTATATTGCTAATAGTTTAAGTTCGTTTATAACTTTTATCTATTTCATTATTCTTAACATTATTGTTGCAGGCATTTTACTATTTGTTTCATTTTTTATGGACAAGGCATTTCGTAATTCATGTGAAAGAATGTTTAAGCAATTTAGACCAAATTTTGAACTGAATACAATTCGTTTAATTTTTGATATCATGTTACTCTTACTTTTATGTTGCTTTTTCATTTCGTTATTGATCAGCTTTTTAAATTTTTCCAGTAAAGCGATCATGGATTATCTTCCTGTAGCTTCAAGTGGGTTAATTGTCAAACTATTACATATTTTTATTGTTATCCTAATAGCCTGGCTTTTTACCAAAGTAGAAAAAATTTTTGTCGACCAATTTTTAGGCAGCCTTTTGCATTTTTTAAACTTAAATCCGTTTTACAACAACACTTTACCCTATCTTAATTTAATTGTTGTAGTTGTTAATTTAATTGTGTTCGTCATTAATATCTTTTTATTTAAGCATTTCTTTGAAGCAGAGTAAAAAAAAGAGGCATAATACCAATTTTATATGAGCGACAATTTGGCATCGAGCAAAATTAAAAAATAAGGAGTTCAAAATGGCAGAATTTAACAGGTTATTTAATCGATTATTTAAAATTAAAACTAAAAAATTACACATATTACTTTTTTTCCAGGTAATTGCAGCTCTTGCATGTGCCTTTTTTACATATTATGAAGTAATCAATTGGCATATCCGCAAAAATCCCCAAAACAATGTCGGAATTTTACCGGAATGGGCATTATATTTTGTCTTCTTGGCCTTTTTTGTTATTTTTTTTGTTTATTTTATTACGCCGTTACAAAGCGAGAAATTTAATCGCAGTCAAACTTGGCGCTTAGCTGCAATAAGCGATGGGCAATTTTATCTTGTTAATGTATTAAGCACGTTCGTATCTTTTATTTACTTTATTGTACTTGAATTCGTCACAGTAATGATATTACTGTTTTCATCGTATCTGACCGACAAGCCTGTTGTATACTTTTTCCGCGATTTATTAAAAAGCATTCTACGCAATCTTGACATTAATGTATTCTGGATAATACTTGGTACGATCGTTTTAGCTATTTTAAGTTGTTTCTTTTTATATTTTGTTATCAGTTTCTTTAATTTTGCCAGCCGAGCAATACTAGATTTTGTCCCTGCAAACATTAATGGAGCAGTTGTGAAAGTATTACACATAGTCATAATCTTCGGCTTAATCTGGTTCTTCTTTAAAATCCAAAATATCTTTGTTTACCAAGTTCTTTTATCAGTGATTCATCCGACTAATTATGGACTTAATCTTTCTAGTAGTTTAACTTTTGCAATTTTGGCAAACGCAATTAGCGATCTTATTTTATTAGGCAGCAATATTTTCCTAATTAATCATTTTTATGAAGCAACTGAACATAAGTAGGGTTACTAATTAAAAGTAGAAACTTACCAACTATTTACAAAAAGTAGTTTAACTACAAATGTTAAAAGGTTTGCGGAAAAAATCAATCTAGTTTATGATAGTGTATTATAGGTGTATTACGGCCAAAGGATGGTGGACTTGTGGAATTTAAAGATAACATTCCCATTTACTTACAAATTAAGCAATACCTATATCGACAAATAATTACCGGCAAATTGAAGCCAGGTAAAAAAATCCCTTCTGTACGTGAACTGGCAGTGCAACTCACTGTTAATGTCAACACGGTGCAACGTGCCTTGCAACAGATGAATTTTGAAGGTATTTTGTACACCAAGAGGGGAGAAGGTAATTTTGTCACTGAAGATACTACTTTACTTGATAAAACAAAAAGGGAACTAATTAATGCGGAACTAGATAAGTTTGTACATAGTATGAATTCTTTAGGAGTATCTGACGAACAAATTCTCATATCTTTATCTGAATATCTTAAAGAGGAGCGTGAATAATGGCAAACCCTTTAGAAATAACCGATTTGGTTTACAAAAAGAACCAGAAAAAAATTATTACTGATTTAAATTTAACACTCAAACCAGGAAAAATTGTCGCTCTTTTGGGCGAAAACGGTGCAGGTAAAACTACTTTGATGCGAATTATCAGTGGTGTTGCTAAAAATTATCATGGTACTGTTAAAGTTGCTGGTTTTACTAAAGAGGCTGACAGAAAAGAGCATCTTTCTTTTACTGATGGCTTAACTGGATTTTCTAACTCCGTTAAAATTAATGAAATCGTCAAGTTTTACCAAATTTTATACCATGATTTTAGTCTAAAACAATTTAAGCAGTTAAAAACATTCATGAATTTAGATTCTGACCTGCGCTTATCTGAAATGTCTAAAGGAATGAAAGAAAAGCTGATAATTGCTCTAACTTTTTCCAGGAAAACGGATTTATATCTTCTGGATGAACCTTTTTCCGGAATTGATGCTATGGCTCGTAATAAAATTATTAAATCGATCATCTTATGGAAGCAGGAAAAGTCTACTATTTTAATTTCTGATCATTTTGTCAATGAGATTGCGGCGGTTCTCGATGAAGTTGTCATTATCAAAAATAAGACAATTTGTATGCAAAAGTCTACTGAAGAAATTAGAGCGGATAACCAAACAGTAGAAGATTTTTATGAAAGCTTTTACCAGAGAGAGGAGGAGGAATAATGGCAATTTTTAATCGTTATTTTACCGTACTCTTTAGGTTAAAAACTAAATGGATTTCTCTTCTGTTAATTATCCAGACTGTTGCCTCATTTGCGATGACTTTTTTCAATTTTAATAACGGCCACGTTTATGTCAACAGACAAATTTTTTCTAACTTTTTTACATTATGGCTAGCTATTTTTATTGTACAAGCATGGCTGTTCACTGGAATCTTTTATTTAACTACCTGTTTTCAAAATGAAAGAGTGAGTGGTAATCAGACTTGGCGCTTAATACCAATTGATGATAAAAAGTTCTACTTTGATAACATTTTAAGTTCATTTGCTGCCTTACTTTTCTTTGTAATATTGGAAATTATCTGCACATTAATTTTAAGTGTTGTAACTTTCACTTTTGATAGTCAGTTTCATCGCTCCCTAATCGAAATGTTTGCTGATATTGGCAGACATTTGCAACAAGTTGACTTAGAGATTATGTTTAATTTCTTTGGTGCACTTATGATGGTTATTCTTTGCGCATTTTTTGGGTACTTCATAATCAGCTTTTTAAATTACTCAAGTCGTGCACTTTTAGACTTCCTGCCGCAAGCGCTCAGCAAAGCTTATTTTCGAATAATTGCCGTTTTAGTCATTATTTTAGTTGCCTGGCTTGCAATCAAAGCCAGTAACATTGGCCTACAAATAATTTCGTTTCCGTTTAGGTTTATGTTAGGAGAAACCACAGGTACAAATGATGATTTAGCTATAGCATTATTATTAATGCTTCTAATTAACATATTGTTTTGGTTTTTTGACACCATTCTTTTCAGTAAGTTTTTTGAGGCAAGGGAAGGTAAATAAAAATAGGCATACTAAAAGACGCTAAAAAATTTTTTAGCGTCTTTTTAACAGCCAAAAAAGAGCCATGAGACAAATAATAAAAATGTTAAACCAGATAAAAGACAAAAGGCGATATAGTCTAAGCAACAATGCTTTTAGCTACTAAACTTTGCAAAAGTAGAATATTTTTGCAACTAGTCCTATAATGAGCATTCTTCTAAATTTACCAAAAATAAAAGCCTGCAATTATCCAAGATGAACTGCAGGCTATATTTATAACAAACTTTTCAATGATTCGCAGCAAGGTAATCATACAGCTGATTGATTTCTTCAGGAGTAAATTCACCTTCACCAGTTTTCATCGCATGAATCTTTTCAACTGACAAATGACTAGCAAAAGCTAAATCCGTATCAGTAACATGATGTTTGACTTGAAAGTCAATAATTGCATCGGATAATTCCTCTAACTGCTGATTCATATTAAATTCTCCTTTACAATTTATTTTAACGGAAAAATACTAAAATTCAAAGAAAATTAAAGTTAAAAACCTTGAATTTTATTAAATGGCCAATACCTGAATTTGACTTTACCAATCAGATTCTGTCTTTTAACAGGTCCAAACATATGCGAATCCTTAGATATATCGCGGTGATCACCCATTACCCAATAATAACCCTTAGGGACTTTATAAGTAAAATTGGTCGTATACGTCTGTCCTTGAGCATTATTAGCTTTTTTAAAATGATTTTCTAGATAAGGCTCAGGTAAGAGCTTACCATTGACGTACATCTTATCATTCTTGGAAACCAGTTTATCTCCGGGTAAACCAATGATGCGCTTAATGTAATAAGCACCAGGGGTATCATTTGCGGCTTTAGGGGCTAGCAATACAACTACATCATTGCGCTTGGGCTTGAAATGGCGGACAGCGATTAAGCGGTCATTATCTTCAAAGGTTGGTTGCATTGATGGCCCTGAAACTCTATCATTAGAAAGTACGAAATGGAATAAAACAAAGAAAACTCCTAAAATTACTGCCATCATTATGACGACATCAAGAATAAATTTGCCTAAGCTTTCTTCCTCTTCGTCTTGGTTTTTTGTAACTTTTTTTGCCATAAAATATTCTCCTTTTTCATGTTACTCTTTATTATAACTGAAATCTGGTCGTTTGAATGTTAAAATCATTATAGGTATTTGATAATGACAGATTTTTTAAGTAAAATTAACCAATTGGATGCCAGACTCAATATTGAGCTAGTGCATCAACAAGTAGTGGAAATAAATAATATCGTTACTACCATAAGGCAAAAGCAGGTTTTAAAAAGAGCACCCAAAAAGCTGGGATTTTTACCCGATATTGCTGAGGAAATTTGCCACAAATTTAATTCTAGGGAGCAAATAGAAGATTTTAAAACGATTAATCAGCTGCTAAATAATACCCGGCAATTTTTAGCAATTAAGTTTGGCCTATGGTCAATTCCAAATCTAGAAACAGCCCAAGTAATTAAAGATCAGCTAAAAGTTAACACTGGGTTAGAAATAATGGCAGGTAACGGCTATTGGAGTAAAGCATTGTCTCAGGTTGGCGTCAAAATGACTGCCACGGATAATTTAGATTGGTCAAGGACTTCAAACACTGGCGTTAAAGCATTTGTGCCGGTTAGTAATTATGATGCTGCAAAAGCTGTCAAGCAGTTTAGTGATGTCGATTTGATAATTTGCTCCTGGGCGCCTAACTTTGGCAACAGTGATGAAAAAGTCGTTAACGCTTGGCAAAAATTAAATTCTGCCACACATTTATTGTTTGTAGGTGAAAGAAATGGTGTGACCAACTCTGCAAGTTTTTGGCAAAAGGAGCCATTTCTTCATTCAAAGGAACTAAGGCTAATCAACCAGACATTTACAAGTTTTGATTTTATTGATGAACAAATTTTTGAGATAGCACATGAAATTTAAAAAAACAATTTTAGTTATTATTATATTTTTATCGTTTCTAGGAATTGGCAGTATGCTGTCAAACGTTCAGTCACGAGAAGCGGATCAACTACTTGAGGCATATGGTCTAAGTAATAATACCCGCTACATTGAAATAAAAAATAAGCAAAATGTTAGATCTTTTTTGCTTTATTTGCAAAAAAAATATCCCCATAACAAAATTCAAGTTCATATGACTTGCAGATCTAAAAAAAATCAAACTTTGGTCTGGTCAAACCATGATGTATTAAACTTGCCGACAGAGTCTGGCAGATATTTTACTAAAGAAGACTTTAAAGGCCGGGTTTCTTTTGCTGTACTGGGATTAAATGCGAAAGTCCATACCTATAAGGTGCAAGGAAACGAATATGTTTATTTGAATAAGAAATATTATACAGTTATAGGTACTTTAAAACATTATCGCCAAATGAAACAAGATAGTTATTATCTTACTACTAGTCCCAAACAGCCAACAGGAAAATTTAAATTACGTGATTATCAAATTATAATAGATAGTTCAAATAAAGTAATTCGTCAAATTGCCAAACATTATGGGGTTAAGGCTAAAACACCGCTTTTTGTGAAAAACCACCAAATACATCAGTTTTCAATCATTAGGGAAATTTTATTTATCATCGTCTTCTTGTTAATTGCTTCTTTTAGCAATTTAGTTTTAGCTTTTATAGATTGGAAAACGGTTAAGTCAACTCACTTAAAGGGTAACTTATTGCGTAATTGGTTAATAAATCATGGTATTAGAATCTTATTGATTGAATTATTGGTAACTATCAGTGCATATTTCTTCTTAATATGGCGCACATTTCTATCTAAGCCGCAGCATTTAATCTGGCTCCTCATGGGCTGCTGGATCATCATTTCTATTTTATACAGCATATGCGTCTTGCATTTATTACGAAAGGATCAAAATAATGCCAGAACTGCCTGAAGATTTTAAAGAAAAATACATTAAGTTATTAGGAGCAAGTCGAGCACAGCAGTTTTTCAATTCACTAACTGATAGTCCCAAAAGTGCATTTCGCGTTAATTCATTAAAAGAAAACGACTGTCTTTCTTGTGATCCAAAAAAAGAGGTTTCAGGTATACCCAAAGCCTATTATGGTAAAATCAGTGGTCAAGATCCAGCATGGATAAGTGGGGCTGTTTATTCACAGGAACCAACGGCAATGTTTCCAGCATTATTTGTTGAAGCGCGTCCGGGACAAAAAGTGCTTGATTTATGTGCCGCACCAGGTGGCAAGAGTACTGCAATTAGCGAACAACTAAAAGGTGAAGGACTTTTGGTCGCAAATGAAATTTCACACGCTAGAGCAAAAGTATTACGCGAAAATCTTGAACGTTGGGGCACAACAAATTCTTTAATTGTCAGCGAAAAGCCAGAAAAATTAGTACAGTATTTTCCTCATTATTTTGATAAAATTTTAGTTGATGCACCCTGTAGTGGCGAAGGTATGTTTCGTAAAAATTCTCAGGCTATTAAGTATTGGTCACAAAATTATGTCATGCTTTGCCAAAAACGGCAAAAGGAAATTTTGAATGCTGCTGTCCAAATGTTAAAACCAGAAGGAGAATTAGTCTATTCAACCTGTACATATTCTCCAGAGGAAAATGAACAAATAGTTTCGTGGCTAAGCCAAAAATTTAATTTGACTATTATGCCACTAAACGTAAAAACGCGCGCTCTTGCTCATGGACACCCTGAATGGGCTGACAATAACCCTGATTTAATTAAAACAGTACGATTTTGGCCTACGGCTGACCTAGGTGAAGGGCAATTTGCTGCAAAATTAAAATTATCACCAAACGTGATGGTTCAAGCCAAAATCTCGCCAAATCAAAAAAAGAAGAAAAAAAGAAGGCCTCAAAAAGAAGCTCTAACTAAATCTGAAATTCAATTAATAGCGGAAGTACTAGATAAATTTAATTTACCAGCAACAATAAAAAATTGGCGGTTAAATAGTCGAGTACGTAATAGTCACGTTTTTATTCCGGCATTATCAGATAGTGCGAATCTTCATTTGCAGATACTAGCAAATGGCGTTGAACTGGGTGTGTTAAAGAAAAATCGTTTTGAACCCGGACATCAATTAGCCATGGTGTTAGCAGAACAGAAACAAAACAGAGTAGTTGAACTAAGCAGGGAAAGCTATTTAAAGTATTTACACGGAGAAACATTAAGAACGCAAGCTAACGAAACAGGTTTTGTTTTAGTCAGTTGCCAAAATTTTATTTTAGGTTTTGGTAAAATCAGTAATCATATTATTAAGAATTATTACCCTAAGGGACTACGAGTTTAATAGAAAGAAAAAAGAATGATTAAACTAATCGCTACAGATATGGACGGAACTTGGTTAACAGATCAGAAAACGTATGATCAGGAATTGTTTTTGCAAGAATTTCAGATTATGCAAAAAAAGGGAATTAAGTTTGTTGTTGCCAGCGGAAATCAGTTTGAAAATTTATATTCGCGATTTCCACAAGTGGCCAATCAGCTATTCTACATAGCGGAGAATGGGGCACTAGTAGCACAAGGCAAGCAGGTAATTCACGTTGATTGTCTTTCTGAAAAGGACTGGCAGACAATCATGAAGATAATTCAGGAAAGTAATGAAAAAGTCACGGTTTCGGGTCTTGCCAGCGCTTATATTTTAAAAAAAGATGGACCTGAGTACGCTAAAGAACTAAAAAAGTACTATGAAAAACTGACAGTTGTTGAGAGTTTTAATCACCTTGATGATCAAATCTTCAAAGTTACGTTTGATGTTGCTGAAAATAAAATGCCGCATCTTTTAGAAAAATTAAGACGTAATTATCCTGAAATTGATTTTGTTTCTGGCTCTTCTTCATCGATAGATATGTCAACAAAAGGTATGAATAAGGCAAAGGGTTTACAGTTTTTAAGTAGTAAATTCAAAATTAATCCTAAGGAAATGGTAACTTTTGGTGATAGTGGCAATGACGTGGGAATGCTAAAATATGCTGGTACCAGTTATGCCACAGGAACTGCACTTCCTGTGGCTAAGAAGGCTGCTACTCACATTATAGGGTCAAGCAACGACAGCGCTGTTCAAAAAGAGATATGGCGTCTATTAAATTAAAAAAGGACCAAAAAACCACAAATAACTTATGTAAGACTACAGTTATTTGTGGCTATTTTTTATAAAAAACTATAATAGCTGATCAATGGCTGTTTTCAGCGGTAAATCATAATATTTTTTGATTTTGGTTAACTTTGTTAAATCATTTTGACCGTAAATAGCTAGCAGGTTAGCAAGTTCTTCTTGCCATTCTAAAATAAGATTTTGCAAATAATTATCATCATGTTTGATTAAAGCTTGCAGAAAAACATTTGAGATACCGACTGCTTTTCCACCTAGACATAATCCCTTAAAAACGTCCAAAGGATTACGCACGCCGCCTGAGACAATAAAATAAGCATGCTGTTTAGCAGCCATTAAGCTTGAAATGACAGTGGGTAAGCCGATATCATTCAGATAAGAAACATCATTGGTATTACGAGCATTTTCTATCTGGGCAAAATTGGTACCGCCACTGCCCGCAACATCGAAAAATTTGAAGCCTTCATTTTTTAGCAAAAGAATTGTTCTTTCATCTAAACCAAAGCCGACCTCTTTAATGATAATTGGCACTGTTACTTTTTGACGCAATTCTTTTAAATTATTTAGCCAATAAAAGTCACGGTCTCCTTCAGGCATGGCTATTTCTTGCACTGCATTCAGGTGAACTTGTAAAGCATCCGCATTTAATTCTGTAACTATTTTTTGCGCTTGTTCGGCGGAGGTTTTAGCATTTACATTTGCAATTAAAACGCCAGCAGGATCTTGCTGACGTGCAATCAAAAAGCTGTCACTAAGAGAAGGCTCCTTAGTCAAAATACTGGCAGAGCCGAGTGCCAAAGCAATATTGGTTTTAGCGGCAACTTGTCCCAATTTCTTATTAACCAAATAGGATTTATGAGAACCGCCGGTCATTGCATTAATAAAAAAGGGGGCTGCCACTTTTTTGCCAAACATTGTCGTTTGTATGGCTTTGATACTTACTTCAGTTTCTGGTAAAGCCGGCCGCACCAAATGCATCTGATCAAAACTATTTTGTTTATTATCTTGATAAAATTTTTGTGCTAAAACCAAATGTTCTTCTTTACGATTAGATCTAAGTGACATGGTCTTCCTCTAGTCTGCAACTCGAATTTGATGAACGCGAAAGTCTAGCGGCATTATACCGTTTTGGCGCCATTTATCTTCAAGATAGGCAGTATCTGTATTTGCATCAGCGATTACAATACCACAGTCGCCGTTACCGGCACCGGAAGTTTTAGCAGCTCCTCCAAATGATTCGGCGATATTGATCAGTTGGGAAAGTCGCGGAATTTCAATTGCAATCTGATTTATTTGTGCAAAATGCTGCAACAATTTGCGGTTAACTCGAATTTGCTTTTTTATTAACTGAATATCTTGTTGTTCAAATCCGGCAATCATCTTTAGTACGCATTTACGCGAAAGCCTGAGAAATTCTTGATATTGTCCGTTTAAGGCGGCCTTATTGGCATTAGTTTCATCAACAAGCCGCGAAGTGGAGGCAGGCTTTTGACTCCAGCCAATCATCAGTTTTAAGCCGGCGGGAGGGGTTAAAAGTTGTATCTTCAAACCAGGCCAGGCTTCATTGACCACTTCCGATAATGTTTTATGAGCAAGTTCATTAGCAAGCCATTGTTTATCAAAAGTCTGATAAGCAATCCAACCACCATAAACACTGGCTGCAATGTCACCAGCCGAACCGTTTCCTTGAACTGAATAATGAGAAATGGCTGATAATTTATAAACTAATTCATTACTAAAAGCAACATTATAAAAACGCAAGATTGCTTTGACTGTGGCTACTGTAACTGCAGCACTGGAGCCCAAACCATATTTTTTCCCATCCGAAGAATCAAGATCTGAATTGACGTATAAATCATAGACTTTCATCTTGACTTTTTGTTCCAAGCAGAAACGTTCCGTGTATGAAATTGCAGCCAAAATATATTCGAATGGATTATCACGATTGTCAATAACCATTTTTGCGCCATTTCTAACCCAATGAATGGAGCTTTGAGAATATTGTTTAGAGTGGATTAAACCAGTTTTTGATTTCGACTTAATGATTGAAACGCGAATAAATTGATTGACTGCGACTAAAATTGCAGGACAATCTTGTTCTAATACTGCGTACTCGCCAGCTATGTATAATTTTCCGGGTGCTTGTTCTGTTATCAAAAGAATTAAATCTCCTAATCAATTAATTTACATTAACTAGTTCAGACATGAAATACCTGGACCAAAACTTGCATTTATTATGTTAACATTATGGAATTCGGATACAAACCTCTTAGTAATATCTTTTACATTTTTTAATTGACTTAAGATTTTTATATTAGGTCCGGCATCTATTGTGAAGTAACATTCTATACCAAGCCTGCGCAAATCAGCTACTAATTTGATTGCTTTAATAGTTGCAGGCTCAAAATATGTAAAACCCGGTTGGGCAGTTAAATTAACAGCATGCATTTCACAGGCATTTAATTCTGCTAAACTACCCAGTTTTGAAAAATCATTTGCTTTGATAGCAGCAACCATCTGGGCCAACTCAGCTTGATTACGCTCAAGCCACGGCCTGAAAAAAGGAGAGGTTTGCGCTTGTTTCATGCCCTGAGTGGAGGACAGGTCTTTAGGGTTTTTATTCAATTCAACCACCAATAGTTGTAAATCCATTTTAGGTTTTTCATCTAAAGCATAAGCATAGGATGATTCATTATCAGTACCTTTTTGCCAAATCGCAAAGCCGCCATATATTGACCTGCTGGCTGAACCTGAACCCCAACGAGCCAAACGGGAAAGTTCAACTGCTGATAAACTAATACCATAGTGAACGCAAAAGGCTCCGGCTAAGGCCGCAAAAGCTGAACTGGAGGAGGCCAAACCTGCGGCCGTCGGAACGTGATTAACTGATTCAACTTTTAAATTACCCTTAACGTCAAACTTTTCTTGTAACAGTTTTAAAAAAGAAAAAACCCTTTGGTAACTTAGTCCGCTTTGTTCAACACCATTTAACCAAAACTGATTTTTTGGACTAACAGAAACTTTAGTATCAGTGTAAAATTGATCCAGTGTCATAGACAAACTGGACATTAATGGTAAACGCAGACTTTGGTTTGCTTTGCCCCAATATTTTATCAAAGCAATATTGGTATGAGCACGAACTGTTTTTTCCATAAATTAAATTTCCTCAATCCAACTATGTGCCACGATATTTTGACATTTATGAGCTATTTTAAGAGCATCATCCTGATTGCGACACAAAGCAATCACTATGCCGCCCAGTCCGCTACCAGATAATTTAAAACCTAAGGCATCATTTGCATGAGCTATTTTTTCTAATTGATCAATCTTATCAGTCGAAAGGTTAAATGAATGCAATATTTCTTGAGCCCGATTGAAAGCTAAGCCAACTGTCGCTGCATCTTTATTTAACCAGGCAGTTTTAGTTTCATCAGCTAATCTACCTAATTGCTCAAGATTGTTTTGCGCTGTCGGGGATTCATTTAGAAGCTTATGAACTTGAGTGACAGCTTTTTTCGTACTACCCAAATCACCTGTATCCATGATAAGTAAGGTAGCTTGTAATTTCGACCTTAGCGGCTTAGGACCATCTTTTTGATTAAAAAAGACTAGGCAATCAGAATTAACAGTGGCAGCATCAAGGCCCGATGCTTTACCATGGTTGATCATTTCTGCGTGGTTAGTTATATTAATAATTTCAGTTTCAGTTAAATTTAAGTGGAAATAATCATTCATTGCGCGCGTAGTCGCCAGTGCCACGGTGGCGCTGGAACCTAAGCCGCGTTCAATTGGAATCTCTCCCGTATAGGTTATTTTAAGAGCTGCTTGACTTGCGGCTTTTTTTAACATTGTTTTAACTACATATTTTAAGCCATCATATTCATCCGGAGCCATAAAAAAAGGCCCCTGATAATGAGCCGTATCCATCCACATTTTTTCAGATGGTTCTACAGTTGTTTTAATATGCAAAGAAGTGATTGGCAATGCCAAAGCATCATAGCCATAAACTACTGAATGTTCACCAATTAAAATAACTTTTCCGTGTCCTAAAAAACTTGATTTCATTTTATTTAAGATCCTTATTGTTTTTAAAAATTTTTAGTTCCTATGCTAAAATAATGGCAAAGGAGCGCAGAACAGATGATTAAAATTTTACTAGGTCGGCAAACCGATCCCATGCAGGAAAAAGTTTTACAGGAAGCAATAGAAAATTATCAGCGTTTTCCTAATCATAAAACTTTTGTCATCGTTCCTAATCACATTAAGTTTACCACAGAAGTCAGGGCAATTAACAGGCTGGCTACCAGTAAAAACCAGACAGAGCAATCAGTGAAAAATTTACAAGTTTTATCTTTTTCCAGGTTGGCCTGGTTCTTCTTAAAAGATGCCGAACAGGGCTTACCAACAGAGCTGGATGATGCTGCAGCGGCTATGCTTTTAGCAAAAATCATTGAGCAAAAAAAAGAGCAGCTACATCTCTTTCAAACCACCAATTTAAATCCCGGCTTGCTCAAACAACTGTATGATACAATCTTGCAAATACGTGAAGGTAACTTGGACCTTAACGAGATTGATCTGGATACTCTTGATCTTGAAACCAAAAACAAAGTTGCAGATTTGAATATTTTATATTCTGCTTTCATTGAGGCTATTAAAGGTAAATTTTCTACTTCAAATGAAATTCAATTGCAATTAAATGAATATCTGGCTGACTGCAAGGGACTAAGCACAACCGACTTTTACTTCAGTGATTTTTCCCATTTTTCACTGCAAGAATGCTTAACCGTTAAATTACTGATGGCTAAAGCTCATAGTGTCACTTTGGCATTCAAAACCAAAGAGGGTGAAATTAACCCTAAACCTGAACCGGGAGACTATGATTACGTTATTCAAACTACCATCAATAAGCTATTGCAGTACATTCAAACTCGTAATTTGCCTCATCAAATATCAACGACAACTATTAGTCGCAAACCTACCAAAAGAGAGTTACTCAATGAATTTTGGACGGGCACGGTTAGTGAAATTGGTGAACTGGATCAGGTGCAGCTTGTGCGTGCTGACAATAGATACGCTGAAGCTTATTACGTTGCTCATACCATTTATCAGCAGGTTGCTTTAAGGCATTATCGTTACCAGGACTTTTTGGTTTTGGCACCTAATTTACATGAATACGAAACCTATTTAACTCCAATTTTAAGGCAGAATCAAATTCCGTTTTTTAATGACTTGCAGCAGGAAATGAAATATCACCCTCTGGTTGTTTTGATTGAAAATATTGCGCAGTTGCTAAATAGACCATTTCAAACGCAAAATATGCTGGCAATCATGAAAACTAGGCTCATTATCCCGAAGTGGTATCAAGATGAATCTGCATATATATACGATGTTGATCAGCTGGAAAATTTTGTTCTGGCACACGGCATTAACCATAATTTATGGCGCAGAAGTTTCACTGAATATATGGCTGCAGAGGTAATTGATTTAGACAAGGTACCAGAAGAAGTTAACAAAATAGATAAACTAAAGGATTTTTTTGTTAAACAAATTACCAAGTTGTTCCAAAGCTTAAAAGATGAGACAGATACCCAAAAAGCAATCACGACCTTTTTCGACTTTTTAACTCGAAACGGTGTGAATAATATTTTAGAAAAATGGCGTGCTGATGCTCAAGAGAGTGGAGCCTTGCAAGAAGCGCGTCAGTCTGAGCAGGTGTGGGACTTATTGATCAACCTCTTACATGATTATTTACTGATTAATCCGGACAGTTTTGAACTTAAGAGCTTTTTTGATGTACTGATCAATGGTTTTAAGGAAGCTACCTTTTCGCAAATTCCGGCCACACTTGATGCAGTCAATTTATCTGAAATGGGTATCGTGCAAGTTAGTGGCTATAAACAAGTTTTTATTATGGGCGCAACGGTTAATGGGCTGCCGCAGATACAAAACACTCCCGGGTTTTTAAGTCCAGAAAACCTAGCAGAACTGAAAAAGGATTTTGGTGAAGACTCATATATTGAAGACAGACAAGAATTAAGCAACTGGGATCAAAATTACCAGTTTGGTATTTGTCTGGCTTTAGCACAGGATAAAGTTTACTTAACTTATTCTTTAGCAACTGATGAGGGTAGTACTGTTCAGCCTTCAATTTATTATGAAAGGTTTAAGAACGCTAGTGCAGCAGAATTTTTGCAGCATAATCTGCCAGAAGAAACGAGTCAGCTACTGTCTTTTATTACTAATGCCCAAGCAAGTTTAGGCTACTTAGGTTACCTTAATAAGGCTGAAAAAAATATTGGCGTAAAAAAATTATTAAAGCTAACTCGTGATCTCTTACCACAAAAGACGACTAAAGTTATCACCGCAAGCCAATTTATTAATGAACCCCAAAACATTGGGCCTGACTTGGCGCAAAAATTATACGGCAGTAACCTTAATTCTTCGGTTTCTCAGCTAGAAACATTCTATGAAAATTCATATGAATATTTTCTAACTTATGGCTTGCATCTGCATAAAAGATTTGAAAATGAACTTGATACCATCCAGGCCGGAAACTACTTTCATGAAACTTTTGACAGGTTAGTTAAAGAATTAAATGAACGCTCACTCGATTTAGAAGAAATTGATGGCCCAACACTTAATGAGCTCCTCAAAGTGGCGCGCACTAAAATGCAGAGTGAAGCCCGGTATAAGCAGCTTTTGAATGATCCCTTTAACGAATTTTTATTTAAATGTCTTGACCAAACCACTACTAAAGTTGCTACTAACTGGCACAAGGCAGTCACCAAAACGCCGTTACGTGCTAAATATTCAGAACTTAGTTTTGGTAATGGTGAACTGGTCAAGGGACTTAACTTGAAAATTCCTAATCTCTCTGGCAGACATTACGTCAATTTAAGGGGCAAAATAGATCGAGTAGATTTAGCTCGGGTTGCTGATCAGAATGAATTACTAGCTCAAGTAATTGACTATAAGTCTTCCGCTAAGAAATTTAATTTAGGATTATTTTATCATGGTATCTCTTTACAAATGGTTTCCTATTTGAATGTCTTGCTGCAAAATAAAAAGTTTTTTGCAGGGTCTACGCCTTTTTCACTTTTAGGTGCTTTTTACCAAACTGTCACAAGGCAAACGGATAGACTAAATGGTAAAGATTTATATAGTACTAATTTGCAGGTCAAAAAAGCCAATTTAGATGGTCAAGTTAAGCTTAAATATACCGGTTTGATCAATAACGACCAATTATTAATGCTGGAAGCTGAGCCTGATTTAAAGCAGCCAAGCTATTCATCTTCTCTTTATACCGGGGTCAGATCCAAAAAAGATGGCACTTTAAAATTTAGTGGCAGTTCTTTTAAAGATGATGAACTTGACTTGCTGCTCAAATATGACGAAGAACTGATTAAAGAAGCTTCCAGTCAAATTTTATCAGGGCAAATAAAATTAAACCCTTATAAATACGGCAATGGTATCAATGCCTTAACATATTCAGATTACCGTGACATTTTCTTTTTTGATGCCATGCTGAAAGAAAATAAATATCATAAAATTGGTAATATTAAAAAGGAAGAATTACTTGAAAAAATCAAAAAACGGCTAAAGGAGAACGAATAAGAATGTCCCTAGGAGAAAAACGGTTTACACCAGTTCAGCAAAAAGCAATTAATGATCATGGCCGTGATATTTTGGTATCAGCTTCCGCTGGAAGTGGGAAAACAACGGTATTAGTGCAGCGCTTAATAAACGAAATACTTGCCGGAACCAGTGTTGACAAGCTACTGGTAGTGACTTTTACTAAAGCTGCTGCTTCCGAAATGAAGAAAAGAATTAAAACAGCATTATTAGCGGAGCTACAAAAGGCTTCCTCCAAATCATACCTGCGTCAACAGCTTAACTTGGTCGACTCTGCTAATATTTCGACAGTTGATGCTTTTTGCCTGGATGTAATACATCATTTTTATTACGTGATTGACATCGATCCCAGTTTCAGTATTTTGACTGATGATTCTCAAGCTGAGCTAATGCGCGAGCGAGCATTAAAAGATATTGAAGGTGAGTTTTTAGAAAATAAAGACGCTGATTTTGTTGCTTTCTATGATAATTTTGCTGGTGACAGGGATGCACAGACGCCACAGAATTTATTACTAGATTTGTATAATTATGCCATGACTAAGCCTGATTATCGTGACTGGCTTAAAGAACTACCGCAAAAATATCAATGCGGACCTGAAGTGGTTAAATCTTCATTATGGCAAAAGGCAATCAAACCGTATTTATTAGATCTTTTTCAGAGTTTAGCTGACAATATTGCGCAACTTTGTCAAAGTACTACCATGGCTACCAAGCAGTTAAATAAAGTCAAAGAAAGTTTTGACTTATTTGCAAAATGTCTTGCCAATTATTTGGCTGCTCTCAAAAATGATGCTGACTACGATGACCAAAGAGAAAAACTACGTGACTGTATTTTTCGTGGAAGTATGCGTAAATCCGCAAAGTGGGATGAAGATGTCATTGCCTTTTATGATGAATGTCATAGCGTAAAAGAAGCAGCAGCGGAACAGATTTTTACCTCTTTTACTTCTTTTTATGCCACGGACGAGCAAGAACAATTGGCTTTAATGCAAAAGGGTAAACAGATCATGTCAGCAATTGTAAAAGCTGAGCTGGCATTGATTGATCATTTTACTCAGTTAAAAAGAGCAGAGAATCTTCTTGATTTCAGCGACATGGAACAATTAGCTTATCAAATCCTCAGTCAGGATACTTCTGCATCCCAGATGGCGCGGTCTTTTTATCAAAATAAATACAGTGAGATATTGGTTGACGAGTATCAGGATATCAATCCCCTGCAAGAAAAAATATTGCAGCTGGTTAAAAAAGACGGCCAAAATAATATTTTTATGGTGGGTGACATCAAACAGTCAATTTATGGTTTTAGGCAAGCGGAACCGAGTTTGTTCTTGCATAAATATCAGGAAGCAGCGCTTAAAGAAAATGAACAAAAAGAAGAACGAATTTTATTATCTGATAATTTCCGCTCCACTAAGCCAGTAATTGCTATTGTTAATCAAGTTTTTAAAAATGTTCTTACCACAGATTTTGGTGGGATTGACTATCAAGCTGAAAGTCAGCTGGTCTACGGAGCGAGCTATTATCCTGAGAACTTACCAGCTGCAACAGAAATACTTTTTCATGAAAAAGACAATGATGAAAATACTGCTCAGGATGATACTGCTGATGATATCGATTCAGCTGAAATCGCCATGGTTATTAACCGCATTAAAAAATTCACAGAGGAAAACTTCTTAGTTTATGACAAGTCTTCAACTAATGATAATCATTTAAGACCTTTCAAATACAGCGATATTGTGATTTTAACCAGAAGCCGTAGCAACAACCTTGAGATCATGCAGGAATTCGCAAAGAATAATATCCCAATCATGGTTACGGATGCTAAAAATTACTTTCAAACTCTGGAATTAACTATCATTATGAATTACCTGCGCATAATTGATAATCCGGACCAAGATATTCCACTGGTAGCCGTCTTAAGATCACCCTTATTTAATTTTAAAGAGCCCGATTTAAGTCTTATTAGAATTCATACCCCCAAAGCTAGTTTTTACAATGCTTTAACTTCTTATGTGGCTGTTGGCGATGAGCTCAGTCAGAAAGTAAAAGATTTTTTGAACCAGCTTGAAGATTTGCGCAAATTTGCGGCAACGCACAGAATTTCAGAATTGATTTGGAGTATTTATGAAAGAACCAGCTTACTGGAAATTATGACGTCGCTACCTAACGGCAAGCAGCGCAGAGTTAACTTGGAAGCTTTGTATGAAAGAGCTGCATCCTATGAAAGTGCGGGATTTAAGGGATTATACCAATTTATTAATTTCATCGAAAGAATGCGGCGTAGCCAGAAAGACCTGGCTCAACCACTTTTAACTAAAGAAGCAGGAAATTCAGTGCGCTTAATGACAGTTCACGGTTCCAAAGGACTTGAATTTCCCATTGTGTTCTATTTAGGTTTGCAGCACCGCTTTCAAATGCGGGATTTAAGTAATAACTATATTATCAATAGCAAGTCAGTAGGTCTTACTATTAAAGAGACCCAGTATCGGGCTGATACACTTATCAAAGCAATTGATAATGTCACCAAAAAAAGACAGCTTTTAGAAGAAGAAGCACGTATCCTTTATGTCGGAATGACGCGTGCAAAGCAAAAGTTGATCTTGGTGGCGGATTTAAAGAATTTGCCCAAAACGATTAAAAAATGGCAAGATCAAGTTAATCAACATGGTCAGATAACTCTCAACAATAAACTTAATGCTACTAACCCCATGAGTTTCATCGGTCCTGCAATTGACTGGCAGAAACTTCTAAGTCAAAAAATCACAGATATAAACTTAGCTGCAGAAACAAGTCAAAAACTGCTTTATCTGCAATATCAGGATGAAAGTATCAATTTAAAAGAGCAAGCAGTTCCAGAAAAAGCTGAAAAAGATAATGTGTCAGCGTTAACAGAATATGCCAAAAAATTATACAACTTCAGTTATCCTTTTCAAGACGCAAGTCATACAACTGCTTATCAGTCTGTATCCGAAATTAAAAAAGCGTTTAATGATCCGCTTGATACCGAACTGGAAAATGCGCACCTGCTTTCTTCTACCAACCGTTATTTGCAACCGATTGATACTAAACCTGATTTTTTATATCAGACAAAATTTACCGGGGCAGAAATTGGGACGGCAATGCACCTGATCCTGCAATACTATGATTATCATGGCTCAGGCAAAGCAGACCAAGTTGAAGAAGAAGTGCGGCAGTTAGTAAAACAAAATAAGCTCAACAGCAAAATTGTTGCCAGTTTAAATTTGCAACAAATAAATTGGTTTGTTCATAGTGATTTTGCCCAAAAATTTTGGGAAAATCCTGCAAATCTGCAGCGCGAAATTGAATTTTCAAGTCTGCTGCCAGCTGACGTTCTATTTGCCAATTTCAGTGACCCGGATGCAAAAATTTTAATTCATGGTACAATAGACGGTTATTTTAGTGAAAAAGATGGCATAATATTGTTTGATTATAAAACTGATCATATCGATCACAGCCACTTAGAATTGGCTATCGCCAAAATTAAGCAAAAGTATGCGGGGCAATTGCGTTTATATGAAAGAGCTTTAAATTCTTTTTCCGACCAAAAAGTTAAAGCTAAATATTTAATCTTATTAGATGCATGCCAAATTGTTGAAGTTAAGTAAAGAAAGGAGGGGTAATGCAGAATGAAATCATTTGAGCAGACCGTTTTTGCGGTAGTTGATCTGGAAACTACCGGAACACAGCGAGAAGATAACAATCATATTATCCAGTTTGGCTGCGCCATTATTAAAAATATGAAAGTTGTCAAAACATATTCTTTTATGATAAACCCCCACCGTGAAATTCCAATAGCGGTTCAAAATCTGACTCATATACATAATAAGGATGTGGCTCATGCAAAAGATTTTTCTTTTTATGCACCAAAGATTGTAAAAATTTTAAAAGATACTGTTTTTGTTGCTCATAACGTCAATTTTGATTTGCCATTTTTAAATTATGAATTAGTACAACATGGTTATGAGCCTTTGACCAATCGTGCAATTGACACCGTGGAGCTGGCCAAAATTGCTTTTCCTACGGAACCATCATATAAATTGAGCGATTTGACGGCATTATTGCACATTAAACATTTAAACCCCCATAAAGCTGACTCTGATGCATATGGCACTGCAGTTTTACTAATAAAAATTATTGAGCGGCTCGAAAGTTTACCCCAAGCTACTCTTAACACGTTAAGCTCTTTGGCGCACGGTTTAATCCGCGACACTTCTTGGATCTTTACGACTATTGCTGATGATGCACGTAAAGAGAAACGTCCTTTATCTTCTGCATACCAACAAGTACGACAAATAATCTTGCGTAAGCAGGAAAAAGTAGCAATCACCGCAGGTCAGTCGTCAACTACTTTTCCGAAAAGTGATAGCGCAAAAAAGAAGCTGTTTCAAAATAAAATTAATTACCGGCAACCGCAGGTAGACCTAATTAATCGCATTGAACAGTTTTTAAGCGCCTCAAAGCAAAGGACACTATTAGTTGAAGCTCCTAATGGCACCGGTAAGACTTTTTCTTATTTATTTGCTTATTCCTATCATTTATATACCAATAGAAAATTAGTAATTGCTACGCCTACAAAAGTTTTGCAAAGACAGATTATTAATCATGAAATACCCCAATTATTGAACGTTACCAAGTTGGATTTAAAAGCCGAAGAAGTCAAAGCCAGCAGCCATTATCTTGATCTTGATGGCTTTTATCAGAGTTTATATCAAGGTACTCCTAATAAGTTGACTTTAGTTTTGCAAATGCGTATTTTAGTATGGTTAACCGAAACTAAGACCGGCGATTTAGACGAACTGCAGCTTACTAACTATCGTGCACCTTTATTTACTCAAATTGCCCATCCTGGAGATGCTCGCGTTGGTAGCATTTTTGCGGGCGTTGACTTTTGGAACTTGGCTAGACAAAGGCAAGAGCAGGCTGACATTTTAGTGACAAATCACGCCTATTTAGCCAACCATTATAATGATACTATTTGGGGACAAAATCCTTATCTCGTTATTGACGAGGCTCACCGCTTTGTAGACAATGTTATCAGTTCTAGAAACGATTCGTTTCAGTTCGAATCATTATGGGGGGCTCTCAACCATCTGCGTAATTTGCTTTATTATGCCGATGACAGTGTATTTAATCAATACGGTAATGACGTTCAGTTTAATTTTTTATTGGAAAAGCTGGATCCGGCAATCCTTGATTTAATTAAGGTAATTAATCATTTGCAGCGTTTACTTTGTTCTAAAAAGAAAAAGGCTGTCAGCCAAAATACTTTGGCTAATGGTAATTTGCTGCTTAGCTTTAGAGGAAGGGATTTATTTCCCAAAAATAGTCAGTTTTTAGTTAAGCTGATTGAACTGCAGCGGAAACTGGAAGACATCAGGCAGAATACTAATCAAATTTTATTTAAGATGTACAATGAAACTGACAATTCAAATATTGACCGGGATGCAATTTTAAGTGAAACTTCAGGCCAAATTGATCAACTGGATGATTTTATTACAAAAAGCTATCAGCTATCTGATTTACTTCGTAAAAAAGCTTATGTTGAATCAGAAGGCTTCATTGTGACTTTAACTAATCCTCAAGATCCTTTGAGTGCCAATTTAAGCTGGCTGATGCTTGACGCAACGCCAGAGTTGCAGAAAATATACGATCGCTTCGATCACATTTCATTTGTAAGTGCAACTTTGACTAGTGAAAATGGTTTTGATTTTATAATTAAACTTTTGGGTTTAACCGACTTAGCACCACAAAAATACATCGGAACAAGCACATTTAAATTAGCAAAACATCTTGAGGTTTTATCTGTAACTGATTTCCCAGATATCAATGATCCTACCTGCGAAAAAAAGCTAACACAAATTATTGAAAATGACTTGGCAGATAAAAATCATGTTTTAATACTAATGACAAATTTAGAACAAATTAAAAACACTTTTAGTGCTATTATCAATTCGCCCAACTTACGCGATTTTGAAATTTTGGCTCAGGGTGTTTCCGGGTCAAATAATCGTATTATCAAAAGATTCGCCATCGCTAAAAAAGCTCTGATACTTGGGGCAGATAGTTTTTGGGAAGGAATAGATTTTCACGAATGTGGTGTAGATTTGGTCATAGCAACCAAATTGCCATTTGAAGCCCCTGATTTACCTGAAGTTAAATTGCGCCAAAGACAGCTCATTGACAGCGGAATTGACGTTTTTCATTCTGATACGATGCCACGTGCGGTTATTCGGTTTAAGCAGGGAATGGGCAGGTTAATACGGGGAGAGCAGGATAAAGGGCAATTTTTAATATTAGATTCCAGAATTTGGTCTAAAGATTATGGTCCTATTTTTCTGGCTGCTGTTCCGGTTAAAGTCAAAAAAATATCTTTGAATGATTTACAAGAAAAGCTAGAGAACTATGATACAAGATGATACAAAACAAACATTTAAATTTTTAGCATGGGTATTCTTAATATTGGTATTGTTATACTTTGCTTTTATTATAATTTTTTATAAAGCGGGCAATCCCGAAAGAGCAGAAACCCGCGAGCTTGAAAGAATTGCTCTAGAAAAGACTCCAATTAAGTACACCGAAAAGACCTATCATTTGAATCGTGGTGTTAACAGCTATTCTTTAAAAGGTCTGACCAAAAATCATAAGACCTATTATTTTATTTATTTACCCGGATCTAAAAGAGCATATTTATATCCAGCAAGTAAGGGTGTTAATGAAGCAGTTATCCGCAACAAATACAGTACTAAAAGGCCAACTGCAAAAATTACTGAGGTAAATTTAGGCTGGTATCAGAATAAGCCGGTTTGGGAAGTAAGTTCTAAAAATGTTGCGGGGGAATATCATTATCAACTTTTTGATTTTAAAAACGGAAAATTAGTAGGTTAAGTCGCTAAATTACTCAAACTTTGGTATTATTAATTTGATTATGATAAGGAAAGTGGAATAAAAGTTTATGACAGAATTAATTTCTATAGCAGATTGTCGCAATCATGTCGACCAGGAAGTGCAGATGCACGTTTGGCTGACGGATAAACGTTCAAGTGGTAAGATAGTTTTCTTACAATTACGTGATGGCACAGCATTTTTCCAAGGCGTTGTTCGTAAAAATGCTGTTTCAGATGAAGTTTTTGAGACAGCAAAATCACTGCATCAAGAAGCAAGTTTCTACATCAAGGGGACTGTTCATCAAGACGAACGTTCTCACTTTGGTTATGAAATTCAGATTTCGGATTTGAAGCTTATTACTAATAATGAAGGCTATCCTATCGGTAATAAGGAACACGGTATCGAATTTCTTCTTGATCACAGGCATTTGTGGTTAAGAAGCAAGCGCCCATTTGCTATCATGCGAATCAGAAACGTCATTTTCAAAGCCACTGTTGACTTTTTTGAAAATGAAGGTTTTATAAAATTTGATGCTCCGATCTTTATGCATTCTGCTCCCGAAGGAACTACGGAATTATTCCATACTGAATATTTCGGTGGGGATGCATACCTTTCTCAATCTGGTCAACTTTATGGTGAAGTAGGGGCTGAAGCATTCGGAAAAATTTTTACTTTTGGTCCGACTTTCAGAGCAGAGGAGTCAAAAACTCGTCGTCATTTAACCGAATTCTGGATGATGGAGCCGGAAATGGCCTGGATGCATCAAGATGAATCTCTTGCTTTGCAGGAACGGTTCCTCTCATATGTCACTGGACAAGTTTTACAAAATTGCCAATATGAACTGGAAATTTTGGGCAGGGATCCTAAGAAACTTGAGCCTGCTTCTCAGGGCAATTATACCCGTTTGTCTTATGATGATGCAGTAAAAATGTTGCAGGATGATGGACGAGACTTTAAATGGGGGGATGATTTTGGCGCTCCTGATGAAGCCTTTATTTCCGAAAAATTTGATCGTCCGTTCTTCATAGTAAATTACCCAACATCTATTAAACCTTTTTATATGAAGAAAAACCCGGATAATCCTAAAGAATACTTATGTGCTGACGTTTTAGCACCTGAAGGTTATGGCGAGATTATGGGCGGATCTGAACGTGAAAGTGATTACGATACATTACTTAAACAAATTCATGAAGCCGGCTTAAATGAAAAAGATTATAGCTGGTACCTGGATTTGCGTAAATATGGTAGCGTACCTCATTCTGGCTTTGGCATGGGATTTGAACGAGTAATTGCTTGGATTTGTAATTTAGACCATGTTCGTGAAGCTATTCCGTTCCCAAGAATGATTAACAGACTCGAGCCTTAATATTAAAATCAATCAGATAATTAAAAGTTGAACTAAAAATACTTTAGTTCAACTTTTTTAAAGGAGAAAAATCATGCAATATAATGATTACCGTGCTTTAGGTGTAACTCTGTTATCAAATGGTCTCATCGCTTATTATCCGCAACTAAAAATCGATGACGCTGAAATGATGATCATTTTGCAATTGGAAATGTTTGCTCAAAAAGGAGACTTTTTTCCTACCAATGAACAAATTGCGGCAAACACTAATTTTTCCGTTGCAGAAATCGGTGCTTTACTACAAAAATTAATTGAACAAAATTTACTGGTAATCGATCAGGTAACTGATAAAAAGGGTATGATTGGAAATAAATATAACCTTAACCAGTTGTACGACAAACTAGATAAATTGTTGACAGGAAAAACTGATAGTACTCTCAATGAAAAAAACAACGAGAATTCAGCGTCTGTTATTGACAACAGTCCTCTGAATCGATTAGTTCGCCAATTTGAAATTGAATTTGGTCGCTACTTAAGCCCGATCGAACGAGAAGAAATTGCTGCCTGGCTAAACGTTGACCATTATGATCCTGCCATTATCAAGCTGGCTTTGCGGGAAGCTGTTTTATCTCAGGCATATAGTTTAAAGTACATCGATCGCATTCTGTTAAATTGGCAAAGGCATAATTTAAAAACAGTGAGTGAGGTCCAAAAGTTTTTGAGGAGGAATCGCTAAATGGGAGCAGAAAAAATTCTTAGTGCTAAAGAAGCTAGAAAAGTTTTAGAATGTATCAACAAAATGTATCCTGACGCAAAAAGTGAATTGGTATGGGATAATAAATTCCATTTATTATGCGCGGTTTTAATGAGTGCTCAAACTACTGATAAAATGGTAAATCGAGTAATGCCTAAATTTATGAAAGACTATCCTGAACCGAAAAACTTAGCAACAGCAACGATTCCGGAAATAGAAAAACATATCTCTCAAATTGGACTTTATCATTCTAAAGCTAAACACTTAAAAGCAACTGCTGAAATTTTAGTTTCAAAATATGATAGTAAAATTCCTCATGACAAAAAAAGTCTGATTTCTTTACCTGGAGTCGGAGAGAAAACGGCTAACGTTGTTTTAGCTGAAGGGTTTGGCATACCTGCGATAGCAGTCGATACTCATGTGTCACGAATTTCCAAGCGCTTTCATATAGTACCGCAAGATGCTAAGCCACTGGAAGTAGAAAAGAGATTAGAGGAAATTCTACCTAAAAGTGAATGGATTCATACACATCACGCTATGATTTTATTTGGTCGCTACTCAATGACGGCACGGGACAAAAATGACCCCTATACTTATTTAAAAGAAAAATAGTGCTAAAAAACTAAAAATTTAGTATAATTCCTCTAACAAATTAATTAAAAGGAGTTTTAAAACATGAGTAGGTGGCGCATAACTAACATTATTTTAGTTGTTTTATTTGCAAGTTTGGCATTATTTCTCTGGCTGCGTCCCTATGATGGCACGGGTACAGCTAATACAATGAATGTCAAACTCATTTCCTTAGCTGTTTTAATAGTCTTTTTTGCTTTTATTGGCCTTATAGAACTAATAGTTTATTTATTTGTGAAAAAATAATAAAAGAACCGCTGAAATTTTTTCAGCGGTTCTTTTAATTAATGATGATTCTCGTCATTGCCCGAGTTATTACTTTCGCCTCCAGGCTTGTTCGGCTTTTGTTCATGGTGCGGGTTATTTTCAGAATTGGAATTATTTGCATCATTATTTTGACTCGAATCAGATGAATTATCTTTACCAGTATTACCTGTTTGCGGCTTATCTTTTAAATCCTTATCTTTCTTTTCATTTTTATTATTTTGGGTCGTTGAACCATTCTCGTGATGAAGTGAATTTCTTTCTTGAGTATTGCTGGTAGAAGATGAATTATTAGTAATAGTTTTTTCATCGTCTTCATCATAGTCGCTGCTATCATCAACTATACCAACAGGAGAATGTCCACGAACAAACAGTTGCCATTCCCCTGTAGAAGAAACCTCTGGAGGATTCGAATTTTTAGCAATTCTAGCCCTAATCACCGAGTCGGGCTTTTGCCAGTCAACATTTTCTTTATTTCTCATCAAATAGGTCATCATATTTTTATAAAAAAGTTGCGCTGTCTGCTGACCAATGCCTGAAATAGTCCCATCTTTTAAGTTATCATAGCCGGTCCAAACACCAATTGCATAACGAGGTGTGTAGCCAACAAACCAGGAATCCTTTGGCGTAGCTGCATACCCCGGATAACGTGCTAAATCTTGTTCAGAATATTTAACGGATCCGGTTTTACCGGCATGATACAAACCATTAATCTGGGCATTTCTGCCAGAGCCATTTTTTATAACACCTTTTAACATATCCGTAATTATGTAAGCTGTGGCTTTACTCATAACACGAATACCCTCAGAATCATAATTTCTGGTTAATCCATCAGGAGTTTCAATTTTTGAAACAAATTGCGGTTTATGGTAAATACCCATCGTTGCAAAAGCACTAAAAGCTCCTGCCATTTGTAAACTGGAAGCATTCGCACCAATGGCTACAGACAGTCCGGAATCTTTCGGAATATCAATGTCCATTTTGCCGGCAAACTTTCTCGCACGAGGTATGCCGACTTCTCTTAACGTTTTTACTGCAGGAACGTTACGTGATTGTTCTAAGGCATGCCGCATAGTCATCATGCCGTCATATTTATTGTCCCAGTCGTATAATTGGACGTTGGTTCCCGGATAGACGTATTTGCTATCATCTAACATTTTAGCTGTGGACCAATTAAGGTATTCAATGGCAGGACCATAATCTAGAACGGGTTTAATTGAAGATCCAGTTGAACGGGTAGTTTGTACAGCCCGATCTAGGCCTAGCTGGACTGAAGAAGGCAGGTGCCTGCCGCCCAATATAGCTACCACATGACCATTGCTAGGATCAACTACGGAAGCACCAATCTGCATTTTATCGTTAGTAAAAGGAACTTGCCCATTATTAGCCAATTGATATAGTTTCTTTTGAGCTTTCTGATCCATATTAATCGTAATTTTTAAATTATCACGGAAAGGATCAAAGCCCTTGGCTCTAACCTCAGCGATTGCTTCTTTAACATAAGGATCATTAATTTTACGTAAATTTGATTGCTTGCGCTGATTATGCGGTTTTAAGCCTTTTTTAATGCTTTCCTTGCTAGCCTCATCATATTGTTCTTGCGAAATTTTTTTATTCCTCAACATTGCCTTTAAAACAATATCGCGGCGGTATTTTGCATATTGCGGGTAGGTATAGGGATTATAAACAGTCGGCCTATTAGGCATTCCTGCCAGCATTGCTGTTTGAGCTAAGTCTAAGTCCCCAATTTTTTTACCATAATAAAAGTTAGCTGCAGTGCCAATTCCAGTATTGCCATAATTCATGTAAACTTTATTTATATAAAATTCCAAGATTTCATCATGACTGTATTCTCGCTGCACTCTCATGGCCAGCCAGGCTTCTTGAGCCTTTCTGCGTAAAGTTCGTTGGGAAGCAGCTGTTGAAAATTTTGTCAGCTTAACTAACTGCTGGGTGATAGTAGAACCACCGGCAGAAATAGTTTTACTTTTGGCATTAGTTAACATTGATCCAACAATTCTAATCGGATCAATTCCCAATTTATCCCTATAAAAGCGCTTGTCTTCAACGGATACGATAGCATCTTTTAACAGTTGCAAATCTTCGCTGTCTTTAACGTATAATCGCTTTTCGGTACCTAAAGACATTACAAATTTACCATTTGTATTATATAATCCTGAAGAGCCGCCACTTTCAAGGTCAGCGCGACTAATATTGGGAGCATCTTTAGCGTAAAATGCAAATAGACCAAGGCCAGCTACCAGAAAGAGAAAAATAACCATAAACGTCCACTTTAGTATGCGGCGCCACAATGGTTTAGGTAAACTTTGGCGGTAGTTTTTACGTGATTCACGTCCATTATTTGAGTTGAAATTTTTATTTGTCATCGTGTATTTTCCTATCCGAGATAAAAGAATCTACAGCTTTCAAATACGGAAGTGTTGGTTGAAAACCGTTCTTAATCTCTATTGACCAATCCTCGACTTCTTTTAATGTTAATGAACTTTTGTTTTTAGTCCACCAAGCTTTGATAATTGCGCTTGCTGGAGTAACAAAATAGCGGTTTAAGCTTGTAAATCCTATTATTGTAAAGCATATTCCTTTTTGCTTCAAGCATTCTGCTAGGTGGACTATTTGATGTTCGTGAAAATTTTTTAAAGGAAAATTAGTTTTGTTTTTGGTTTCTTTTGCCTCAAAGTCCAGATAGTATCCTTTATATACACCGTTATAATCTGTGGTCGATTCCTGGCGAAAGTATGCTTCTTTTATTACTGCACGTGATCTTTTAGGGTAGTCTACCTTAACAATTTGAACTGGCGTAGGTTTTTTATGTACCACGGCAATTTCTTTAGTACGATAATATTTATTAGATTCATTAATCATCTGTTCAAGGTTCATGCCTCGATCGGAAAAATTAATATTTTTATGTTTTCTTTTATGATGGGAAGCTTGGGGCTTATCATTTAAGTTGCGAAAAGCGGCAGAACTGCCGGTTGGATATTTGACCATAAATATCACTCCTGCTAGCATTATAGCAATAAAGAAAAAGTTTTTGAACAAGGAGCCGTTTGTTTCATGATGCAAAGACTATGGGTAACTGGGTATCGTAATTACGAGTTAAACACATTCGGTGATAAGGATCCCAAAATCAAAATCATAAAATTAGTTTTAAAAAAACATATGCTAAATTTACTAGAAAATGACCAGCTAGATTGGGTAATAACCGGAGCAAATCTAGGAGTAGAGCAATGGGCCAGTGAAGTGGCTATTTCCTTGCGGAAAAAATATCCCTTAAGAACATCTATTATTGTTCCTTATGAAGACTTTGCCGGCAGATGGAATGAAAGCAATCAAGAAAAGTATCTTAATTTAAAAAGTCAAGTTGACTTTTTTGCTTCTACATCTAAAGAACCGTATCAAAACCCAGTTCAACTGCGCAATTACCAGAATTTTATGCTACTGCATACAGATAGAGCCTTAATGCTTTATGACCCTGAAAATCCTGGTAAACCCAAGTTTGATTATAATTTAATCAAGAAATACCAAGAAACGAAAGAATATCCGCTTGAATTAATTGATTTTTATGATCTACAAGATGAAGCTGAGGAGTATCAAGAAAATCAAGCAGATAATTATAAAGAATAAGGATAACTTATTTTTAAAATTAACATTTTTGTTTTAAGCATGGCTAGTTTTTGCTAGAATAAAAGTGATAAAAAAAGGAGTTGTATATTATCATGGCAGATTTAAATGATATTCAACTATCCACACAGGATATTTTAAAAAAACAATTTAGGACAAAAGTTAAAGGTTTAGACCCAGATGAAGTTGACGCTTTTTTAGATAAAGTAATTGCTGATTATGACACCTTTGAGCAAATAATTGAAGACCTTTACGGCCAAATTGGCAAGCTGCAAGGTGAATTAATGGATGATCATCATAAAGAGCAAGCTCTTGAGTCTCAAAAAACAAGAAGAATAACACCAGTAACAACTGCGGAAAGCATAAAGACGTATACCCCTAATCATGAGCGTTCAACGCAGAGTTTCAATCCAATTAATAAATCAGATACACAAACTGAAAATTCCACCAATATGGCCATTATTCAACGAATTTCGACTCTTGAACGCAAAGTTTATAATCTTGAACAGCGAGTTTATGGGTTACAAAAAGACTAAGCTTTGATATAATTCTTAATGGTGCAATTTTTGAGCAGTCGCGGTTTGATCTGAAAATAGGTCAGGCTGAGGAAAGTCCACGCACGCACGAGCTGAGATGCTTGTAGTGTTCGTATTTAGCCCAATAAGCTAAAGAATTTTAATTACGGCGAAAAAAGTGCTAAGTCATTCTAATGATATGCATGAATATTCTGAAAAGTGCCACAGTGACGAAGCAGAAGTGGAAACACTTTTGGTGGAACGAGGTAAACCCTGCGAGCGTGCAACCCAAACTTGGTGGGGGCGTTCAATCTAAGAAAATGAACTAAAGATTGGATTGCTACTAGTTTAGCAAAGATAGATGGCTGCTACAGGTATTTATGCCACAAATACTTGAACAGAACGTGGCTTACAGAAATTTGCATTGGCAGCGTTGAGCTTTTCAAAGGGCTCAACGCTTTTTTTAAAGGAAAGAATAAAAGATGAGAAAATATCAATTATATACAACCATGGGTGTCGGCTTTGAAAGCGTTGTTGCCAAGGAACTACAAGCGCTGGGATACCAAACTCACACGGAGAATGGCAGAGTATTTTTTGAAGGCGATCAAAAAGATATTGTCAAAACCAATCTGTGGTTAAGAACGGCCGACCGCGTTAAAATTTTACTCAAAGAGTTCAAGGCGACTGATTTTGATACCCTTTTTAATCAGGTATATGATATTGATTGGGCAGAACTATTACCAGTTGACGCTAAGTTTCCTGTTAAAGGCAGGTCTGTCAGATCAAAGTTGCACTCTGAACCTGGTATTCAATCAATCGTAAAAAAGGCGATTGTAAACAAAATGTCCGATCAGTATCATCGTCGTGGCTTTTTACCAGAAAATGGTAATGAATATCCCCTTGATATTCATATTAATAAAGACATTGCCCGCATATCGCTAGACACTACTGGTGCCAGTTTATTTAAGAGAGGCTATCGGATTGAACATGGTGGAGCACCGCTGAAAGAAAATTTTGCGGCAGGATTATTAAAACTAACTCCATACGATGGCAGTCATCCTTTGATTGACCCAATGACGGGTTCAGGTACTTTAGCTATTGAAGCTGCTTTAATAGGGAAAAATATTGCCCCTGGTATCTGGCGCCAATTTGCTTTTGACGGCTTTGACTGGTTTGACAGTTCAATTCATGATGAATTGGTAGCAGAAGCTAAAAGTGAAATTAAACCTCTTGACCAACCAATATGGGCGTGTGATATCGACCAATCAATTTTAGAAATTGCCAAATTAAACGCCAACAATGCCGGTGTTTTACAGGATATTTACTTTAAACAGGTTGCAGTAAAGGATTTTGCCACAGACTTAAAAAATGGGGTTATAATCGCTAATCCACCTTATGGTAAAAGGCTGAAAGATCGGGAATCAGCTGAGGCAATTTATAAACAAATGGGTGAGTCTCTTTTAAAATATGACACATTCAGCCAGTATTATTTGGTTGGCGATCCGGCGTTTGAAAAATTTTTTGGTAAAAAAGCAACCAAAAAGCGCAAACTTTTTAATGGCAACTTAAGGGTTGATCTCTACCAATATTGGGCAAGAAAAAATGATTACAAATAAAGTAAATACCGAATTTTGGGTGATTACAGATACGCATTTAATTGCAGATAGCTTGCATGATGATGGTCAAGCATTTCAACGTATTCAAAATACCAGTCAAGGTAAAGACCTGGTTTATCAAGAAACAGCTTTAAGGGCTTTTACTGCTTTTGCTAATAAAAAAAAGCCTGCTGCTATTATTGTTACTGGGGACGTTACTTTTAATGGTGAGCTTATTTCGGCACAAAAATTTGCAGAAATTTTTCGTAATTTAAATGAAACTAAATTACTGGTTTTACCTGGAAACCACGACATATATGACGGTTGGGCCCGGGCTTTTCAAGGTCCTAATCAGCTTTATGCCCATCAAATAAGTCCCACTGATTGGCAAGGAATTTTTAAAAGCTCATATGATTGTGCTCAGAGTATTGATCCTAATTCATTGGCATACAGCGTACAATTAAATAAAGAATACCTATTAATTTTACTTGATTCCAATATTTATGGTGAACATGAAGCTAGTGGTGCTCCCGCTACTGAAGGACAAATAAGTGAAGAACAAATTATCTGGTTAGAAAAGCAGTTAGAAAGTGCTAAGATGAAGCACCTTAAACCACTTTTATTCATGCACCATAATCTTTATGTTCATAATCCAGCAGTAAATCGCGGCTTTGTCTTAAATAATGCTCAAACATTATGCCGTTTATGCCAGGATTATAAGGTTAAAATTGCTTTTTCTGGCCACATTCATGCTCAAAATATCGTTGAGCCTCAAGCAAAAACACCCACTACAGAAATTGTTACTTCAAGTTTTTGTTCATACGACCAAGGATACGGAATAGTCAAAGTAAGACCCGATCACATTGAATATCAGCGTCATACATTTGATATGAAACCTTTTTTAACTAAAAAAGAACGGCTAGATTCGAACTTGGCTCACTTTCACAGCTACTTAAAGAACATTCAAATAAGAAATTTAACTGGTAATTCAAATAAAAAAGATCACTTAAACGATGAACAAGCTAGACTGCTACAAAAAGTAAACCGTCTTTTTATTGAAATGAATTATCAATATTTTACTGGCCATAATCATATAGAAAAAAAGCAACTAAAAAATTTATACTCCTCTAAGGAATTTAAAATCTTAGTTAGTCAAAGGCCGCGATTTAGCGACTATATGCAAACTTTATTCGATACTACTAATCACAGTAACCTCAATACAAAAATTTGGTATTAACAGGGATTTTTATGAAAAAAAAGCACTTTATTATTTTAGGTCGTAGTGGATTAATTTATTTTTGCTGGATCTTAATTGTATTTTTCTTGAGTCTGATATTTTTATATGAAAGCACTAAAGCTTTTAATTGGCCAGCACTTATTTGTATTTTATTTTTCTTTATGTTATTGCTCTATACTTATTTTAATTCATACTGGGATACGAGCATATTCAAACTCCCATTTCGTTCTAAGACCAAAATGTTATCTGAGCCAACAATTTTGCTGCAATGGCATATTTTTAAGATTTATGAAATTAAATTGGACGAATTTGGGCATTATTATTTGTTAAGATTTGAAAAATAAAATAGTGATGTGACCGCCAAATTTGTCCTAAATTTGGCGGTCACATCATAATTTGGCAAAAGTAGCTATTTTATTTATTGCAGAAAATTTAGCTTTATTCTTAATTTATAGCAGGTTATGCGTAAAAAATGCTTAATGTTTGATATAATGACAATTGATTAAAGAAAAGGTGGGACCTAAATTCTAATATGAAAAGGATATTACATAAGATGGATGTTTAGTTATTAAATTTTATATACAGAAAGAGGCATGCGCAATGAAATCAGATATTCAAATTGCACAAGAAGCACACGCATTACCCATTAACGAAATTGCTGCTAAAGTTGGTTTAAGCAGCTCAGATATTGAGCCATATGGCAATAATAAAGCCAAGATTAATTGGCAGGCAATTAAAAAGACATTGGCGAAAAAGCACCTGGGTAAATTGATTTTGGTAACGTCAATTTCTCCTACTCCAGCTGGAGAAGGTAAATCAACAATGACTATTGGTCTGGGAGATGCCATTAACAATCAGTTACACCAGAAAACTATGATTGCTTTACGCGAGCCTTCAATGGGTCCAGTCTTTGGCTTAAAAGGTGGAGCAACTGGTGGCGGACAAGCCCAGGTTATTCCAATGGAAGACATTAATCTCCATTTTACGGGAGATATGCATGCCTTGACAGCTGCTATTGACACTTTAGCGGCCTTAGTAGACAACTACATTTATCAAGGAAATGAACTCGATCTAGATCCTGACAGGATTCTCTTGAAACGGGGAATTGACGTAAACGATCGTAGTTTAAGAAATATCACTGTAGGACAAGGTTCCAAATTCAACGGGATTGAGCACAAATCCAGTTTTGCAATTACGGTTGCCAATGAACTAATGGCCATTTTGTGTTTGGCTACCGACATTAACGATTTAAAAAAGAGAATTGGTTTAATGCTCGTGGGCTACACTAAAGATGATAAGCCCGTTTACGTTAAGGATTTGGGATTTGAGGGTGCAATTGCAGCTTTGCTTTCTAACGCCTTAAAGCCAAATCTAGTGCAAACAATTGAACATACACCCGCTCTTGTACACGGTGGGCCTTTTGCCAATATTGCCCATGGTGCCAATACCGTTATGGCAACTAATTTAGCATTGCATTTAAGTGATTATGTTTTAACTGAAGCAGGATTCGGCAGCGACTTAGGCGGTCAAAAATTCATGGACTTTGTATCTGAACATTTGGCTAAAAAGCCTGATGCCAGTGTGGTCGTGGCAACTGTCCGTGCTTTAAAATATCAAGCTGAAGGTACCACTGAAAACTTAAGTAAAGAAAATCTGTCTGCTTTACGTAGCGGTTTTGCAAATCTTAAGAGGCATATGAACAATATGCGTAACTATGGCATTCCTGTGATTGTTTTAATTAATCATTTTGCAACTGACAGTGAAAATGAACTCTCACTTTTACAGCAATTGATTAAAGAAGAAGGAATTGATTCTGCTGTTGTTGATTATCACGAGCAGGGTTCAAAGGGCGGAATAGAAGCCGCCAAAGCTGTCCTTAATTTAGCAAATTCAGGTGAAGGCAAGCTCGTGCCTACTTATCAAAAAGATGATAAGGTAAAAACTAAAATTGCTAAAATAGCACAAAAAATTTATCATGCAGCTAAAGTAGAATATACTGAAAAAGCCGAAAATGATATTCATGAACTTGAGAAAATGGGGAAGGATAGGCTGCCAGTCATTATTGCCAAGACACAGTACTCATTTACTGATAATCAAAAACTATTGGGAGCACCAACCGATTTTACATTGCATGTGAAGGGCGCTAGTTTGAAAAATGGAGCTGGGTTTATTGTTATCACAACCGGACATGTTTTAGATATGCCAGGATTACCTAAACATCCAGCTGCATTAGATATTGACGTCGACAATAATGGTAAAATTAGTGGCTTATTTTAAAAAATATCGATGCAATTCTTATATTTAATTATTTCATTATTTATTGTACTTCTTGATCAAGGACTAAAGTTTTTTATTGCAGGTAATTACAAGCTGGGAGAAACGCAGCAGATTATACCCCACGTTTTTTCATTTACCTATGTACAAAATGACGGAGCAGCCTGGAATATTTTGTCTGGTCAAATGGGACTTTTTTACCTGATTAGTATTATCGCTATCGTAATTTGTTTATATTACCTGCTACGAAACGATTTTCACAGTAAGCTTTTTGATTCTGGTGTAGCACTGGTTTTAGGCGGAATTATTGGCAATTTAATTGACCGTATTCATTTAAAATATGTTATTGATATGATTCAAGTTGACTTTATTCACTTCAATATTTTTAATATAGCTGACTCTGCCATTACAATTGGAATAATATTGGTATTTATTTATTTGCTCTTTTTTGACGAAAGCGAAAAAAACGATGCCAAATAAATACCAGATTGTTATCAAGGATGAAAAGGGCAGAATAGACAAAGTGCTGGCAAATGCAATTCCTTCTTTATCACGTTCGCGAATTCAAGAATTGCTCCATGATCAAAATATCTTGGTTAACCAAAAAATAGTTAAGTCGTCCTATAAAGTACAAAAAAATGACATGATTATGGTTACTGTTCCAAAATTAAAGCCACTGGCTCTAATCCCGGAAGATCTCCCTTTAGACATTATTTATGAAGATCATGACGTTATAGTAGTTAACAAGCCTCAAGGTATGGTTGTTCATCCAGCTGCTGGACACCCAGATCACACACTCGTTAATGCATTATTATTTCATACAAAAAACCTGGCTAAAAGTCCTGAAGGATTTCGTCCAGGAATTGTCCATCGCATTGACAAGGATACATCTGGTTTATTAATGGTGGCCAAAAATGCTTTTGCACGTGAAAGTTTAGAAGAACAACTGGCCACCAAAACTAATAAAAGACTGTATTTAGCAATAGTACACGGTAATTTTTCTGAAAAACAAGGAACAATAGCAGCTCCAATTGGACGCGATCAGTATAATCGTAAAAAAATGGCTGTAGTAGGCAACGGTAAAGAAGCTATTACACATTTTACTGTTCTTGAACAGTTTCAAAATTACAGTTTACTCAGATGTCGTCTTGAAACGGGTCGAACTCATCAAATCAGGGTACACCTTGCTTATATTGGCCATCCTGTTGCTGGAGACCCATTATACGGCCCGCATCATACCTTAAAGGGAAATGGTCAATTTTTGCATGCTCAAGTATTAGGATTCAGACAGCCAACAAATGGTAAATGGCTCGAATTTGCAGTACAGCCTCCACGAATTTTTTTGCAAAGACTGACGGAATTGAGAGAAAAAAGTGATTAAATGAAACGATATTTGATTCTGGAAAATGGTCAATCTTTTCCGGGAGAGGGTTTAGGAGCTTCCATAATTTCTACCGGAGAGTTAGCAATGCAAACTGGTAATTTTGGTTATCAAGAAGCTTTGACAGATCCAACCAATGCAGGCAAAATTCTCGTATTCACTGCACCGATGATTGGTGGCAACGGCATTAACGCTATTGACTATGAAAGCATTAATCCGACGGTAAAAGGAATAATAGCTAATGATGTTGCGCAAAATATTTCCGAAAGTGGCAACTTCCAGGATTTAGCTTCTTTTTTAAAAGAAAAAAATATACCAGCAATTTTTAATGTTGATACCAGAGCTTTAGTTCATCTTTTGAATAAGGAGAAAACAATCAAAGCGTCAATTATGGACACAAATGATGAACACGCTTTTGACCAAATTAAAGCCTTGGTTTTGCCCAAAAACAAATCTGCGGCTGTTTCTACTAAGAATGCATATGCAGTACCTAATGTAGGGAAAACCGTAGCTATAATTGATCTTGGTTTAAAGCATTCCATGCTTAGAGAATTATCTTTAAGAAAGGTTAATGCTACAGTTTTACCATATAATGTTGCTGTGCCTGATATTGAAAATTTGCGGCCACAAGGAATTATCATCTCAGGAGGACCCGGCAAGCCAAATGAATTAATGCCAGACCTTGAACCAATTTTATCGGCTTTTTATGGTCAAATTCCGCTTTGGGGAATTGGCTTAGGATTTTTAGTATTAAGCGATTTTTTGAATTTCGAACTTGTTGACTTACCGCAACCATATAGTGGCATTAATTATCCAGTTATTGATCAAAATACAAACAAGATTTGGCAAGTGGCTATGAATATTGATCAACTGGTTCTGCCAAACAGTGTTCAATTCAAAATGGAAAGAGAATTTTACGATCTTCACAGTGAATTACTTGCCGGTTACAGCAATAAAACTAACAAGGTAATTGGCACAGCTTTCAATGCCGAAGGAGCGCCAGGAAGTCTTGATGCTCTTCCTATTTTTGATAACTTTGTAAAGATGATGGTGTAAACATGCCTTTAGATAATGATTTAGATAAAGTATTAATCATCGGATCAGGTCCAACTTTAGTCGGTAAAGTATCCGAAACTGATTTATTAGTTGAAGACGCTATTAATGCACTTTTTGAAGAAGATATTCAAGTAGTTTTAGTCAATCCTAACCCTGCAACTATTTCTACTGATAAAAAGCCCGGCTTAACCGTATATCTTGAACCAATGACCTTGGAATTTCTCAAAAGAATAATTCGCATGGAAGAACCAAATGCCATTATCTCTGCTTACGGCTCTACAACTGGTTTAAAAGTTACCCGGGAACTTGTTCAAGATGGTATTTTGAGGCGAATGGGAGTGCGCTTGTTAACTTTAAACAAAGGCACTTTGGCAATGGACAATCACCAAAAAATGAATGCTTTTTTGACAGAAAATCAGATTGAGGCCAGCAAATATTGGAATCTAACTGATTTCGATGCAATTAATTTGCAAAAACAACTGGAAGAGTCCGTTCACTTTCCTGTGATGCTTATCAAACAAAAAGATGCAGCACTTAACCCAAAAATTATTTTTAATAATATTACTGATCTGAACGAATATTTACAAAAAGAAAAACGACTGGAAAATTTTTCATTTAGCAATTATCACTTAGCAGAAGACTTATCTTCTTGGGACGAAGTAATTGTCAATATTATTCGTGATAGTTCAGGCAACACGCTTTTTACTAATCTAGCAGATACTATTGAGTCTGTAGCTATAAATGCCGGGGATTCAGCAGCTGTAATGCCCGCCTTGACTCTTAACAATGACCAAGTACAAAGAATTCGGGCAATTTCCCAAAAAATAGCGGCTAGCTTACAAATAATAGGAATTTTAAATATACATTTTGCTGTTAAACACGAAGGTACTAAATTTGTGGTCAAAGTTTTATCGATAAAGCCGAGGCTAACCCGTAGCGCTATTTGGTCTAAGAGGATAGGACTATATAGTTTAGGTTATATTGTCTGTAAAATTGCACTCGGCTATCGTTTAGATGAAATTAAAGATCCGTTATCAGGGCTTAATGCCGCAATCGAACCTACCTTAGATAAAGTAGCCATTAGGATGCCATTTTGGTCATTAACGCAATCTGGTAGCAACCATTACAAATTAGGCAACAGAATGCAGGCGAGTGGAGAAGCTATTGGTTTAGGTACAAATTTTGAATCTGCTTTTTTAAAAGGTCTGGCTTCAACAGTTAATATAAAAATGTCACTAAGCGTTTTTCAGGCGGAAAAAGCTAAGGATAAATCAGAAATTATTTCTGATCTAAAACAGCCGGATGAATTACATTTACTTAAGCTACTTGCTGCAATTGCAAAAGGTTTTAGTTATCAAGAATTACATGAAATTGTTCATATTCATCCGGTATATTTTCAAAAACTGTATCATATAGTTGAAATTGGTCATAAATTAGTAAATGAGCACTTAACCGATGAATTACTAATTGAAGCCAAAAAGAGGGGCTTTCGTAATCTCTTAATTGCTAACTTAGCTAACAGCAGTGTGGGTGCAATTGAAAAAAGACTTGCAAAAATACATTTAAAACCCGCCTTCCAGCAAATTGATGGCACTGCGGGAACCATTAAGCCATTAGTTAAAGCATATTATGGCTCATTTGGAGTTCAAGACGAAAGCCGAGTTTTGCCTGCCGCTAAAAAGGTTTTAATAATTGGGATGTTGCCATCACAAGTGTCAGTTACGAGTGAATTCGACTACATGATAAGCCATGCAATTGATACTTTACATAATAATAATTATGACATTATTTTGCTTTCAAATAACGATGAGTCAGTTGCTATTAGCTACAAGAGAGTAGACAAAGTTTATTTTGAGCCAATTACAGTTGAAAGTATTCTGCAAATTACCGAGAAAGAAAAAATCAAAGATGTTTTAATCCAATTTTCTGGTAAAGAGATGAATGCTCTGTGTAAGAAATTAATCGAAAACGGTCTGAATATTTTAGGTAACAAGGATGTTAATCCTAAAGATCGCATAGAGCAGGCCTTAACTAAACCAGTAAAAAATTTAAGTCAAAACAAAGTGCTAACGACTGTTAATAAAAGTGCAGCCCAAAAGTTCATTATAGAACACGGATTTCCAATTTTAATTGGTGGTTTTAATAATTTGGGAGTAAAGCAAAAATCAGCTGTCGTTTATGATTTACCTGCCTTAAAAAAATATTTAGAAGAAAATCAACTTTCTAAAGTAAGCTTATCTCATTTTATCGAAGGAAATAAATATGAGATTACTGCCATTTCAGATGGTAAAAATGTAACTCTGCCAGGTATTATTGAGCACTTGGAACAAACAGGTTCACATGCGTCAGATTCAATAGCTGTTTTTAAACCACAAAACTTATCCAAAACGGCCAAGAAATTATTAACTGAATTTGCTATTGCACTAGTTAAACGTCTGAATATGCGTGGTATTTTTACCTTACATTTCTTAATTGTTGATAAAAAAGTATATTTATTGCAAATTAAACCTTATGCTGGCCATAATATCGCTTTTCTTTCCAAGGCTCTTGGTAAGGATATTACCAAATGTGCGACAGAAGTTTTAATCGGAAAGTCTTTGCCTGAATTAGGATACAAAAGTGGATTATGGCGTTCAAATAGCTTTATATTTGTTAAAATGCCAGTCTTTTCTTATATTAATTATCAAAGCGAAAATACGTTCGACTCAAAAATGAAGTCTTCTGGTTCTGTCATGGGTAGAGATACCGAACTGGCAAAAGCTTTATACAAAGGGTATGAAGCTAGTGGCCTAAAAATACCAAGTTATGGAATAATTTTTATATCTGTGCGCGACGAAGATAAGAAAAAAGTAACAGAATTGGCTCAGAGATTTTACCGTTTAGGCTTTAAAATAATTGCAACCGAGGGTACGGCTAATGGATTGGCCGAAGCCGGTATTACAACTGGAATAGTGTCCAAAATTAGTCATGGCTCTCGCAGCTTATTAGACAAGATTCGCCAACATAAGATTGATATGGTAATAAATATTACTAATTTATCTGATTCCGCTAGCGATGATGCAACCAGAATACGCGATGAAGCTCTGAATCAAAACATACCAGTTTTCTCAAGCATCGAAACTACTGAACTTATTTTAAGTGTTTTAGAGTCTTTATCTTTAACTACTCAGCCGATTTAAAAAGCGAGGATGATTTTTACTTCATCCTCGTTTTTTTAATTTATTCTCTTAGATAATACCCTGGTTTTTTCAGGGGTTACTGCAATTGAATTTTGCCCAGTATAAATGACAAAGCCTGGTTTTGCCCCATTTGGTTTTTTAACGCGTTTATCTTGAACGTAATCGACTTGTACGTGAGCTGAATTTTTAGCTTTGGAGAAATATGCAGCAATTTCAGCTGTTTCTAAAATGTCTTCCTCTGTCGCCTCAGCCGATTGCAAAATCACGTGTGAGCCCGGAATATTTTTAACATGAAACCAAATATCAGTTTTATTCGCCTTTTTTAAAGTTAACCAATCATTTTGTAAATTATTCTTGCCAACTAAAACAGTTTTACCCGAAGATATACGAAATTTATTCAGATTCTTTTCGGTAATCTTCTTTTTCCGTTTTGGTTTTTGGGGCTTCTTCAAATATCCCTGGTTCATTAACTCTTCAGTAATTTGATCGATATCCTGCGGTTCAGCATTATCAATTGCAGTCTGAACAGAATCAAAATAATCTAAGTTATCCTGAGCAATAGATATTTGCTTTTTAACGTGTTTAATAGAATCACGTAATTTTTTATATTTAGTGAAATATTTTTGCGCATTACGAGCAGGAGAGAGGGTAACATCAAGTTTAATTTTTAGTGGGCGATTATTATCATAATAATTTGGCAAAGAAACTTCTGCCATCCCTGGCTTAACTTGCGATAAATTTGCGTTAAGTATTTCTCCTTGTATCCTGTATCCTTCAGAATTTTCTGCCAGTTCTAGCTGCTTTTTGAGCTTAACAATTTTTTTGGTTAATTTTTTGTACTCATTTTTGATTAGCCGCTCAATTTGAGCTGACTTTTGCCGTACCCAATCTTGATTTGACTGATACTCGTAAAACTCATCTAAAGCATGATTAATATCCGGATCAGCACTTTCTTTTGTCAGGTTAAGATGGTAGGGTAGGTAGGGAAAAATCTTACGTTTATTTTTTGGCGTTTTTAATATAAAAGCGCCTTTTTTATTAAATTGATCCATAAAAGTTTTAAAGGACGAATAAGAAAAATCATCTTCCAAATAGCCAGTGAGCTCCTGGCGATCGTCACGATCCAGGCCACTAATATGACCAGCAAAATCTACTGGATCGGAATGTATAGCCTTTTCTTTAAACTCTTTTTCTGTCACTTCAAAACCGTTTATTCCAGATATTAAGGGCGGTAATTCATATTTTGCTTTAGGTAAAAGCAGCCGCACTCTGTTTTCATCTGGATTAATCCGTTTAAGCAAATCGATTATATGTCCACTTTTTTGATCATAGAGTATGACATTACTATGTCGTCCCATTAATTCTAATGATAAAACTAACTGAACTTGATCTCCCAGCTCATTACGATTACTAAAATTGAAATTTACTATGCGGTCCACACCCAGCTGTTCAATCGATTGCAATACTGAGCCTTCCAAATATTTGCGCAGTACCATGACAAAAGTAGGAGCCTTATCAGGATTGGCAATAGTCTGGCTAGTTATGTAAAACCGCGGGTATTGCGCATTTGCCGATAGTAACAACTGAATATTTTTGCGCTCTTTTCTAAAAGTTAATACTAAATCTTGTTCAAATGGTTGGTATATTTTTGAAAGCCGACCATTGATTATTTTTGGCTTAACACTATTTAAAAGACTATGTATGAATAAGCCGTCAAAAGCCATAATTATCACCTCAAAACACGCTTACTATTATATCAATTATTAAACAATTTGTATTCGCTTTAGGCAGATTTTATGAATAAATCTTAAAAAAGAGTACCACTAATCATATATTAATTATAAATCTACTTTTTAAAGCAGCTATTGCAAAAAACTGATATACTGGTAATATAGATTTAAAGTTATCAATATAAATGTTTATAAGCTAAAATTAATAGTAAATAATATTACTATACAGGTAAGTTCAATTGTTTCTCAAAATAATGTCTTTAAAATTGTGACCATTCTATATATTAGCTTACAAATTATTTTTGTTTTTATCAGAAAAGGTAGTTAAATGGATGTTTTATCTTTTAGCACAATAGCGGACAATATAAAAAACGAAATAAGCAAAAAAAGTGGCTTAAATCTTTCACAAACAAGAATTTTGTTATATTTCGATCAAAATGACAATACAGCTTTAAAAATGGGAGATTTAGCTGATAACTTAAAAATTTCGCTATCGACATTGAGCAGACAATTACAACAGAAAAAAACAGTGAGTTTTATTACTGTTAAAAGATCCGAGAGAGATTCAAGCAAAACTGTTTTGCTTAATGAAACAGGACTTCAAAAAGTCGTTCAATTAAAACGTGTATTAAAAGAAATTGAAGAATCGCTACTGCGCGGGATCAGCAAGCAAGAAGTAGCCGTTTTCAACCATATTTTCAGTGAATTAGTGCAAAGAAGTGAGAAATAATTTGTTCTGCTAGTTGATGGTCGAAACACTTATTTTTTTATGCTATAATTCTTGTATGTTGTACAGACAAAAGCGAAAGGTAAGTTAGATGAAGATTGCTTTAGTTACTGATAGTACCAGCGCCATAACAAAACAAGAGGCGGAAAAAAACAATATTATTGTTATATCTATTCCTATAATCATAGGTCAAAAAGAGTACTTAGAAAATGTTGAAATTACTTCTGACCAGCTCTTTAAGATGCAAAGAGAAGGAGCAGATTTTCCTAAGACTTCTCAGCCTAGTAGCGGTGATTTAATTCGTCTTTTTGATCGCTTATATGATGAAGGTTATGAGGCTATTATCGCAATTACACTATCAAGCGGAATTTCAGGATTTTATCAGACGCTTTGTAATATATCGGAAAACAATCCCAAATATAATCTACATGCTATAGATTCAAGGATGACAGTTCGTCTGCAGGGAAATTTGGTTTTAGCTGCAGCCAGAATGATAAAGAATGGTGTTGACCTTGATACCATTCTGGCAAAATTAGATAAAATCAAATCAACCATAGATGAGATTTTTGTCGTCAACGATTTAAAAAATCTGAGTCGTGGTGGTCGCTTGAGCAATGCAACTGCTTTTATTGGATCCATGCTGAACATTAAGCCACTGCTTACTTTTAAAGATGGGGATATTGTGGCATTTGATAAGATTCGATCTATGAAACGAGCTTTTATCAAAATTAAAAGCTTGACAGTGGAAAAGATTGATAAGTTGCCTTATAAAGACCAAATTAAACTTTTTATCATTGATTCTAATGATAAAAGTCAAGCTGAAGAAGCAGAGGACTTTTTAAAGGAGAAATTTCCCAAGCAAAATATTTCAGTAACGAAGTTTAGTCCGGTTATTGCGACACATTTGGGAGAAAAATCTTTTGCCATTGGCTGGATGATAGATATTGATAAAATTGATTTAACAAAGTAAGAGCAACCTTTGAGAGGCTGCTTTTTTGCTAAAAAATTGAGGCTTTTTATGAAAAAATTAGACCAACTATCAAGGTGGGCAATAGAACTACAAAGTATTGCTCAAGATGGCATTGAATACGGCCACGATCGTTTTGATAGAGAAAGATACCAGCAGATAAGAGAAATTGCAACAAAGATGATGGCTGCTAAAACTGGTGAGCCGATTGATGTGATTAAGGGGTTATTTAGTAGTGATGACGGTTATCAGACACCTAAAGTATCTACCAGAGCAGCAATTTTTAATAACCAAAAAATTTTGCTGGTGAAAGAGTCTACCGACAATTTATGGTCAATGCCAGGCGGGTGGTGTGAGCCAAATATGACGGTTAAAGCAAATTGTATAAAGGAGGCAGAAGAAGAATCTGGACATAGAATTGCGGTTGAGCAAATCATTGCCATAAATAACCATTCAACTAACATTCATGACAAAAAGCGCGTTGAACGCGCTATCAATGTATGCAATGTTATTTTTCTCTGCAGAGATTTAGGAGGAAAATTTGTCAATAATATTGAAACTGAAAGATGTTCATTTTTTGACTTTGATAATCTGCCAGCTTTGTCACTAGCCCGAAACTCTCTAGCAGAAATAAAAATGTGCTTTGAGGCTAACCAAAGCTCAAATTGGCAGACCAGATTTGAATAAACAAAAAAGCAAGCATGATTATGCTTGTTTTTTACTGTTATTTTTATCAGCTTCAGTAATCTCATTCAATGCAGCCCTTTGCTTTTTTTGATCAACGTGGGTATATAAATCAGTTGCTGAAGTTCCTTTTTGTCCCAGTTGCTGAGCAACCAAAACCTGGTCCTTAGTCACACCATATAATTCTGAAGCCACAGTATGGCGCAATTTATGAGGGGTAAGTGGATGACCAAAGGTAGCTGAATATTTATTAACCATCTTTTCAATTGCACTGGCAGTAATCCTTCTGGTTTTATTGTGCCACCGTGTAAGAAAGAATGCTGCATCTTTTTTTGAGGCTGAATAACGTTCCTGGCGAATCTTTTGATATCGTCTGATATAAATTATTGTCCATTCGGCAATTGGAACGCTGTCTCTTTGACCACCTTTACGTGTTACGTCTAACGTAGCCTTTTTAAAATTAATGTCAGAAACATCAATTCCTGCGCATTCTGAGACCCTTATTCCTGTTCCCAAAATTAATGCAATAATTGCCATATCACGTTCTTTATTAACTTTAAAACCAGGTAGAGCATGTTTATTGCATTGAAGTTCATACTTAGTAGCAATAAAGTCTAGAAACTGATACTTTAATTTGCCGGTATACATGTGTGATTCTAAGACGTGTGCGCGGTAGTTCAGCGTTTCAGTATTATTGAGGGAATCAATTTTAAGCATTACGTTTCGTTCAAAATATGGCTGACCATTAATATTGTCGGCAGTTATGGTTAAAAACTTAAACAAGGACCTTAACGCATTTATGGAACGGTTGATGGTAGTGGGGGAGTTAAGATTACCCTGCTTATTTTTGACGTGGCCTAAATAGTTGATGTAAAGCATAATGTCATTGCGTTGCAATTTGGCCAAAGTTTTGGTTTCAATTGTCTGATTATTTTTTGCCTGTGAAATGCCTTCTTGGCGCAGCCAATCAAAAAAACGTCTGATTTCTGTTAAATATTGATAGGATGTAGCTAAAGAATGATTGGTGCCAAAGTTATAATCTTTGACAAAATCCGGCATTTTTTTTAATTCATCATCGATTAGATCTAAGTATTTTTTGGTTTCCACGTAGCAAAATTCTCCTGACTGAAATAATTATGTATTCTATTATAAAGCAAAATCAGAATGTATGTTTGTCTTTTTTATTCTTGGTTACCTTAAAGAAAGGGGAAAAATCAAACAGATAGCCGCTCAAGTACATTTATCGCACAGATTATTGAACTGCGGTTTAATTTGCTGGAAATTAAGAGGGTGATTTGACTATTTAAATCCAATAATTAATAGATAAAGTATAGTATTCAGAACAAAATTAGGGGGGCATTAGGAGTGAAATTCAAGTAATTAAATCTGGACTGTAGCGTAGCTTTAAAGAGGGGGAAGGCAGGCTTATCTAAAAGCTATACTTTAACATATTTATAGCAAAATTTAATATATCCAGCTTAAAATTTTGCTCGTTAATTGCTAAATTGTGAGCTTTAACGTCTGATGTAAATGAAACTTTGTCTGCGATATTTTTTATTGCTTTCGTTAAAACTATAATTTTAATGAAAGCAATAAAACAAATGTAACACCAAATTACTATTTCCAGCAAATCGCACACTTTCTTTATACCAATTAAAAAGACACTAAACTTACCATTTACATTAACGATTTACACTCAATGCTTAAACTTTTACAATTTAAACTAGTTGTTTCCATATTATTTTTTTAAATTTGAATATGGAAATCTGCCTATGTCAGAAAAATTTGACTGATACTAAGATAATTAATTGCTGTTAAAAGATCAGTTAAGCGGTTTTTGAATTTTAAAAGACTCTAAATACTTGTGTGAGCATTAAAAATTTTTAGTTTAGAACATTTAAGCAAGGTATTTGTCCATCAGCCCTCTATCTTTAATTTCTAATATAACTTTACATAATATATATTATACGAAGTTATATCTTGCTTAGGCATGCTGAAATATCTCAAACCTAAATCACCCTCTTGGAGCTAAAAAAGTTACTTGATATTCAAAATTTGCTAAAAGTTTTATGATAAAGACTGACAGTGTATTTTTATGATTGAAATAGAAATTTCAGTTTTAATTTTAACTTGCAATATAAGAATTACCCGAACAGTTATAACATACTACCCCAAAATATAGTTAATCCATCCACAGTTAATTTCTATATTCAAAATAACTAGCATAAATATGGAAAAATATAAATAAAAGCGCTTTCTAAGCTTGATAAATATATAAACCCATTTAGTCGTGCTCTTTTTTTGAGCAAGTGTCTTTCTACTCGCAGCCATAGCAAGCGAAAGCAGTCTTTGATATAATATTTGCCACTCTTTCCTTTTTCATTTTAAGGTTATTAATTGGTGCTTTTTTATTTTATTTTCCCAAAAAATAGCTTACAATACTATGTGGGGTATAGTTTAAAACATTTAGTTTGAGTTTAATTTTGCTAAAAGCAAGTGTTTTATTCATTATTTTTTTATTTTAATGTTTAATTCTATAATTAATCTGTTATTATAGAATATGGAATTATTTTTTTGAAAGGGTTGAATTTATTCCATGAGTATAAATTTAGGAAAAGAAATATGTCGCAGGCGACGTGAACAAAAATTAACCCAGGAGGATCTCGCTGAATTAAGCGATTTGTCGGTTAATTTTATTTCCCGTCTCGAGCGTACCAAAAACCAGAATATAAGTATTCAAAAGCTTGACTCCATTGCCAGAGCCTTAAATACCACTACACCGGATATTATTATGAATGCCTATCGCTTTAAAGAAGTTAAAGTTGAAAATCATCAAGATAATACTCCAGTATTTATTAAGAAGGTTCTTAATGAACTTAGAAAAATGTCACCTGATAAAGCTGAAAGAGTATGCAAATCATTCATCATTTTGGCTAAGGAAATTAATAAAGATTAAAAAAACACGAAATAGAGAAAATCTATTTCGTGTTTTTTAAATTACTTAAAAGCTTCAGTTAGTGGTGGCACAACCTGTTTCTTTCTCGAAACAACACCCGGCAAGCTGATTTCAGAATCCTTAACCTCACCAAATGCCTTTTCAAATGAAGCTAAAGCTTCATCTGAACCTATAACTAATGCAGTTGAATCTGAGTCAAGTACATTAGTTATAAGCAGCATAAATAAATCGTAGCCTTCAGAATTGGCAGAGTCTTCCATTGTCTTTAAGAAAGCCTCTTTACGTTCCAAAGCCTCTGGTAAGTCAACTACATTGATTTGAGCAACCCGAACGTTCTTGCCATTCAAATCAAATGATTTAGCATCTAGATCAATTAATTCTTCTTCCGATTTACTTGCTATATTGGTTCCAGCCTTCAGTTCTTCCAAACCATATTTTTGGTAATCAACATTAGCAATTTCTGCAAGTTCCTGAACAGCCTTTTTATCTCTCTCAGTAGTAGTTGGCGATTTCAGCAATAATGTGTCTGATATTATTGCTGAGAGCATAATTCCAGCAATATTTTTGGGAATTTCCACCTTAAAATGCTTGTACAGTCCATACATAATTGTACTTGTGCAACCTACAGGTTCCGCAAGATAAAACAGAGGCATACTTGTATTAAAATTCATAATTCTATGATGGTCAACAACATGTGTTACAGTCACTTTATCAATATCGGAAACGCTTTGCTGCGGTTCGTTATGATCAACAAGCATTACCTTATCCACTTCATTAGCAGCTGTTTTAATAACTCTTGGTGCTTCAAAACCAAATTTCTTTAAGGCAAAGGCTGTTTCATCGTTAGGTTCACCTAAAGCAACCGCTTCTGTATTGTAGCCTAATTTATTTTGCAAATATGAATATGCAATCGCTGTTCCTATGGCATCAGTATCTGGATTTTGATGACCAAAAACTAATTCTTTTTCCATTTAACTTTCCCCTGTTTCTTTTAATTTTTTTACTTATCTTCTAGTTTACCTAATAAAACCTTTTCTTCCCAGAAAAAATTTAAATTTATATTTTAGTTTAAATAATTGATTATGTCTTATTGATTGTAAGATGAATTAAACTTTCAAAAACTTTTTAAATTCGGCCAAAAAGTTTTCAATCCGAGGAACTTCTTTCTTACCCTTGCGATAGATAATTGAGGTTGTAAATTTGGGAACACCTTTTAAAAATACTGGTTTTAAATCAATTTCGCCTTGGTTAAGTTGATAATATGATTCACTTACAACTGTATCATAATCAGTTTCCTGCGCTGTATCAACCATTTGCTTTGTCGAAGTAAAGGTTAAAGGAACATTTAACCCGTTTTTAGCATTTAATTTTGAGCCTAATTTATCTTTTAACAATTGAGTTAAGTAAAAACTATCCGGATAAAGTACCCAATTTTTTCCTAAAAATTTGGAAACTGGGTATGCCCTTTTTGCCTCAAAATTAGAATTGTGTGTCAAAATTGTCAATCTCTCTTGTGTGACCTTCATTTGTTCATACTGATTCTGTATGTTGGATTGACTTTTCTTAGCAGTTTCAGGAACATAAAGCAAGCCTAAATCAATTAAATTATTATCAAGATTATACCAAAGATCTTTCCTTTTAAAATAAGAGACACTAATAGTAATATTCGGAAACTTTTGGTTAAACTCAATCAAAAACCGTCTGAGCAGATCAGAATCAACACTTTCTAAAACACCTATTGCAATATTACCCTTGTCAGCCTGAGTAAATTCTTGAATATCACTAACCACAGAATTAATGGTTCCAAGCAATTGAATCGCTCCAGTTTGCAATTGCTTACCCGCTTCCGTTAGGTAAAGCTTTTTACCCATTTGTCCAAATAACGGCGTTCCAATTGCATGCTCGATTTTCTTAATTTGTTGAGTTAAAGCCGGTTGAGTAATGCCCAGGATCTGAGCTGCCTGAGTATAATTCATAGTATCAATTAATTGCAAAAAATAATGTAGGGACTTGGTTGAGAGTATTGTATCTGTTTTAGGCATAATATTATTCCTTCTATCTTAACAATAATATGGCTCTATATATATGCTATTATTAATCAAAAACCCCTCTGTGTCAAAGTATTATTGTAATTCAATAAAGCACTTTCACAATTTATTGATATCATTAAATAAACTAAAATTAATTATTGCCTGATGGCCTGCTCAGTCTTATATTAACTGGTTCTCCATCACTAGTAGTATCAATCACAAACGAACCATTTGAGTATCTGTCGCCTAACGGATAAGCACTAGTTAAGATCTTTATGTGCCTTTTACTCGTAGTGGTTACAATTAAAGTATGATCTTGCCCATAAGACGTAACCGCGACAATGCGGTGTGGCTTAGTTTTAAGTTCTCGTAATACAAGTACCCCTCGTTTGGCACGTGATACTTTATTTACCAGATTAGCTTTAAATTGTTTAAACGCCCCTCTTTGTGTAATTATGCCAACATGAACCAAGTCAAGATAATTAGGATTTATTAAGATATAAGAAATGACATAGTCCGCAGGCTTAAGATTGACAGACTTTACTCCAAACGATTTGGCTCCAGATTCTGGAATTTCTACCAAATTATAGCGAATAGCATATGCGTTATGAGTAAATAAAATTATTTCGTCATTACTGTTATTCTTAACTAAATCAACGCGAACAACCATGCTGTCTGATTTTTTCATTTTCATCGCTGTAATTGCTCGTGAATGATAAGTCCTTGTAGGTTGCAAATTACTTAATTGTAATTGTTTGATATAACCATCATTGGTAGCAAGTAAAAAGTTGACATTTTGGTTTAAGTTGTCGAGGTCAAATACACGAATAATGTTTTCATCATCATTTAACCCAATTTCTTGAGACAAATGTTGGCCAGTTTCCTTCCACTTTGCCTCAACTAGTTCATTTACCGGACGGTAAATGACATTTCCCCGACTGGTAAAAAGATATAAATTGGTTAAAGTAGATACTGTTTTTTCAAATACTACATCATCCCCGCTTGGCAAGCCGTTATCCTCATCATCACTTGACTGCCAGGAACGGATAGAAGATCTTTTCAGGTAGCCATCACGACTTATCAATACACGAACCTGTTCTTCAGCAACTAGAGCTTTTTCATCAATTTGAATCTTAGCATTTGCGGAAGAAATTTCGGTCCTTCTCGGATTGCCAAATTCTTTTTTAACAATTGATAGTTCTTTAACTATTTCTTTTTCCAAAGTTTTGTTATTAGATAAAAGCTCCTTAAAACGGGCTATCTTTTCGCTTAATTCCGTTTGCTCTTTAACTAAAGCAGCTACATCGGTATTAGTAAGTCTATATAATTGCAAAGAAACAATTGCTTCTGCTTGTCTAGCTGAAAATTCAAATTCATTGGACAAATTTTTCTTAGCTTCAGCCTTATTTTTTGATGAGCGAATGACTTTGATCACTTGATCTAAAATGTCCATGGCATGAATCAAACCCTGGATAATTTCCAGACGTTCTTCAGCTTTATTTAAATCATACTTAGTTCTTTTGGTAACTACCTCTTTTTCATGTTCTAAGTATGAGGACAAGATATGCTTTAAGCCAACTTGCATTGGCGTCATGTGATCAATAGCAACCATATTGAAATTATAGGAAACCTGTAATTCAGTATTTTTAAAGAGATAATTTAAAATATTTTGTGCATCGGCACCTTTTTTCAATTCGACTACAATTGACAAACCATGACGGTCAGTTTCATCCCGGACCTCAGCTATCCCGTCAATTTCTCTGTTAAGACGGATTTCATCCATTTTCTTAACTAGCAGCGCCTTATTAACAGCAAAAGGAATTTCCGTAATTACAATTTCTTCCCGGTGCCCTCTTATTTCTTGAATAGAAGATTTAGCTCTTACCTGTATTCGGCCACGCCCTGTCTCATAAGCTTCACGTAAGCCTTTTTCGCCCAGAACAATTGCTCCAGTTGGAAAATCAGGACCTTTGACAAATTGCATCAGATCGCTAAGAGTGGCATTAGGATTTTTTAGCAAATAGATAGTCGCATCAATTACTTCGGTTAAATTATGTGGCGGAATTTCTGTAGCATAGCCCGCTGAAATACCTGTAGAACCATTAACTAGTAAATTAGGAAAGCGTACCGGTAAAACAGTGGGCTCATATTCAGTATCGTCAAAATTTAGTACCATATTGACTGTATTTTTATCAATATCTTGCAGCAACATGTTGGAGATCTTACTCAAACGAGACTCAGTATAACGCATAGCCGCGGGGCCATCCCCGTCCATTGAGCCATTATTACCATGCATTTCAATTAAAGGCTCACGCATTTTCCAATCTTGCGAAAGGTGAACTAAAGCACCATAAATTGAACTGTCACCATGAGGGTGAAAATTACCCATAATATTACCTACAGCTTTAGCTGCTTTTTTAAATGGTTTGTCGTAAGTATTGTTATCCTGGAACATGGCATAAAGGATTCTTCTCTGCACAGGTTTTAACCCGTCACGAATATCCGGTAAGGCCCGTTCCTGAATAATGTATTTGGAATATCTGCCAAAACGCTCACCCATGACCTGCTCAAGCGGCATTTCACGAATTCGTTCTTTTGTTGCCATTAATCAAAAACCTCTTTATTCATTTTCTTCTTCTAAAATTGAAGTGTTATCGCCTAATCTAAACTTAACATTCTCTTCAATCCATTTTCGTCTGGCTCCAGCCTTATCTCCCATGAGTGTGGTAACACGTCGTTCTGCTAAAGCAGCATCATCGATTTTGACCCGAATAAGCAGTCTGGTTTCCGGATCCATGGTTGTTTGCCACAACTGTTCGGCATTCATTTCTCCCAGTCCCTTAAATCGCTGCAAGGTATAACCACGACCCATTTTCTTTTCAGCGGCCGCAAGCTCTTCATCGGTCCAGGAATATTGTACTTGGGCCTTTTTACCACGACCTTTTTGCAGACGATAAAGAGGAGGCAGGGCAATATAAACTTTACCGTGTTCAATCATCGGCCTCATATAACGGTAGAAAAAGGTTAACAACAAAATCTGGATATGGGCACCATCATCATCGGCATCCGTCATGATAATTACCTTATCGTAATTGGAGTCTTCAACGTTAAATTCGGTTCCGACTCCAGCACCGATAGTATAGATCATAGTGTTAATCTCTTCATTCTTAAAAATATCCTGAAGCTTGGCTTTTTGGGTGTTCAAAACTTTACCACGTAAAGGCAAGATTGCCTGGAACTTACGGTCTCTACCCTGTTTTGCGGAACCACCAGCTGAATCACCCTCAACCAAAAACAATTCGTTCTTTTTGGGGTTACGCGATTGTGCCGGAGTTAATTTACCTGAAAGAACTTCTTTTTTGCGCCGTTTTTTACCATTTCGACTTTCATTGCGCGCTTTTTTGGCAGCTTCACGAGCATCCCTTGCTCTTTGCGCCTTTTTTACCAGCTCTTGCGCCAACTCGCCTTTTTCCATCAGGTAGTATGACATTTTTTCATAAACGATTGCATCAACAACAGATCTTGCTTGCGGAGTGCCCAGTTTACCTTTAGTCTGCCCTTCAAACTCCAACAGCTCTTCAGGGATCTTGACTGATAACACAGCGCTTAAGCCCTCGCGATAATCCGACCCGTCAATGTTTTTATCTTTTTTCCCTAACAAGCCCTGCTTTTTAGCATAGTCGTTAAAAGCACGCGTAAAGCCACTACGGGCCCCTACTTCGTGAGTGCCACCGTCTGAAGTGCGCACATTATTAACAAAAGAAACCAGATTTTCTGAGTAGCTGTCACTGTATTGACCGCTAAACTCAACTTCAATTTCATCTTGTTTTCCGGAAAAATAAAAAACATCGCTTAAAGAATCTTTGCCCTCATTGAGATATGAGACAAAAGCTTTAATGCCATCATCATATTTAAAGTCATCATGATGCTCGGGTTCACGTTCGTCAGTTAAAACAAAGCGTACACCCTTTAACAGAAAAGCAGACTCTCTGATGCGCTCTTGAATAGTTTCATACTTATATCTGATTGTTGAAAAAATTTTTTCATCAGGTTTAAAAGTAATGGTAGTTCCTGTCGGCTCTTTAGTTTTACCCAAACATTTTAAAGTCCCAACTGGATGACCACCATCTTTGAACTCTTCTTCATAGGCAGTGCCTTCTCGCACAACTTTGACAGCCATATAACTGGAAAGAGCATTAACCACAGAGGATCCAACACCATGAAGCCCACCTGAAGTTTTATAGTTTTGCTCGGTAAACTTACCCCCAGCGTGTAAAACGGTTAAGATGACTTCGATAGTTGGTTTACCCGACTTATGCATTCCAGTAGGCATACCCCGGCCAAAGTCACGGACCGTTACACTGTTATCTTTATGAATCGTCACATCAATTTCGTTACCGAATCCGGCCATTGCTTCATCAACCGAGTTATCTACAATTTCGTAGACTAGCTGGTTTAAGCCATGCACATCGGTTGAGCCAATGTACATGCCCGGACGTTTACGCACGGCTTCCAGACCGTGAAGAATCTGAATTGATGAGTCATCATAAGAATTTATTTTTTTATTTGTTTTAACCAAATAGACTCCTCCAGTTAAAAATCATTTATTATTTAGCCCGCAAACGCAATAATCTCTGCTAAAATAGCATTAGACTTTAAGAGAGTGGGATAAAAATGATAAATTTAAATTTAATTCTGATATTTATTCTAGCATATTTAATAGGGTCATTTCCTACAGGCGTGATCGTCGGTAAGATCTTTTTTGCTGAAGATATTAGAGACTATGGCTCCGGTAACATTGGCACCACCAACTCTTTTCGCGTCTTCGGACCATTTGCCGGCAGTGTGGTTCTCATCGTTGATGTTTTAAAAGGAACCCTCGCTACCAACTTACCCAGGATATTTCATCTTAATATGCCCAAATATGTTCTGCTAATATGTGGTGGCCTGGCGATCTTGGGACACACATTCTCTATTTTTCTCAAATTTAAGGGCGGAAAAGCTGTAGCAACCAGTGCCGGGCTCTTTTTAGGTTATAATCTCAAGTTTTTCGGCATTTGTGCTCTTATTTTTCTACCATTAGTTTTTATCACGTCTTATGTAAGTCTTTCAAGCCTGATTGCCGTTGTTCTGATATTTATTGCAACTTTCTTTTTTCATGATGTTTTTTTGGAAATTATTGTCGGCTGCATCATGATTATCTTGTTTATTCGTCACAGAAGCAATATTAAGCGCTTATTACAGCACCAAGAAAACATAATTCCCTTTGGCTTGTGGTATTGGTATAAGAAAAGACACCACCAACTATAAATACCATTAAAATAAATACGGCTAGCTTCAACAGCTAGCTATTTCATTATAAACTTATGAACATTTGTTCGCAATATTTGTTTTTTATTTTTAAGGCATGAAAAAAGGAAGTCTCGTACTTCCTCTTTTGCTATCTTGAACTAAAAAATTATTCATCTTGATCATGGAAAGCCATACTAAAACCAGCTGTAAAGGTTCCTCCAGCTGCAAGATGATTCATACCATATTTTTCTTCCAGCTTTTGGTTGGTATCAGCACGGTCTGCTATCCCCCACCACGGTTCAATACAGACATAATCGGCAGTTGTTGGATATTGTGACCACACACCCACAAATGGTGCATCTCGCAACCACACATTTACATGAAAATTATTAGCATCAGTTTTTAAAGATACCCTATTATCGTGGCCCCGCATTTGAAAAATTAGCGCGTCATTTTTAAACAGATGATCGCTAAGAGTAATTAAGCTGTTAGTAGAAGCCAATGACCGATTAGGCCAGTCCAAATATGCACCTTTCAAAGGGATATGAACACGTGCACGAGAAGGTTTGGTACTAAAGTAAAAATCTTCCTTGGTTAAAGTATTACTTGTAGGGATGTTAAATCCAGGATGACCACCAATACCAAATATCATTTCGCCATCCGTTTTGTTAACAACGGTAAAGTTTTCTTCCAATAGATTATTGAGTAAATTATAATTTACCCGCAATTCAAACTTAAAGGGATAAACTTTCCGGGTCGTTTCAGAATCAGTCAGCAAAAATGTAATACTTTCATTTGTATGACTTACCACTTTAAACTCTAAATCACGGGCAAAACCATGTTGAGTTAAATGATAGGTTTTTCCTTGGTAAGTGTATTCGTCATTTTTTAGTCTTCCAACTATGGGAAAAAGAACAGGTGCATGTCTATTCCAAACTTGAGGATCTGCTTGCCAAATATATTCATATCCACTATGTAAACTTTTTACACTTTGCACTTCAGCACCCTTACTAGCAATTTCAACTTTAAGAATGCTATTTTTGATAGTGTAATTCATGTTTAATCATCACCTTTGTTAAAGAATGAACTTAGTTAGATCTTTATTTGTTATTATATCACTAAGTTTTTCATTAACATATGCTTCAGTTACTGTAATTTCTCCCATCGTCATGTCCGGGCCTTCGTATAAGACATCTTCCAGTAATTTCTCAAGAATTGTTGACAACCGTCTGGCACCAATATTATCTGTTCCTTGGTTGACATCGTAAGCAATTTGCGCAATCCGCTCTACTGCTTCTTGTGTAAAAACTAATTTAATTCCATCCGCTTTCATCAGTGCTACATATTGCTCTAATAATGAGTCTTCAGGGTCCTTAAGGATTTTGACAAAGTCATCTTTTGACAAGGCATTAAGCTCCACTCTAATTGGAAAACGTCCTTGTAATTCGGGGATAAGATCACTCGGCTTGGACTCTGAAAAAGCGCCAGCTGCAATGAAGAGAATATGGTCTGTAGTTACCGGGCCATATTTCGTCTGAACTGTTGAGCCTTCAACAATTGGCAAAATGTCTCTTTGCACACCTTCACGCGATACTTCTCCAGAAGTTTTTTGGTTGCCAGCTGTAATCTTATCAATTTCATCAATAAAAATGATTCCATTATTGGCGGTACGTTCAATTGCCTTTTGATAAAGAGAATCATAATCAATCATTTTGCGGGATTCTTGCTGAATTAAAACTTCCCGGGCATCTTTGACAGGAAGTGTTCGCTTGATTTTCTTCTTAGGTACTAAATCATTAAGCATTGAACTCATGTCTATTCCCATTTGCCCCATCATGTCACCCATCGGATTAACCTTTGGAGCCTGGTCAACTTCGATTGTAACCTCACGATTTTCAAGCAGACCTTTATTTAACTGTTCTGAAACAGTCAATCTCTCATTGCGAATATCATCTGTTATCTCTTCTTGATCTGCTGGCGCAGTCTGATCATTGCTTTGACCAGCCGCCATAATCATCGACATCATGTCTTGCCATTCCTGCATTTGATTCTTGCGCTTATCACGCTTAATTCCGGGTACAAGCAAGCGTACTAAAATTTTATTGGCTTCTTTAGCTGCCTGAGGGCGAACACGGTCAAATTGATCCTTTTCTTCCATACGAACCGCTTCATTGACCAAATCGCGGACCATCGATTCCACATCACGGCCCACATAACCAACTTCAGTAAATTTTGTAGCTTCTACCTTAACAAACGGGGCATTGACAATTGCGGCCAATCTTCTGGCAATTTCTGTTTTACCAACACCAGTAGGGCCAGCCATTAACAAATTCTTGGGGGTAATGTCCTCTTGCATTTTCTTTGGCAGTTGCATTCGGCGATAACGATTATACAAAGCAACAGCAACTGCTTTCTTGGCCTCATCCTGCCCTATTATATATTCATTAAGTAAGTTAACTATTTGTTTAGGTGTTTTTGTTTCCATATTTTTTTCGCTCCGTTATTACAATTCATCTGTGATAATCTGATCATCAGTGAAGATATCAATTCCAGAGGCTATTTCAACTGCTTCATGAGCAATTTCACTGGCAGTCATATTAGAGGAATGTCTAGTCATTGCAATTGCGGCTGCTTGGGCAAAATTTCCGCCAGAACCAATCGCCACTACATTTTCATCGGGTTCAAGCACTTCACCGTTTCCCGAAATTAGCAAAAGATCTTTTTCATTAAACGCAATCAGCATTGCTTCCAGCTTTTGCAAAGTGGCATCTTTACGCCAAGCCTGAGCCATTTCAACGGCTGCCCTGCGTAAATCTCCACCAAAAGCTTCCAGTTTACCTTCAAGCATATCCTGCAAACTGACAGCATCAGCTACACCACCAGCAAAACCAATTACCACTTGATCATGATAAATTCGTCTTATTTTTTTAGCAGTAGCTTTGGCTATTACTTTTTCTCCTAAAGTAACCTGGCCATCACCAGCAATTGCGGTTTTACCATTAAATTTTACTGAACATATTGTTGTCATTATTTTGCCTCATCTTTCTTATCGTTGCGAGCAAAGTATTTTTCATAGTTTGCCTGCAAATGACTCATAGTTACATGCGTGTAAATTTGAGTTGTTGACAAATTATCATGGCCTAAGAGTTCTTGTACACTACGCAAGTCGGCGCCGTTATTCAACATTGCCGTTGCAAATGAATGGCGCAACTCGTGCGGATGTACTTTACCATTAATGCCAGCTCCATTGAAAACTTTTTGCATGATATACTCGATACCACGTTCTGTTAGCCGCTTTCCTGTGTTGTTTAGAAATACATAGCCTGAATCTTCCTGATCATTTAAAAGTTGCTGGCGACCATCTTCCAAGTACTTGACCAAAGCAGCTTTAGTCTGATCGTCAAAAGCAACATACCGATCTTTATTACCCTTACCATGAACTAAAATTATCTTTAAATCTAAATCTATTTGTTTTCTTTTTAAATTGCTTACTTCACTGACCCTCATCCCCGTAGTATAAAACAATTCAATTAATGCCAAGTTACGCAAAGTTAACGGGTCAGTTCCAGATAATGAGTCAAAAACCTGCTTAAGTTCAGGAGCATAAAAGAACTGAGGTAGTTTGCGCTCTTTGGCACGTAGAATTATAGTCTGGGTAGGATCAATTTTAACAATTTTGCGTCTAGTTAAAAAGCGGTAAAACGACCTAAGACTAGACATCTTGCGCGACTGTGTCGAACGCGCTAAATTTTGATCGGCTAAGTGCTGCAGATATATTTCAATGTCTCTTCTACCTATTTTTTTCCAACCATCAAATCCCCCTGAATCCTGCCAAAACCTTTTTGCTGATTTTAAGTCGGTTTGATAGGAGACAATTGTTTTAGGGCTGTACTGACGCTCATTGAGTAAATAGTCGGTAAAAAGAACTAGTAAATCATCTTGTTGTTCATTCATTTAATTCAATACTTTCTGTTGAAATTCCTTCAAATTCTCTAAACTTCTCTGGCTTATTTGTAAATGACGTTCTTTCTTATTACGGATCTTACGCCCTTCTAGTCCAGGAATTAGTGCAAAGCTGGCATTCATTGGCTGAAAATGCTTAATATCGGCGCTAGTGACATAATTAGCCATCGAACCTAAAGCAGTTAATTTGGGAAAAGTCACCGGTTCTTGCCCATTAGCTCTTCTGGCGGCATTAATTCCGCAAACAAGACCACTGCCAGCACTTTCAACATAGCCTTCAACCCCGGTAACTTGACCGGCAAAAAATAAGCCAGGCTGCTTTTTTGCCTCATACGCTGGAGTTAAAACAGCTGGTGAAGCCATATAAGTATTGCGATGCATTTTACCATACCTAATAAAACGAGCATGATCAAGACCGGGAATCATTGAAAAAACGCGTTTCTGTTCGCCATATTTAAGATGCGTTTGGAAACCAACTATATTATACATTGATGCTATTGCATTATCCTGTCTGAGCTGAACCACGGCATAAGGAATTTTGCCAGTAGTCGGATCTTCTAACCCTACTGGCTTAAGGGGACCAAAAAGCATTGTCTTAGGTCCTCTTTTTGCCATTACCTCAATCGGCATGCAACCTTCAAAAACATCACTGTTTTCAAAGTCGTGAACTTCAGCCGTTTCGGCATTAACTAATTCCTGCGCAAAATTCTCATACTCTTGCTTTGTCATGGGGCAATTTAAATATGCAGCCTCTCCCTTATCATAACGTGATTTCTTATAAACGATGTTCATATCGATTGAAGCAGCAGCAATTATCGGAGCTGCTGCATCAAAGAAATGCAAACTTTCTGCACCAGAAAATTTTTGTATTTCTGCGGCAAGCTTGTCACTAGTTAAAGGACCTGTAGCCACAATGGCGATTGGGTCAGACGGGATTTGTGTAATCTCTTTGGTGTAAAAATTAACGTTAGGTAAAGAATGCAACTTGCTTGTGACATAGCCGCTAAATTCAGTCCGATCAACTGCAAGCGCTCCTCCTGCTGGAACTTGAGAATAATCAGCAGCCGCCATAATTAGTGAATCAAGTTGCCGCATTTCTTCTTTTAATAACCCAACCGCATTAGATAATTGATTCGAACGCATTGAGTTGGTACATACCAGTTCGGCCAGCTGGTCTGTTTTATGAGCAGGAGTCATTTTTTCCGGACGCATTTCATAAAAATCAACCGTGATTCCACGTTTAGCTAATTGCCAAGCTGCTTCACTACCAGCTAAGCCACCACCGATTACAGTTACTTTTTCAGGCATATCATCATATTCCTTTGCTAAAATTATTTTCTTATATACAAGAATATCATCAAACCACAAATGATCTGATGATATTAACATAAATTTAACTTTCTAACGGGTTTTTCTCATTATTGGCTTCTTCTTTATAATCGCCGTTCGGACAAAGAACAACAGGTCCCTTTTTATTTCTCTTTTCAATGAGAAAATGACCGCAGTTGGGACAGTTACGGTTAATCGGTTTATCCCAGGAAACAAAATCACAATCCGGGTAGCGCGAACAACCATAAAACTTACGGTTACGCTTAGACTTTTTCTCAATAACGTCACCCTTGCCACATTTAGGACAGATAACGCCCACCTTTTTCACTATTGCTTTGGTGTTACGACAATCAGGAAAACGAGAACAAGCATAAAACTTACCATAACGTCCCATTTTAATAACCATTGGTGCACCACAAATGTCACAATTAAATCCTGCAGGCTCATCCTTAATTTGCACCTTTTTAATACCGGCAGCGGCTTTGTCTAATTCTTTTTTAAAGGGATGGTAATACTCATCGATGACTTTAACCCAGTTTTTCTTGCCCTCTTCGATTCCGTCAAGGTCATTTTCAAGTTGGGCCGTAAAATCAATATTGACGATGTCAGGGAAAAATTGCTCAATTAAATTGTCTACGATCTCCCCCAATTCGGTTGGTACAATCGCTTTACTATCCAATTTCACGTAATAACGACGCTGAATTGTATCAATAGTAGGCGCATAAGTTGAAGGCCGACCAACACCATTTTCTTCAAGCGCGTGAACTAAGCTTGCTTCGGTATATCTAGCAGGTGGCATGGTGAAATGTTGCTTGTTATCTGATTTAGTCAGTTTGACTTCATCGCCATTATTTAATTCCGGCAGTTCAATATTGGTTTCCTGCTGGTTATCATAAACCTTGGTAAACCCGGCAAATTTCATTTTAGAACCGGTTGTTCTAAAAATTACTCCATTTTGAGTGATATCTGCTCTTACCGTATCATATATAGCAGGAGTCATTTCACTGGCTAAAAAGCGGGACCAAATTAACTTATATAAACGATACTGTTCAGTTGTTAAAACGGATTTAAGCGACTCTGGTGTGCGATAGACGCTAGTTGGTCGAATTGCTTCGTGGGCATCTTGAGCATCTTCTTGATTTTTAAAATGGCGAGCCCCTTTGGCAGCGTATTCTTTACCGTATTTCTCATTTAAAAATCTTGAAGCTTCAGCCTGCGCCACCGGAGAAGTACGCTTAGAGTCCGTTCTCATATAGGTAATTAGGCCAACAGTGCCCTGCTTACCCAGACTAATTCCTTCATACAATTGTTGAGCAATACTCATAGTTCTTCTAGTACGATAATTCAAACGCTTATTGGCTTCCTGCTGCAAAGTGGATGTAGTAAAGGGGGCAGCTGGTTGGCGCCGGCGTTCACGTTTAACCACATTCTCAACTTGAAAAATTTTCTTTTTATCGACTTTAGTTAAAACTTTTTGTACAGCATCATTATTCGGCAAATCAGTTTTCTTGCCGTTTATCCCCCAGAATTGACCCTTAAAAGTCTTGGTCGCTTTTTTGAATTCAGCGTCAATTGTCCAGTATTCCTGGGGCTTAAAGTTCTTGATCTCTTTTTCCCGATCAATCACCAGCTTTAAAGCAACTGACTGAACACGTCCAGCACTCAAGCCTTTTTTAACTTTTTCCCATAAAATAGGAGAAAGAGAGTATCCCACAATTCTATCCAGTATTCTCCTGGCCTGTTGCGCGTTAACAGTATCCATGTCGATGGTTCGAGGATTTTTAAAACTGTTTTTGACGGCATCTTTAGTGACTTCATTAAAAGTAACTCGATTTTTGTCTTTTTGGTCTAAATTAAGAACATGGGCAACATGCCAGGCAATGGCTTCGCCTTCGCGATCGGGGTCGGACGCTAAATAAACATCTTTAGCTTTTTTAGCTTCAGACTTAAGTTCCTTAATGGTATCGCCCTTACCCCTAATTGAAATATACTTTGGCTTATAATTATTGTCGAAGTCAATTCCCATCTGTGATTTAGGTAAGTCACGAATGTGTCCTTTTGAAGCGATAACACGATAATTACGCCCCAAATATTTTTCAATAGTTTTAGCCTTTGCCGGAGACTCAACTATGACTAATGTTTTTTTACGTTTCTTTGGCTTTGATTTAGTAGGCATCAAAAGCCTCCTCATTAAATTCTTTTTTAAATACTTAATTGAGAATAGAATATTTAACTACTAATTGTCAAATCTTTCAAGTTAGAAATCAAAATCAGTAATGGGATAAGCTCCTGCTTGAATGAGTTTATTAGGTCCTTGAGAAAGCTCACTGGTAATTGGTCCCGGAACAGCATAGATATTACGATTTTCTTGTAAAGCTAAATTAGCTGTAATTAAAGACCCAGATTTTTGCTTGGCTTCTGTGACAATTACACTTTCAGCTATACCAGCTAAAATTCTGTTTCGTTGAGGAAATCTGAATGGCTTAGGCGGAGTATCTGGTAGGTACTCACTTAGTATTAACCCATTTTGTGCAATCTGTTCCTGCACATGACAATTTACCATGGGATAATAATGATTTAAGCCATTACCTACCACCGCTATTGTTTGACCATGATATTTTAATGTTGCTTTGTGTGCCATTACATCTACGCCTTTGGCCAAGCCACTGGCAATAACATAATCATTTTTTATTAAGTTAGGTACAATCTTATTCAAAACAATACTGCTGTAACTGGTCGCCTGCCGTGAGCCGACTATTGTTACGATGTCTTTTTGCAGCAATTGTACATTACCTTGTAAAAATAAAATTAACGGTGGCTGGTATATTTGACGTAAGTTCTCAGGATATTCAGAATCAAAAAAACTGATAATTTGACATTGTTTTTCTACTCTTTTAATCATTTTATCTGCATGCATGTCATTATAAGCATTAATGCAGGTTTTAATCAAGCTGCTTGTCAAATCCAAATTTTTGATAGTTTGAATAGTGACCTCATCAACATTTAACTGACTCGCAACTCGTAACATCTTAACATATCCGATGTTTTTTTGTAATTTCAGGCGTAAAAGAAAGCTGGTAATTTCCATAAAAAAACCTCCTAAATACAAATACGTAAAAAGAAGGAATATTTTTTATTGATAAAAAGAATTTACAGGTGCAAAAGTTTTGCGGTGAATTGGACATGGCCCGTATTTCTTAAGTGCTTGAATATGAGTTTGAGTGCCATAACCAGCATTTTCCTCAAAATGGTATTCGGGATAAATTCGGGCATAGTCCGCCATCAACTTATCCCGGAAAACTTTAGCTACAATCGAGGCTGCGGCAATAGAGTTTGACTTAGAGTCTCCCTTAATTAAACGAACCTGAGGTAGATTAACCGGTACTTGCATAGCATCAACCAGCAAGGCATCAGTTTTAACATGTAAATCCTTTACCGCTTCAGCCATTGCCAACCGGTCTGCCTCGTATATGTTTACTTTATCTATAATCTCAGGACTTTTAACTCCAATTGCCACATCAACTGCTTTTTCTAAAATTAATGGATATAATTCTAAACGCTGACTGGCGCTTAATTTTTTAGAGTCATTAACATCAATTAGATCAAAACTGTTATCAATGACTACAGCAGCTGTCACGACCGGACCCGCTAATGGACCTCTGCCTACTTCATCTACACCTGCAACTATTTGGCTTTTTGCCCAAAAAGTTTTTTCATATGCAAATCTTTTTAAAAAGGCAGCTTTCTTCTTAGCTAATTTTTGCTGACGATTATTGTAACTAAGTAGTAGTTTCTGCACACCAACACGGGTATCATTTTTTAAGATATTCAAATCTTCTGGACTAACTGCATCCTTAGCAAGTAATTTTTTAATTTCTCCAATCGTCATATGCGATCTAATGTAATCCTTCCTACTTTTCCCTTGCGCAGCCTTTGTAATAGGTACATAGAAAAGCGATCATAATCATCACGCATGCCGTATTCTTCAGTTAATGCCAATAACAAATCAGTATCATTAATTCGTTCAATTTCAGCTTTTGGTGTGCGAGCAAACTTACTTAAATCGTTCAAATAGTGTTTGCGCAATTTTGATAAAACAAATAAAGCTACATCATCGGCACTAAAGACAGTATCCTTAATGGCACCAAGAGCGGCAAGCTTTAACCCAACTGTTTGGTCTTCAAACTTAGGCCATAAAATACCTGGAGTATCTAAAACTTGAATATTTTCAGTAGTTTTTAACCAATTTTGACCCTTTGTTACTCCCGGTTTATTACCAACTTGAGTCACATTTCGGCCTACAAGACGATTAATAATGGTTGATTTACCACAATTAGGGATGCCGGCAATAGCCACTCTAATCACCGGGCTGACTGCCCCTTTTTGCGTTAACTTATTAATTTTATTAGCAGCAGCTTTTTTAATCATTTTCACTAATATCTGCATATTGGTGTTATGAAGAGAATCCAAAGCCATCACATATTTTCCCTTGGTGGTAAATTTCTTTTGCCATCTTTTAGTCATTACTGGATCAGCTAAATCTGCCTTATTTAAAATAATTAAGTGTGGCTTATCTCCCACCAATTTTTCGATCATTGGATTACGTGAGGATTGAGGAATTCTTGCATCCAAAACTTCAACGATGACATCAATCAAGCTCATTTTATCTTCAAGTTGATTCCGGGCTTTATTCATATGCCCCGGATACCATTGAATGTTAACCATTATCTGCCTTTCCCAAACTAAAATGGCTTCAAATTTCAAGGAAGCCTTAAATTAATACGTCATCTTTTCACGATACATTTGATATGCTTTATCAAAAATGCTCATACTTGGTAAATAGCCAGCGTTGAGCTCAAGATAATCAGATAACTTCTCATAATTCTGTTCTTGTTTAGGAAAAGTCTGATCATTTTGTGCGTTATTGGCAAATTGTGCAACTTCATCATTTGAATCAGCATTGCGCTGAGTCATCAAATAACGATAAAAACTTTCTCTATAGGCCAATTTCTACTCCGTATAATACAAAATTGCATAAGCACCCATCCCTGCGTGTGTAGCAATAATAGGACTGGTTTCTCTCACCAAAACATCTATTTTGGAATTGATATCTTTAATTTTCTGGGCTAAATCAAGAAGCTTCTGCGGCGTACTACCATTAGCGACATACGATATGCCAACTTCTTTAATTTTTTCTTTATTAGCTTCGATCTCATCTAAAATGCGCTTATCAAAAGCTAAAGAGAACTTCTTGCCGCGACCTTTTTTAGCAATTTTCAAATGGCCATTAGGCATCTGCAATTCAATTCTGATATTAAGCATGTTCACAATTTTGCCAGCTAAGGGACCCAAACGTCCACCCTTAATAACATTTTCTAAATTAACAACTAGTAAGTGTAAACGCTGAGTTTTTTTGATTTTTTCAATATGAGCTAAAATTTCAGGAATAGTTTTGCCTGCAGCTATATCGCGTGCAGCAGCCAAAACCTGAAAGCCTTCAGAACGATCCGTCAATTCAGAGTCAACAATATGAACCAGATCAGATTTACCCGTTAATTTCACAGCCTGACGAGCAGCATCAATTGTTCCGCTTAACACTTTGGCTAGAAAAATGCCGATGACCTCACTGCCATCTTTAGTCAGCTCATTAATGGTATCAACTATTGTTCCGATTGGTGGTTGACTGGTGGTTGGCAACTTTTTAGACTCGCTCATTTTTTGGACAAATTGCTGTCTGGTTATTTCCACTCCATCAATATAGGTATTGCCGTCAATTGTGACCGACAAAGGCACAACGGTAATATGATATTTTTTTATTTCTTCTGGCGTTAACTGCGCGGAAGAATCAGTCAAAATTTTAATTTCTGACAACGTACTCGCCCTCAATTCTGCTTAGATGTTCTCATTTATGATAGAATGTGAACTGTATTAATTATAAATCATTATAGCAAAAAAACTTGTAAATAAAAGAAAGCGAACAAACTGTTTCATGATGAAATTGCAAAAGTTATGGCAGGAACCTGCTCAAAGATCCAAAACATACTACTTAATAGATAACATTTTAAGTGCTGTCACCCATGGTATCGGCTTCTGTTTAGCAGTAGCAGGTCTGATTCTGTTAATCATTAAAGCAGTTTCAACCCATAGCCTCTTAAGAATCGTAACTTTTACTATTTATGGTTCCTGTTTGCTTCTGCTATATTTATTCTCTACACTTTTTCATAGTTTGATTTTTACCCGCGCCCGCAATGTTTTTCAAATTTTTGATCACTCATCAATTTTTCTGCTAATTGCTGGTTCGTATACCCCTTTTTCATTAGTCGCCATTGGTGGTAAATGGGGTATTTTACTGTTCAGTTTGGTTTGGATCATCGCTATATTTGGCATCATTTACTATATTTTTAATAGGGGTAAGCATGTAATACTTGATACTATTTTGTATGTCGCAATGGGCTGGCTCGTAATTTTAGCTGGCAACTACCTGTATGTCCGACTCAGTCCCACGGGATTTTGGCTTTTAGTTGGCGGTGGCGTAGCTTATACTGTTGGTGCCCTTTTTTACACAATGAAAGGTATTCCCTTTATTCATGTAATCTGGCATCTATTCGTTATTTTAGGCTCAACCCTAATGTTTTTCTCCGTACTACTGTACGTTTGAATTACTTAATTTGCTCTAAATATTCTTGAATATCATCTTCAGAGTTGACTAATTCACCTGCAATGACTTTTTGCTTTATTTGATTAAGTATTTGGCCTAAGTTTGGTCCTGGCTTTACGCCATAAGCTATTAAGAATTGCCCGTCAATGGCAAGTTCAGACATTGATTTAATCGGTAAAGCCGTATAGCGATCTACTAAAGCCTCAGAATTGATTGGTTGTCCTAAAATGTGAGCTACATCAATAGTGTTAAGAAGAGTCTCTTTACCAGCATTGAATAATTCAATGTCAGAAGGAGATTTTGCAGAAATTAAGTCAAACAAATTTACAATTTTTTTAACTTTTTCCGTCATGGCATTTGAATTTTTCCAATCACGCATAAACTGAGTTATCTGATTATCCGTAATTTTCAATAAAATGATTATGATAGCCCACAAACTGGTTTCCATACTTGGGTTAAATTTCAGTTTGGGATAGATCCCCAGCAACTCACTTTTACCAGCAAAATCCGGCACACCCTCACTTAATTTCGTCTGTAAAAAAACTTTGAAAGCTGCGCGTGAGTTCATTCCGGTACCCATTTTGACAAACTCATCACGAATTCGTTCAACTGAAATTTTGGGCAATAGTTGATGCATATCCATTACGGCTTTTTCAGTTTGAGGTTCCAGGTCAAAACAAAGCTGACTCATAAAGCGAACAGCTCTCATCATCCGTAAAGCATCTTCATGAAACCTCTTCATTGGATCTCCTACTGCTTTAATGAGGTGCTTTTGTAAATCTCCTATGCCGTTGAAAAGGTCAATTATTTCACCTTTTCTATTCATCGCTAAAGCATTAATGGTAAAATCACGCCTTTTTAAATCTTCAGCTAAATTTTGCACAAAAGTAACGTGATCGGGTCTGCGAAAGTCCTGGTAACCTGATTCTGTTCTAAAGGTAGTTATTTCATAGCTTGAACCGCCATGCAAAACGGTAACTGTGCCATGCTTAATTCCGGTATCAATTGTCTTAGGAAAAAGCTGTTTAACTTCTTCTGGATAGGCACTCGTGGCAATATCAATGTCGTGTATCGGCCTTTTTAAAAGCAGGTCGCGAACAGAACCACCAACAAAATATGCTTCGTAATTTGCTTGTTCTAACTGTTGAAGTACCGGAAAAGCTGCGGTAAAAATAGCTGGTAAATTATTTATTTTCATCATTATTAAATCAACTCATTTATTAGTTTTTTTGTTTTTAATTTATGGTAGGCTAAAGGTAATGGTTTAGAAAAGAAAGTTTTTATTATGCAAAAAATTAACAAAAAAAGCATCATGGAACTGTTAATGATTATGATTGGCTGTGCGATTTATGCTCTCAGCCTTGACATGATCTCAGTACCAAATAAACTCACAGATGGTGGTATTAGCGGTATTACCTTGCTATTAAGACACTTCTGGGGCATTAACATGGGATTATCGTCCCTGCTGCTTAATATACCGCTAATCATCTTAGGATACCGTTTTATGGGCAAAAGACTATTGGCCTATACTATATGGGGAACATTATGGCTGTCCTTTTTCCTATGGTTCTGGCGCTTAATTCCTATTATATCTCAATTAAACCTAGAACACGACCTCTTCTTGTCAGCAATTCTGGCAGGCACCCTTTCTGGCATTGGGTTAGGGTTAGTTTTTCGTTTTAATGGCACTTCAGGTGGTACAGATATTATCGCCAGAATTATGCAAATGAAATATGGCATATCTTCTGGCAAAGTTCTACTGTTTTGCGATACCATTATTTTATTATCTTCATTAACGTACCTAGACCTCAAACATATCATGTATACGCTAGTAGCCGCGTTTATTCTGTCACGTGTTATGGACGCAGTTCAACAGGGTGCATATTCTGCACGTGGTCTGCTTATTATTTCTGATCATTATCAAGAAATTGCAAAAATGATTGACTTAAAGCTGGATCGCGGCTTCACCTATCTTGAGGCTCGTGGTGGTTATAAAAAAACTAAAAGACCAGTAATTTACTTAGTAGTTTCTCCCAGAGAAATTCCCCTGGTAAAAGAATTAATAGCTGCTGAAGATCCCAAGGCATTTGTCAGTGTTATTGAAGTTCATGAGGTTTTAGGCGAAGGCTTTACTTATAAGCAAAAAAGCCACCACCTGCTGATTAGGAAATAGCTGCATAAAGATTTAAAAAAGGCAAATAACTCAAGTTTTTCGTAACTAGTTAATTTGCCTTTTTAAATTATTAAATCTAAGGTGGATGATTACAAAACTTTTTTAAAAAATCCAGATACTTATATTAATTGAGCAATTAGGACAATAATTCATCATACATTTCCTGCATCTCAGTATCTTCGGGTTCGAGTTTTAGATATGCTTCTAATAATTCTCTTACGATGTCTTGGGAATTAGGTTCGGTATTAAAAAATAGCAACATTTGTTTTAAAAAAGCACTATTATTTTTAAATTCAGGATAGGCTAATAAAAACTCACTTTTTGCTTTTGCACTTTGATCTAAATTTTGGTAAGAAAGTGCTAAATTCCAGTGAACCTGTGGTTCCAAATCTTCATCGTCAACCTGGGCAAAAAGAGCAATATTTGCTTCATTGTCGTTTTCTCTAACGTAAAGATTAGATAGCTGCAAACGCAAATCAAAGTTTTCAGGAAGTTTTTTTATTCCTTTTTGTAATAAGTTTTTAGCTGTATCTAAGTCATTCAACCTAACGGCTGCTTGTGCTCCTTTTTGATAAAGAACGGGGTCAAGTTCGTTATATGCTATTCCTAATTGCGCCGAGCGTAATTCTTGTTCATTATCATTTTTATGCTCATATGCCGTAGTTAACAACCTATAGGCATTAACATAATCAGGACTTTGATCGATTACTTCGTTCAAATACTTGATTGCCTGATCGTCTCTATGTAGTGTTAACATTACTAAGGCAGCCTGATATTTACTGTCAATATCAAGAATATCATTGCCATTTTTAGCAATTACTTCTCCTGCCTCTTCATAACGTCCTAATTTGGCTAAAGTTCGAAACAGACGGTCATTTAAATTGACTTCACTAAATGTTTGATGACGCTTCAACAAATCTTGGTATCTCGAAAGTGCTTGTTCATAATGGCCACTTAGATAATCTAATTCAGCCAACCCAAACTTCACGACATCTTCATCAGGTGCAATTTTTTCAGCTTCTAGCAGTTTTTGATAGGCCGTTTCCAGTAGACCATTAGTTTGATAATAGTCAGCTTGAACAAGCAAACTATCGAGATAGGCAGAGGAGCCAGGAGTAACACTATAAAGCAAAGTTAAACCATCATCATCTTGACCGTCATTTAATAATATCTCAGCTAAATAAATTTTAAATAAGTCTTCTTTGGGAAAGCGGGCAATTAAACTGCGATAAATTTCTTTTGCTAGATCGGTAAATCCTAATCCCACCAAATTCTCAGCCAGTGATGCTAAAATCTCTGGTTCATCTTTGTCCAAGGCTTTTTGTAATAATGACTTTTCTTGAGAAAAATCTTGCCGCTCAATTGCGTCAAGCAGCTTTTCAGAATAGCTCATTTTTCATTCCTCCATTATTTTATTTTTTGCCGATCAGGTCAATCACACCTATAAATAATATCAAACAAAAAAGATGATGGCGAATTAAGCCACCACCTTTTAAATAAAGTCATTGAGCTATTTAACAGCTTCCTTAAGAGCTTTACCAGGTCTAAATGCAGGTACAACACTTGCTGGAATTTGGATTTCATCGCCTGTTTGTGGATTACGTCCTTTACGAGCTGCGCGCTTACGTACTTCAAAAGTACCAAAGCCAATTAATTGTACTTTTTTGCCTTTAGCAAGATCTTCTTGGATTGAACTAAAAATTGCATCAACTGCTGTAGCTGCATCTTTTTTAGTTAATTTAGCTTTTGCTGCAACTTCAGTGACTAATTCTGCCTTATTTGCCATTGGGAATTCACCTCCTGTAACTTGAATCTCTTAGTAAGATCCTTATTTAATTCCTCAATTGAGGAACAGGGAATAAATGATTATTAGCATCACTTTTTTCCTTGATTTCAAAATAGCACAAAACCCTTGATACAACAAGCAATTACCTCTAAAAATGTGATTTTTGTGTCTTTGGTAGATACAAACTATTTTCTTTTTCGAGCAATAATTTTTATAGGGGTGCCGGAGAAGTCAAAATTTTCCCTTAACTGGTTAATTAAAAAGCGCTGATATGAAAAATGCATTAATTCCGGATCATTGACAAATACGACAAAAGTTGGTGGATTAGTGGATACCTGTGTCATGTAGTAAACGCGTAATCTTTTACCTTTAATCATAGGCGTCGGAACTAACTTGCTGGTTTCTAGTAAGAGGTCATTTAACACGCTGGATTTAATTCTTTGTTGCTGATTATGAGAAACTCTTCGAACCAATTCGGGAATTTTCGCCAGATTTTGCCCCGTTTTTGCTGAAACAAATAAAATAGGAGCGTAATCAAGATATTGAAATTCTGTACGAATAATTTGTTCAAAATTCTTGCCACTGTTACTTGTCTTTTTAGGCAAATCCCATTTATTGACAACAATAATAATCCCTCTACCAGCATCGTGGGCATACCCAGCAACATGCTTGTCCTGCTCTCTAATACCTGTGCTAGCATCAAGTACTAAGCAGACAACATCGGAATGTTCAATTGCACCCATTGCTCTCATTACTGAGTATTTTTCAGTCTTTTCGTAAACTTTTCCCCTTCGCCTTATACCAGCTGTATCGACAATTCTAAATTTAGTACCATCTATTTCAAAAGGGGTATCAACTGCATCGCGGGTCGTTCCCTCTTCGTTATTAACAATTACACGCTTTTCACCCACAAGGCGGTTGACAATTGATGATTTTCCTACATTAGGACGACCTATTACACTAAAAGAAATTTGCTCCTGCTCATTTTGCTCCAAGTCTTTCGGCAGACTTTGCACTATTTGATCCAGCAAATCACCAATACCCGTGCCATGCACGCTTGAAACAGGAATAGGATCGCCAAAACCTAAGCTATAAAAATCATAAATGTCCATCCGCTGCTCAGGATTATCAGCTTTGTTCACAGCTAAAATCACTGGCTTCTTAGTTTGATAAAGCATTTGGGCAATGCGCTCATCAAGATTTGTAACGTGATTAGCGACATTAGTTAAAAAGATGATTACATCAGCTTCTTCAATTGCTATTTCAGCTTGGGCTCTTATTTCTTCTTCGATATTACTATTTTCCCAGGTTATTCCACCAGTATCAATCAAATCAAATTTGTGCCCTAACCATTCAGCTTGCGCATAATTACGGTCTCGAGTTACGCCTGGTTTATCTTCAACTATTGCTAACCGTTGATTAATAATCCGGTTGAAAAGCGTTGATTTACCAACATTAGGCTGTCCTACAATTGCAACTACGGGTAAAACCATTTTTCAGCCTCCTTTTACAAATAAAAAAACCGACTTAAGAGTCGGCTTTTTATTTAAATTAACGACGATCTTTTAATTGGTCACCTATGATGTCACCTAAAGCAAAGCCGCTGTCATCATTGTTCATATATTTTTTATTTACTGAATTGCGGTTATATGAACTGTGTGAATGGTTGCCTTCATTTTCAGAATTCTTTGGCTCAGCAGCCTTCATAGAAAGTGAAATGCGACGCTCACCAGGGTCAATGTTTAAGACCTTGACTTTAACTTTTTGACCAACCTTTAAAACATCACTTGGCTTGTCTACGTGTTTATATGATATTTCAGAAACGTGAACTAAACCTTGAATATTATCAGCAACTTCAACAAAAGCACCGAAGTTAGTTAAAGATTTAACTTCGCCTTCAAACACATCGCCTTCGTGTAAGTCAGCTGTAGCTTGTTCAAAAGGAGAAGGTTCAGTTTGCTTAATTGAAAGGGAGATGCGATGTCTATCATCATCAA
>NZ_CAMKZC010000001.1:0-271461 GCF_946477725.1 uncultured Lactobacillus sp. | reverse complement strand
GCGTTTATTATCTTACTAAAACAATTGTCTTTTGTCAACTGCTTTTGCTTGATTTGTTTTGAACTTGTTATTTGTTGTAACTCGCTCAAACACAAGTAATACCTTACTCTTTTTATCTTCATTCGTCAAATTAATCATTTTGTTCGTTATTTAAGTAAATTCGCAATCAAATTAGTTTTGTCTAATATCTGATATTGCAATTTTTCGTTTTTATAACTAGACCAATTTGCTAATTATTCGTAATTTAATCATTTTTAATAGATATGACAGCAAAAATTTTTTACAAAAAAAAGCGCAAGTTTATTAAACTCACGCAAAAAATAATTGTTTCTCTAAATTAAAGTTTCTTCTTTAGTAATTTTTGTCATTCCGTTCATATAAGGAACCAAAACTTCTGGTACAGTGACTGTGCCATCTTCATTTTGATAGTTTTCTAAAATTGCGGCAACAGTTCTGCCAACAGCCAAACCTGAGCCGTTAAGAGTATGTGCTAAATGCAATTTGCCATCTTCATCGCGGTAACGAATTTGTGCACGACGAGCCTGAAAGTCAGTACAGTTCGAACAACTAGAAATTTCACGATATTTATCTTGTGCTGGCATCCAAACTTCCAGATCATAAGTTTTAGCACTTGTAAAACTGGCATCCCCAGTAGATAAAGCAACTACATGGTATGGCAAATCTAGTTTTTGCAGTAAATGTTCAGCGTTATGAGTCAGTTTTTCTAATTCATCCCATGAATCTTCCTGCTTACAAATCTTAACCATTTCGACTTTTCTAAACTCGTGCATTCTAATTAAGCCACGAGTATCACGTCCAGCTGAACCAGCTTCACTTCTAAATGCTGGAGATAATGCAGTAACATTGATCGGTAACTTATCACCATGAATAATTTCATCGCGGAAGTAATTAACAAGAGGTACTTCAGCAGTTGGAATCAAAGTTAAATCCCTGGGCTTGTCCGGATTATCATTGTCAACGATGGTATAAACATCTTCGCGGAACTTAGGGAATTGTCCTGTACCTTGCATTGATTCATCATTAACAAGATATGGCGGAATGATTTCGGTATACCCTTCCTTTGTGTTTTCATCAAGGAAGAAGTTAAATACAGCTCGTTCAAGTAAAGCACCGGCACCCTTATAATAGACAAAGCGGGCACCTGAAACTTTAGCACCTCTGTCCCAGTCCAAGATATCTAAATCTGTACCAATATCCCAGTGTGCTTTAGGCTTAAAGTCTAATTTAGTTGGCTCATGCCATTTACGAACTTCTTCATTATAACTTTCATCGGGTCCGATTGGGTCAGAATCATCGGGAAAGTTAGGCAGCCGCAACAAAATATAATTTTGCTTTTCAGTTAATTTGGCAACCTTATCATCAAGTTCCTTAATTTCCTGTCCAACTTCACGCATTTTTTGAACTGCAGCAGAAGTATCTTCTTTATTCCTTTTTATTGCAGCAATTTCTTTTGAAACAGTATTACGTTCCGCTTTTAACTGCTCGCTGCGGTTCAACTCTTCACGCCGGTCAGCGTCAATTTTGACTAATTGATCCAATTCTTCCGGCTTAACGCCACGTCTACCAAGTTTATCCTTGGCCCAAGCAAGATTCTCGCGAATCACCTTAATATCCAGCATCTTTTTACCTCCACAAAAAAAGCCAACTCATCCCATCAAATTGGGACGAATTGGCTCATACATGGCTTCGCGGTACCACCCAGTTTCAGCTAAATTAAGCTGCACTTCATTAAGAGTCGGCGATAACGATGCCGCGTGCCGTGTAACTATTAATTACCCACATAAATGGAATCTGGAAACGACTTTTATTCGCTTGCACCACTATGCGAACTCTCTTAATCAGTCTTAGGATTCCGTGTTTGGATATTATTTTAAGCTATTATGCATTTTTTAGCAAATAAGTTTTAATGTTTTTTACAATTTTTTAGTAAAAAGGTTTCTTTCAAAATTTAAGTTTTTGCTCAAGATCAAGCCAACCTGATTTTTTCAACAAGAAAAAATCCTCTTGATATTTAAAAAGACTACTTACTTTACTCAGATCAACCGAATAAACCAGCTTAAAGCCTAAACGAGCAAGTAAATTTTGTGAACGGGTATTATTTTGATAAGTCCCAGCCCAAATTTCCGACTGATCAAGCTTTTTGAATGCATAGTCAAAAAGTATTTTTAAAGATTCCGTCATATACCCGTGACCGGAAAAATCTTTATCAAGCAAAAAGCCAACTTCTTTAGTATGCAGCAGTTCTTCTTCGTTAGTTCCCCTATTATATAGTTCAACTAAGCCGATTAACTGCTGCGAATTGCTCAAACAAATGCCATAGCTATATTTTCTAGCAGCATACTGTCCTGCAGCAACTTCAGCTTCTGCTAAATTTTGATAATGACCAAAGCCGGCTAGACGCTGATAATATTCATCTTGGCCCCATTTAAGTAAAGTTGGTGCATCGGCTAGATTAAATGGCCGTAAATAAACGCGACTGACCATTAGTGACCAACCAGTTTGAGCAACCAGTCCATGCCGAAATCAAGTGCGAAGCTATAAGCAAGAATAGTCCAAGGCTTACCTAAAATAATTATCCAAAAATAAGTCCAGAACTTCATATCGGTTAAACCAGCTAAAAGACAGAGAACATCATCTGGCGCCATTGGTGCAACAATACAGATCGCAAAAAACCAGTTAAATTTACGCTGATTTTTAGTCCACTTCATATATTTATCAAGAGTTTTTTCAGAAACAATATGGAGAATAAACGGTCTGCCATAAAAGCGCGCTAAAAAGAAGTTAATAATCGAACCAACACAGATTCCCACGTAGTTATAAATAAATCCGGCTACTGGTCCAAAGAAGATAACTCCTCCCAGAAGTGAGACCCCACCAGGAATAATAGGAATAACAACCTGAATTATTTGAATCAAAACAAAAATAATTGGTCCAATTATTCTCTTATTAGCCAAATATGCTTTCATTTTAGCTTGACTAGTAAATATTCCTATTTTGTACCAATAAATACACAAAAGGATAATGATAATCCCACTGACAACGGTCAGAATATTGATTAATCTTCGACTAGCTTTAGCAGACAGATGCATAACTTACCTCCAATGTTAAGCCTCATTTTACCAAAAAATATGCAGCGTGATTAGTTTTTAATTCATTAAATACTAATATTTAAATAATTTAAATATTTCGCTTCTAAAAATAAAAGGAAGCTGGTTTTAAAGCAAGTTCAGCTTTCAGTTAAAGTATAATAGGTATTAATAATATAATTTTTGGAGGAAAACTTAATGACCCAAATTAGCACTGACGTTACTTATGATAAACAAAGAAAATTGCAAACAGATATTTACCAACCAGATAACAGTAATTCGAATGATATCTTGTTGTTTTGGCATGGAGGAGGCTGGTTTCGGGGAGACAAAAGCAGCTTCAACGACTTATGCAGTAAAATGGCTGACCGAGGCTTTACAGTTTTTGCACCTAATTATTCCCTTGCACCGCAACATCTTTTTCCGCTTGCGCACCAAGACAGCATTAACTTTGTTGAATGGCTGTTAAAAACTGACTTTGTAAATAATAAAAAGCCCCACATTACCCAAATTGGCGCCAGCAGTGGCGGCACAATGGCACTTAATATTGCAGGTAAATATGGCTTCCCTACTGTTACTTGGTCGGCTCCTGTTAGTTATTCAGCCTGGATGAAAGACCATCAAGATGTCACCGCTGCAGTTGATGGTCGCAAAGAACTGGGCTTATCTGATTTACACGATATCAATAATGCTTTTTATAAATATTTTACGTTGGCTTATGCCGGCTCGGAAAATGAAGAAACATTAAAAAAGATGGATGCTAAATCTTATGATTACACTAATTTACACCAGTTATTAATGATTAATTCTGCCGATGAGCTATCGCCTACGCCATATTTACTCGATTTTGTTAATTATTTAGCACAAAATAATCACGCGGTTGACTTAAAAATAATATCTGGCACCAAACACGCGATGTCTTACGCTAATCAATATTTAGAATATTCATTAAATTATCTTTTGCAAGCAATAAAATAATTTTTATTATTTACTTACTAATTATTAGTAAAATATTCTGTATGTGCTATAATAATTGATGAAAACGTTTTATATTTTTGATAAGCTTATCCTACAAATATTTTTAAGGAGATAACATTATGGCTAAATATCAATCTATTAATCCTTACACTAATGAAAATTTTGCCAGCTACGACAACCCAACAGCTGAACAAATAGAAGATGCACTAAATTTAACTAACGCACTTTATCAAAAATGGCGTCATGAAGAGCCCGAAACCCGAACAGCAACATTGCACAAAATTGCTGATGGTTTGCGCGAGCATAAAAAAGAAATGGCTGAAATCATGACCCGTGAAATGGGTAAAATGATTGGCGAATCTGAAGGTGAAGTTGATCTTTGCGCCTCTATTTGTGATTATTTTGCTGATAAGGGTCCCGAATTGCTAAAACCTGAACCAATTGATTCTCAATTAGGTGATGCATATTACCTAAAGCAGGCTACTGGCGTTGTAATGGCATGTGAGCCGTGGAATTTCCCACTTTATCAAGTAATCAGAGTATTTGCACCTAACTTTATCGTTGGTAATCCTATTATTCTGAAGCACGCTCACAATGTTCCCGGTTCTGCAGCTTTGATTGCTAAAATTATTAAACAGGCTGGGGCACCTGAAGGCAGTCTAATTAATATGTATCCAAGTTATGATCAACTTGATCAAATGATTGCAGATCCAAGAATTCAAGGAGTAGCTCTAACCGGTTCAGAACGTGGTGGTTCTTCTGTTGCAGAAAATGCGGGTAAAAATCTGAAGAAATCGACTATGGAACTTGGAGGTAACGATGCCTTCATCATTCTTGACGATGCTGATCCTGAAGTTTTGAAGCAGGCTCTTAGTTCAGCCAGAACCTATAACGACGGACAGGTATGTACTTCTTCCAAACGGATTATTGTTGTTAAGTCACGTTATGAAGAAACATTGCAAGAATTAAAGCAGGTCTTTTCTAGCTTAAAAGCAGGAGATCCGCTTGATCCAGCCACTACCTTACCACCAATGAATTCACAAGCCGCTAAGGAAAAATTGACTAAGCAAGTAAATGACGCTATTGCAGCAGGAGCAAAAGTGTTCTACCAATATCCTGAAATTGATTCAGCTGGTGCTTTCTTCCGTCCAACTATTTTAACCAATGTTGATCGTGACAATCCTGCATTTGACCAAGAGTTTTTTGGTCCAGTTGCTATCGTTTACGAAGTAGAAGATGAAGATGCTGCTATTGCTTTAGCTAACGATTCCAGTTACGGTCTAGGTTCTTCTGTTATCAGTTCCGACATTAAACGTGCACAAAACGTAGCTGCACAAATTGAAACTGGTATGACAGTAATTAACGGCACATGGATCAGTTCCGCTGAGTTACCATTCGGTGGTGTCAAGAAATCAGGCTATGGTCGTGAACTTAGTGACCTAGGTTTGATGGCTTTCGTCAACCAGCATTTAGTAATTTCTATGCCGACCAAATAATTAGTATAAGAGCATAAATTATAAAAGCTGATGAGTAGCGTTTATATTAGACGTTAATTCATCAGCTTTTTTGTTGTCATTTTTTAACGGTGACGTAACAGATTGTAGCCCGTTAGTCCCGTGGTCATTACACTGGCCAAAATCAAGAAATAGGTTGACGCACCAACTGATACCGCATATAAGAGTAGTTGACTGGTGATGCTATGTAAAATTCCCCGATTTGACAGTGTACTATTAGACATTCTATAAATAAGGTAAATTAGAAAAATAGTTTCAATTAGCGAAAGGATAAATGCAATTGTCCTGTTCTTTTTAGTATCCCTCATAGTATTGTAAATAATAAATAGCGGAATCAGAACCATGACTAGCCAAATTACACAAAGCGCAACTCCAGAAAGTAATGTGGCATTGGAAGAAAAAAGCCTGCCGGCAAGCCCGAAAGTGACACGTGTAATTGACATTTTTTGACCGTAAGTCATATCTAAGACAGATGCACCCGATCCGGTAAATAAAACTATCAAGTTGATAACTGCTAGTAAAACGACTAAAAGCTGGACAAAGGTAAAATGCTTGTTTACCTGAATGTTCTCCTTATATCTATTACCCTTCTGGGCCAATCTGCTTTTGGCTTTAACTTTTTCTTTAGACTCAGCCACATTATTAAACATATTAGACCCAAGTTGATTTACTTTTTGTGTTAGCCGCAGATCCACAGTATAGCGCTCAATCTTTTCTGCGCGACTACAAACAAAGTAGAGCCAAACGAGCAACGCAAAAAAGCAAATCCAGCCAAAACTACGGGAAAAACTCATGATAATTAAAAGTGCAATTCCCAGCAGAAAAACAATCATGCTGTTAACATGAATCCATTGCAGCATGCGCTCAATAACTGAATTTTGTTTTTCCGGATAAAATTCTTGCCGATAGACTTTACGACTGGCAATTTTTTTAGCGGTTTTTTCGTCTTCAAAATGAGCTTCTTCGTGTTGGTCTGTGAAAAAAGTTTCACGATATTTTTGTAAATCAAAGTGGCAATTAGGACAGGTAACATCCTCATCAGTGACGGGACGACCACAGTTTGGACAAGTAGTCATAAGAAACTTCCTTTAATCAATAATTATAATAAGTTAATCATAAAACAAAAATAGCGATAAGGAAAAGGTCTTTATCGTTATTTTAATACAATATTTTTTTACTGTAATTTTTGAATCTGCTCTTTAACCTGCTTTATCTGAGCAATTGAAGCCTGCGAATCAAGCATTAATCGATCCAATTTAAATTTGAGCAATTCTAATTCATTATTATTGCTACTTGCAGGTTTCTTTTTCTGTGCTGCGGAAGTTATTAAACGTCCGTTTTTGATTTGCCATTTTTTTACTTTGAGTTGTCTAATAAATGCCTGATCATGTGATACCAGTATCATAGCAAATGGATAGGCAACAACAAATTTCGCCAGCGCATTAATCGATAAAATATCTAAAAAATTAGTCGGTTCATCGAGCAGCAATAAATTATATTGTCCAGTAATTATTTTAGCTAGGTTGAAACAGACGAGCTGACCGCCACTAAGAGCACTTATTTTGTGCTCGCCATACTGACGTAAATGCAAATCGCCTAAAACTTGCATAGTTGAACTATGATCAAACATACTGGTAGCAAAAAGAGAAGCAAATAAACTTTCATCAGTTTGGCTTGTCATAATGTTTTGGTTAAAATACCCTATTTTAATTTTAGGATTATAAAAACCAGCCAGTTGTTTGTTCTTGATTTTTTCCAGAAAAACAGATTTACCGACCCCATTTTGTCCAGTTAAAACAACTTTCGCCCTATAATTGAGGTTAACTTGTTGCTCAATGGAAAAGAGCTTTCGTCCATAAGCATTAACCGGTTGTTGCTCTATTCGTAAAGCTTTGCTTTTGGGAGAAATAGATAGGTCAGTTATCTCATTATTGCCATTTTTCAGGGTAATTGCATGATGAACTTGCGGTTTTTTTAGTTCTCCTTTTTCCTTATTGATGCGGTTAGTGAGACTTTTACTGGCTCTGATAACATTATTTGCAGTTTTTTGCTTGCCCAGCGACTTTGAGCGCCAATCAGATGAAGAAAGTCCTTTTTTGTTACGAGCAAAAGTTCTGACCTGATTAAAATGCTGATTATAACTTCTCTTTAACTGCTCAAGGTGCTTTTCCTTTTGCTCATAAATCGTTTCTGCTCGTTTTTGTTCATCTTGCCTAAAACTGCGAAACTCTTCATATGTTCCTGAGTAATTGTGCAGTTCTTGATTTTGAATATACCAGATTGAATTACAGACACTATTCAAAAAGTTCTGGTCATGGCTGACAATTAAACAGGCAATTTTGCTTTTGTTTATTAACTTTATTAGCCATTGTTGCTGCGTAATATCCAAATTGGATGTGGGTTCATCCAAAAGCAGCAAGCCCTTAGGCATATTTTTTAATTTAGCAATTGCTTCTCTGAGAGCTAACTTTTCTCTTTGACCACCACTCTTATCACCGGCATCAAGTAATTGCGGGACATAAGCAAAATTACAGTTTCTAGTAATTCCACCTTTAATGGTAAATATATCTGTTAATTTTTCTTGAGCAAGTATTCGTATTAAAGTGGTTTTACCAACACCATTATTGCCAATCAAACCAATTTTTTGCCCAGAATTGATGCTCAAATTTGAGACCGTCAGCAGTTTAGTACCTGCCACGCCAATTTGTAAATAATCTATTTTAATTAATTCCACTATAAGACCTCAATGTGTACGCGTAATTCATAAAATAAGTTGCAATATTAAGTTGCTAAATTATTTTTCCTGTTAAAGTGAATTGCTCTACGTTGAGTTAAAGAAGTGGTTATTGCTTTAAAACTACAACTAGAGCTTATTGATTATTTACTTGTCTTGACATGCCAGTATTCCTTACCTTCTACTTAAAATTTAATTAAAAACAGTATACTATAACTAATTAACATTTGTAAATGGAATAAAAAAGGCTGAAACGCTCTAACTGAGAATTTCAACCTTTTAATTAATTTTGCTTAATTTTTAGCACGTTTATTCTTGCGCCAATGAACACCTTCATAAGTCAACTTGACTGCAGCTGACAAAGTGATCGGCATAATAAATACTAAAATTAGCAGACCAATAATCACTGCCAAAGCCACTTCAATCAAAGTCGGAATTCCTGAAGGAATTAGCGCGGCAAATGTACCACCTAAAATAATGGCAGCTGAAACTACCACAGTTCCAATTATGCCACACGCTTTAAGCATCCTTTGACTCGGGCTGCCGCCTTCAAGTTCACGATAACGCGTCATTAAGAAGATACTGTAATCAACACCCAAGGCAATTAACATGATAAAACCGAAGAACGGTGTGTTCCAGGTTAGCATAGTTTTGCCTAAAGTAGCTTTGACTACCCACTCTGTAATTGACAATGAGCAGAAGTAAGCAATTAAAAGCGTACCCAAGATGTAAACGGGTTGCAAAAGTGAACGAGTTACAAAAATCAGGGCAATACCAATACCAATCAGCATTATGGCAGCAGTTCTAATAAAGTCTCTGTTGGCAATATCCTTAATGTCAGCGATGTTAGAACTTTCGCCGCCCATTGCTACCGTAGCTTTTTTAAGACGAGTACCTGCAAAAGACTTTTTAGCCATTAAGCTCAGATCCTGCGCCTTCTTAGTTGCTTTAAGACTACTTGGGTTTGATTTGAAGACAATCATGAGCATGGCTGACTTCTTGTCAGGACTCAAATAATTCTTAATCGAAGTTTGGAAAGTATCGTTTTTAATAAATTCTTGTGGGATATAGAAAGTATCTGCCGCTGAAGAACTTGCTAAGCCATTAAGGTAAGCGGCTCCTTGACCAAGTCCGTTATTTACTTGATCCACACCATCAGTAATCTTAGGTGTGCTTGAAGCCAACTTGCCAGCGCCAGAGTTCAGTTGACCAACGCTAGAATTCAGCTGGCCGATACCAGAACTCAATTGGCCTGTACTGGAATTAACTTGACCAATACCCGAACTTAATTGACCTGCGCTGGAATTAAGCTGACCAATGCCGCCATTCAAAGTAGCAGCCCCATTGTTTAACTGGCCAGAAGCAGTGGCTAATCTGCCGACGCTGGATTGCAGCTGACCCATTTGACCAGATACATCTGGCATTGAAGCAGAAGCTTCTGCCCAAGATTTTTCTAAAGCAGCTCCTGCAGCTTGCATTGCGGCCATCTTCTGCTGCTGGGTTAAGCCCGGAATACTACCAATACTCTTTGCTAAATTAGCTTTATAACTCTTTTCTAAAGCAGCCTTGGTATTTTTCTGCGCATTTGCAATACCGGCACTACCACTTTTAAGCTGAGAATTTAATTGTTTTAAGCCACTAGTCATTTGCTCTGTACCGTTTTGCAAGCGACTGGCACCACCTTGCAATTGACCAGTACCATTTTGCAATTGGCTGGCTCCATTTTGCAGTCTGCCAGTTCCGCTTTGTAATTGACTGGCACCGTCAGCTAACTTGCCAGTACCACTTTGCAGTTGACTAGTACCATCAGCTAATTTACTTGCACCTGCAGTAAGTTTCTTACTTGCACTGCTTAATTTGCCTAAACCGGCACGTGCCTGATCAACTCCTTGATTGACAGTATCCAGCTGATTTTTAACGTAAAGTTGATCAATGCTTTCACCATAAGGCTGAGTAACAGAGGTAACAAATGCTACATCGTCTGATGCCTGAAGCTGTCTGGTTAATTGATCAATTAGACGTAGGTCGGCTTCATTATCAAGTTTGTGATCACTCTTAATATAAAGAGTTGATGGTTCTGCCATTCCTTTTGAAAAGTGATCTTCAACAACGAGCATCCCCGCTTTAGCCGGCACACTGTTATCAATCTCATCCGTATCATCATAATTCAAATGACCGGTGTACATCAGACCAAAAGGAAGGACAACTACTGCTAACACAATTAAGTAAATAATTGGGTGGGCAAGTGTACCTTTTGAAATGCCATGCCACAATTTGTCTTCATGCTCACCAGTAAATTTCTTTACCGGCCAGAACATTTTTTCGCCCAAAACAGCCATGAAGAACGGGTTGAGTGTCAGGAGTACTATTAATAAAACAGCAACGCCGACTGCAACGCCCACAGCTGATTGGTAAATTGAAAAGTTAGCCAGGCTTAGCGCTGAGAAACCAATTAAAATGGAAGAACCGGAATAAAGAATTGTTTTACCAGCCACCTTCAAGGCACTGTTCATCGCTTCGTAGCGACCCATTCCCTTACCCAGATCTTCTTTAAATTTATCATACAAGAGAATGTTATAGTCTGTTCCAATACCGAACAGGACAATAATCATAAAGACCTGTGTAAAGTTAGAAAATGGGAAGTTCTGGTATTTAACCAAGTTAGTAACAATCGCAAATGATGTAATAAAGGAAACGCCGACTGTTAGTAATGAGATCAAAGGCACAATTGGTGACCTGAAGACAATCACTAACACGATGAAAATAAAGATAACTGTTATTACTTCAGTTTTCTTGATTCCTTCTTGAATTGCATTTGAAAAGGCATTTTGTAAAACATCTGCACCAGTGACATAAGTTCTAATACCAGCTGTTTTAACTGCTTTAGTTAGCTGTGATTCAACATCATTAATCGGTCCGTGCTTTTTGGCCACGTTTAACTGCATAATCCAAGTAGTATTATCCTTTGATTGCAGCTTTTTCTTAGTAGCAATATTATCGTCTGGACCCAATACCATTTTGATACCATACTGATCCTTATCATCTTTTAATCGGCTAACCGTTTCGTTAATAGCATCTTTATCATCAGCAGTCAATTTGCCTTTTTGCTTATTAAAGACTACGGCAATTTGATAGGTATCCTTTTGTTTAGGACCCCAGTCATTTTGAATTGACTTTGCAACTTCACTTTGAACATCTGATGGTAAGGAAATATTTGAGTGCTCACGGGTTAACCCTGTAACGTCCGGCAAAGCCACAACAGAAATGATTAAAATTAAAATCCATGCAATTAACGAAAAAATATGATTTTTTACTAGTTTATGCACTCTGATTTTCCTTTCTATTTTTTTGCAATAATTTATTGGGCTGAACCAATTGAATAATTAATTCATGATAACCCTGGTCAGCCTCTTCACTAGTTTCTTCTGTAAAAGAATCTGATACATCTAAGAAAACGTATCCTAATACTGCCCCAATTAAGGAATGGAGCGAAACCGTGCTGTCACTTCTTAAATTTAGTTTGTCAGCCAAAGCTATTATCTTTAAAATTTCTTGAGTAATAGCATCGTCTTTCTTGTATTCGTTCAAATGATAAAGAATACTAATTAATGCGGGATCGTCCAGAATAAAGTCGCGGACAATATCAGCAAATTTAAGTAAAGCCTCTTCACCTGAAATTCCAATCAAATTATCAACTAATTTTTTACCTAAAATTTTAATTCTGCTTGCACCTACAAGCGACAACAATTGCTTTCGGCCTGAAACATAGTGATAGAGTGACTGCGAACGAACGCCTAACTCCTTAGCTAGGTTCGGCAGAGTGGTCGCGGAAAGTCCCTTTCGTCCAATCAGCTCCGTCGCCTTCGCAATTACCTTATCCAAATCAAGGCTTCTTTTTTTAACCAATTTCACCCCTCCTTTTGACAGCATAGTGAATAATATAGCACTACAATGTGAAGAATACAATCTACAAGCTGTAAATTATTTTATATTATTAAAAAAGCCCCCAAACCTTTAGTTAACGGGACTTAAAAGTTAAAGATTTAGTAAAGCTCGCGGCAATATTGTTATTTAAAAAAGTTATTAACTACTTTACCTAATTTAACAAAATTATGGTCATTACTACTCCACACACTGACGCAGTAGGCATTGCCATTAGATTGGACCAGCGCTACGTTTGCTTTACTGTCACCGATGGCATATATCAGACCTTTATGATCACGGACAATCTTGGGCTTAATTTTAGCAGCGTTTAGCGTCCCCAAAACCTGATTGGAATATTGTCTGCTTAAAATTTGATCATGATAAAGACTCACCATGACTTTATTTAAATCATTGGCAGTAGTTAAAGCAGCCGGTGACTTAGAATATTTATTTTTTATTACTGTATCCTTAATACCTGTTTTCTTAATAACTGCATTTACCTTTTTGGAGTTAACAGTACGAAGAAGGGCATTAGCGGCTGTTTGGTCGCCTTGCATCATTAATTGCTTTAAATAAGTCGCATTGTAAGCAATTCCCTTTTGCAAGAGTTTCTCTCCTTTAACGCGATCAGCTTTTTTTATTTTGATGGCTTTATTGGCAATAGACTTGCCGTGTTGTTCTTGATAAGTCATTGCAATCAGCAAAAATAAACGGCTAATAGAATTTACCCCATGATGTTGAGTAGTATTAGAAACGCGGGCAAACTTGTTATTAGTTAGATCTTGAACGCAAACCTGATAACTCTGTTCTTTTCCCATTACCTGGGCAATACTTTCTGCCCATTTTTTCTCACTACCAGAAGCAATTTTAATATGATTAGGATATTCAACGTTAGCAACTTTGGGTTCACGAACTGACTTTTGCCCTTTTTTATTTCTCACAACTTGTTCTTGCTTTTCGCCCACAATTTTTAAGCTGCTATTCTCCACTCTTTTGAGGTTAGCAGAATATAACATAAAAGCAATTAAAGCCGAAATTAATGAGCCTAACAAAACTTTGTTTTTCATATAAATGCCTCAGTTTAAAAGAAATGATGTCGTTTCATTAATACAATTAGCCAGACCATCAGAAAAATTGTGATCACGGTGATTGCAATCCAGTCAGATGAACTATGACCAACTGGCAGACTGACATTCATACCGTAAAAACCAGTTAAGATAGTGGGCACAGTTAGAACCAAAGACCAAACAGTTAGGAACTTCATAGTATCATTCAAGTTATTGTTCATCATATTATTGGAAGTTGCTGATAAGGTTTGCGTAACCTGTTGCGAAATTTTCACCATTTCTGCTGACTGATTCGATTCAATCAGGACATCATCAAGACGTTCACGACTGGGCTTAGTAAAATCTAGTTTAGACATTTTTAAACTGTGCAACATCATCAAATTGGTCTGAATTGAGCTAGATAAATACACCAGACTTTTTTCAATATTGGACAACTCCACTAAATCTTTATTGTTAATATCACCAGATAGCTTTTGGTCCAAACTGTTGCGTTCCGTATCAAGCTGCGTAACCGCCCGTTGAAAATACTGTGATAAATACAACAAAAACTTCATTAATAATTCCGTGACATCTTGTGCAAGTGATAATTCCCGTCTTGTTGTCGTGTCATTGAATTCATCAAAGACATAGCTGGTTGATTGCGTATGAAAAGTAAAGATGTTCTGCCCAGATATTAAAAAAGTTACAGGATGTGCTGTAAAATGCTTAATCGCTTTAGTAGGCCAAATAGGTACATCGTAAACAAGCAAATTAATATGCGTGTGTGTATCATAGTCATAGTGCGGCCGTTCATGTCTGTCTGAAATATATGTAATCATATCAGGAGTGAAATTAAAATCCACTTGTAGCTTGTTGCTGTCCTCTTCACTCAAATTACTGATGTCATACCATTTGTAATTGGTTTCCACCGGAAACTTTTGCTCTCTAATCACTTTTTCACCCCTGGCCGCTATATTTAGTTGATATTACTACCAGCTTTCTTATGCCATTATTATCTTACCATTCAAGTGAAAAACGACAAATAAAAAAACAGGCCTCGGCCCGTTTTTTTAATATTTTAGCACTTAACTATTGTTTCCACGCAGCATCAAATTTGTTTTTACCTGTTGTAATAGCTTTTTCTACATTACGGTTCTTTTGTGCAGCTGACAAAATCGATTGCATAATAGGAGTCAATTGACTATATGTAGCACTGGAATCCTTGATTACAGGAACGCTGTAGAGTGAATTGGAGTTGAGAATATCCTCTAATTTTGCCGGCAGCTTAAAGTCCTTGTTTGCCTTATAGTCGTCAGACTTAGTAGCAGCTTCATTAACTGGAATATAACCAGTTTCTTTTGCCCATTTAATCTGTCCGTCTTTAGAAGACAAGTATTTCATAAATTTGAAAGCAGCTGCCTTTTGCATAGCACTGGCGTGGCTGAACATATAAATATCGGTTCCTTGCGACATGGTGTATTTACTTGGACGAGCTGCAACTTCATAAGTGAAGCCCTTCTTAGCCGCTTGTTTAATCCAAGTCTCTGTTGAAGAAGAGGTCACAAACATAGCCAATTTTTGGTTGGTAAATGGAATATAAAGATATTTATCTGAACCAGGCATTCTGAAGTAGCCCGCTTTTTCTCCATTTATAAAGTAGTTAAGCAACTTTCTTGATTTAGTACCGGTAAAATCAATTTTACTGGAGAAATTCTCACCTTGATTTTTCATTCCTAAAACGTAGTAGTTGTCTAAGTCATCAAAGCCGGCACCAACTACCTTGTGATTACTCTTTTGGTAAATAGTTTGCGCTGCCTTTTTAACCTCAATCATAGTTGTAGGCACTTTGGCGATACCATACTCCTTAAACATCTTGGGGTTATAAATTAAAACTTCAATTGACTTGTTAAACGGAATACCATATTGGGTGCCTTTAATTTGGGCACTGTTCAACATATCCTGTTTAATGCCTGATGCGGCAACGCTGCCCCAACCGACATCTTTATTATTAATGTATGGCTTAAGGTCTACCAGCATCTTATTCTTGGCTGCACTTTCAAGCCAACCCGGATATGCCTGAGTGATCGTTGGCAAATTCTTAGGTGATTGTAAAGTTGAAGTAATTTTTGATTGCAGATTATCATAATCACCTTGTTGCTCAAGCTTAATCTTAATTTTAGGATTTTTATTCTCAAAGTCCTGAGCTAAACTTTTCAGAGTTTTTTCCTGAGCACCCTGCATCCCGTGCCAAAAGACAACTGTGGTTTTCTTAGTTACTTTAGGAATTTTGCTTGAACTTGATGACGACGAATTACTGTTATTCGAACAAGCAGCAGTTCCAACTAAAGCCAAGCCCGCGACTGCTAGAGCCGCCAGCTTTTTACCGAAATTCATAATATTATTTTTTCCTCCAGAACATTTTTACGCGCTCACTAGTGATACTGTGAGCATTAATTCCCATTAATTGTATAGCAAATATAGATTAATTACAATAAATTAACCAAAAAAATTCGGCTTTATTTGTATATTTTACTTTATTTAATTATATAGTTCACTACATTACGAACATTTATCAGGTAGTTACTCTCTTGCTTTTATTGCGGACAAAAAAAGCTTGCCTTAAAAAGACAAGCTTTATGATAAAAATTGCTATTTAGTTTTTATTGTTTCCAAGCAGCATCAAATTTTGTTTTACCTGCTTTAATTGCATCATTAACGTTTTGCTTCTTTTGTGCAGCAGCTAAAATGTTTTGCATAATTGGATTTAAGCTACCGTAAGCTGCACCGGCATCCTTGATAATTGGCACACTGTACAGGTTAGCCATTGCATCTTCAAGTTTAGCTGGCAGCTTAAGCCTCTTAGAGTCCTTGTACTCGGCAGAATCGGCAGCAGCTTGATTAACTGGAACATAGCCAGTTGCATTAGCCCATGTAAGTTGACTAGCTTTTGAAGTTAAGAACTTGATGTAGGTAAATGCAGCAGATTTTTGGTCAGCTGAAGCATGCTTAAACATGTAAATGTCAGTACCTTGTGACATGGTGTATTTACCAGGACGAGGAGCAACATCATAAGTAAACTTATTGCCTACTCCTTGTTTAACAAAGCCTTCACCAGCAGAAGTACCAATGTACATTGCTACCTTTTGGTTAGCAAATGGTCCGGATAAATAGTGCTCTGAACCAGCAACTCTGAAGTAGCCATCTTTGATGCCATCTGCATAAAAATTAATAACTTTCTTTGAAGTGTCGCCAGCAAAGTCAATTTTACTTGAGAAGTCAACGCCTTCATTCTTCATACCTAAAGTATAGTAGTTTGATAATGAGTCAAAACCAGCACCAACGACTTTATGATTACTCTTTTTGTAGATGATTTGTGAATCTTTCTTCAATTCATCCATAGTGGCTGGGGCTTTTTTAATACCATATTTCTTAAGCAAATCAGCGTTATAGGTCAAAACTTCAATTGACTTGTTGAAAGGAATACCATATTGTTTACCATTAATCTTAGCACCATCAAGAAGTGTAGATTTAATATCTGAGGCCTTGCTGCTGCCCCAGCCAACTTCTTTACTATTAATGTATGGCGTTAAATCAACCAGCATGTTTTTGTTGGCAGCATTAAAGAGCCAGTCAGGATAGGCCTGAGTAATGGTGGGCAAGTTATTAGGTGACTGCAAAGTTGAATTAATTTTAGCTTGTAAGTCGTTATAAGCACCTTGACTTTCCAATTTAACCTTGATCTTAGGATATTTGCTTTCAAATTCACGTGTCAACTTCTTTAATGTAGTTTGTTGCACACCAGGCATACCATGCCAAAAGACAATATTAGTTGTCTTTTTAACTTTAGCAATTTTTTCTGAACTTGAAGATGAGGAAGAATTAGAATTTCTTCCGCCATTTGAACAAGCTGCAGTACCAACAAGAGTTAAGCCAATAGCAAATGCAGCGGCCAACTTTTTACTAAACTTCATTTGGTTAAAACCTCCCAAATATAAAAACTAAACAACATTTTTATGATTAATCAAAGCGTAACTGTTTGATTGCGCTTTGGTAAAATCCTGTTACCATAAGGGTTCTCTACCAGCTCCGGATGCAATGTGTGCACGGGAATCAGTGTTGGTGGTTGAACCCAATCAATAATTTGTCTTAGTTCTTTTTCGTCAGCGTGACCAGAACAACGCAACATTTGAACTTCAATATTTTGCTTCTCCAACTTTTGCAAAAATGGCTGATAGGCTGGATCAAAATCTCCTAATGGCTCAGCATTTGAATGAATATACAAGCCTCCTTTTTGCAAATGTTCAAAATCAGCAACTGCCTGCCAGAGGAATTCGTGATCATCATTTAGCAGATCTTCATACTGAACAGCCAATTCTGGTTTCAGATCAGCGAATTTTTGCTCCCCTGGCAAGTAGTAATACGGCAAATCCTGATTAATGCTTTCCTTGAGCAAATGAGCTCTTGCGGCATGTAAAATTACTCGGCGCGGTGAATCAGAGATAATGCGTAATAATCGCTCTACATTGGTCGGATAAGTATTGAAAGTAATTTGCCGGTTAGGATTATCTTTTTGCAACTGAACAAATTTTGCGGTTAACTCATCCTCATTTTTAGGACCAGTGAATTCTTCACTATTTTCATCGTGCTTTTCTTCCGGCCAGGAAAAGCCGGTTGCCTCAGTAATCAAAACATCGCAGTTCTTTGCAGCTGTCAAGAATTCTTTGACCCAGTCAGGATGATAACCATGCAAGCGGATGTCACCGGTATAAGCAATTGCTATATCCGGTGTCTTAACAATAAGGCCAGTGGCACCATAAGCATCATGGTCACTGGGCCAAACAGTCATCGTAATATCACCTACTACTATTGGCTTTTGAAATTGTGCTGCAATAATTGGCCGCGTGTAGCTCGGCTCATGACCAGCAGCTGGGAGCAGAAAGTCCCCGTTTTCGTCTAAAGCCGGCAGCATCTTAGCGGTCAGCGGTCCAGCATATAAAGGTATTTCTGGTGCCAAAAAATTCATGGCCTTGCTGTGATCCAGATGAAGGTGCGAAATATAAGCAGCCGCGTGTTCCCAACGTTCATGATCAAGCGGCTTACCAGTTAGCTCAGGATCATAAAAATTAGGCACAGCCCCAATTAACTGGTTATCAACTAAAGTCTGGTATTTTTCATCAGGTAGATTCAATTCCGGTCTGTAGACTTCACCCAAGTCAAACAGGACATGAGACTTGTTATAAGCTACTTCAATCATTGGTCCGCCAATGGTATTTAAACCGTTGTAAAAAGTGATGGTGGTTTTAGCCTTTAAGGTCATTGCGCACTACCCCCTTGATGATTTGCTTTCTAAAGATTAAGTACAAGATTAAAATTGGTAAAACAGTTAAAGTTGCAGCAGCTAATTGCAATTGCGTTTCACTGCCGGCGTCAGAAGCAAAGGCTGACAAACCATTATTTAGAAGGCGCATCGTATCTTCATTGGTAACCAGCAATGGCCAGAGAAATGAATTCCAGCCAGAAATAAAGCTAAGTAAGCCGACGGTAAACAAACCGCCCTTTGACATCGGGACTAAAATTTTCCAAATGTAGTCCCAGTCGCTGGCACCGTCAATCATGGCTGCTTTATAAATCGTATCCGAAATTGAACCAAAGTAGCTCTGCAAGTAATACATGTAGAAAATGGAAGTCAAGAATGGCAAAACCAATCCTACATAAGTGTTGAGTAAACCCATATGAGCAATTGTGTTGTAGTTAGTAAAAATAATTGCTTCACCTGGTACCATCAATAAAGACAATAGCACCAGTTGAATTAAACCTTTACCTTTAAAGCGCAGATTGACCATGGCAAAAGCTCCCAGTAAAGAGTTAAACAAACTAACAATCGTGGTCACGCTGGCTGTTAAAACCGTGTTGAAAAAGTAGCGCCCAAATGGGGCACGTGCAAAAACTTTGACGTAGTTGGACCATTCAAAATGGTGTGGAATTAAAGTTGGCGGAATCGAAGTGGTTTCCTGAAAACTCATTAAGCCACCCAAAATCATATAAATAAAAGGAAAAACGGTAATGATGGCAAAGATAAATAAAATAATGTAACTGAATAAAACCCCAATACGAATTCGTTTCATTAATATTCTCCTATCTTCTTCATCATCTTGCGTTGCAGGAATGTCGCAAACAGAATTATCAGGAATAAGATTACTGTTGCCGCCATCGCAACACCAGGAGTACCGACAATTTGGAACTTATTGTAAATATAGAACACTGCAGTCGTTCCCGAATTACCTACTCCGGCCTGACCGTTAAAGAGGGCATAGACAGAAGTATAAATCTTAAAGGCTCCAATAACATTCATTGTTAACAAAAAAGCTATTGTTGGAACAAGCTCGGGCATGGTAATCCGCCAAAATTTGTCACGACCACTGGCGCCAAACATATCCGCTATGGTGTAAAAATTAGGATCAATATTACGCAACGCTCCCATTAATATGACGATATTAAAAGCTAAAGATGACCAAATACCAAAGATAATGATGGTCGTTAACGACATTGCCGGATCATCAATCCAGTCTGGAGCTGGTAAATGCAGACATCTGAGCACGAAGTTCAACATACCGTAATCACCGTTAAAGATATAGCGAAAAACTATCCCAATGGCAATAGTCGAGGTGACATAAGGCATAAAAAACGTAGTTTCAAAGAATGATTTATGTTTTACTTTGTCAAAAATAATCCACGCCAGCATGATCGAAATAGCTAGACCAACTGGTACAGAAATAATGGCATAGAGCACAGTATTTTTAATCGCTAACCAGAACTCCGGGTCTTTAAAAATATATTGATAGTTGCTAAAGCCATTCCAGCGCAGGTCAATTAGCGAACCACTCTGAAAGCTCATCCCAAAAGCGCGCAAAATGGGATAAATACTAAATAACGTGACAAAGATAATAGTTGGTGCTAAAAAAAGCCAAGCCTTCTTTTGATTAGTCTTCATTAGTAAACTCGCTCTCCTTCAGGCGTAAATAGAAATATCCTATTAAACCGCATTTTGAGTTTAATTTGATCGCCCCTCTTAATTGGAGTCTCCAGATTAATTAGTGAACGGACTTGCTGATTATCAAATGTAAATTTCAAAATACGTTCACGTCCAATTAATTCAATATCGTCGACCTTGGTCTCAAATAGACCATCAGGGTCGGGCACAATATTTTCGGGTCGCACAGACAAGATATACTCACCGTCTGGAATTTCGCGTTTAAAGCGGGACTGTTCCAGATCAGCAAGATTAATCGTAAATTGGCTTGACTTTATTTCATTTGCAGTTTTAGTTATTTTAAAGTTATCAATCACAGGATTGCCAACAAAATTGGCTACAAAATAATTATTAGGCTCCAAGTAAAAGTTTTGCCCTAAATCATCTTGTTGAATAACACCGTCATTAAAGAGAATGATTTTATCTCCGATAGATAATGCTTCTTCCTGATCATGGGTAACAAATAAGGTAGTAATACCAACAGACTTAACTAAAGAACGAATTTCTTCGCGAATTTTAAGGCGCAATCTGGCATCCAAATTGCTCAGTGGTTCGTCCATCAGTAAAATTTGAGGTTCTTGTACCAAAGCACGTGCAATTGCCACACGCTGCTGCTGACCACCAGATAAATTACCCGGTTTTTGATCAGCTAATTCAGTAATTTGGGTTAACTCCATATATTTGGTAGCAATCTTTTTGGCTTCCGCCTTAGGCTTTTTATTAGCTCCTACAATTAGCGGAAACATGACGTTTTGTAAAACAGTCATATGAGGATATAATGCATAGTTTTGAAAAACATAGCCAATATGGCGGTCCTTAGGTGCTACTTTGACAACCGACTTACCGTTAAATAAAATATCTCCCTCTGTGGGATTTAGTAAACCGGCCAAGATATTTAAAATAGTTGTTTTACCACACCCAGATGGTCCTAACAGACACACCAAATCGCCCTTTTTAACAGAAAAACTAACATTTTTAATCGCTTCATGACCGTTGTCATAAACTTTCCGCAGGTTTTTCACTTCAACAAATTTATTGTTATCCATTAACTCGCACCACTATCATCTTCATTTTTTCTTTTACTACTCTCCTAATTTTAAGATAAAAAGCTTGAGAACACAACCTAATTTGCTTGATTAAAATTCGTAATTTTCTTATCATACCACCGCATAAGAGCTAAATATTCGTAATTATTGCACAAATTACTAATTATTATTAACAAATAGCTTTTATTGTTCTCTTTTAATAACTTTGCTCAAGACAGAATAAGCGGCAGTAAATCTTGCTGCCGCTTTAGTTAATCTCTGTATATATTAATTATTAATTTATCCGAACATTTGGCTATTTTTAGTGGGGAAATTTTGCCTTGAAAGCTAAATTAATAGTTTTCTTTCACATAAATTTCATGATTGACTTTAGCCCGACCATTATTATAGTTAAAGGAATAACCTGGCTGGACGTTAAATAAATAAACGTTAAAATCCAGTGTGCCATCAGTTGACACAGCCTGTAAATTAATACCCCGTGCCATTAATTCATTGCCGCGAAAGATGGGCGTGGCCTGGTAAATTACTTTTTTATTCTGCCTTAGCGCCACACGAATACGGCTTTCAAACATCGTCTGAATCCTCTGATTTGAAAAAGCAGACTGAGTGAACAGATTTTTAGGGTTATTTTGGTCACCAGAAAGATTACGCGGGTTAAAATTGCCATCAAGATCAATACCTGCCGAAACAGAATAAGCTATGAGGTGGCCGCGATTATAAATTTGGGTACCATTACGCCTGTTATAATGCCAACCCGTAGGCTCGATAAACTGCCGCTCTCTTAAACTGTCATTGGCCACATTACGCTTTTGCAAAAAAGCCGTATTGGAGTGGGAAGTACGGTTTAAGCTGTCCAAGTCAGAATATATTACCCGGTTAACACGCCAGGCATTTTTAATTAAGGTTGAATGGTCATTATTAACAGTAATATAAGAAGAACTGCCGCTTTTAAAATCTAAATCAGCCAATTTTTGATAGTCCTCATGTGATAAGCCACCATAAACTTTTGCAGCGGGCCTGGCCTTTTCTATTTTGTTATCCTTTTGCTGGTCATTGCGAGTTATTCTATCCCTAGTTTGCTGGCCACTCGGATCTGATCCACCTCTAGTTGAAACAAACCAGAATAAAAACAAGATAATAATGACAATTGCCCAAAAATCCGCGTTAGCTGTCTTGGTATTTCGTCTGCTCCTCCTGCGTGCCATTCACATTGCTCCTTAGTTAATAATAATTAAGTATAGCTAATCGAACTGTTGTTTGCAATAGGGAACAATAAAAAAGCATGGTTGAACCATTTCCTTGCTTAAATTCTAACTTCGGGCCCATTCATCAAGCATATTTAAAAAATAACTTTCAGACAGCCGCTTAATCTTGCTGCCAGCATGGTTATATTCTTTGGCCTTCAGAGTTTCCGGATTACTTTTACTAAAAAAGCCGTCATCGCTCATAATTAAATAATCTGTATCAGGCTTAACACCAGTTTGGGCTATTCCGTTCATATTATTTACCATTTGCGCGGCTTCTACGCTATTCATCTCTACTTCAGGAGCGAAGGCAATTTTTTTGTTATTTACCGGATTATGAAAGCCCAATTCCCAGGCTTCCAGTTCCGCATGCAGTAAATCCAGGTTTTTGAGCTTGCCTTGTGCTTCTTGCAAAAGCGCAGGTGTAAAATGCTGACGAAAATCATCATAAACCTTTTTAGTATCAAGGGAATCATCTAAGCCGTGGTGCTGTTCAATTTGTGCAATACCAGCTCGCTGAATGCAGTCAAGTAGTCGATTATGTTGCATGGGGTAGTAAACTCGAGCCAGACGCAACACATCGACATAGTCGTTATTTAATTCTGGTAAATGAAACTTTTTGGCCAAATCATACAAGAAATTTAAGTCAAAATTGACGTTATAGCCAATGATAGTATCCGTGCCAATAAATGAGCGAAAAGCAGTCATTGCTTCTTTTACCGGTATTCCCTCTTTAAGAAGCAGCTCTTCAGTAATGCCATTTAACTTGGTGATAAAACTGGGTACCCGGTTCGACCGCGGATAAACAACCAATTGGCTAAACTCAGCCACTACTTTGTTATTACGGACTTTAACTGCGCCAAGTTCAGTTACATGATCACGGTAGGGATTTAAGCCTGTGGTTTCAATATCCAGCATAGTGTAGTCGGAAATAAAGTCAGGCCATTCCTGACCTTTGCCCCGTATTTTATTCTGAACGCCAGAAACATGGAGCACGCCATTTTTTACATAAATACTCATTGAGAATCAGTTACTCCGTTACAAGATGATTAATTAAACTAACTGTATCTGCATTTGTACCGGCACTGCGCTCCTGAATTTCCGGTAACAATGTCTCCTGCGGATAATCTGCAGCGACATAAGACCATTGCGGGTATTCTGCAACCAGATGTTCAATTGGTTCGCGCAGTTGCGGACTGGTTTCATCAACTCCCAGTTCCAAAAAGACAGTCTTTTTCTCTTCATTGCCTGTTAAAAACCAGCGAAAACGGGAATTGGCAACAGTGTCGGGATAAAAATGGTCATTAAGCGGCAGATGAATTTCCAATGGCTGACCACATAGCTCACATTTTGGTACTAATTTTGCAAGATCAGTACCTGGCTTGGCCGTTATAATTTTTTCAGCGACAGTCTGAATGCTTGCAAGGCCATGATTGATCCCACTCGCACATTGTGCTTTAGTCCAATCGCCAAATACATTAAAAATGCGGTTTTCGTCAAAGCCGGCAGTTTCGAAAAAGTGACCAAATGCTGAGGTAGCAACAAAATACTGTCTATGACTAATTAGTTGCAACAGATTTTTTAATGTACTACTTGGGCGGTAATCAAAGGAGTATTTTTGAATAAGGCTTGACCACAGTTGCCATTTTTCAGACCATGAAGGAATATGTTGATCCAGTGCATATCCGACTGAATGAACATCGTATTTTTGGACAATGCTGGGAAAATCACGTTCAAAATCTGCTTGACCTAAAAGATCAAGTCCCTCAACTTTTGCCAAACCATTACCAGCAACTACAACCACAGCCTCCGCCTCTTGGACTAACTGCTTTGCCTTATTCAAATTTTCCATTTAATTCTCTTTCCTATTTTTGACTATAGCCAGTAAACGAAACCTGGCCATCCTCAAATTCTCCTAAGAAAACATCACTAGGGTCATTATAGCCGGCTTGTTTGAGCTGCTCTTTTAACCAATTTTCATCCTTATTAATAGATTCAAGCACATCTTGGTTAATTTGACCATCATTAATTAAAGGAAAACGGACATTTTTCTCATCTTTTTTAATAACCGTTAGTTGACCGTTCTTTTCAAAGATACAGTTTTTCACCTGATCAACAGAATAAATGCCTTGACTGCGTAACTTGAACATTAATTCATTAGCTGACAGCCCGGCAGACAAGCAATTACGTGGTAAAACCTGACCGTTTTTAACTATTTGAATTGGTTTGCCATCAATCAGGCCGCGAATAAAGTTGCTGTGCTCCCGCGCAAATTTCAAGATAAAGACAACCAGAGTCCAAACGATCAAAACGAGCAGAAATTGCAAGACGGAAATGTTGGCATTGTAAATAACGCCGCCGATAATACCACCTAGAACATAGTTTTGCAGTTGATCCAAAGCAGTCGTGGGAGCGATGTTGCTTTTGCCAAACACATTTATTTGAAAAATTAAAGTTAACACACCTAATACGAATTTAATAAAAAGCTGCGTATAATTCATTATTATTTCCTCCTAATTCTTGACGTCGACCGTGTGGTTAATCACATGAGCCTGCTTTAAAGAATATGAATTGTTGTCATCATTTAATTCCAGCTGATAGTCAACATCTTTTGAGTCAACCCTGACGATTAAACCGTTTTGCAGTGTAGTAGAACTGACCATCACATCTGAAACCGGTACTTTGTGATCTTTAGCAACTGATTTTATAAATGGTGCAATTTGCTCAGACTGAGATTTCACTACGTTTGTTTGCACGTATTTTTCGTATTGTGTGCCCATAAATAAAAGTAAAAATAAAAGTGCAATGATCCCTAAATCCCGGTAGCGGGTATCGAATCTGTGCCTGAGATACAAAACTGTGAACGCGATCATTGTTAAAGCCGCAACTGCAATCAGGATGTAGAGAATGGTTTTACTAGTATTTTGATTTTGCTCAATATATTTAAGTGTGTAAAAAGTCATAACATAATTACCTCTATCAAAAATAATTTATTCTAGTTTTTATAAGTTAATAGCAATAGCAAAATCACATATTAACTAAATTAAACATTACCAAATATAGCTAAAAGTGTTCGCTTCCTCCCTGTCAGCTTACTTAAACTGTGTTTATAAGCCTATATATTATCAGTATAACAAAAAAGTAGTTAGAACCTGTCTAACTACTACTTATAAATATTTAATTTAAACTTAGTTTTGGGATGCACCTGTTGCTGTATCCGGCTCAGTGTCTTTTTTGACCTTTTCTTCTGCAGCGGCTGCTTCAGCTTTAGTTGAAGCTCCAGTTTGAGCATCAGGATCAGAATTACGCCTGTATGTAGCTCCCGTTGTAGCATCCGGATCAACTACCAACTTTTGTCCGGTTGTTTCACAGAAATATTTTACTAGTGGGTATAGATCCTGTACCCATTCATAAATACCGGCATAGTTACCTTCATCATCTTCAACACGCTTGTAATAATGTAAAACAAGTTGCTTAAGGTTTCCCGTTGGTACAGGCATATAAACAGCGTCGTGTCCGCCTTCTTTGGTTCGCAAAGCATGAACGACTTTTTTAGCTTCGGGAATGACATCGCGAACATCAGGATGAACTTCTCCCATGGTATTTCCTACTTGTGCGGGAACTCTCTTAGCCTTCATCTTGGCGTTAGGATCAACCGGACGGTTATACCATAAGAATTGGTTATTATCATCTACAAAAGTTAGTTCGCCAATTGTGTTACGCAACATCCAGTTAATTTGATTGACTGTTAATAATCCACTGTCAAGCTTAACATAATCGTCTCCTGTGGCAGCATGAGTCTTTTCTGCTGCTTTATCAAGCCAATCTGGATCTTCTTTTTTAAGCCCCTCTACTGTATAACGGCTTTTGCCTGTAGCAGCAAAGTCTTCTTTTAAATATTCATCAGAGTTCATATCTTTTAACCATTTGGGTTCAGCCATTTTTCATTCTCCTTTATCATTATTTACAATAGTAAACCAATTGTATCACGGAAGCGCTTATTTTTAGGCATCTTTTTAAATTATCCTTTATCTGAGATTTATTTTTCTTTCTATCATAATGAGCTAAAATAGATAGTAATAGATAAAGTTTAAAGGAGAGAAATATGAAAACTGGCACAAAGATTATTACATTAGATAATGGATATCATTTGTGGACGAACACTCAAGGCCACGGAAATATCCATTTATTAGCTTTACACGGTGGCCCCGGAGGTAACCATGAATACTGGGAGGATACTGCTGAACAACTGAAAAAACAGGGATTGGACGTACAAGTAACCATGTATGATCAACTGGGTTCTCTTTATTCCGATCAACCGGATTATTCTGACCCTGCTATTGCTAAAAAATATTTGACTTATGAGTATTTCCTAGATGAAGTTGATGAGGTACGGCAAAAGCTAGGTTTAGACAATTTTTACCTCATCGGTCAAAGCTGGGGCGGACTTTTGGTACAAGAATATGCCGTTAAATACGGTCAACACTTAAAAGGCGCAATTATTTCTTCAATGGTTGATGATATTGATGACTACGTTAAGGCCGTTAATCGCCGGCGCCAAGAGGTTTTGCCCCAAACCGAAATTGACTTTATGCATGAATGCGAAAAGAATAATGATTACGACAATGAACGCTATCAAGAAGACGTTAATATTCTAAACATTAACTTCGTTGATCGTAAACAACCTTCTAAGCTATACCATCTAAAAGATATTGGCGGTACTGCCGTTTACCAGGCATTTCAAGGTGACAATGAATTTGTCATTACTGGAAAACTAAAAGACTGGCATTTTAGGGATCAACTTAAAAATATTAAGGTGCCGACACTGCTAACCTTTGGTGAAAATGAAACAATGCCGATTGCCACCGCCAAAATTATGCAAAAAGAGATTCCTAATTCTCGCCTAGTAACAACTCCTGATAGCGGTCATCACCATATGGTTGATAATCCTGCTGTTTATTACAAACATTTAGCTGACTTTATTCGTCAAGTAGAAGAAAACACCTTTAAAGGAGAATAATATTATTTTCCCGAATCAAGAATAAACACAAAAAAGCAAGCAAATGACTGCTTGCTTTTTACATGCAGCAATAAAAATTTAAATTACATTAATTTTAAAAAATCATGTTTTGAAAATTTTAGCGATTCATTTCATTATGCTTATAATTAAAATAAAATAACAATGTAAAGAAAAAATATATTTTTAAATAACAATACAATTGTCTAATCCACTTATTATATTATTATTAATAAGTTGATTAGGGAAAGTAATTAGACAAAAAAATAATAACTAAATTTTTATTTTAATTAAGCTAAAAGCTTTAACCATGGGCTTTTATAATAAAGGTATACGTATTGCTTTATAAATATATTATTTTTAACAAACATATAAAAATAATATTTTAAGTATAGACCAATTCATGTTATTATAAACTTATAGTTATTGATAGTATCAAAAAAATAACTGGAGGATAATAAAATGAAATTATTGATAGCCATCATACTAATTATAGGTGGTTGTTCATACATTCTTGATTTAATCTGGACGCTGTGTCTGACATTTAGCAGTCGTGTTCGACAGGATAGGTATGGCGAGCGCTGCCGCGATTTTGATACTATGTTTTTGTTAATCCCTGCGATGAATGAATTTCAAACTCTAAGCAAAAATATACCAAAATTATTAGATGTACAAAAACAATGTGACGATTTTATCAAACTTAAGCTGGTATTTATTGATGATGATTCAAGCGATGGGACCACTACTCTACTGCAAAAGTATGCCTACCATCCTGATGTCATGGTTGTACATCGCACTAAACCTAATGCGCAACAAGGAAAGGGGCCAGCACTAGAATATACAGTCAAGCGCATTGCTAAGATGAACTACCCCGAAGACAAAACAATTATTGGTGTTATCGATGCTGACAGTATTCCAGGAAAAAAGTACTTAAAGGAAGTTGTATATGCCTTTAATCATTCCCACTATGATTTAGTGCAAACACGCGTGAATATTTACAATTTGCAACAAAATATTGCGGTGATGCAAAATTTTGAATTCACTGTTTATAATTCTCTTTTACAAATGGCAAGAACTAGCTGGGGCTCATCTTTAGCTTCAGGTAATGGCCAATTTATGACTTTAAAAATGACTAATGACGTTGGTTGGTCATCATCACTACTCGAAGATTGCGAATTTTCAATAAAAGGTCTATTTAAAGGCTATCGTGGTACTTTTATAAATAAAGTAAGTATTGCACAAGAAGGCGTTACTGGATATAAGAAGTTAGTTCGCCAGCGCACACGTTGGTGCCAGGGCGGATTTCAATGCTTGAACAAATATGGCAAGCAGATAATTAAATCATCTGCCATTCCATCAATGTTTAAAGTCTTTGTAATAGCGTTTTTGACTATTCCCGCAATTTCCCTTTTAGTTACGCCAGCCGCAGGAATTTCACTAATAATATTACTAATTTATATGAAAACTAACGTCTGGGCTAGTTTAGCAGTTATTGGCGGTTTGCTTTTCATTGAAGTCTTGACAAACTTTTTGTTAATTATAAAACAATGGCGACAAGCTAGACTTGACTTCCCATTAAGATTCTCTTATTTGCTCAGAATCATTATCATGTTTGATGTCTATAGATGGTCTCTGGCAATAGTACCGTATAAAGCTATAATACGGGCTATGTCTGGAGATGAATCATGGTCAAAAACTGCTCATGATTAATATTTATCCTAGTAATTTGTCCTAACTGCGAATGATTACATTCTCTTTGTTGATATAATTAGCTCAAAAGAACTGCTTAACAGTTTCTTATTAAGTTTTACTCATTACGTTTCTTTTTAAGCGCAAGCAGACAAGCACTAATCGCTGTGACTGCCAAGAGTGCAACTGCAGAAACGCCTACGCCACATCTTGAGCCTATTTTCTTAGCAATAAGCCCTCCTAAAAGATAGCCTAAAGAATTTACTCCGATTAATACTGTTTTATAGATACTTGTTACCCGTCCAAGATATCTTTGCTCAACTTGCTGTTGCCTATTCGTGATTATACTAATATTGATGATGGATTCAATAATTGCAATAACTGCAATAGCTAAAACTAATACCAATACGTTCTTAGACAAGGCAAAAACAGCACGAACAAGAGCGCCTGTAAAAATTAACAGTGTAAACAACAAATTAAAACTAACTCGTTTATTTAACCAATTAACAACCAAAGTACCTATTAAGGCACTAATAGCTGCAATTGCGGAAACAATTCCGATATTTCCAGAGGAAAGGCCTATTTGCGTGCGTAATATTATGAGACTATCGTTATCAAAATTTGCTGAAGCAATATTAACTAATGCGGCCAGTATTAATGGATATAAAACAGAGTGAAGACTAAGAGTATAATTCAAGCCCTCTTTTATATCCATTTTTACTGTTTTAAGTGCTGGCTTCAGGTCTGCTAGTCCAGTAAAGGAAGTGTTCTGGGAGCGCAGATTTATCATTTTTTCCAGTAAAAGACTAATTAAATAGAAAACGGCACAAATAAGAATTAAAATACTGTGCGAAACAAATTGATATAAGACGCCGCCTACGATAGGCAGTGAGAAATTAGCTGCATATTGTATGCCATAAACCAGACTGTTTAATTCAGAGAAATCTTTCTTTTCAACCAAAAAAGAAACAAAGGTAATTTCTGATACTGTATTAAGTGTATTGGTGACGCTGACAAAGAGTGAAACTGCATAGATAATAAAAATCGTGCAATCTATTGTTAAATGCAATGCAATCGCGGTAGCAAAAACTAGATAACTGATAAGTCGAATTAAATCACTAAAAATTAGAATTTTTTTGACATCGAATTTATCTGTGAGCGCACCTGCAGGCAGGCCAAGAACCAAAAAGGGCAGGGTTTGAATTACAGAGATTATTGACAAATGAATGCCATTTTTAGTGATATCAAGTACCATCAATGGTAATACAAATGCCATTAACGCACTGCCGAAGTTATCAGTAATTACTGACAAAAGATATAGTCTGTTGTTTCTACTTTTTAGTATGTTTTTCATGTGAATAAGCTTACCTTTTTAATCGGAGTTTAGTTTATATCTGCATAGTGGAAGTCACATATAAGGAAATAAAATATACCTGTCTATTTTGTCGCTATTATCATGTGTGATTAATTAGCAGATTTACTGTCTGTTAATACTTATCTTTTCATTATCAATATGATTTCTTATAGAATTTCAAGTATTAAAAAGATTTAAAAATGGGTATACTAAAGATACTTCAAAAAAGCGCCTTTTTGCAAGTTAAATATTTGTTTAACAGTTAACCTTTATTGACGTACAGCTTGTTGATAATCATAGCTTTGATTTGTGTGAACCAAATGCATGATTGTACGATTTAAATGGTTAACGCAGGCTATTTGAGCTACCAAATCATTTTTTGGAATATGGTGGCTCTTTTGATTTGTAGTAATAGCCAACTAGATGATTGTTAATCTTGCCTTGATTTGATACAAGCAGAAAAATATATAAATTTCATTCTAGTTCAAATAATAAAGACTAGGTTTACTGACAATAAGCTTCTGCCATCTTTATAAAATAGTCTATGAGAAAATGCTTGTTATTTTATCCATTTTTATATAGCTGCATTCATAGTGGTAGTAAATACTTGGGCTGTCATTGGTCTAACAATCATCTAAAACAGTTAATAACATTGTTTATTTAAAAGATAGGTTCTAATCATCATTGATCTAACAATCATCTAAAACACCACCATTCTCCATCCGGATCATCCCACCGTTCTAATCATCATTGATCTAACAATCATCTAAAACTATCACCAATGACAATCTTATCGCCCTCATGTTCTAATCATCATTGATCTAACAATCATCTAAAACCAATCCTGATAATCTAAACGGCGGTGACAAGTTCTAATCATCATTGATCTAACAATCATCTAAAACGTTTAACGTTACTTTTTTTAGGTTTTTGTAGTTCTAATCATCATTGATCTAACAATCATCTAAAACAAGGTAAGAGAGATGCAGACTTTATCAGCTGTTCTAATCATCATTGATCTAACAATCATCTAAAACCAATCCTGATAATCTAAACGGCGGTGACAAGTTCTAATCATCATTGATCTAACAATCATCTAAAACCAACTAAACCATCTTCTTCACCACTAATTAGTTCTAATCATCATTGATCTAACAATCATCTAAAACTGATAATCCTAAACATTTCTGGCCAGAGGTGTTCTAATCATCATTGATCTAACAATCATCTAAAACAGTAAACTAGGTGCTCATGATGTATAGGACGTTCTAATCATCATTGATCTAACAATCATCTAAAACCCGTATACTAGTTGAACTGCAACTGCCATAGTTCTAATCATCATTGATCTAACAATCATCTAAAACTAACATTTTCTGATTTTTTTGTAGCCATAAGTTCTAATCATCATTGATCTAACAATCATCTAAAACCAAAAGGGAAGCTTACCGTTACGTCTTTTGGTTCTAATCATCATTGATCTAACAATCATCTAAAACCAACTTTTTTTGCGTTTTTACTAATCTCAAGTTCTAATCATCATTGATCTAACAATCATCTAAAACGCCGGTAATGTTTTTGATGATGAAGGTGCCGTTCTAATCATCATTGATCTAACAATCATCTAAAACACAGAGAGACGATAGACAATACAGAAAATAGTTCTAATCATCATTGATCTAACAATCATCTAAAACGACATAGTGCATCCCCATTGTGCCTGCCTAGTTCTAATCATCATTGATCTAACAATCATCTAAAACGATGAATACCTGTCTTCCCAATTACAGTATGTTCTAATCATCATTGATCTAACAATCATCTAAAACGTTTCCGCATTACGCTTATAAGTTTCCCCAGTTCTAATCATCATTGATCTAACAATCATCTAAAACTTGATCTGTAACCGATTCTTTTTTCTTTTCGTTCTAATCATCATTGATCTAACAATCATCTAAAACTTGAAGTTGGATACCCTGCAAAATATCCAAGTTCTAATCATCATTGATCTAACAATCATCTAAAACAGGTGGCTTGTTCTTTTGCCAGCCTTTGGTGTTCTAATCATCATTGATCTAACAATCATCTAAAACGCACAATTAGACAACATTTATAATAAGAAAGTTCTAATCATCATTGATCTAACAATCATCTAAAACGAAGCTAATGCTATTCAAACATTATCAATGGTTCTAATCATCATTGATCTAACAATCATCTAAAACTCGTCCATTCAAACTTTGGCTTATTACAATGTTCTAATCATCATTGATCTAACAATCATCTAAAACTTATCGGAATTTTCAAATCAACTTGTTCCAGTTCTAATCATCATTGATCTAACAATCATCTAAAACTAACTGTCGCAACTGAATTTGGCGGTATTCGTTCTAATCATCATTGATCTAACAATCATCTAAAACTGGTTCGAAACCTACTTTCTGAATTAATCTGTTCTAATCATCATTGATCTAACAATCATCTAAAACTGTCATTAGCACTTTCTGTTAAGTTCTTTTGTTCTAATCATCATTGATCTAACAATCATCTAAAACTTATGTTCACACTTTCTAAAATAAAACTAAGTTCTAATCATCATTGATCTAACAATCATCTAAAACAAAACTAACGGTACAATTAGAAGCTGTGTAGTTCTAATCATCATTGATCTAACAATCATCTAAAACAAATACCTGATCGTGATCGGTCGGGGCGGCGTTCTAATCATCATTGATCTAACAATCATCTAAAACTGATATTTTATAATCCGATTTTAATATTGTTGCTAGTACCAATCGATTAGATCCTTATCAATATAGTAAAAAGGTATGTCTTTAGATATTGCCAAATTTTCTTTTGTGGTGAATTCAATTACAACCAAAATCAAATTCATTTCTGTGACAAGACTAGCTAACTCTTGCCACTCCCGTTCTTCCAAGTAATGAGCTACATTACAAATAACAGGAATAGTTTTTAAATTACACGTTTGGTGAATTTTTAAAACTGTTTCTATTATACCATACGGACTAAGCAACATTGATTTATCCAAATGTATCTCTGTCAATTTAAGTAGCTTCTTTAAATCTTCATCAAAATTAATTGCTAAAGGTAAATCTTCAAATAAAAGTGAATCCTGTAAAATCGTCTCTAAACTATAAAATGATTTAATCATCTTGTTACGATTTTCTTCGTCTAAATTTGTCAAATAGCTATTTACAATGTGCGGCATATACTTTTTAGTGATATCGCCACTAAGTAATGGATCGCCAATGAAATCAAACGTCTTGCCGATATCAAGAGGATTATAATCATCCTCTGAGCAAAGCAACATTTTATTTTTTCCTTGAAATCCTTGAATTATATCACAGTAAGCTATTGGACTTTGCAAGCCAATGATTTTTATACCAGGATCTTTGAACACCCATTTTTTATGAGTTGTATAAGTTAAAATCATAAGATAATCGTCCTATCTGAAGTATTACGCACATCATCAATTGGCTTGCCAAGTAAAAAATGCATGTCATTATATTGCTTTTCAGTAACCATTAATGACTGGACTAGGCCTCCGCGAGGCAAGAATTTTCTGATACGATTTTCCAAAAACTTAGCCGTTTGTCTAGTAACACAGACTCGCACATATACTGAAAATTGCACCATTAAAAAACCTTCATTAATCAACTTTTTATGAAATTGGCGATATTCTTTTCGTTCTTCAGCTGTTTCCGTTGGCAAATCAAACATTATCATTAAGCGCATTATTCGGTACCTCATTTGTCAAACTCATCTCCATTTCTGGTAATTTTTTACTTTCTCCACTAAGAAATTTTAAACATTCTCGTACGTAAACTGTAATGGCATTTGTTAAAAGTGTCTTTTTACCGTTAAACTTTATTTCCAAGCTTAAAAGTTCAACTAAGCCATACTTAATATCAGGCGTTAATTCCTTAATCTTTTCGTGGGCCTTAACCCAATAATCTACAAACGGTCGAAATGGTTCCATTAAATCCGAAGCCAAGTTAAATTGATTTTCCTGTGAGCAATGATGAATACCAAAATAAGTCAAATAGCCATTCATTACAATTTCTCTATTAAAGCTTGAAAGCAAAATGGCATAACCATAATCTAGTGCTGCATTAATGGCGCTAGTATCACGTCTAACAAAATTCTTATCGAATAAAAGCATAAAATATTTACGGGCCGCAATTGCTTCTCGATTGCTTTCATCATTAATTTCTAGCTGGTCCAGTTCACTTTGAACCTCATCTTTATTCAAATGATAATTAGCTAAAACCGCAATCTGATTTTTGATCTTTTGACTAACAATTCTTGTCCACAATACTTCTTTTAAATGTTCATCCCAATTAAACTGCTTTTTTAGCTTGGCCATATTTCTGGCTCCCGGATAATAAACAGCCGTTTCAACCACCGGATTGTCCTTTTCATCAACAAATATAACTTTGGTTTGATTTTGCGCCAATTTACTAATGAGTGCGCTGGTAATCACTGCCTGTGTAGTTGAGACAAGCAACAGATTAATATCCTCAATTGGAATCTGATTAATGCCATCACGAGTTTGGACAATCATCATTTGCATTGAATATGTTAATTTCGCATGCTGCGTGATGATTACTGATCTCCATCCCATATTTTCCTCCTTGTATTTTTAAAAATAAATGTTATACTATAGTTGTTGGTTAGCTACCAACGATCTAATCATTATTGATCTAACAACCAGATTTAAAATCAAACAATGTATCTTTGAGATACTAAGTTTCAACGCGGTTATTACCGTCCTGCCTCAGCTCTATAGCGGAGGTTTTTTTATGCACAAAAATAGGGAATCGGATTATTGCGCTTCCCTATTTTAGTTTACAAATCGGCTATCCTAACCCGTTTTTCAAAAAGTCCTGTTGGTGACTGAAAAATTAATACTGCATTGGGTGACAAAGTTATACCAGAAGACGATTGCATTTTACCAAATGGAGTTTTAATTCCCAAGTTCTTCAAATCTGGATTAACCATATTATCATGTAACCCATCTAATACTTTACTTAAAACAATTTTTTTATCCTTAACAGTCAAATCAATAAATTTAGTTCTACCATTATGAAGGCTTGCTCTAAACTTATTGGCATCAAACAATGGCAAATATTGATCGACTTTTTGTAATATCTCATCATAAGCATTTATAAGAAGTTGTTTTTCATCTTTATAATCCTCCTTTTTTAGATTATCAGTCACTACTTTCATAGTTTTATGAGAAAGTGTTAATTGCTTAGCATTGGCAAAATAACGCGCAGAGTACAACATAAATTTTTTATCGCCGTCCAAGACGACTTGCTTAAAGTGAACATGGTCTTTTACTATTCTGAAACCTTTAACTCCCCGCTTAGGTTTACCATTTTTATCAAACATAATCTGGGGTTCTAGCACTTTGCGAAGTTCTTCCTGATAATTTCCTTGCTTTTTGGCCTGGTTTAAGCTTGCAAGAACGCGCATCGGGATTCCAATAACTTTATAGATAGATTCTTTTGCTTTCTCAATCTTGACAATTACCATATATGCATCAGTGTTGCCGCTATAGCCACCATAAATTTTGGTATCGAGCCGATTACCTTTAGGAATTAGCTTTCTAGTTTTCTTACGATCACGCTCCCCGCGAGGATAAACAGTCATGTTAAACATACTACTATCTTCAGTCGTAGTTTCTCTTGAGACTAGCATGTATTTATAATTATATGCTTTACGTAATTTGTCAAAAATGTCTGGATGCTTGTAAAAGACTATCTGATGAGTAACATTTTCCCTAATTTCTTCTAGGGCTTTACGCTCAGAATTATCTTTTTGCAGTAAAGGCCACAAGAAATTTTGTAACTTTAGATTTGTAAGAATATCTTTTTCCAAATTTTTGTCTTGACTAAATTTTTTAAACTGACCATATACAAAATACGGCCGAAGTTTAGGATACACCTGATATAAAAAATTCCCACAAACTATAGTTAAATAGGCATCAATAGCATGATGATAATCATTAACTTCACGACTCTTATATAAATCTAGGCGCTGACGCAGAGCGGAGTTGTCACCAGCTTTAACCGTAATAATTTCTGCATCTGGATATTTATTCTGTAGAATAACTGATACTAACTTAATAATTTGACTTGTTTCTACCAGCTGCCTATTAATAAAATGTTTTTTCTGCTTATCAATATCCTTTCCTGGATTAAATAGCAAATTATTTAATTTTTGTTCATTAATTAGTCCGTCTGCATACCACATTTTCCACATTTCTGGAATAAGCATTTTTGAACCAACTGCAACTTTAGTTCCAAACACTTTAAGAGCATACCGGTTACCTTTTTCTTGATTTAATTGAGTTCTAGTTAGTACACGATTATTAAATGAATCATCTTTAATAATTGTCTGTGGCAAGATATGATCTATTTGATAATTTTTAGGAATATCATCTATATCTATTTTTTCACCTGAATATGCATCTCTACCTGCCTGCATGAAATATAAGAAATATTCATCTTTAAGTAATTTACGGTTAACTGTATATTCTTCTAATTTGTCAGTTAGATTCTGGTCTACCAATTCGCTAGCAGTTTCTTCATAGATTTTAAGCAACTTAGTGCCACGTATATGAGATAGCTTTAAATTTCTCTGTGGTTCTCGTGTAAATTCAATTGCAAATTGGTCTGGAGTCTTTCCGCCAGCAGCTTTAACAATATCGTTAACAACCTTAATTACCTGTCTAATCGCCTTTTTATTAGCAGGAGAAGTATAGGCATCTGCCAAAATTGCCTCAACACCATTTTCCTGAGTAACGTCCTGGTTTTCTTTAGCAATTGCTTCTTTAAACTCGGGCTCCGTCACAATTTGCATAAAATTCTTTTGGCTAGTCCATAGTTTATTCATAATATTATGACCTTTTGTGTCATGTAATTCAACTAGGAGCTTACGCGATAATCTGCCCCAACCTTGCAAGCGCCACGTTGAAATTGCTTTAAACTGCTTAGGAGTTAGCCACTTAAATTCGTCCCTTAATTTTTCTTGAAAAATCTTTTTATCCTCAAAAATAGATGAATATTCAATTATTTTTTCAAAATCTTTTTGATATTGGGGATCTGCTAATTCCTTATCAAACACATGTAAGTTTTTGAGATGATAATAACTCGACAGACTTGAATTAAATTTGGTTGGATCTGCTAATCCCTTAAGTTCCACAGTCGGTAAATGCCTATTATCCTTTAAATAATTGATTAATTGATCACTTTTAACGTTTTTATTTTTTTTAAAAAGATCGTTAAAAATTCGTTGCTTGAGGCCTATGCTGATTTTTCCACCATTAACCTTAATATTATTAAGCTCATTTAATACTTCGTATTTTTGATAAAGCAAACTATTAGCAGGCAAAACATCTTCACCTAATAGGTAGGTATCCTTGATAGTCATCCGCTTAATAAACTTGTTGGCAGATTCTTGGCGGTCTACTTTTTGTTCAAAATTCCACGGGGTGATTTGACCATCTTCTTTTCTGACCATCCAAGCAAAGTTCTTACCGGATGTTTTTTCCTGTTCATCAGCTGTAATCATCGGTCCCACATAATAAGGCACTCTGAATCTGACCAGTTCATCTAATTTGTACGGTGCTTGTTTACGATGATCTTCTACCGGGTTTTCTGCAGCTAAGAAGGGGTAATACTTACTTTGATTAGCAATAATCTTATCCAGCTCAATTTGATGCAGTTGAAACGGAATTACGCCATTACTATTCGTCCGCTGTTTAGGCATAAAGTTATCTGCAGCTATTTCTTGCGCAATCTTGCGAGCTAGCTCAGAATCATTAAGGTTATCTTTAACCGTTTTATAAAAATCTTCTTTAGTTAAAGTGCCATCCTGCTTAAATTCGGTTTTGGCTTCCAGCAAACGTCCATGACGATTATTAACGTATAGATCATAGGCTAAAAGCAATTTCTTGGCCTGAGCGCGATCTGGTAAGCTTTCAATATAAGCTTTTAACAACTTATAGTCTTGATGGTGTTTATTATATTTTTCTACCATAGATTGTGATAAACTCTTATTTTCATCAACAATAGTACTTAAGGTAATCGCGCTAAACAATTTTTCGACTTCAGCGACAACAGTCTGATCACTTTCATCAAGATCCGGTAATAAGGCATCCAGCTTATCATCTGCATCTGCATCCGAAAGTTTGAATTCCCATTGTGCCTTATCACTTTTATCGATTTCTTTGCCTAAGATAGTTTCAAATTGCGTTTTATAGCCCATAATAGCGTTAGCAATCTGCTTGGCTACATTTTTCTCTTCCTTAGCAGTTGAATCGGTTAATAACTTGGCAATTTTTTTGACCTTGTCCATCTTATAAACGGTCTTTTCTGCATCTTTACCGCGTATAACAGCCTCGATCTCGGCAGCGTTTGCGACATTTAATTCAATCGGAACTTGCTCTTCAACTATCTTTTCCGCAAAAGCGTTGTTGATATTTGTTAATATAGGACCTACTTCAATTTTGGAAGCTTCAAAGTCTTTAACAGGTGTATCCTGCAAAAAATTACCACGATACTTAACGATGTGGTGGATAGCTAAAAATATTTCACGTAAATCAAATTGACGGTCTTCCTTCATCAGTGCGTCACGCAAATGATAGATAGTCGGATATTTTTCATAAAATTCCTGATCTGCCTTAGCTGTTGGAAATACAATTGCCTGGTATTTTTTTCTGCTTTTATCTAATGGTGACACCCATGATTGGTGCAGGCGCACGAAAAAGCCTGGATCCACTTCAGCCATCGGCTCCGCAAAAATCTCTTCCAAAAGTCTTAAGCGCCACTTTCTGCGCTTAAGGCGTCTTCTGGTAGTTCTAAAACCGCGACGATCAGCCGCAGTATGTCCTTCCTCAAATAAGTGTGAACCTATTGCAGTTTTTCCCCTAAGTTTTAATAAGTTATTTTTCTTATCTGTCACGGCCCAGCCGCAAGAATTGGTCCCGATATCGAGACCCAGAATATAATCATCTATTCTTTTCGTCATATTCTTTCTCCTTAAATCTTTTCATTACTATAAGAATACCCCTTATAACCACAGAATTCACTACAATTTTTAAAATAATATAAAAATGTTGACTATTTTGACCATAATTTTTAATAAATAAATCAAAAATAGTCCCAGAAGATATGTAATCCCTGGGACTTATTTCATTATTTATTGGCTTTTTCTTTAATTGTTGCAGCAGAAGCCTGTAACTTCTTTTCTTCCTCATCTGTCAGTGTCAATTCAACAGTTTGGATAATACCGTCACGACCAACAATTGCAGGATAAGACAGGTAAGTACCATATTTTTCTTGATAATTTGAAACTGGCATTTCAGTATGGGCATCGCTTTGAATGGTTTCTACCAAACGAGTCACAGCCGCTGAAATTCCATAGTTAGTATATTGCTTACCCTTATATACTGTTTGACCACCAAACTTAATCTCATCATTTAAGTCTTCAAGCTTTAAGTGCTTTGCTTCAGCTACTTCGGTAACTGGTTTTTCTAAAACTTTGACTGTTGACCAAGCAGTAAATTGTGAATTGCCATGTTCGCCCAAGTTAAAGCCTTCCACTGAACGAGGATCGACATTCATGAGTTCACCAACAGCACGTTTCATGCGGGCTGTGTCTAAAAGAGTACCGGTGCCAATGACATGCTTACGCGGCAAGCCAGTTAATTCCTGATACATATTAGTAATTGCATCTACTGGATTGGTAATGGCGAGCAAGATACCGTTGAAGCCACTCTTCTTAATTGCCTCCGCAATAGCTCCAATCCGCTCACGGTTATAGTTCAATTCCGCAAACCGTTCACCGCCTGCTTCCAACTCAATATTTCCAAAAGCACTAATTACAATGTCTGCATCTTTGAGGGCCGAATAATCATTGATAGTAATGGTAGTGTGGTGCTTCAAATTTGCCATGGCATCTTGAAAATCAAGCTGATCTGCTCTAACTTTTGCTTCATTAACATCAATCATAACAAGATCATCAACCAATCCCGTTAATATCAGCTGTTGCGCTACCGTACTGCCAACGTGGCCATCTCCGATAATTCCAATCTTATTACTCATAATTTTTCCCTCCTACTGTTTTTAAAGATATTAAAAAATTATGTAATATCTATTATATACAAAATTATGATAAAAATAAAATATTTTTTAAAAAAATATTAGTTTTTAGTTATCATAGCTAAACGTAAATTAAAACCACACTTTTTGATAATTATAGGTAAAGAAAGCGTATACTAAAGAAAGGAGGTACATTATGAGACAAATTAAAATAGGTAATACTAATTTCACCGGTTCGGCCATTGCATTGGGAATTATGCGCATGAACAAACTGAGCGTTGATGAAGCTGCTAAAACGTTGGAAACTGCTCACGAAGCAGGAATTAATTATATCGATTCAGCTGATATTTATGGTCATGGCAAATCTGAAGAAATCTTCGGAGCTGCCTTTCAAAAGTCAGCGTTAACTCGAGACGATTTTTATATTCAATCTAAGACCGGTATTTATGAAAATCCTAAATTGGACTACAAGACTACCAGGTATGATTTTTCTAAAAAGTATTTGATTAACGCCGTAGATGGTATTCTTTCCCGGATGAAAATTGACTATTTAGACAGCTTGCTGCTCCACAGACCAGATGCTTTAATGGATCCAGCTGAAGTTGGCGCTGCCTTTGATGAATTACAAAGAGACGGCAAAGTGCGCCACTTTGGAGTTTCAAACTTTAATCCGATGCAAGTTGACTTACTGCAAAGTGGAGTCAGTCAAAGATTGCTGATTAATCAATTGCAATTAAGTGTGATGCATACGGGGCCAATTGATTTTAATATTCACACCAACATGACGGATGCACGTAGCATTGACCACGATCGGGGCGTTTTAGACTACTCACGCTTACACAACATGACTGTTCAGGCATGGTCACCTTTCCAATACGGTCAAATTGCGGGCAACTTTATTGGTAACCCTAAGTTTCCAGAAGTCAACGAAGCTTTACAAAAAGTAGCTGACCAAAAAGGCGTTTCTAAAAATGCGGTTGCAGCTGCCTGGATTTTAAGACACCCAGCAAATACCCAGGTTATTATTGGAACTATGACGCCAGCCCATATTATTGACAGTGCTAAAGGAGCAGATATCTCACTTACTGCTCAAGAGTGGTATGACATTTACCTGGCTGCAGGGAATGATTTACCGTAAAAGTAATTTATAAATTTTAAAAATCCTGACGTAAATAAAGTGCTCCATAATAGTTAGACATTAATCTGGCTATTAGGAGCACTTTTTCATCACTAAATATTCGACCGCTTTGAAAATTGAAGTTGTTTACAAAATTTAATCTGTTGGCTTGGCTTTTCTGCTGTAGCTATTAGGTATATTGAGTTTTTTACGATATTTGGCAATTACGCGCCGACTTAAAGTCACATCATGTTTGGCAAATATTTCTACCAGCTGCTGATCACTTAAAGGAGCGCGGACATCTTCTTTTTTTATAATCTGTTGCAGGTCATATTCTATACGCGCTTGGGATAAGTCTGTCGTAACTTCACGCGGAAAAAGCATTTTTAAACTAAAAATCTTGTTCTGACACTGGATATATTTGTCTTTAATGGCTCTGCTGATTGTACTAGGTGCCAGATTCAAGGCCTGTGCTGTTTCCTTTAATCCCAATGGCTTTAATTCGCGTCTTTGCATTGTAGTTAAAAACTGATGTTGGAAGTGGCCCACATATTCACCCAGCCGCATGATGGTTTTCTGCCGTTCAGCAATCGCATTTTTCAGTTCAAGAAAACGTTGCTTTTGTTCAGAAAAATATTTGGTTTCAGCAGATTGCTCTTTTAACTTATGATATCCTTTTTCGTCAAAAACCATTTCCGGTATTTGGGACTGATAACTTTCAACTGTTAGGCTTCCGTCCGTCACCCGATAAATTAAATCCGGAAATAAATACTGTGTATTATTTTCAACAACATAATCACTAGCTGGAGTAGGATCCAGTGTTTGGATGCTGGCCAGTGCATCATTTAATTCGGATACTGAAAACTTGGAGTGAGGCCATTGATTGGGATCGGCCAGCATTTCCAGCTGATTATCAAGTAAAATTTCAAGAGCTACAGGATTAAAATCTGCTTTTTGCTTTGCTTGTTGCAACAGGCATTCAGTTAGATCCGCGGCACCGATACCACAGGGATCAAGACTTTGCAGTAAATTTTTAGCCCTTGTCAACTTCTCCAGTGAAAACTCTGTTTGTTCGGCAATTTTAGCTAAGTCTACCCTTAAATAGCCATCTTTATCAAGCAGATAAATTAAAACTTTAACCGCACTTTTTTCCCAAGTGTGCCAGTTACTTAAATCTACTTGCAACAATAAATGGTCTATTAAATTTTCTCCTTCAGGCGAGCGCAACCACTCCAAATTTTGCATTTCGCCTTTGGGTTCACGCAAAGATACAAACGGGTTGCTTAGGCTCAACTCCTTCATGGCGTTAATTAAGTCATAGGTACTGTATGAGAGCACAGTTAGATTTTGCTTTAATTTAGGCGACAAGAAAAGCCGTGTTACTAACTGCTCTTTCGGTTTTAATACCATCTTTTGCAATCGTGTCATCGGCTTTTCCTCCCATTTCTCACTTTCAGAATAATTATACCAAATTGGATTTTTGGCATGAAAATATTTCTTAACGGGGTCGTAAATTTTCTCTTGTAGGTAACTTACTTGTAACTCCAGTTGGATTCGCACCATACCAATAAGCTACTGAAGATAAATCATCACTTCTTTCAAATAATCCTACATCATCGTTACCAATTTGTTGTAGAGTAACGTGAATATCGTCATTGAAAGAAATAGGATCTAGTAAATGCCAGCGGTATAAAGCGTTTTGCGGTAAGCCATCATTACCAAAAGCATGAGGAGAATTAGGTTTACCAGTACTAAAATGTTCACGTGAATGGTCTATGTTACTATGATAAGGAAATCCAAGATACGGTGTACAAAAAGTAGCTGGGTAAGTTGTACCATCTTCATGGTACTTATGAAAAGCCCAAGCTCCGCCAAAATAATCTTCCATTCCTGTTGAAGTAATTGTAGGATACTTTTGGTCATCATCAAGATAAAATTTAAATTCACCTTCACCCCACCAATAGCGCTCTAAAGCAGTTAGCGCAATAAAAGTTCCTATATAATAGCCATGATCAGAGATTTTAGGCAATAATGTATAGTCTTGCTGTACTTTGGTTTGTCTTTCCCTGTTCCAGAATGCATGAAAATACAATTTACGAGCTTCTTCATTTTGATCATGCAACTCGTAATTAATAGTATAGAAAAATGATCTGATATCTTGCCTAAACAAGTTTGTAATCGTTATACGCGCATGTGTTTTAAAAGGCATTTCAAAATAGGAGTTCATACCACCAGTTGGAGCAACAACAATTGGCATAGAGTTAACATCATATCGTTCCCCAAACCCATTACAAAAGAAGTCTCCCAAAGGGCAGCTCACTGCTGGAATTGTTTCATCATCCCAATAGATTCTTAAAATTGTATTACGCATGATAAAACTACCTTGCTCAGTATGATCACGAATAGTAAACCACATGTGTTTTATTTCGCCAGAACCATTAATATCGGCAATGGTAGTTTCCTCATTTTTAGGTAAAGTGATGCTGGCTTTGCCCTTACGACTTGGCCCCAGCTCGCTTGCCGTCATTGCTGCTTTGCCCTTGGCTCCTGTTGGATTCTCTGGTGTTATAGCTCTGGTAGCAAAAGAATTGTATTCCGTTAAACTGCTAAACATTTAGTCATTCCTTTCTTCAAGTTTAATACTATTGTTAGTGTTTAAACTCTTCTTTATTAAATGGTCACAATTCTGTGGTTGAAAAATAACCTCTATTTCTTTCTTTAGAGATCCAGTTAAAGATACTGTGATTTTTTTCTCCATTTCATTTTTTTGATAAGTTAGGTTTACTTTCAATCCTTGAGCTAACGGAAATTGCTGCCAAGTAAAATCAGGAGTAATTTTTAGTGGTCTTAAACATAATTTATTTTCTGGTGCATTAAACTGAATACCTAATATATTTTTTATTATTAAAGCACTAAAAGTTCCATCGCTCCAACCACATTTACCACAATGATTAAAGCGACTAACTTCTTCTTGACTGTGACCAACCTCATACGGCCACCACCACCAACTGCCATCTAGATCAGCAAGCTTATTAAGCAAAGCTAATCTCTTATTAAATTGATTATTATCATCAGCAGTACCCATCAGCAAAGTAACATATCCGGGAAAAGTTGCTTCCGATTGATTTCCCCACGAAATTCCTTTGCTCAATGGGCTATAGCTAGGATTTTTTTCACTTGCAGCAAATTTCAAAGTAGCAAGATAGTGTTCATCAAGTGTGTCGCAAAACCCATAAAATGGTGCAAGCGTTGTATCGGATTCTTCACCATCATGAAATTCCAAACTAATTTGTCCGTGGTGATTTACTCTGGTTAGAAAGTCAAGTCCCTGTTTCAACAGTCCTTTTTCATATTGCTTGGAATCTACACTTAGTTTGTGATTACTTAGATTTACACCTTCAAGATATTTTTTTCTACCTTGTTTATTTGCAACTAAGCAATATTTATCAATATTCATCTTTAATTTATCAGCAACTTCTTTGTAAAACTTTGCCTTTTTTGGTTGAGCCAGAATTTTACTATAAATATTACTGATACCATTTATAGCACTCCATAGAGTTATTTGCGCTCCAGTATGAAATTCTCCCAAAGCCAAGCCATCAGAAATCCACTGTGATTTTATCAATCCGTATTTTTGATCTAAATGAGCAATTAAATAGTTAACGACATATAAAGCATGTTGCCACATTTGAGGATTATTTCTAATAAATTCAAAATCATTTGTTTGTGCCAAATAAAGCGATAACAAGTTTACACAATTCAATGAATTCACTACGGAGTGTTCAATTCCTCCAGCAAACTTGTCGCCTTGAGGCTTTATTTCATACTGCGAAAACCATAAAATAATTTTTTTAGCCAAATCATGATCAAAATAAATAGCGGGCAAACTGGCATAATACATATCCCGCAACCAAGTACGATTTATTACTGGACTTGAGCCCCAATTCGCACCAACAACTTTATCATCAGTAGCGCAAGAAATACTATTTAAGGCACCATCTGCTTTCCTAATAATTAGTGCTGCCAATTGAGGCTTTTCTGGTATTTCCAATTGCCCATACTTTTGCGCAATATGATTATAGGAAGAAATAATAACATTTTCCATTGCTTTTTTAGATACATTAAATGTGGCGTTGGGATCAGTTATACATACCCAACCAATACCTTGATGCATCGAACGTTTTCCCGCACAGTAGTTAAATTCTACATTATGACGATCGGAAAACTTTTGATTAAAACATCTGGGAAAGATTAAATGTACTTTATTATTGCCTGTCAAAGCACAAACTTCAATTAGCCCACTGACAGAAACGCCTGATTCCAAATAAATTGGTAAAAATAGTTGTAAAACTTTAAAATTGCTAAAATTATGAATATATCGGGGAAACAAATTAAACAAAAGATCATATCTTATTGTGTGATTTCCCTCTGACAAAGAAAATCTTTGGTTATTAAATTCAATTTCAGAAGTAATATTCTCTTCTTGAACAAAGCCATTAGAGACCCAAGTGCCAGGTTTATCTTCAGTAAAATACGAGTCTCTGAAAAAACTGATATTTTTTATAGTACCTCTTTCATCTAAGCTAGCAAGCATTTTTTGATTACTAATATCAATTGAAAAATCTTCATCTGGAAGTAAATGTCCATAATAACTGTCTTTATTAGTAGTTACTTCTTTGTTTTGGGTAGAGGTAATGTTATAAAAATTGTTTTGTGGTGTTTGCCAAGCTTCTTCGACAATTTTTTTAATTAAAGGATTCATATTAGACTATTCCGACCAGCGACGCCAAAATCGATAGCACAACAATTGCAAAAATTAGGCTGATTACACCGATTTTCTTGTCTTTTAAAAGCTTGTAACATACTAAGGTAATTACCACAGGTAACAAACCTTTAAATATTTGATCAAGGACCGATTGGACATCCATTATCGTTTTGCCACCCATTGTCCATTTGATTGTGGTCTTAAAAATTACCATTTGCACAGTCATGGCTCCAACCATTACCAGACCTAAAATGCTTGCAGCTTTAGTTAATACGTTCATTAAACCATTCTCATAGAGCTTTTTAACATAACTAGATCCTAGAGAGTAGCCCAAGAAACCACCATAATAACGAATGACGTAGTTGGGGATGTTAAACATGATCAAAAAGATAATTGGTGCTAAGAAGTTGCCACTTTGAGCAAAATTGATAGCCAAGGCGGCACAAACTGCACGCCAAACTCCCCAAAACAAAGAGTCACCAATACCAGCTAAAGGCCCCATCAAACTGGTCTTAACAGCATTAATTGAATCAGCATTGAAATCAAGTTCTTTACTGTTTTCCTTTTCCATTGAAGCGGCAATACCCATAACAAATGTAGACATTGGTACAGTAGTACTAAAGTAAGAAGTTTCACGTTCCAAGGCTTTACGTCTGCCAGCCTCATCATTTTTATAATATTTATTAATGAAAGGCATTAGTGAATAGCAGAAACCGCCACCACCCATTAAGACGGGGTTAACTGATATGTACATGGTTGAGGACCGCCAGAACATACTGCGAATCATTTTCTTTTCATCTTTAGATAAACCTTGTGTTAATTTCATGCGAAAAAGTCCTCCTCTTCTTGACTAAATGATTTCTTCTCATCCTTTTGATTCGAATCCGATACTGAACCGGTAACTCCCTTATTCTTAGAAAGTTTTATTTCACTCATATCACGTTCTGCAATAGCAACAGCTACAATAGCTGCAATGACCGCAATAGCCATTAATGGCAATTTTAAGTAAGCCATTAATACAACCCCTAAAAAGTAATATTGTGCTAGCTTGTTGTCCCATAACAGTAGTAGTAACATTGCCATTCCGACTGCTGGTAACAAATTACCTGCAACCGTTAGGCCATTCATAATTGACTTAGGAATAGCTTGCAGAGCAAATTGCACTGCCTTTGAGCCAAAAAGAACAGCAAAAAATGGGATTAGCGAATATAAACCATAGTGTAAGAACCATAAGCCATAGTGTAGAGCCACCATTTTTTTATCTTCGCCTTTCTTAGCAAATTTAGCGAATAAAGGTGCAAAAGGCCCAATTACAAATGAAAGAATCATGTTTAAAAATTGTAAGCCTAATACTGCAAGTGGAAATGCCAACGTAATATTAGCACCCATATTTCCTGACTGAATTGTAAACACTGTAGCCAAAGCCGCAGCTAATGCGGGCTCTGCAGTGCTAGAAATACCAATATTGACAACTCCCATAAAAATAGTTTCAACTGAAGCGCCCACTAATAGTCCTGTGTGTATATCTCCTAATAAGAATCCCAGTAATGGTGCTACCACAATGGGTCTACTAAGCATGGCATTCCCAAAAAATTCATGTCCCGCAGTGCCCACAAAAACCGCAATAGCAGTCATTAAAGCATCATAAAACATTTTTTGCCTCCTATTTTTCTAGTTTCTTTAAAAGATCTTTACCCAAATGTTTTTCCATATTTGGTGTACCTTGGAAATAAGTATCAGGGTATTCTGCTACTAATCTCTTTAAGTATTCAATCTCTTCTGGTGACAGCCGTACTTCCTTTGTGAGTGTGACTTCATCACCTTTTGCATCCATCTTACCGGCATTACCAATGTTGACCTGCTCCGGTTTTTCATTAACATTGTTTGCAATAGTAAGGGCATCCTTGACAGTAGTAGTAATAACCAGTAAACGCATGTTATGAGAACGTTCATCATTAAGTAGCTTAATTGCATTGTCTACTGATGAAATGATCGTCTTAATATCTGACGGTGCCGCCATTTTGAGCATCATTTTTTGCATATCATCTGATGCTGCTTTATCATTAGCTACCACAATTCCCTGCAGTTTTAATGCCTTACTCCATGACATTGAAATCTGACCGTGAATCAATCTTTCATCTACTCTTAGTGCCGCAATCATCTTTTCTCTCCTTATTTAAAAAATTCTTCTTCTTGATTTGCCAAACTATTATTATCGTCGTCAATTTGAAATAGTTCTACTTGACTTTGTTTTATCAAATCCTGTAAATGCTTTTTGGTTAACTTTTCAGTATCTAAAAGCACAGCTAATACAACTGCAAGATTAGTTTGCGTAACGACAAATATATCTTTTTCCTTAGCAACTCTTAAGACTACTTTTTGATTTACACTGCCCCCTTTTAGATCAGTAAAAATCACAGCTGGTCGTTTAGACTTTGTGATAAAATCATCTATTTGTTTCATATAGTCTGATTTATCAACATAAGCGTCAATAACTTTAATGTTCTTACTCATACCCATTAAGATTTCAATAGAGCTTTTTAAGCCACTGGCAAAATGCCCATGACTTGCAATCAATATATCTGTCATCTTGTCACTCCTTTAGTTATTTACCATTTCACTAACATTTAGCAAGTATAATGCCAAGTGCTGTTTAAAAGCATTGAAAAAGAAGTGTTTAAGTCAATAAACACTTCTTACTGGAAATTTAAACTCTTTTAAATAAACTGTTTAAACAATTCATATAAAAGGGACATCTCGTATGTTGAAACTTTAATATTATACTTGATTTCAATAGGTTGAAATATACTTTTTGTGATTTTGTAAAAACTTTTTTCTTTTTCTGACTTTGGCTTAACCACTACTTCTGAAGTATTACGCATCATTGTCCGTTCAATCATAAGTGCAATATGCATATAAAGATTTAATTTAACTTTGCCATCTAACTTCAAATTATAAAAGTCTTCGTATTTCCTGTTGATAGTTTCTACCTCACTGAGTACTACATCAGGATTTAAAAAACTAAGTCTTTCTGAAATCCCTTCCTTTGAAAAGAATCGCAGCAATTGATTATTAAAACTTTCCATTTGTTCAGGAGTTAGATATGGAGAAAGCCACTCCTTGAGTTTGTTTTCTCCACGTGAATCTAATATGTCATATAAATTCATATGGTTGAACTTAACTTTTTCTGTAATATCAATTGTAGTCAATACAAAAAGTGTTTGTTTGAAATAGGACCATTTCTTACCAGCAATTTTTTCTTTTAAAGAATTATAACCAATTGGTATTACCTTTATTCCGACAGGTAAATATTGTCGCATGATATCACTGATTTTTTCAGCTATTCCTAATCCAGAAATACATGAAACCAAAATATTCATTGATTGGGAAAAGCCCTCATAATACTTAACATCAATGCTATAATCTTTTTCAGCTTTTTCCGCTATTTGCTTGAAAGGCAAATTTTGTTTCATTTTAAGCGCTAAGTCTAAGGCAGTTAAAGTTGTTAAATTATTAACCACCAACAAATCGCCATCCAATTGGGCACTAATTTGACTATAAAGCTGACTCAATGAACCCATATCTATCATTAAGATGAAGCCATTGGTGGTATTAAAGCTACTAATTAACTTGTTAGCTTCCTTGATAACAGCAGTTATATCAGCATCAATTGGCATATCGATTGCATCAAAAACATAGTTACCACAAAGATAGTTAGTAACTGCCTGAATACTGGTGGCCGTATTTTCACCATGAGCTACCATTAAGCCACGTAACTGGATATTTTCATCCACATGGTCACTTAGCAGTAATGCAAGTATTAGTGTTATGCTTTTATGACTTTTAGAATCTAAAATAGGTAATTGTTCATAAAATTTGCTGGCAACATGAAATGAACGAGGCAAGTAATTCGTTATTACTTCCTTCAACTTTGGAATGTCACAATTTGGTTTAAAGTGACGTTCATATAATAAATAAATAATCGGTTCTAAATAATCAGTTTTACTTAAACCATATTGTTTAATAATGATATTTTTAAAAAGGTATTGATGTTGAACATGCAAACCAGATTTCAATGATTCTTTATTAATAAATTTATTAATTGCCTGTATTCTTAACCGACAAGTATTCAAATTTTCATCCGTATAGTTGTCTTCAAGAATTTTTAGAGATTCAGTAATATTGCATAATTTTTGTTCTAAACTAATCTGAGGTATAAATGGTTCTTTTTTAGCTGGATCAACAATTATTTCACCATAATCCTTAAACTCAGGTAAGGCTTCCAATTCTAAATTCTTTAATTTAAGATTAATAGTAGTGCTATTATAACAGTCGTGATAAGCAGCAGCACATGAAACTTTAATAGTATTTTTAAGGTACCCAATGTTCCCAGTATGGTTTAATTGTAAAAGCGTTGAAACCACACCTTTATCTACAATAATTTTTTTATTAATCTTATGTGCTTCATTCACAAATAATGTATTAATCAGTTCCAATCGTTCATCAATAGGACGAGCAACATAATCTGGTAAATTAATTCTGACAGGAATCCGTCGTAAAAAAGTGGTTAAAAGAACATTTTCAGGTGTTTCAGTTGTTGCCATAATTAGTCTGACTTTTGACTTTTGAGGGTGTACATTATCACCCATCTTGTAAAATCGACCAGAATCAATAAAACTAAAAAGTTTTTCTTGGTTTTCACTACTAAGCCGATGTACTTCATCTAAAAATAAATAACCGCCATTTGCTTCTTTTAGCAAGCCATCTTTGGCAGTATCGGCCCCAGTAAATGCACCTTGAACATAGCCAAAAAGCATGCTAGAAATAAGTTCAGGGTTGTTCGCATAATTAGCACAATTTAAAACTATATAAGGTGCTTTAGTAGAAATAACACCAATTTTTTTTGAATAAGAAAATAATTTGTGGGCTAAAAAACTCTTTCCCACTCCGGAATTACCCGTGATTAGAACATTCAATCCATTAGGTGGATAGGCTGCGGCGGCACTTAACTGCTCAACTGCTTTTCTCAGAGATCCGTTACTACCTATCACATCCTCAAAAGATACATGTTTATTTGGACTTTTAATTGCAACTTTAGTCCACTTGACAGGACGTTCAGCAATTTTTTGAATTTTATTATCTTTAACTAATTGGTTAAGATAATGACTGACTACTGATCTGGACAAACTTAACTTTTGAGCTAGATCCCTCGTATCAATTGCCATACCATCCGGTAACAATTGAACTTCTTTTAATACTCGCTCTTTTGCTTTACTCATTTCCTTTATTACCCCTACTTTCATTATCTGTATTATAACCGTTAATCAAAGCGCTTCCTATTTATCATTACCATTACATAAATTAGATTTTTAAAAAATTATTGTTAGTCATAAAGTTTTTATTACTAACAATAAAATTTAATTACACCTTGACTTTAATTTTTTATTTTTTTATAATATTGTTATCAAAGTTGGAGGTAATTCTAATGGTTACATTTAGTAAGCAACTAAATAATCGTTATTATCTTAGCTACTATAGATAAGAGTTTGAGTTCATCTAGGTGAATTCAAACGAAACTAAGTTTGAATTTATCTATGATGGCTAGGACTCTTTTAGTACGGTTAGCCACATAGCTTTCTAAGTGGCTAACCACAATCCAATTATTTGTTGGCAATTTAATTTCTGTGTACCCGCTTAGAAGTAAGTGGGTATTTTTTATGGAGGCACAAAATGCGTTTTAGAAAATTAATTACAGGAATTACAATTGTTGGTTTAATGGCTTTAGGAGGCTGCAGCAGCAAAAAAGCCAGTAAAAGTCCAGACGTGAAACACGTGGGCGTTTTGCAAGTAGTGCAGCACCCTTCTCTAGATAAAGCATACAAGGGCTTTAAAAAGGGCTTGAAGGAAAGTGGCTTTGTAGAGGGTAAAAATCTTAAGATTGATTACCAGAACGCTCAAAATAATCAAGATAATTTGAAAAGTATGAGTGAAAAACTAGTCAACGAAAAGTCAGATTTGATTTTAGGGATTGCTACGCCGGCAGCGCAAAGTGTGGCGAATGCAACGCAGAAAATCCCAACCGTTGTCACCGCTGTAACTGATTTAAAAGCCGCTAAATTAGTTAATTCAGATGAGAAACCGGGTAGAAATATCACGGGCACAACAGATATGGTTTCAATTAAACGCCAGATCAAGTTGCTGTTGTCAATTGTGCCCAAGGCTAAAACTATCGGTATCATGTACAACGCTGGTGAATCAAACTCCAAAATACAGGCTGACTTAGCAACAGCTGCACTAAAAAAAGCAGGAGTTAAAGTTTTGATCAAAACTGCAAATACGACTAACGATGTCCAGCAAGTAACTGAAACACTGGCCTCGAAAGTTGACGGTATTTTCGTTCCTACAGATAATACCTTTGATTCAGCAGCTTCAGTAGTTGGCAAAGTAGTTAAAGAAAAGAAAGTTCCTCTAGTAGCAAGTTCAGTTGATCAAGTCAAAACTGGCGGCTTAGCCTCAATCGGAATTGATTACGAATTATTGGGAGAACAAACAGGGAAAATGGCTGCGAAAATTTTATCTGGCAAAGCTAAACCTGCAAACATGCCAGTCGAAAAAGCACACGATATGAAATTAGTGGTGAACAAAAGTATGGCCAAAGCACTTGGAATTGATCCTAAATCAATTAAAGCTCCAAAATAAACGGGAAACAGACTGCCACAAGGGCAGTTTTTTTATGTAAAAAAAACTAGCTTAAACATTTTGGCAAAATAAATTTGACAAATTCCCTTAGGTTGCACATCAATTGCAACCAAATTTTATTATTCCTTGACTTTTTCTTCTTTATTTTTTATAATCTTCTCATTAAGGTTGGAGGTTGATCTTAAATGAAATATTATATTAAACACATCTCACAACTGAATAATCGTTACTACTTTAGCTATTTTAGATAGGGTTTGGGTTCATCTAGATAAATTCAAACCAGATTCAAGTTTTGAATTTATCTATGATGGCTAGAGTCCTTTAGTTGCGGTTAGCCACATAGCTTTCTAAGTGGTTAATCACAAATAATTATTAATAAAAATGATAACTTGTACACCCACTTAGAAATAAGTGGGTGTTTTTACGTAATGAAGATTAGATTTACGGAGGAAGAAAAATGCGAATTAAGAAATTAGTTATGGGAATGGCCTTAACCGGTTTGTTACTACTAAGTGGTTGCAATAACAAAAAATCAGGCAGTACAGCAACTGTCAAACATGTGGGTATACTGCAGGTAGTACAACATCCCTCTTTAGATGAAGCTAACAAAGGCTTTAAAGAAGGACTGAAGGAAAAAGGCTACGTTGAAGGCAAAAATTTAAAGATTGATTACCAAAATGCGCAAAATAGTCAAGACAATCTGAAGAGCATGAGTGAAAAACTAGTCAACGAAAAATCAGATTTAATTTTAGGTATTGCCACCCCAGCTGCACAAAGCGTTGCTAATGCGACCCAAGATATTCCGATTGTGGTGACTGCCGTGACTGATCTGAAAGCTGCCAAACTAGTTAATTCAGATACAAAACCTGGCAGAAATGTCACAGGAACTACTGATATGGTTTCAATTGATAAACAAATCAAATTACTTTTATCAATTGTGCCTAAGGCGAAAACAATTGGCATTATGTACAATGCGGGCGAAGCCAATTCTAAAATTCAAGCTGATTTAGCTGTCAAGGCGCTTAAAAAAGCTGGAGTCAAAGTCTTAATTAAGACGGCCAACACTACAAATGATGTTCAACAAGTCACTGAAACTTTGGCCGGAAAAGTACAGGGAATTTACGTACCAACAGACAATACTTTTGCCTCTGCTTCTTCAATTATTGGTAAGGTTGTTAAGGAAAAGAAAATCCCGCTGGTAGCCGGTTCAACGGACCAAGTTAAAACTGGCGGCTTGGCTTCCATTGGAATAGATTATGAGGCACTCGGTAAACAAACCGGTAAAATGGCCGCTAAGATTTTAGATGGTAAAGCTAAACCTAAAGATATGCCTGTTGAAAGAGCAACTGATTTGAAATTAGTGGTTAACAAGAAAATGGCAAAGGCACTTGGAATTGATCCTGCTTCAATTAAAGCACCTAAGTAAATTAAAGAAAGGCAGCGTGAAATAAAAGTTATGTTAAATACATTTTGGGAGTTATTACTTTCGTCTACTTCGCAAGGACTACTTTGGTCATTAATGGCAATCGGTGTTTATTTAACTTTTCGAATATTAGATTTAGCCGACATGACGGCTGAAGGCAGTTTTCCCTTAGGGGGAGCTGTTGCGACGATGTGCATTATTAAAGGTATTAATCCGATATTGGCAACAATTGCCGCATTTATTGGCGGGTTGATTGCGGGACTAGTTACTGGTATTTTGAACACCAAATTGCGTATTCCTTCATTATTAGCAGGAATTATTACAATGACTGGATTGTACTCCATTACTTCCAGAGTAATGCAAAACGCTGCCAACGTTTCATTGCTAGGCAAAAAGACGGTCTTTACAATTGCGCAAAATTGGGGCTTAAGTCGTAACAATGCTGTAATTGCAATGGGACTGATAGTTGCACTTTTAGTTATTATGCTACTCGTCGTTTTCTTTAAAACTGAAATTGGTTTAGCTATGAGAGCTACTGGGGACAATCCGCAGATGAGTGCTGCCAACGGCATTAAAACTCAAGGAATGAAAATTTTAGGTTATATGATTTCTAATGGCTGTATTGCCTTGTCAGGTGGACTGTTAGCACAAAATAATGGCTTTGCCGACCTTAACTCTGGTGTGGGTACTCTTGTTATCGGGCTAGCTTCAATTATTATCGCAGAAGTACTCATTCGCAATCTGTCAATTGGTGGTCGTTTACTTACTTTAGTCGTAGGTGCCATCATTTATAGACTGATTTTAGCTTTGGTATTCCAGATGAATGTAGAACCGTCTGATGCAAAATTAGCTTCAGCTTTAGTTTTAGTTGTGTGCTTAACTTTGCCAAATTTCCATTTACCACGCAATCTTAAAGGAGGAAAGCAAAATGCCAGAAGTACTAAAGATTAAAAATTTACATCAAACTTTTGAACAAGGAACTGTTAATGAAAACCGTGTTTTACGCGGAATTGACCTTAGTTTAGAAGCCGGAGATTTCGTGACTATCATTGGTAGTAATGGTGCTGGTAAGTCTACCCTGCTCAATAGTATTGCCGGAACGTTACCTATTCAAGAAGGACAAATTATTCTAAAAGGTACCGATATTACAAAACTGCCTGTTACTAAAAGAGCAAAAAATATTAGTCGCGTTTTTCAAGATCCTAAAATGGGAACAGCAGTCAGATTAACCGTCGAAGAAAATTTGGCTTTAGCTATGAAGCGCGGACAGCGCCGGGGCTTTCGTCCTGGTGTTAAAAGTCAAGACAGAAAATTTTTCAAAAAGCAGCTTGCTCAACTTAATTTGAATCTAGAAAACCGCTTGGAAACTGAAATAGGATTGCTTTCAGGTGGTCAAAGGCAAGCCATAACACTTTTGATGGCAACGCTGCAACGGCCAGACTTGATTCTACTGGATGAACATACTGCGGCTCTTGATCCACAAACTTCAATAACAGTCATGCAATTAACTGAAAAGTTGATATCTGAACAGCATTTGACAGCATTTATGGTCACTCATAATATGGAAGATGCTATCCGCTACGGCAACCGTTTGATCATGTTGCATCAAGGTCGTGTAGCGATTGATCTGGCTGGTGAAGATAAACAAAATTTAACTGTGCCTAAGTTAATGGAATTATTCCAAAAGCATGTAGGCTCAGGTCTTGAAGACGATGCCATTTTGCTGGCATAGCACCAAAATAATGTTTAATAATGCTATTAAAAACCCAGGAATTTAGCTGAATTCCTGGGCTTTTTATGGTTAACTTGAAAAATGACAAGGTCAACTAAAAATACGAGTTAGCTTTTTATAAAAAAGGACTAATTATCTAGCTTATCAGATATTAGTCCTTAAAAATTATTTATTTTAATATGTAATGTACGATTTTATTATTCTATATTTTTCTCCCCTTTTCCATGTTTTTAAAAACAAGTCGATATTTTTCTGAAATAATTGAACATTCAAAAACAGTAATTAAAGCAATCAATATCCAGCTTACTTTTAAGGTCATGCATAAAATTACCCCCAGGCCAATAGCAATTATGCCATATAAAACTATCTTTCCTGCACTATATTGGTTAATGAACTTTCTAATGCGCGTAGCTTTAAAAACTATTACCTGACAAGCTATAAAATAAGCAGCTAATAAAATTATATATATCATTATTATTTCACGTATCCTTAGTTAATCAGCTTTGTTCAGGATCATTTTCCTTTTCCAACTGCTGTTTCTCAAACACCTTGAAAAATGGATAGTAAATGATGATGTAAATAATAAAGTTAACCACTGATAGTATCAACGCATTCCAACTCCAATTTGTACTCATAATTGCAGCAATTGGTGCAGGAATAGTAAACGGTAATCTGACCATCATCATTGGTACCAGGTGAGAGTTAGTAGCAAAATAAGAAATAGTAGTCGTTACCAGTGGAGCCAGTATAAATGGAATTCCGAGAATTGGATTTAACACAATTGGAGCACCAAATATAATTGGCTCATTAATATTGAATAAACCCGGTAAAATTGATAATTTACCTAAATCTTTTAGATACTTAGACTTAGAAAACATAAAAAGTACTACTAAAGCAAGTGTCCCGCCAGCTCCACCAATCCAAACAAACCATTGCAAAAATTGTTCAGTAAAAATTGTGGATAAGTGAGTTGCTGCTGCACCAGCATGAAATTGATTCATATTGGTAGCAATTGACATTTCCCAAAATGGTCTGACAATTGGATCCATAATAGCAGCGCCATGAATACCAAGTGTCCAGAAGCCACAGATAAAGAACACAGTAGTCAAGCCACCGGCCAAGCTGTTGCCAACTAAAAATCCTTTTAACGGCATTAAAATATTAGAAATAAAAGTAGCGATATTGAAATTAAATATATCTCTTACAACCCAAAATAATATTAAAATGACCGCTGCTGGAAAAAGAGCTACAAAAGAATTAGAAACCTCAGGTGGGACACCCTGGGGCATTTTAATTGTGATGTTTTTCTTTTCTAAAAAGTGGTAAATTTCAACAGAAATCAAGGCAGTTGCAATCGCAGCAAATAACGAAGATGCACTTAAATTGGCTATATTAATGTAACGCCCTGCCGTAATCACATTTTTAACATCTGCATTTACTTTAACCGGCTGTACTGTTGCTACTAAAAATGCGAGTACAGCTAATATGCCACTGGATAAAGTATCCATTTTATAGCTTTCAGCAAGAGCAGAAGCAATACCAAATGTTGCATATAACGACAGAATTCCTACCGTAAAGCGAAAAGGAATATCTAGAATTGCCTGATAAGGTGCTAAGAAATTAGCAACTGCTGGTATGGGCATATTACTCAGAATGGTAAAGAAAGAGCCAACAATAGTTAATGGTAAGGTAGCAATAATACCTTTACGAATAGCTGTCATATGTCTTTGCTGACCCATTTTATTAGCTACAGGTAGAATTTTTGCTTCCAAAAAATTGACAAAATTATTCATTTATTTTCACCTCATATTTATTTTTTAATTATAGAATTTTTAACAGACAAACTTAAATTTTGACCAAGACTTAATAAATGGTAATAGTAAAAGTTCATCGGTATTGATATGTCCAACGAGATTTTTACGATTATCTTTATGTGGCTTTAATACAATCTGTAGCTCATTCTTATACTTTCCAAACCCATTATTGCCTATGACTACATCCCCTTTTTGAAACTCAATTTCATTGTCATGGGGCGAATTGGAAAAACTATGATACTTTTTTCTAACTTCTGTTGACCTGATTACCTGTTCATTAATATCCCCTCGTCTAACATGTTGATTTTTAAGAACGATATCATGTTCAACCTTATTTATATCTGAAACAAAATCAATTTTTAATTCCACTTGATAGCGATCTATTAAACTAAGTTTTTTTAATTCTTCGTCACTAGCATAGGAATTACCGATAATTACATCGTCAATGAGTCCGGTCGCAAACATTTTTTAGCTTGCACTTCAATAGGCAATTCACGATCTTCTTCTAAAGTTGGTAAGCCATTATTCACGCTCCAGGGGCCAATCTTTCCTGATTGAGAACTGATAAAAGCAGCTGTATGGAGATTATTTCTTTTAAAACGCTGACTACATTTCACAAAGAAATCATAAGGTAGACCTGTTCCTTTTTGAGGATAAAAATTGTGACAGCCATAAATAAAAGGTTTATTAGCTTGATAAGTCAGAATATTATCCACATAGGCAACATCATTACTCATGTTTAATTCAATGATTAAACCTTGCGGATTATAACTAAGTAATGCCTCTTTTTTGCCATCAAATCCATCATCTAGACGTAAACCATCTACACCAAGTTCTACAAAAAATGAAAGGTCATCATATGAGATTCCCAAAAGGTTAAATATTGTTGGCGAAACATCCAAAATCACTTCATAATTAAGTTCCTTTGCCAACTTAGTTAACTTTTGATATTTAGCAATTACTTCTTTCTTCTCGCCGGTAATTTCAAGCAAACTCATAAAAATTCTGGAAAATCCAAATTCACTTGCTTTTTTGATATAGGCCTTATCACTGGCGAAATCGCTATGATCTGGGTATATCGATATTCCTAGTTTTCGCTTCATCTTAGTGCCTACTTTTATGCAAGTTTTCTTTTAACAATTTCAAACAATTTTGTTACATCATCTGGCTTAGTAAGTCCGGTATCTTTGTCAATAATTGATGAGTATACATGTGGTAATATTCTAGTTACTCCGGCTTCTAAAGCAATATCCAAGATGGCCTCAAAGTTTTCCAAATCTATACCACCAGTTGGCTCAAGACTAAAATCATTTGCAGCACAGGCTTTGGCAATATATTCATATTCTGCCTTATGTGCTAAGCCTTTCATTGGAAAGAACTTAAATGAACTACCGCCCATGTCCTTTAACAAGGCAATAGCCGTGGTAACCGGCACTTCTGTTGCCATTTCTTTAGAGCTTAGCGGGCCTGTTGCAATATTGACGTAGCCAACTTTACCTGTTGGTGAAACTAAACCATTAATAATAGTTTGATTTTGTCTTAACATAGCTCGTGAATAACCAACTCCCGTAAAAACCTGATTGACATGTTGTGGTTGAATTACTTGCGATACTTCACTAACCATTTTACTTTGGTTAGGGTCACCTGCTCCTAATCCAACCGAAATTGCATTATTTACTGCGATTTGATATTTTTTCAAATCAGCAATACAGCTGTCATTATCAGGATAGTTTTTAGTTAAAACGCCACAAACAACATGACCGTCAGCCGCTTCATATATATCCTTTGCATTGGCAACACTTCCGGCCAAAACATTTAATGCTACTCTTCCTTTATAATAATTTGGTACTAATTCCATTTATTTCATAATCTCCTTTAATCTTTCAACTATTAAATCCATTTCCTCTGAATCAAGCGCTCTGATGTCAAATTCAATTATTCCTTCGTTGGCACGATATTCTCGAGTATAAATAGCGGGATCATTATTTTTCAAATCTTTAACTACTTGAATTGCACTTTTTGATGCATCAGCATTCATTTTAATATCGGCACGATAAATTTCTCTTCCTGCTTGATCTTGTGCTTCTTTGACCGTAAGTCCAGGAATTGCGCTCAACTTTTTTAAAAATGGTGCAAGACGCTTACGCATATGTGTGCCAACCTCTGGGCCTGCGCTGACATATTCTTCAATTGCTCCTACCAATCCCAAAAGATTGTCTTTACCAATTTTCATCGCTCTACCGATTCCTGAACTTTGCATTCGAATCCAGTCGATGTATTTTGCTTTACCAAATACTAATCCTGAAGCTGGTCCTTCAATTGCTTTTGCACCACTAAAAAGAATGATATCTACGTTTAGTGCCAGATATTTTTTCAGATCTTCTTCTGCTGCAGCATCTAAAATTAAAGGTAAGTTATGTTTATGAGCAATTTCAACTGCCTGCTTAACAGTAAGCATGCTCTTTTGTACTGCGTGATGACTTTTCACATAGAAAATAGCTGCAGTATCTTCATCAATCATCATTTCCACATGTTCTGGTGAGCACATATTAGCGTAGCCAGCTTCAACTACATTGCCTCCACCCAAAGTAATCATTTCTTCTTCTGGAGCACCATAATCTACATTTTGTCCTTTGGGTATGACAATATTCCTGGCTTTAAACCTAGTTGAATACGGATGATAAACATGGTACTGGCTTCCCTGGCCAATAACTCCTGCAATTGCTAAAGCGATCCCAGCAGATGCTGAGTTCACAATGACTGCGTCTTCTGCTCCAATCAATTTAGCCACGTATTTTCCGCTCTTTTTAACTAAATCTGACATTTCAAAAAAATGTTTGTCACCAAATTCTTGGGCTTCAATCCCTGCATTACTTGTTTTTGAAACGCCTAAAATTGTCATCTTACCGCTGGCATTTATTACATGCTTTAAGTTCAATTTCTGATAATAATCCATTTTATTCTCCAATCTGATAAGTTTTACCCATAACGACAACCATTTTAGGACAAATATGTTGCTTAAATTGACGGTGATTATGATTTGAATCTGTAAGTGTAACCTCTTTATTTTTTTCTAATTTAAAAATCGTCAGATCAGCATCATATCCCGGCTTCAACTGTCCTTTGTTAATCAAGTTAAAATTATTCGCCGGAGCCGCAGTTACTTTATTAATTACATCGTTAAGTGAATAACCATACATTAAAAACTTGTCCAAAGTAGTGGCCATGTTATACACGGGGCCATTTACACGGTTGCGGTTATAGATATCAGTACTAATAGAATATGGAACTAAGCCAGCAGCATTTGCAATATCAAAAGTATGGAAGTTAAAGCTGTCAGTACCATGACCAACATCAAAGGTTACGCCTCTGCGATAGGCTTCCCAGACAAATTGACGAATATTGTCCGATTCATCAAGTATCCCATTTGGTTTACCGTTATAGCCATGAGTTAAAATATCGTTATCGTCCATTAAGTCTAAAACTTCTTTTAATTGTGGTGGATTTGCACCAACGTGTACCATAATCGGGAAATTGCCACCTAAATTTTTTTGGAATGTTTTAGCTTTTTGTAAAGGCACTACACCATTATCAATAACTACAGAATGACTTTCTCTTACTTTGATACCAACAATAAAATCACTGTATTTTTGAATTGCTTCCATCAAAGGGTCTTTTTGTACAGTATTAATGTCGCCCAGTTCATTCTGTGCCAGTATGCCTGTTTGACCGACGTTAATCATTGCATAAACATTAGTAATTTTATTTCGGGTTATATTGTAAAAATCACCAATATTTTCTGCGCCGGTAGAACCGGCATCAATCACAGTAGTAACTCCAGATTTATAACCGTCTTCATCAGGATCATCATAATAAAGCGTCAATTTTTCATAACAATGAACATGATCATCTATCCACCCTGCAGAAACATACTTTCCTTGAAGATCAATTACTTTAGCAGCTTCAACTCCATCTAGGCAATGGCCGACAGCAACAATTTTTTTACCTAAAACGCCAATTTCGATTGGAGAACCATCAGCAACACTTTTACCATTTTTCAAATATAAATCTATCATCTTTCACCTCAACTAAACTTTCACAGGGAAGAACAATCCGGCAATCATAGCTCCGATAATTGCACCGCCAGTGATTGGCTTCTTCCACGCATAAAATATAACCGCACCAATAACTGCTCCCAAACCAATAGGAATTGATGCTTGACAGGCAGAAATTAAGATTAATGGGCCTAAAAATCTTCCTGTATCATTACCTGCACCCATCATAATGTCAGCGCCAAAAGTTGAATTAGATTGTTTTAAGGTAAAATGTCTAATAGCATAAATAACAAAACCAATTAAAACGCCAATAATTGCACCTGTTAATAAAGCCAAAGGGAAACTCTTAATCGGTTCTTTAATATTCATACTGAGTAAAATAGCTGGAATACCTAAACCAACACCAGTTAAAATTGAGCCACCTAAATCTAAGATTCCGTCTAACGAACCTTCTAAAACTCTGGCAAAAAGGAAGCTGGCTCCAAATGCTGCACAGGCACCATATGATCCGCCAGTCATTCCTGCCTTCAGCATAGCAACAAATGCAACTTCATTAAACGCACCAGTGCCATAGTTAAAATACATTGAAGTCCCAGCGAATACTCCAGCTGACATCAAGCCAACAATAATTGGGAAACTCCAATCGGCATACCAAAAACTTTTGGTATTCTTTAAATCTAATTCTTGTTCTTTTAAAGTTTCATCACTTTTATCCATGTCTTTGCCTCTTTTCAATTAAGCTTTAGCCGCCAAAAACTGAGTGAATCTGCTTTAACCAAGCAGGAACTCCCATATTCAGTTGCTTGATCAATGTCAAATCGATTCCTCTGAAAAATGCACTCAAAATAAATAAGACAATTGTAGTAATCAGAATAATTTTAGTAATTTTATTCCAACCACTTTCATCTACTCCTTTACCGACTAAAATTCCCAAAACCACTCCTGGGACAGCATTACCCATAATTAGTTGGGCAATACCACCAAAGATTGTTCCAAAAATTCCAGATCTTTTCCCACCATCAATTGCTGCCAGCCAAAAGATAACAGGCATAACAGTGTTAATTAATAATGTAGCAGCCGGAACTAAAACTTTTACCGCCGTAATTTGAAGTGATTGTGGCAAAGCAGAACTCGTTAGGTTAAGAAAAGCAACGATTAAAGCTCCCACTATTGCACCGGCTATACCCATTTTTTTGGCATCATGCATCTGTTTTTCATCGTGGTTTTTCAACATTAAAAGTGCAGCAGCCCAATTTGGTATCACTCGGTGAGTAACATCCTGTGTAAAGGATCCTGCTGCCACAGTTGAAGCCCAGGCGTTAAAGAAGAAACCTAATCCAAACGAAAAGTGAGATGCGGGGTCACCTTCACTGGCATTCATTTCACCTAGTGTTCTAAATGCTCCTAAAGCTTGGACAGTTGGAGCATTAAACATTCTGGCTGCCCCTACTCCAACCGCTAACCCTACAAGAGTACCAATGATTAAGGATTCAATTAAAATTATTAAAAAATGCATTTTTATACTCCTTTAGTTTCTCTGTTAAAAAGTGGGTTATCAGTCGTTGCCACTTTCTGACAAGCTACTTCATTAACGCAAACGTACTCTACATGAACCAAAACTCTAAGTTGAACCTCATAGGACTTGCGTATTCTGGGGAAAAAGAAAAACAAAAAATGTTCTTTTTCATCAATTTCCTTAAAATTTTCCACCTCAAAAGATTTTGGCTCTATCTTAAAAATCAAATTATCTTCTGTTGCACTTAAATTTCTGGCTATTTTGTTTATTGCATTAGCAAATGCTTCTTTCTTACTCTTAGCCTTTCCATTCACTACAATGTTTCTATCCTCTGCTTGAATTATATTTTTCATTTGAACACCTAAAACTTGTTGGGATATTTTTTATTGATTGCCTCAACAAGTTTTTCTCCTAATTCTTCTTTATCCATAAAGCCAAAACCAAGAACCTTTTTACCGTCATTAATAGCAGTAACCCCTTGAGTAATTGATCTCATACCATGTCTTTCTGGATAACCGTATTTATTATTGGCAATCAAAGCGCCGGCTCCGCCACTACCACAAAAAGAAATGCCGAAATCAGCTTTCTCTTTATTCATGACATCTCCTAATTTCATGTCTGCACCAATTCCAGGAACTAAAACAGCCTTGGCCCCCGCTTTTTCAATACCTTTTGCAACATTACTTCCTTTTCCCATTCTGTCAGCAACTACAATTTTCAACATATTAATTTCTCCTTTAATCTAATTTCATATTCTCAAAATGAATTGATAAAACATACTTTTCTGATTCAGCTATTTTGCCGATGTTATTATCAATAAAATCCATAACTTGCTGAGACATTTCCAAAGATTGCTGAGATACCTTAGCAAAAATTTTCTTATCTACTTTTTCTAATTTTTCCCCATTCTTTGCTCTATTAACCATTTCAAATAAATGATTACCTAAAATTTGGGTTTCTAAGTCGCTCGGATGCAGTTTATTTTGATGTATTAACGAAACTACATATACCATTACCTGCCTTAATTCATCTTTATAATTACTTTTTGCAATATATTTTTGGAATTCTTTATATAACTCTACTTTCATCTAAATTACCGTTTCTTTATTTCAACAACGTATAACGTAAAATTGCTATTATTTCATTAATATTAATGTGTAAGCCCAAATCTAAGTAAATTTTGTGCAGTCGGCTGATGTCAGATTTTGAAAATTTATTTATTTGTTTATCAGTTGGTTTAGAATCATACTGCTTATCAAAGTAAATCCGTTCCGTTGCTAATTGCACATGAATCATAAAAGCTTTTTCATATTTTTTACTGATGCGATCTCCTAAATATTCACTAACATTGATATAGGCTTCTATACTTAAAGATAGTATTTTCTCTACATTATTAATACTTTGTTCTTCCTTAATAACATTCTTCAAATCATTGTCATTTTTAACAGCGTTTTGTTTGAGCAAAAAAGAAACTTCCCGTTCAATTTTCAACATATCCTGCTCATTAGGAATTGGATTAACCTGTATGATTTTAGTTGACGCTATTTTTTTAAAGGGAAAATACTAATTACCAGATCAGGTTTTGTTTCATATATTTTTGTGCGGTAATTTATCGCCGAAGCAAAGCCGGCACTTGTAATATACGGAATTCTGCTTTGAATTACTTTTTTTAAAAGTTTTGTTGCTCCTAAACCAGTCGAACAAACGTAAAGTGCACTGACTTGTGGTACTTTTTGCATATCACTAATTGAAACCAAGAAATGAAGAGAAACCAAAGTAACAAAAGTATCACTGTTAATGAGTGGACTTTTAGAAATATATTTGTCTAATGCTGCTTTAACTGTGTCAAACAAAGTGCTAAACCGACTCTTTACCTCTGCCGTAAAAGGAGTATAGTCATTAAAATGTTGATAATTACTATTCAATTCACTCATCAAATGTTGAGTTAACGAGTCTTGTAACTGTATATCATCATCCAAAGGCAAAACCATTTTTTGTGATACATAAGATATAATCTCCCTTACAGCCTTACTAGTTTCCACATCTTTTTCCAAGACTTTTACTCCAAAAATAAAGTATTTTTCTTCGTCTTTTGTTGGCTTAATGCCAAAAATTTCACTTACAAATTTGTAGATCTGAGCATAATGCTTTTGAGCCTGATTAAGTCTTTTATCATAGCTTGGAAGTTTTAAACTCCGGTGACGATGATTTTCTAAAATAATGATTGTTAACCGGTTAATCATTGACTTGGCAATACTCAAATCTATGCCAGTATTAAAAGCATCTTTTAGGTTTAAGATGTCACTCAATATTAAAGAAATATAATTAATTAACTTATTTATGCTTTTAGGTAAATTCGTATTACCAACTGAACTTGTGCTTATTTTAGAAATCAAATCAATCAAATTATTGGCACCAAATGAATATCTATCAATTTGCTTTTGTAAGATATATTCCATTAACGCACGAATATTAATTTCATCTCCAGTTAAGAAGTAACCGTAATAATTTTTTCCTTCTAAAAGCAAATTAAATCTTTTAGCTTCTGACTTGGCATTGTTTATGTCTGCTAAAAAGGTATTAGCAGACACGCCAAGCATTTTAGTCATTGTTTTACCGGTTATAAATTTCTCAGCGAAAACCAAACTGGTCAAAATCTTCCATTTTCTTTGGGTTGGACTTAAATACTGCGAAATTACTTCCTCACTTGAAAAAGATTGCAATGAGTTAATTGCATTTGTTCGATTAAAATCACTAGCAAAACTTATCCATATTCCCTTACCAGGCTTCGAATTATATTTACAACCAGGCTGCTTATTTATCCATTCTGCTATTTTCTTTAGATCGTTTCTTAAAGTTCTAATCGAAACTTTATATCTAGCAGATAAATCCTTAACTTTATAAGTTTGTGGGTTATTTAATAAGTTCGTTGCAATGTTAATTTGCCTAGAAATTAGAGTCATTTTGCTTACTCCTTTCTATATTTAAATTATATGAAAGCGGTGTTATAAAAAGAACTCCAAATTAATTCAACACTGTTAGTGCAAAGAATTGAACAACAAAAATGCTCATAGAATTTTATTCTGTGAGCATCAATCAAAATATAAATATTGTTGTGTATGTGTGTTTAAATCTGCAAGAATGTATATAAAACAATTTTCACTTTGTTATTAGTCAAATAAAAAAGGTAAATCTTGTTTCGAATTAAAACAACGATTTACCAATTTATAAAAATATTTTTTCAAACTTATAATCAATGAATGTATAAACTTTTAAAATTTTGGGGTAAAGATTCTGCTAAATTAACTTCAAAATCCTTAAATGTTACCTTTTACCATTGAAATAATCATGGAACTTTTCCATTTCTTTGCCAATAACTTCATCATCTGGCATTGCGAATTCAAACGCACATTGTGCATCTTTAGGCAGGTATCTAATAACCGCTTTCCAGTTAAACATCCCACGGTCTAATGACTCAGTATTTTGCATTTTGCCTTCTGCATTAAGCATAGGATTCTTCAAGTGAATATAAGCTACAAACGGTGCGAGCTTCTTTGCGGCCAAATTTGGATCAAAGCCGGTAAAGGCAAGATTACCTAAATCAAATGTAGCAAAAATTGAATTGAAACCAGCTTTTCTGACAGCAGTCAGAAAATCAAATATTGTATCTGGGTTACCACTTATTGGTGTCTGGTCATTCTCGATAGTTGTTTGAATAGTAGCTAAAGGTAAAGTGGCAAGATCTTCTGCTAAATCGCCATGGTATTTATAGAAATTGCCGGTACTAAACTTGATTTTCTGTGCACCAAGCTCTTGGGCTTCTTTATAATACTTGTTTAAGTTCTGATTGAAATTACCATTATCATCAAAAATATTATCAGGTACACTATAGTTTAATAATAAGCCTTTTTCTTTAATAGCTGGTGCCAGTTCTTTAATTTCTGCATCTACATCTTTGAAATATTCACGTCTAAGTTCAATTCCGTCTGCACCTAAATCGGCAATTCTATCCACTAAGTCCAGTTGGCTAATACCACTTTGAATCTCTTTTTCATAAACCAATGTATTAATTATTAAAGTCATGATTTGCTCCTATTTGTTCTTAAAATCTACATACTTCTCATTAAATTTTTTAGCATTTTCCGTAACGGCTTCGTAATCATCCTTTTTACCTGGTCCGACTAAACTACCGCCTACTCCAATAACGAAAGCTCCCTTTTCAAACCATTCATTCATGTTTGCTAATGAAACACCACCCGTTGGCATAACATTCACATTTGGAAATGGCCCGTGGATTTCATTAATCATAGTTTTGCCAGCAACTGAACCTGGGAAAACTTTTATTACGTCTGCCCCATATGTCAAAGCTTCTTGAATTTCAGTTGAAGTAAAACACCCAGGAATATAGGGAATTTGGTATAAATTACACATCTTAGCCGTATCTTTATTAAAAGACGGACTAACCACAAATTTAGCTCCTGCTATAATAGCTAGCCTTGCTGTTGCTGGGTCCAGCACCGTACCTGCACCAATAATCACATCTTTGTCACTGCCGTATTCCTCTGTCAACCTTTTGATTGTTATATCTGCACTAGGAGAAGTAAATGCTAATTCAATAGCAGTAATATGTCCTTTTATACATGCTTTAGCAGTTTGGTAGGAATTTTCTTCATTATTACCTCTAACTACTGCTACGACTCTGGCTTCTTGAATTCTTTTTATTGATTCATATTTTAAAAGCATTTTATCTCTCCTATCATTCCATATTACTGTGCTGTTTTTTAGCAGCGCCATTAGAAACTTTATCCCTGATACTCAACTTAAGACAAAGAATATCTAGCACAATGTGCACACTTTGATCAAACAGGGAACTTAAAAGTTGAATAGATTCAACCCCATCCCCATTTTTAGTTGCTCCAGGCACTACTATCACCTGCTTCGCTAATTTTGCCAGAGGTGAGCTAGCATTACTCGACACAGCAATTACTTCAACTCCATTTTTAGCTGCTTTTTCTGCTAATTCCAGCACACTGCTGGTCTTTCCAGAACCAGAGACAGAAACCAAAACATCGTGTGGTTGAATTGAAGGCGTAATTGTTTCTCCGATGACAAAAACCTGGTAACCAATATGCATTAATCTCATGGCAAAACTTTTGGCCATAAAACCGGAGCGGCCTGAACCTAAAACAAATATTCTTTTATCCTTAGTAATTAAAGTTGCGGCTTGATCAATTTCTGCCTCGTTAATCTTATCCAGGACTGTGCTTATCTCTGCTAAAACGGGTTTAATTAAATGTTTAGAATCTAACATAAATTGATAATCTCCTTAAACTTGCTGGCCTCATTAACGGGATTATTAGATTGAACAATCTTACTTCCTACAATAACCTCTTGTACTTCATTTTGCATGGCTAATTTTTTTGCTTGCTCTAAATCAATACTACCGGCAACTGCTATGTTTTTAACTGGCGGGAATTTTTTCCTAAAATCAGAGACTAAATTAAGCAAATTTGCGTTTTTACCAGCATCATGAGAATTATGCAAGTTATAAATTGCATTAGGAAATTTGGCAATCTCTAAGATAGAATTATTGCTCATGCCCATTAAATCAATAAGCACTTCCCTATTTTTTTGCTCTGCAATTTCATAAACGCTGGCAAGAGTTTCCGGACCAGCCGTTCCCATTACAGTTAGAATATCCGCCCCTGCTTTAAATCCTTGTTCAAATTCGTATTGACCTTCATCGTTTGTTTTAGTATCTAATAAAAGTAAACTGTGTTTTAAATTTACATTTGCAGCTTTAATCTCATAAAAGCCGTAATCTTTTATTATTGAGGTACCAAATTCAACAATATCAGCAATACCATCAAGTTTTCGCGCCAATTGAACTGCTGTGGTTAAAGAGACTCGATCAATTGCGACTTGCAGCTTCATCTTCAGAAACACCCTGTTTTTGATAAAATTCTTGTAATTGTTCCTTTGTTGGATAACCGTCATTATCACCTAAGGTTTGCACCTGCAAACAGCCTACAGCATTACCGCGAATAGCTCCTGCCTTCAAGCTTTTTCCTTCAAGTAAAGCAGTAATCAAACCTAGAGCAAATCCATCTCCAGCACCGACAGTATCAAGAACTTTATCAGGCTTAAAACTAGGAACAGTGTATTTTTCGCCTTTAGCATTTTTAACGAAAACACCTTTATCCCCAAGCTTAACCATTACCGTTGTAGTTCTTTCACCTTTCAAGTAAAAGTCAGCTATTTCTTCAGGATCTTCCGAGCCCATTAATGTCTTGCCTTCACTGATACCCGGTAAAACAATATCAGCCATGCCCGCCAGTTCATTGATTGTCTTGATCATATACTCTTTGCTCTTCCATAAAGGGGGACGCAAATTAGGATCAAAGGTAATTAATTTTTTAGCGGCAATTAGCTTTTTATAAAAAGCACGGAAAGTTTCTTCTGCAGTATCAGAGATTGCGGGAAAAATTCCAGACATATGAGCAATTTTAACATCGCTTAAATCGATATCAGCAATTTGGCTGGCTTCCAGGTGACAAGCAGCAGAATCACGGCGGTAATTAAAAGTCGCAGGATCACCATGTGTTACTAACTGCTTTAATTGATGTCCTGTAAAATACTTATCGTCATAACTAACATACTTAGTCCCCACATTGTGAGCAGCAATAGTTTTTTGAACGTATTTGCCAAAAGGATCTTCTCCTACGCGTGTAACATACTCAACAGAGTGTCCCAATCTTCTCACGCCAATAGCAACATTTAATTCAGCTCCACCCATTACTTTGTGAAAATTTTCAGTGTCTACTAAAGAAACATCTGCATCTTTTGAACACAGTATAACAAGTGGTTCACCAATAGTTATTACTTCAGACATAATATTTCCTCTCTTTGTTTTTCAAACTCATCCGAAAAAGTGATAAACAAGAACTTCATTTATAATTGATACTACCCACATCACAGGTACACCATATTTTAAGAAGTCCTTTGATTTTACCTTCATGTAGTCCAAGCCCCAAACATTCCAGGATTGGGTAATATCTACTGATACTGCCATCAAAGTTGGAACATATAAAAGTGGTAATAAGAAGGCATCACTGAATAATCCAGTGCTGTACAAAACTGCAGCAGTGGCAGCTCCGGCTCCCCAGACATGTAAAGGACCGCGGAACAAAGCCAGTGGAGCCAAAATACCCAAAGCAAGACAAAGGATTAAGTGTTGATGAGGCAAAACAGCTGCCAATATTGGGCGAAATCTTTCGGCATTAATAGTTGCTGCGCCAGTAAAACTTTCCAGAGCCATTAAAAACATAATCAATCCTGCAATATCACTGATTGCATGAGAAATTGAATCATTTAAAAACTTAAGACCCTTCTTGTAATCTTTAAATTGACCTGTTAAGAAAATAGCAATAATACTTGCTAAAGTTAATGCAGGTACTGCATCCCATTTAAATGCCATGTTCATTAAGACTGGAATAATAGGAACAATGTACGCTATTTTAGGCACTTTAACAGTACCAGTTTCATTATTTTCAGCACCAATTAATTTAAGATTATCATCTGCTATTGCTGGATCAATCTTTTTACGATTAAAGAATAAAAAGACAATGATTGCTAGCAGTTGTACTATTGCAGCACATATACCAAAAGTAAGGTACTTACTATCATAAGCTGCTTTTGGCACGAAGGCCTTCATCTGGTTATAAAGAACAACGTTGATATACATTGGTGCCCCAATAGCCATAGAGAATGCTGCCAAGGCAACATCTCGCGGCAACCCCAATGATAATAGAATTGGTAACAGAATAACACCGATTGCTATTACTGAACCAACACCGTATGCACTTACAAAAATAAACGCTGTAACTAAAACAACTAAAATTGCTGCCAGAAGTGGTTTCTTTTTACCAATTGACTTAGTAGCTTCTGATATTGCAGGCGCAATCCCACTATCAACCAGTACGCGACCAAACCATGAACCAAATACGATATAAATAATAGTTGGACCATAACTGAGCGCTGGTTGCGCGAAAACTTTATTGATTGCTTCATTAAATGGTACTAAACCAATGATGCACCATAAGATTGCCATCACGAAGAAGCCAATCATCAAGTTCCCACCTTTTAAGATGTACCATATAAATAGAGCAAAAGTTATTAATAGCAAGATTGCTATTACTGTAGAACTCATTACACTTACCCCTTTACTAACTGATTATTTCATCTAAATAATATCAGCTTATTACTTTTTAAGGTAACCGGTTACCCTCTTAATATAAAACATTTAGTTTATCTTTGCAAGCGCTTTTCAAATAAAATTATATACGCAATAATTTATGCAATATTTCATTTTAATGGCAGTAAAATGATATACTACTTTTAAAACAAGAAAAAAGAATAGTGATTATGAAAAAAGCAACAATTCGTAACGTAGCTGAATTAGCACAGGTTTCCGTTGCATCCGTATCAAGATATTTAAATAACAAGGCTAAAGGCAGGCTCTCTGAAGAAAAAGCAAAAGCGATAGAGCAAGCAATTAAAGACTTAAATTACATTCCTAATCTGGCAGCTCGTCAAATGGCTACCAATCAAAGTAAGACAATTGCCGTAGTTGTTTCCAATATAGACGATTATTTTTCAACTGAATTGTTTAAAGGGGCATCTAACATTCTCAGAGTTAAAGGTTATGAAGCCTTTTTATTAGACACTAATGCCGAACAGCAGCGGGAACGAGAATTAATTAAAACCGTCAGCAGTAGTTTCTTTGATGGGCTGCTGTTTCAACCCTTGGGTAGTAATATCAAAACAATTCAATCCGAATTTATTCACAACATCCCTACAGTAATTTTAGACAGACGACTGGCTACTAAACGTTGGCCACAGGTTATTTCCAATAATATTACAGTTTCAAAGGACGCGACTAAATATTTTTTGAAGCAAGGCTGCGATGACATCTTAATTTTGTCTTCTGAAGTTAAAATCGCTTCTACTAGAAGAGACAGGTACAGTGGTGTGTGCTCAATTGCAGATCCTGATCAAATTCATTTAATTGAGCTTGACGAAGAATCATATAATTATATGGCGATTAAAAATAAAATTGAATCTTTCTTGTTGAAGCAAAAAGCTCAAAACAAGAAAACCTTGATTTTTAGTTTCAAGGAGCGTTGGTTGCTTGCCTTTTTACCAATGCTTTTCGCTGATGGCTTTTTAAATAGTGACGAGGTTTTAATTACGGGATTCTCAGATACTAAATTAGTACAAACTATTTTGCCCGAAGCAAGGCTAATTTCACAAAATCCATATTTAATGGGAGCAAGTGCTGCAGAAATTTTACTTAAGAGTTTAAGCGGTGAGGATACTAGTAAAAAACATGAGCCTCTTATTGTACCTGCTAAATTTTAGTTGCTGTATTTATTGCCATTTACCTGACAAAAGCAAATAAAATATAAAAAGCTTTGAGAATTGCATTCCCAAAGCTTTTTATATATTTCTAACCTATTATTAACTATTTATTGGAGTATTTTGTCCTAAATTAACTTTTGTCTTTACAAGTTAACCACGCTCTTTACTTCTCCACCGGAAATAATTGTTTTGGCATCGTTCAAAGCAATCTCAATACTGTTTTTAACGGCTAGTTTAGTGAAAAAGGCAATGTGCGGTGTAATCAAAACTTGAGGCATTGCTTTTAATTCCTTGTAATCTGCCGGCAATGAGTTCAACATATCCTTCTTATTATAAAAATCAGTTTCATCGGCTAAGGTATCAAGAGCAGCGGCAGAAATTTGTCCATTTTTTAGTGCCACAATTAAAGCTTGTGTGTCAACCAAGCCCCCACGAGCTACGTTAACCAAAATAGGCTTTTTCTTCATTTTATCAAAAGCAGTTTTGTCAATCATGTTTTCGGTACTTGCTAATAACGGGGTATGCAAAGAAATAATATCGGATTCAGCAAGAATCGTATCAAAGTCAGTATAAGTAAGATATGGTTCTAAAGATGCGTCATAAACCGGATCACAAGCTAAAACTTTAGCTCCTAATGCGCTATAAAGATGGGCACTGGCACCACCAATGTGACCAGCTCCAATTATGCCAACAGTACAGTTGAAAATTTCTGTGCTAATTGTACTTTCATCATAAGTGAAATCACCATGTGCCATTCTGTCTTGGTAAATACCAATTTTACGCAATAAGTACATTGCGTCAGTTACGCCAAGCTCTGCAATAGCTCTTGGTGAATAAGCTGCAACGTTAGTAATCTTAATGCCATTCTTTTTTGCTGCAGCTAAATCCTGGTTATCAACCCCAACTTGCCGAATGGCTAGTTGCGTAATGCCATACTGCTTAAATTTTTCATATACACTAGCACCTACAGGAAGATTGCCTTCAGAGCTTACGCCGTCAAAACCTTCAGCCAGTTCCGCATTTTCAGCACATAAATCCGCATGGACAATTTTTACTTCAACATTATTTTTTTGAGCCCAATTTTCAATCCGGGATTCTTCCATTTTGATTACGCCGTAGCAAATAATCTTCATTTATTTTTTCTCCTACTCTTAATTCAAACTGGCATATTTACATTAATATTTATGAACTAAAAAGTCTTATAAACTATAATTCACAACATCGCCAATACCAGAATCAGTATTTTGGTCATATTCAAGTCCATGAATACAAACTAAAGGCATATTGACATCTCGTTGACCCATTACTAAACCAGCAGCAGCTGCCAGCAAATCACAAAGCGTTTCAGCTGTACCAGCTTCTTTATTTATCCTTAAGCCATTTAATCCGTATAAGCCAACTGCTACCTGATTAGCACCTTTTTTATCTGCCCTACCGTCACTGTCAGTAATGATTACACTAGTTTTTACACCTAATTCTTGGTAAAAAGTATTGCTGATGCGTTTAGCTGTTAAATCACAATTCTTAGGTAAAGTTATCGCTGTATTATTTTTACCCTTGTCAACACCGCCACTAGTTAAAAACAAACCGTTGGGAAGCCAAGCACCAATATGATTTCCACTTACTTCTAATTTACTGCCAGATGGGTCAGCGGTTTGGTCAATAATCACTTGAATTAATCTGGCATCCTTTCTGGGTATGCGTTGATGAATTCTTTTTGCCACAGAAGTTGGTGCTACGTGGCTTAAATCCACAATATTGCCCTCCGCCATTGAGCAAATTTTAGACGCTACACAAATAATGTCGCCAGCAGCAATCTTGAAATGTTCTTTTTTGACCGTTTCAGCTAATATTCGGGACAAGTCACAAGTTTCAGATATCATGGGCACACCTTGCAAGCCAGTAATAGTAACCATATAAAAATTCTTATCATATCCGTTATTATTTTTCTTAATATTTATATATTACTCTAAAAAGTTGAACAACACTATGTATTTTATGGCTTTGACAGTATAAAGCGCATTAATCTTAATGGCCTTAATAAAGTTAACAATTAAATTTAGGTCTATGAATTTGTATAGTGAAAAAGGCCATTTTAACTAATGAAAATGACCTTTTGTGTCACTTCTGCTACTGGCAAAAGTGCTACATGTTACGCTTTTTATTATATTACATGAAAGCGTGATAAAAATGGACAGTAATAAATTTCTCAAGCGCAATCAAATATTATTACCACTAATCAATCTGCTATCGAATTTTGGCAGTATTCTAGTTGGAATAGGCGGCGCACTAATTATCCGCGAATGTTCAGATAATATCGTTGTGAATGGCTTGATATCAAGTATTAGTTCCTTAGCACTTATTTTGAGCGTCTTATTTATCGGATCAAAACTTGATAATGTCGACAAGCGCCGCATGTTAATTTGGGTATATATCTTTCTGTGTTTATTTTTATTACTGCCGTTTACTTTTCCCCAAAAATACTTTGTCCCCTTATATATTCTGGTTGACCTTTGCATTACAATGTTCAGTTTAGTTGAAGGACTATCATTTACGGGAAATTTAAAATCTCTTCTGACTGATAATTTGCTCGAAAAAACTATTAACCACAATTCTATTGCTGGTCTGATCGGTAATATAGCCAGTGTAGCTGCAATAGCAGTATTGATTTTGACTACACGCAATTATTTATATTTTTTCTTGGTAGCAAGCAGCAGCTTTTTCATTAACATTTTCCTAGCTCTAGCTTTGCACCAAAGGCATTTTATTAAAGATAAAAACAATTTTAAAACCATAACTCATTTGGTCAAAGTTTGGCACAATATTATTACTAATAAAGGCTTACGCGCAACAATTATTGTGGCCATGTTTAATGGTGCTCTCCAATCTGTATTTAACGGACTGATGATTTACTTCTGGAAAGCAATTGATCCTACATACAGTCAAGTATACTGGCTGCTACTTGCTGTAGTCAGTGGCCTCTTATTAGGAGCTGTGCTTATTCGCTTTGACAACTACTTCTGGTTACTTTGCACCTTAACTCTAACCACCACAATAGCATTAGGCATTTTCTTTTTAAAACAAACAATCGCTACCATGTTCATTAGTACAGTGTTAATTTATGCAGAAACTTTACCAATCGGTAATTGGTGCAGCAAAGTTAGAATTAAACGGACCAGTAAAAATGTCCAGTCTGCTCAATCAAGTTTTTTGCAGTTAGGCAGTTCACTGCTAAATATCTTTTTTACAGTCGGAGTTTCGGCAATTGCCAATATGCTACAGCGACCTGCTCTTACGCTCCTTGCTAGCGGAATTTCGTTATTACTAGTTTTTATCACTCTTGGTATTAACGTGCAAAAGTACCGCATAGGCAAAAGCAACAGCTTTAATTAAATTTTTTCTTCCTTATACAGCAATTTAGCAAAATATAAAAAAGTTCTATCAAGTCATTTTACGATGATAGAACTTTTCTAATTATTATTTTTCAATTGCTAAAAATTAGCTTTTTTAATATAACGATTCTTACCAACAATGTAGTACAACTTATGATGCATTTTAATAGCTCCACCATATGTTCTGATCGTTTGTTTCTTTTTCAATACTTTACGACCAGAACGCTTTACTTTCTTATTAGCTTTCTTGGTGTAGATATAAGCATTGTGCTTAAGTTTGCGTTTGATACCTGTAACATTATTAGCCTTCACAAAAGTATCGTTTCCAAGTTCGTAATATTTCTTATTCTGAATAAGCCTACTGCCATAGGTTTTAATTTTCTTGCCAATAAAGTATTCGCCAGCTTTACGGCCACCATTTTGGTCATATAGATAGGAATTATGACGAACAGTTCGAATAACACCATTTCTCGAATAAACATAAGTAACAGTTTGTGGCTGGCTGCTAAAGAAGCCGGTAGCATTAACAGGTCTAAGTTTAAGAGTATAACCTGTAATATTCAAAGCCTTAGTAATGTAGCCTTCACCAACAACGCCAGTTAAAATCTTAGACGGAGCAATTTCATTGTCGTTCTCATCCTGATAATGAACTTCAACTCTTGCTACAGTATTATTATCATTTATCCCTGAATTTGTTCCATGACCGTTTGAGCCGGAATTATTTGAACCTGAATTGTTTGAGCCGGAACCGTTTGAGCCGGAACCATTTGAACCTGAACTGTTTGAGCCGGAACTGTTTGAACCGGAACCGTTTGAACCTGAACTGTTTGAGCCGGAACCGTTTGAGCCGGAACCGTTTGAGCCGGAATCATCCTTTTTGTAGACAAATGTAACGTCATCCAGGTCTTTTCCAATGGTTCCTGAAACTTTCCCCTGCGTGGCTATTAAAGTATATCCTGTAAAATCTTTTTTAAACTCGTAATTAGTGCTGTATGTACCAGTGAAAGACTCATCATCTGCAAGCTTCTTGCCGTTTTCATCTTGATAGTGAGCTGTTATTGTAGCTTGGCGCACATATGTTTCTTTTTTACCATTCCAATTTTTCATCAATTCATCTGATGGCCAATGATCTGAGGCGTCAGGTTTTTGCAATGATCCACCACCAACATTGAGCCAAATTCCTGGTGTATCAAGACCCATTTGTGAAAAGTTTTTGACATTGTCTCCTAATTTCAAAACTAGCAATCCTACTTGACCATTTAACATGTAGCCAACATTAGTTTTATCGCTAATTCTAAAATTGCTGATATCTAGAGTCCGTAAGTTCGAAAGTTCAGGATACTTCTCGCCATGGTAAGTATCAGCGTAGAGATAGAACATTTCCCCCATATTAGTTACATTTTTTGTATCAAAACTTGACACGTTCAAACTGATTAAACTATTCGTATCTCGAAACATGCCATACATGTCCTTAACATTTGCGGTATTAAAGTTGCTAAGATCTAAGGATGTTAACTTATTACATGCTTGGAACATACTATTCATAGTTGTAACTTTAGAGGTATCAAAGTTAGAAATGTTTAGGTCTTTTAGCTTTGTACATTTGAAAAACATTCCACCCATATCGGTCACATTACTAGTATCAAAGTTGGAAAGATCAAGGGACGTAAGTTTAGAATCCCAACCAAAGACTTGGCCAGTACCGCTAATATGAAAATAATACATACAGAACATTGCCGCCATATTTGTCACATTACTGGTATTAAAATTATGTACGTCAACGGTAGGTAAACTTGCACAACAATTAAACATATACTCCATATTTTTAACCTTAGAGGTGTCAAAGCTGGTAACATTTAATTTTTCAAGACCCTTACACTCTGCAAACATAAATGACATATCTGTGACTTGGGAAGTATCAAAACTCTGCAAATCCAATTCTTTGAGACTTTCACAACCAGCAAACATATATGACATATCTGTGACTTGGGAAGTATTAAATTTACTTAGGTCAAGATCTTCGAGATTGGTACAGGCTTCAAACATAGAATTCATGTTTTTAACATTTGAGGTATTAAAATGAGAAAGATCTACGTGTTTAAGACTACTGCATTGGGCAAACCAGGCATACATGGTGGTTGCTTCCGAAGTATCAACGTTTTCTAAACCTTCAATATCAGTTAGGCCTCTAAGACGAAGAAAAACTGACCTGGTATTGCCAACAACTTTAAAGTAACCGTCAAAGATTACCTTTTTTACATGCGCACACTCAGGGTCTTGTCCATCTTGACCTAGAAATCCAGCTACGAGACCAGCATTACTTACAATGGTCGGGTTTTTCTTATCATGACTCCCACTCACAGTTAATACGTTAGTTTCACTATCATAACTTTCGTCAGCATTACCCCACTTACCTTCTTTTGTAGTTTTTGTACTAATTTTATTTTCATTCTTAGTGCTGTCTGTCTCTGGTTGATCATTACCAGCAGAAGTTTGAGAATTTGATTCTTTATTGGTACCCTGCAGCGAGTCTACACTCCCATTTTGAGTTTCATCTGCATTATCTGTAGCACCATTGGCATTTCCTTCTGGTGCAGTGGTATTCGCATTATCAGTAGTAACGCCCTGATTACTTCCTTGAGAGACAGTATTGTTTGCTATTCGAGTTTTAACACGACTATCATTCTTATCAAAGTTTTGTGCAGTGTCTTGTGTCCCTGAATTGCTATCAGCCTTAACCACATTAGTATTTAAAATTGTTAAACCCAGCGCCGCAGCCGTTAAACTGCTAAAAAGCAGCGCTTCAGTTCTCTTGTTATGGTTCAATCCTTTATTCATTTTCCACCCCAATGATAAAATCAATCTAATTTTGCTACTAAAAAAGTATGTATATTATTACAATTTCAGTATATACTTCATTTAATAACATTGCAAATAGAATTATTTTCATAAGAGTGCTTAAAATAGCCATAAAATCAACATTAATAATAAATTAAAATAACAATTTTACTGTTATCGGATAATATATGCATATATGTTTTTAAAATTAGACTTAATAATTTTAAGATCAATCAACTAATAATAAAAGCAAACAGCAGGCCGCTAAAACTACTAAGACCAAAAACAAGCCACTTCTATTTCTAAAAATGACTTGCTATTTCTTTATTTAGGATTGTGCACTTAAAAAATTATAGCTGCTTTATCTGTTCTTCTATATTTAATACTTCTAAGACATCTGTAGCACACTCAGCTCCTTTATTGCCTGCTTTACCTCCGGCACGATCAGTTGCTTGTGCAACCGTATCGGTCATAAGTACACCAAACATGACTGGAACTGGTCCATTGGCTGATGCAGCTGCTAGCTGAGAAGTAGTACCTTCACAAACATAGGTAAAGTGAGCCGTTTCGCCTCTAATTACAGCTCCTAAAGCAATAATGCCATCGACTTTGCCACTCTTTGCCAGGCAGTTGACTGTACGAGCAATTTCAAAGGCACCGGGTACTCTCACAATCACAATATTTTCATCTTTCACGCCCGATTTTTTTAATTGTGCCACTGCTCCAGAAAGGAGACGATCGGTTACCACACCATTAAACTGAGCAACGACAATACCAATCTTTTTATCCTGTCCCTGAGCAATGTTGCCAATAATTTCTTTCATGTTAATCTACCTCGTTTAAAATATGATTCATTTCATGCTTTTTAGTTGCCAAGTAATTCTTATTTTCGGCGGTCATGCCTACTTCAACAGGTATTCTTTTGACAACTTTAATACCATAGTTTTCTAGTTGCGTTACTTTATCCGGATTATTAGTCATTAATTCAACTTCGCTCACGCCTTTTTGCCTTAAAATTTCAGCAGCAACATTATAGCGGCGTGCGTCAACCGGCAAACCAAGGTGCTGGTTAGCTTCAACTGTATTCATACCTTCGTCTTGCAGCTTATAAGCACGTAACTTGTTTTCTAGACCAATTCCCCTACCTTCTTGACGCAAGTATAAAACCGCTCCTGAACCATTTTCTTCAATTTTAGTTAACGCTGTGGCAAGCTGAGCGCCACAATCACAGCGTTTAGAACCAAAAACATCCCCAGTCAAACATTCACTGTGAAGTCGCAATAAAAGAGGCTCACCTTTTTTTACTTCACCCTTACTAATTAACAAAGTCGGTTGCTTTTCAGGATGCTTTTTATCCCTGAAGCCTTCAAGCTGGAAGTGACCGTACTTGGTAGGAAAATCAACCTTTGTAAATGATTCAATCGCCAAATCTTTATTTGCCATATTCTTGCGGTATGCAATTAACTCTTCAATAGTTAAATAAGGAATACCAAGTCCTTCTGCTAAAGCCTTTAGGTCTTTACGTCTGGCCATCGTTCCGTCTTTTTTAATGCACTCGCAAATAAAGCCTACAGGTGCAACTCCTGCCAATCTAGCCAGATCCAAAGCAGCTTCAGTATGACCTGTCCGTTCTAGTACACCGCCTTCTTTAGCTACCAAAGGAAAAACATGACCTGGATGATAAAAGTCAGCCCACTGGCTATTAGGATCAGCCAATTTTTTAATAGTTTTAGCACGGTCAAAAGCTGAAATTCCCGTAGTGGTTTCAGTGGAGTCAACACTAAGGGTAAAAGCCGTGCCAAAAGTATCGTTCGAACCAGTTTCAATTGGTTTTAGTTGCAAGCGGTCAGCGTATGCCTTACTCATCGGCACACATAATAGTCCGCGTGCCTTAGTAATCATCATATTAACTGCTTGAGGCGTTACCTTTTCAGCCAAACCAATCATATCCCCCTCAGACTCACGTTGCGGCGAATCAGCCACAATGACCAACCCTCCAGTCAACATATGTTGTAACACCTTTTGCATTTTTTCATTCAGTTGTTCCGTCATTTTTTTCCTCCATTAAAATTCCTTTTTCCAAGCTTGAATTTGTTTGACAGCGTACCGACCAATCATATCCACTTCAATATTGACTTTGTCATGCACTTGATAGTGAGCCAAAGTAGTATTTTGTATGGTATAAGGTATTAAGCTCACTCCAAAATGATCATTTTGCGCCATTGTCACGGTTAAACTAATGCCATCAATGGCAATTGAGCCTTTTTCAACAATAAAAGGATCATACTTATGTGGTACTGCAAATTCTAATTCTAGAGAATTCTCATTTTCATCCCGTTTTATTAATTCTGCTGTAGTATCAACATGCCCCGCAACAATATGACCATCAAGCTTTCCGTTTAAAGACAATGAAGGCTCTAAATTTACTAAACTACCTTTTTGCAAATTGCCCAAATTAGTTCTTTTCATTGTTTCCGGCATCACGTCTACTGCAAAGTCATTATCGCTCCAAGCGGTAACGGTTAAACAAATACCATTAACGGCAATGCTTGCCCCTAAAGGCAAATCTTTTTGCACTAATTTAGGAGCGCAAATACCCAGTCTTGCATGTTGCTCACTAATTTCCAAACGAGTTATCGTTCCCGTAGTCTGAATTATTCCTGTAAACATTCTTTTCTCCTCACGCGAATTCTGACATCTTGATTGAATCTCTTAACATCTAAAAGTTGATAATCACTCTTTTCTGCTAAAGTCTGGCCAAACACAGCAGGTAATGCAGTACCGCCTAAAACTAAAGGAGCAATGTATGTCACTATTTCGTCAGCCAAATTTGCTGCTACAAATTGACTCTGGACATTGCTGCCGCCCTCAACTAATAATGATTGAATTTCGTGGTCGGCTAAAAGCTGCACAATTTTTGAAGGTGTCCATTTAGCTGCAGTATAGCAGCGAACATTTTCAGCTACTTTTTGAGTCAGTTCAGTTCTACTTAATAGCCAGATTTCACCATGCGTCTTAAAAATGCGACTGTTAAAATCTAATTGATTAGCATCTTTAGTCAGCACTATTCGAATAGGTGGCTGGGGTAAGTTCTTAATTCTGACCGTTAAAAGTGGATTGTCTATTCGCAAAGTATTTGCCCCAATTAAAATTGCTTGGTTTTGCAAGCGCAACTTTTGCACATCCACCTGAGCTGCATCCCCAGTCAAAATTGTTCTAGTTTTCCCGGCGGCATTAATTTTGCCATCAATGGACATTGCATATTTAAGCGTCACAAAAGGCCTCTTTTTGTGATAAAAAAAGCTATAAGCAACGTTTAAATTTTCTGTACCACCGATGATCTCAGTTTGCACCCCATGGCTTTCTAGATATTCAATACCCTTGCCAGCTACAATTTGATGAGGGTCAACCTGACCAATAACAACTTTTTTGATTCCGGCTTCAGCGACCTTTTTGCAACAAGGAGGTTGCTTGCCATAATGGCTGCAAGGCTCTAGCGTGACGTACAAGGTGGCTCCTTGCGCCTGCTGGGGATCAGCTAAGTGTGAGAGTGTATTTACTTCTGCGTGTTCCTTACCAAATTGATGGTGGTAGCCGGTTGCTAAAACCTGATTGTCTTTAACCAAAACTGCGCCAACTAAAGGATTTGTCCAAGTCATTCCCTGAGCTTTCAAGGCTTCTTGAACTGCCATTTCCATATAATCCTTGTCCTGCACTAATTTCACTTCCTAAGCATTAAAAAGCCTCGTTGCTTTTATCAACGAGGCTTAATTTATATTCATCAAATAAGATTTCAGCGAAGCTTAATAACGACGCGAGTTTTCTGTCTAATCTTGTTTGTTCTTCTCCCATCCAGACTTTAACTGTCGGTACTAGAATCACACTAGTTCCACCGCAAAACGCGGGTCACGGACTTCAATTATTAATTGTCACCGTCGGTAGGGAATTACACCCTGCCCCGAAGAAACCGTATTCAACTTATTCCAGTATAATATAGATATCCTATATCGGCAATAGCAATTTGTTGTTTTATAAAATTATATATACGATAAGCAGAAACTTAAATAAAATAATTTTTTATAGTCTCCAATCAGACAGATGAAGAGGGATATTGTTGTTTTTACCAAAATATTTCTTAAAGGCAGTGCCAAATGACAACTGATCTTTAAGATGATTGCGATAAGCATCTCTAATGCTCAAAATTGCTGTTACTGCTAAATTAGTAGTCAGAATTATCAGTATGCCAATAACTATATACAAAAGATATAACATTTTAACCCTCCCATTTTCAACTGTATTACTTTTCTAATACACTACTACCAAATAGAAACATTGTCAATATTTTTTGGAAAAATAAATAGACTAATAATTCAAATTGATTACTAGTCTATTTTAATTTGCATTAAACCTACGCTTTATTTAATACATATATTTCTCTATAGCAGTCTTAGGATCCATTCCTGCACGAATTTTTAGTTCTAATTCAATTGCCACATCAGCAATAATAACTTGCGGATCAATAACATTATATGGATGTTCTGGCGCCTTTTCCTGAGCTAAAGATAATTCAGTGCAGCCAAGTAAAATTACATTACAACCATATTGATCATGCATGGTGCGTAATATCCGGTGATAAAGTTTGCCATCAACTACGCCTTTTTCTTTAATGTTGGAATAAATCAGCTCAGTAACCAGTGGTTGAATCTCAGGACCACCCAATTCTACCTCACGACCAACTTGTTCAATTTCGTCTTCGTACAGATGATCATAAATCGAACCTTCTGTAGCAATCAAACCGATCTTTTTTTCCTGCGGAAAGTCACTTGCAAATTTATGAACAGCAATACGCATCATATGTAAAAAAGGAATATCAGTTAGTTTAGCCAAGTCATCATAAAAATAATGTGCAGTATTACAGGGCATCACGAAAAAATCGGGCTTTAACGTTGCTTGCTGGAGCACATCATCACGCAAAGCATTGAAAAAATTAGGTTGGCTATGGTCTTTGATATAAGCCGTGCGGTCAGGAATTTGGGCATCATTAACCAAAATATAATTCAGATAGTCCTGATCTTTGGTAATCTTTAGACGGTGATTAATCATGCGGACATAGCTTTCCGTTGCAATCGTACCCATACCGCCAATAATACTAAAAAAATGTTTCATTAATACCTGCTTTTCTAACCGTTAAAATGTTCTTTTTGCCCTTCAAGTTCATCAATTACCTGTTGTGCAACTGTAATATCAGACGGATAAGGAGTATCTACTCCCCGGATCTTTTGATAACTATCTTCACCTTTACCACAGATCAGAACAACATCACCCTGCTTGGACATACCGATTGCATCATGGATAGCCTTCTTACGGTCCAACTCTATTGTGACATCAACTTTAGAATGATCAATGCCGGCATCAATTTCCTGTGCTATATCCATGGGATCTTCAAAGCCAGGATCATCTGTTGTCAGAAAGGCTTTAGCAGCGTAGGCATTTAGACTGTTACTAAAACCGGGACGACGAGAAACTCCTTTGTCACCAGGTGCCCCCACAACGACAATAATTTTGGGATTATTAAATTCGCGTTGCATAAAGCCCATAAGAGCCATCATTGAAGCTTCATTATGTGCGAAGTCTACAACCACTACTCCGTGCTTCTTGGTAACTTCTGTTTGCATTCTTCCAGGGACGGTAACTTGACTGATACCTTTAGCAGCATCGTCATAATTCATTCCGGCCAGTCCTGCACCAATTACTGCGGCAGTACCGTTAGATTCGTTAAAATCACCTAACATCTTTAACTGGTAATCGCCAGCTATTTTGAGCTGCTTGGCTTTGCTGGTAACACACAACACCTGAAACCTAGTCCGTGACATATCAAGCTCTTGGGTCGAAAAACGAAAATCGATGGTCTGCTTCAGATCCGGATTAGTAAATTTCTCGTCAGCAAATAAGTAAATACTGTCTGGATCTGTAGTAGTCATGGCCGCAGCATAAACTTCAGGAAAATGATCAGTCTGAGCGTTAATAATACATTTACGGGCATTAACCAGCAGCTGCAACTTACAATGTAAATAATCAGCGAAATTGGGATGCTCATTGGGTCCGATATGATCAGGTGTAATATTTAAGAAAAAGCCCAGATCATAGGTCAGTCCAAATACCCTATTCTTCTTATAGGCCTGACTGGAAACTTCCATAACCATATGCGTCATTCCGTTGTCTACAGCTATTCGCATATCACGGAACAAATCAAGTGATTCAGGTGTAGTCAAGCTTGACTTAAAAGTATCATCTTTTTTAGGTCCCACAACTGTGTTGACTGATGAAATTAACGCCGTTTTACCACCGTTTACCTGATCTAACATCCCTTTTAAAAAGTAGGCCGTTGTAGTCTTGCCTTTAGTACCAGTAATAGCTATTAAATATAAATCGTCTTGCGGGAAACGGAAAAATGCCGCAGACAATAACGCCATCGCTTTGGAAACATTGCGCACAATCAGTGCATGCATTCCCTTACCTTCCGGATAGGGTTGCTCTGCTACATAACAATTAGCACCATTCGCCTTTGCCATTGACAAATAAGTGGGGCGAAAACCAGCACCTTTACAGAAGAACAATGTATTGGTATGAACGTCACGCGAGTCATACGACACATATTCCATCTTAGAAGATATAGTATCTTGGACAGCACTCGATTTAAGCAGATGGTGTTCTTTTAAAATTAAAATACAGGTATTTAAAGAAATACTCATGCTATACTCCTCTATTTATTATCTCAGTCAAAATTATACCACAGCTATGCTGGAGTTTTTTCACTCTTTAAGTTTAAAGGCAGGCAAATAATGAAACGGGTCCAATCTTTGTCAGATTCACAGCGGATTTTGCCCTGATGAAGATCAACAATACTTTTGGTAATTGATAGACCTAGCCCCGTACCACCCGTTTGGGTATTACGGGAGCCTTCGACTCTGTAAAAACGTTCAAATATTTTTTTCAACGAATCTTCGGGAATTTGAGCACCGTTGTTTTCCACTCGTAACTCAACTTCATTGTTATTAACTAAATTAGCAATTAAATTAATTTGTGTTGCACCTGTACCGTACTTGAGCGCATTAGTGATGAGATTATTATAAACACGTACCAGCTTTTCCGCATCAGCTTGAATGGTTAAATTCTTAGGTCTTGCTTCTATATTAAATACTATCCCTTTTTCCTGACCCTCGAATTCAAACCCCGCGGCAACCTGCTCTAACATAGAAAAAATATGTAAAGAAGACAAATTTAATTTGGTACTAGTTGATTTTAACGTTGTATACTCAAGCAAATCATGAGCAAGCGATTTCATTTGTTCAGCCTTCATATATGCAATATTAAGGTATCTTTGTTGATCTGCTGGATTTGACACCCCCGATTTCAGTAAACCCAAATAGCCGATGATAGAAGTTAAAGGCGTTCTGATATCATGAGAAACATTGCTAATCAGTTCGTCCTTTGACTTTTCAATCGCTTTTTCTTCATTAATCGCATTTACTGTACTATCCACTAACGAATTAATTGAATCAATTACTTTTTGCAAATCAGTTTTGACTTTAAAAGAAATTGTATGGTCAAAATGTCCCTTAGCAATATAATGCAGTTCAGAAATAACATGTCTTAACTGCATTTGATGATAGCGCCGAATTAAGCGCCAGTACAGAACGATTAAATCACCAATACCCATGAAAATAATAAAGGTATTCTGCCAGGACCATAAGTGGCGGCCGCCAGCAAAAGTAATGGTCTTTTTTAGAAAATAAATCCCGTTAACCAGGTTTTTATCTTGTAAAATTGTCAAGTTGATCAAAATAATCACTGACAGGTTCAATAGTAGCTCTAAAACTACCGTTATAACGCCTTCAGCAAACAGCTCACTTTTTTCCGCGGCTGTCAGCTTGACCCTTTCTTTTTTCATCTAGTTAAGCCTCAACTTTATAGCCTACTCCCCAGACGGTCTGAATAACATCTTCACCACCCGTTGCCGATTGAATTTTGTCACGCAGGTGTGAAACATGAACCATAACGGTTTTAGCAGAAACTATGGATTCCTGTTGCCAAACCCGTTCAAAAATCTCATCCGCTGAAAATACCCGGTTAGGGTGACTGGCAAGCAAGTATAAAATGCCAAATTCTAAGGCAGTCAACTGAATGTCTTTACCATCAATTGTCTTAACTTCATGTGAATCACGGTTAATAATCAGTGGTCCCACTTCTAAAATATCTGGTTCATCATCCTTAACCTGCTTTTGACTACGACGCAAAAGTGAACGAACTCGTGCCATTACTTCTAAAGGATTAAACGGCTTAGAAACATAGTCATCTGCTCCAGTAATCAAGCCTTGAATTTTATCCATATCACCAGTCTTGGCTGATACGATAATAATTGGGATATCAGAATCTTTGCGTACTTCTTTGATAACATCAATTCCGCTCATATTAGGCATCATGATGTCCAAGATCATTAATGCAATATCTGGCGTCGTAGTTAATTTCGTAATTGCTTCTTTGCCGCTATAGGCAACAACTGGAGTATAACCTTCATTTTTAAGATAAATACTTAACAGCTCGACGATTTCTTTATCATCGTCAACAACTAAAATTTTCATAGGGCTAATTTCCCTTCTTTTATCTATTGATTATTTTCGGTTTATTTCATTATTCCACTAAATATAGTTTAGCAGAATCTATGTCTAATATTTTAGTCAATTTTGTAATAAACTACTAATATTCAAGCATAATTTTATCGTTTTATTAAAAAAGCTGGACAGTTCCCAGCTTATTTCCTATTTTAAACTATTAATATTGTTCAAATATTTAATCAGCCACTGGCGATCAATGAAGCCTAAATATTCTCCATTATTATTTTGTACGGCAACTTCATTTTGATGATTCAATAATTCCAGCAAAACAGCAATTTTCTCATTAATATTAATTACAGGCATTGCTGCCAGCGAATTAGAACTAGTTTGCTTAAATTCATTAAATAAGGCTGCTTGCTTTAATGGTGTTTCATATAAATTGTTCCCTAAGCTGCCTTTAAAAAAGTCCCTGACAAAATTGTTTGCCGGATGGCGTAAGATTTCTTGTGGCTGATCGACCTGTAATAATTTGCCATCCTTCATAACGCCAATCCTGTCAGCTAAGTGCAGGGCTTCATTCATATCATGCGTCACAAATAAAATTGTATTATGCAGCTGCTTGTGCAAATTAATAACTAGTTCTTGTAAATTTGCGCGGGAAAGTGGATCCAGGGCGCTAAAGGGTTCATCCATTAAAACAATCGGAGGCTTTGACGCAATCGCGCGTAAAATGCCAATTCTTTGTTGTTCACCACCAGACAGTTCATGAGGATAACGGTGAGCATACTCTTGGGGATTTAGTCCCACTTTTTCCAATAAATTTGCCGCCATTTCCGTAAGATCAGCTTTAGCATCTTGAATTTCCGGAATCAAAGTAATATTTTTAGCAACAGTCATGTTGGGAAAAAGAGCAATTTGTTGCAAAACATAGCCAATTTTCCAGCGCAATTTTTGAACGTTATAATCAGTCGTAGGCCGCTCATTGACAAAAATCTGGCCCGTACTAGGATCTTCCAAACGGTTAATCATTTTAATCGAGGTAGTTTTTCCACTGCCTGAATTTCCTACCAAAACGAAAAGTTCGCCTTGCTGAATATCCAAATTAAGATCGTTAACCACTACTTTATTAACAAAAGTTTTATTTACATGCTCAAATTTAATCGCTGAAGTCATCTTACTTCTCCTTAAGCAAATGCTGTTTTACTAAAAAATGATGTGCTACTTGTCCAGGATCCATATTTTTAATATTAACTTCATAGTTCATTTCCTGCATCTGCTTTTCGGAAATCTTGCCAGCCAGCTTATTCAAGCTGCGGATAATTTGCGGATGCTTGCGGGCAAAATCATTGGTCATCAAAGGAGCGCCCTGATAAATGGGAAAATTATGCTTGTCATCTTTTAAAATAGTCAAATGATATTGGCGCAATTCACTATCAGTTGAATAGGCATCAACAATGTTAACTTTATTCTGATTAATTGCCTGGTAACGCAAGGCCGGCTCCATTGACTTAACAGGGAAATCAATCTTGTATAATTTCTTAATACCCTTGAACCCATCACCACGATCAATAAATTCTAATGTCATTCCTCCTTTTAGCTGATTGGTGATATTAGCCAAATCACTGATTTTTCTTAAACGATTTTTCTTTTTAAACGAAGTTTTAACTGCTAGGGCATATGTATTATCGTACGTCATAGGCTTAAGCAAAGTAAGCTTATCCTGTTTATTCATTAATTTCTTTGCTTTTTCATAGGTTTCTTTTTCAGACAAACCGGCAGTTTTAACCGGAGATTTCGCGAAGGTTTCTAAAACAGTTCCCGTAAATTCTGGATAAATATCTATTTTATTGTTTTTCAAAGCAGTATATAAAAAGGTAGTTTTACCAAAATTAGGTTTCAACGTCACTTGAACGTGTGGATCGTCTTGTTCAATTAACTCTTTATACATGTTAATCAAAATTTCTGGTTCAGAACCTAACTTGCCGGCAATTGTAACTGTTTCTTTCTGACTGGCAACAGCTTGATAAATTCCACTTCCTGCTAAGAAGATGACACTAACTCCTAATATTCCCAAAGCTGTTTTAACTGATGCATGTTCCAGCCACTTAATGAGCGCGCTTAACGTAATCGCCAAAACGCCAGAGCAAACGGCACCAATTACAATTAGTCCGGTATTGTTGCGGTCAATTCCTAATAAGATAAAACTGCCCAAGCCTCCAGCACCAATTAAAGCTGCCATGGTGGCAGTACCGATAATTAAAACTAAGGCCGTTCTAATACCAGAAATAATTGTCGGCATAGCTAAAGGCAACTCCACCTTAAGTAATTTTTGCATGCGTGACATACCGAATGCGTCAGCAGCTTCTTCTAGTGCCGGATCAATTTCAGTTAATCCCAGGTATGTGTTCTGAAAAATCGGTAATAGTGCATATACCACTAAAGCGATCACGGCAGGCACTGTTCCAATCCCAACGAGTGGAATTAATAAACCTAGCAGTGCTAGTGACGGAATGGTCTGTAAAATGCTGGCAACTTGCAATAATACCTCTGCTATTTTAGTGTGTTTTACAGCCCAAAAGGCTAAAGGCATGGCAATCACCATTGCAATCAGCAACGAAACTAACGATATTTGCAGGTGTTGCAATAAAGCAACTCCCAAATCACCTTTGCGCTGGCTTAAAATCTGGATAATTTGATTCATAGCTTAATTCCTTTATTATCTTTTAAAATTTGAATTATAGCCAAATTATATTAATAGTGTTAAACCTAATAAAATTCATTTATTTTACCATAACACAAACTAATGATTAAAAAGTAATTATTGCTTACACCATTATTTAAAGCAAAAAAATTCCCAGTCTATAGGACCAGGAATATTTTAAGTACATCTATTCTATTTCTTTTTTACCAGTATATAACTCGTAGTAATAACCCTTCTTCTTTAGAAGTTGTTCGTGATTGCCGGCCTCTATAATATGGCCATGATCAAGCACCAGAATTAGGTCTGAATTAACAATCGTAGACAAGCGGTGAGCTATGACAAAGCTAGTACGACCAGCAAGCAAGTTATCCATACCAGCTTGTACCAGTTTTTCCGTTTGGGTATCAATACTTGAAGTGGCTTCATCCAAAATCATCACTGGTTCATCTGCTATCATTGCTCGTGCAATACTAAGCAGCTGCATTTGTCCTTGAGATAAGTCTCCGCCATTGCCATCAATGATTGTTTTATAACCTTCATCCAAATGATGAATAAATTCATCAGCATGAGATAAGTGTGCTGCCTGATATACATCATCATCACTGGCATCGGTATTGCCAAAACGAATATTGTCCATCACCGTACCGGTAAACATATGCGTGTCTTGTAAAACAATTGACAGAGACTGACGCAAATCATCCTTCTTAATTCTACTAATGGGAATACCATCATAAGTAATCGTACCAGAATTAATTTCGTAAAAACGATTAATCATATTAGAAATCGTCGTTTTACCAGCACCGGTTTCACCAACTAAGGCTACTTTCATACCTGGCTTAGCGTCAATAGAAATGTCGTACAAAATTTGTTTATTCGGCGTATAGCCAAAATTAACATGATCAAAGACGATATGTCCTTTAACTGTGACTTTCTTAACAGAGCCATCTTTTTGTGGTACGTTCCAATGCCAGGCACCCTTAACATTTTCATCCTTGGTAATAGTGACATCACCATCATCAATTTCAACGGGTTGATCCTCTAACTTAAAGATTCTTTCTGCGCCCGCTAAAGCCATTACAATAGAATTTAATTGTTGTGAAATCTGGGCTATTGGCATTGCAAATTGCTTAGATAATTGCAAGAAAGCACCAATGACACCTAATGAAAGTGGGGCAATACGGTTAATAGCAACTGCTCCACCTAAAATAGCAATTAAGACGTATAGCAAATTGCCCATGTTACCCATAATAGGGAACAAAATTGTGGCATACGTATGAGCTTTACCAGAGGCTACTTTTAAAGATTCATTATAGGCATCAAAGTCTTCTTCAACTTCAGGTTCATGGCTAAAGACCTTTATTACCTTAAGACCATTAAGCATTTCTTCATTGTAACCATTAACTTGACCCAATTCTTTTTGTTGCAATTGAAAATAATGAGCGGAGCGAACGGTTAAAAAACGGACGATTATAATAGAGAGTGCAAAAACAATCAAGGTAAAGATAGTTAATTGCCAACTTAAAGCCAGCATGGCACCCAAAACAAAAATGAGGTTCAACGCAGAATTCATAAACTGCGGAATTGATTGTGAAATCATTTGTTGCAAGGTATCAATATCATTAGTATAGCAACTCATGATGTCGCCATAATCATTTTCGTCAAAATAGGAAATTGGCAGCTTTTCCATATGCTCAAACATTTCAAGCCGCACTCTATATTGTACTTTCTGGGCTAAAACTGCCATTAACACAGCAAAAAGATAATTAGAAATAAAGCCTATGGCATAGCAACCAAACATAACTGCAATTGCATGTAAAAGCGGACCAAAATTTGGCTGGGCTTCTTTAGTTAAGGGAATAATGTAAACATTAATCAAACGTTCAATAAATAGTGAACCTAAAACGTTTGCTGCAGCTGTTAAAATTATTGCAACCGTTGAAGCAATCAGCATCCAAGGACTTGTACTGGCAACTAATTTAAGCAGACGCCATAAAATTGTGGAACGCTTACCAGTATTTTGGCTATTTTTATTTTCTACTGCTTTATCCAAATTAATCACCTACTTCTTCTGTTCTTCTTGAAACTTAGCAATTGAGTTGTATAAATCATTACGCTGCAATAGCTCTTCATGTGTCCCGATATCCTGAATTTTGCCTTCATCCATTACAATTATCCTGTCTGCATCTTTAATTGACACAATTCTTTGAGAAATAATAATTTTGGTGGTATCGGGCATATCCTTTGCCAAGGCTTCCCGAATTTGACGCTCAGTCTGTGTATCTACTGCTGAAGTAGAGTCATCAAGTATCAAGATTTTCGGCTTTTTGAGCAATGCCCTTGCAATAGTGATCCTTTGCTTTTGCCCACCAGAAACGTTATTTCCGCCCTGTTCAACCATGGTGTCGTATTGATCTGGCATTTCACGAATAAAGTCATCAGCGTGAGCAATTTTTGAGGCAGCGATAATTTCTTCATCTGTTGCATTTTCATTGCCCCATTTGAGGTTTTCCTTGATAGTGCCTGAAAACAGGACATTATTTTGTAAAACCATGGCAACATTATCACGCAACGTCTTTAAGTCATAGGACTTAACGTTATGTCCCGATACACGCACCGCTCCGGAATCGGTATCGTAAAGCCGCGGAATCATAGAAACTAATGTAGATTTTGATGACCCCGTACGACCAATTATGCCGATTGTTTCACCTGGCCTGATATTTAAGTTAATATCACTTAAAGCCAGTTCCTTATCATCTGGGTCATACTTAAAGTTGACATGATCAAAAATTACTTCTCCATTATTCACATGCTTTAACGGTTTACGTGGATTCTCAATTGAGGGCTTTTCATTAATAACCGCAGCAACCCTGTGACCACTGGCTCCTGAAACTACCAGCTGAGTAATGATCATAGCCAGCATATTCAAGCTGCCTAAGACAGAATTGGAATAAGAGAACATTGAAATTAATTGACCAGTCTGTAAACTGCCACCCACAATTTCCTTAGCACCAAACCAGCAAATAGCTAAATTAGAAATATTCAAAACAGCCATGACAATCATTGAGTTAAGAGACATGATCTTCTGAGCTGTAGCAAAAAGTCTATAAATAAAACCAGCTGATTTTTTAAACTTGACAGTTTGCGCTTCTTCTTGCACATAAGTCTTAACTTCGCGAATGCCGCGAACATTTTCCCTCACAACCTGGTTCATGCGGTCATAACCGCGGAAGATTTTAGGAAAATATTTGCTGGCACTTTTAATTACCAAGCCTAAAAGGATTACGAAAACTGGTGCAATCACGACAAAAACAAGTGACAATTGTGGACTAACTATTATTGACATGATAATTGAGACTAGCAACATCATTGGTGCCCGGACTGCTATTCTAATCAGCATTTGATAGGACATTTGAATGTTATTAACATCAGTAGTCATCCTCGTAACTAGACTTGCACTGGAAAACCTGTCAATATTTTCAAATGAATAATCTTGCACATGATAGAACATATCTTTACGCAAGTTAGCTGCAAAACCAGAAGCAGCGTGAGCAGAGGCATAACTGGCACCAGAACCTAAAACAAGTGAAACAACTGTTAACACCAGTAAAATAACACCAGTTTTAGTGATATATGACATATTTCCCTTCATAATGCCATTGTCTATTAATATACCAACTAAATACGGTATTAACATTTCAATGATAACTTCACCAGTAACAAATAATGGCGACAGCAAAGACAGTTTTTTATACTGCCTGATTGACTTTCGCAGAGTGTTAATCATTAAATACCTCTTTCTAATTTATTAATGCGTTCTTTTACGTGTATTCAGTTTAAAAAGGATAAATAGATTCATAATAAATCTATTTATCCTTTAAAACATATAGTTATCTAAGTATAGCGCTTTTCTTGACAAAAAGCATCTATTTGCTCTTATCAGCTGGCGAAAAGGCGGAACCAATAATTTCATAATGCCGGCGGAACAACCAGCGAATGCCATACGCTACCGCAGCAATAATTAAGTTATATACTCCTGGCAAAGCCGGGTTGATCACTTGTAATGCAGGAAGACCTAATACGCCAAAGCAGATAAAGAGCATTCCCATCAGTAAAACAAAACCCCAGATTAATTTTGACCACGGAATTTTACGATTTTTACTGCCATTAGGTAAAACCCAATCATTATATTTAGTCATGAAAACGCCTAGTGAAGCACCGACAATTAATAATGTTAATACACCCATCTGTGAATTATATTTGTCATTCTTTTGGAACAAACCAATTAGTCCAAAGAGACCAAAGAAAATAGCAACATAAAACAAGGCATTATCCGTAGCGTATTGCCAAAATGGAATATCTGAAGCCTTTTTCTTTTTGGGCTTTAACATGTCAGCAGCCTTAAGCTTAGGCGACATATTATAATACGTGCTGGCTGGTTGACCATGACGTTGTGCAATTACCAAGTCATTTAAAAGCTCATCCACTCTTTTTTGTGCATCTTCATGACTCATTTTACCCTGTGTTTCTAGTTCTTTTTGCAAACGAAAAACATAGTCAGAGTTCTTGTTACTGAGTTGCTTACGCAACTCAGCAGGCTGCATTTGCTTGACTTCATCATCCTTATTCTGATTAATTACTTTTTCTTTTAACTTTTCCTGCTTATTAGTATCTATCTTAGCTTGTTCTTCAGTTTTCTTTTCTGCCATTATTTTTTCCTAAACGTTAAATCTAAATTCAATAATGTCCCCATCTTGAACTTCATAATCCTTGCCTTCAAGACGTAGCTTCCCAGCTTCTTTAACCTTTTGCATAGTTTCATATTGATCAAGGTCAGTAAATGAAACTACCTCAGCGCGAATAAATCCCCGCTCAAAATCAGAGTGAATAACTCCCGCAACTTGCGGAGCCTTCATTCCCTTATGAAAAGTCCATGCCCGTGTTTCAGGGCCACCAGCCGTAAAGAAAGTCCTCAAGCCTAAAATGTGGTAGGCTGCACGGATTAAACGGTCAAGACCTGACTCTGTTACACCTTCTGCTTCTAAGAACTCAGCTTTTTCATCATCATCCAAGCCGGCAATCTCTTCTTCAGTTGCAGCAGATATACCTAAACATTCCGCATTTTCACTTTCCGCATGTTTTTTAACTATTTGATAGTACTGGTCTTTTTCCGGATCAGCCATTGAACTTTCAGCGATGTTAGCTACATAGATGACGGGCTTATCCGTTAACAAGAACAAGCCCTTAACAATTTTTTGCTCATCGTCATTAAAACTGATTGAACGGACAGCTTTGCCTTCTTCTAAAACCGGCTTGATTTTTTGCAAAACATTGAACTCTGCTTTAGCCTCTTTGTCATTTTGCTGAGCAATCTTTTTTACCTTATTAATGCGGCGATTAACGGCATCAAGATCCGCAATTGCCAATTCCAAGTTGATAGTGTTGATATCTTCTTCCGGATCTACTTTACCAGTGACGGAAGTAATATTATCATCTTCAAAGGCCCTAACAACATGGATAATTGCATCCGTTTGCCTAATATTTTCCAAGAATTTATTACCCAGACCTTCACCTTTTGAAGCGCCCTTAACTAATCCAGCAATATCGGTAAACTCAAAAGTAGTGTGAACAATTTTCTTAGCCGGAATCAGTTCCTGAATTCGAGCCAGTCTCTTGTCCGGAACTTCAACCATTCCGACATTAGGCTCAATCGTTGCAAACGGGTAGTTGGCCATTTCCGCACCCGCTTTAGTAATTGCGTTAAACAAAGTTGACTTGCCAACGTTAGGCAATCCAACAATCCCAGCAGTTAATGACATTTTTATCCTCTTTCTTTAACAAAATCAGTTATTTTCTTGATTAATATCCGGCCGTGCTATTTCTTTTTTAGGCACATAAAGCGTATTTTTAATATTAACCGGATCATTAGCCTTAGTTAAAACTTTTTTTAAGTTATGCGCGAACTTTGAACGCGGCATCATTACGATATGGCCACACCCCATGCACTTTAACCTGATATCAGCTCCTAAACGCAGAACTTCCCAGTCATTAGTTTTACAAGCATGTGGTTTTTTCATCAATACCGTATCTGCCAAACCATAAGCAATTTCTTTATTCATCAAGGTCGACTCCCAGCACATCGAGTATTCTGTTCAGCTCTTCTGTTGAAGAGAAGCCAATTGACAAATGACCACTACCTTTTTTGCTGGCGGAAATATTAACAGTTGAACCCAGCTTATCAGCTAATTGATGTTCAGTAGCACGAATAAAGGGCGATTTGTGCACTGCTTTTTTGCGCGGCTTCTTAGAATTAAGGTTGGCTACCAGTGCCTCAACTTTGCGTACCGGCATCCCTTCCTTAACGACCTGCTTAGCTACTTCATCAATTTTGTCCTTATTCTTTAAGCCTAAAAGCGTTCTGGCTTGTCCCATTGACAGTTCACCGTGCTGTAACAAGTGCTTAGTTTTATTAGGAAGTGTCAGAAGACGCAAGTAATTAGCAATATAAGGACGGGACTTACCCATTCTTTTTGAAACTTCTTCTTGGGTCAAGCCCAGGTTTTTTTGCAACATTTCGTATGCCTGAGCTTCTTCAAGAGGCGTTAAGTCCTCACGTTGCAGATTCTCTAAAACGGCAACTTCCATCATCTGGCTTTCGCTAAAGTCACGGACAATGGCAGGTATAGTAGTCTTTTTTGCTAGTTTTGAAGCACGAAATCTGCGCTCACCAGCAATAATTTCATAGCCTTTCACCGACTTACGCACAATAATTGGCTGAAAAACACCATTTTCTTTAATCGAATCAGCCAATTCTTTAAGAGACTTGTCATCAAAGTTTTTACGTGGTTGATAAGGATTAGGTCTGATATCGCTTAAATTTAAATCCTGAATTTCTTCTTCATTATCTTCAATTTGCGGTTCGTCTTCAAACAAGGCTTCAATTCCCCGACCTAAACCACCATGTTTTTTAGTATCTTTATTTCTTGAGTTTCTTACCATGATTCTTTAACACCTCCTTAGCTAAATCATCATAAACTTCAGCACCACGTGAATTAGGAGCATATTCAGTAATTGCTTCTCCATAACTAGGTGCTTCAGCTAGCTTAGTAATTCTCGGAATAATAGTTTTATAAACCTTATCAGAAAAATAAGAACGTACTTCTTTTACTACTTCTGCACCTAAATTAGTCCGCGCATCCAGCATGGTCAGCAAAACGCCCTCAACACCTAAATCTTTATTAAAGTGTTTTTGCACTAAGCGGATGGTATTAAGCAGCTGACTAAGCCCCTCCATAGCATAGTACTCACTTTGAACGGGAATTAAAATTGAATCAGATGCCGTAAAAGCATTGATAGATAATTGTCCTAATGAAGGCGGACAATCAATAAAAATAAAATCATAATTGTCGCTAATTGAATCTAAAGCTGACTTCAAGCGTGTTTCTCTGGCCATCATACTGATTAGTTCTGTTTCGGCTCCAGACAAATTGATAGTCGCCGGAACTAAATCCAGCCGCTTAGTTGAAGTATGGAAAATCGTATCTTTAAGGGGAACATCATTAATCAAAACGCTGTAAATATCTTGATCAATAGCAGATTTTTCAATCCCCAGGCCAGAGGTCGCATTACCCTGCGGATCAATATCGACAATTAAGACTTGATAACCGCGTTCCGCAATCGAAGCCGCTAAATTTATAGTTGTTGTCGTTTTACCGACGCCACCTTTTTGGTTAGCAACTGAAATTACACTCACCATATTTTCCATGCCTTCCTACTTTCTTTTCAATTCAATCGTAATCATATAATCATCAGGATCATTATTTTCTTTGAACTTAACCTTGATGCCAGACTGTTGAGCAAGTTTAATTGCCTTTTTAATTGTATTAATTTGTACTTTTAAATCTTTAGGGATACGATTGGCTGCTCGTCTTGTTTGTTCTGCCTGCTCTTTTTCTTTATCCTTAACTTTTTTGCCTGCAAAATACTGCTCAACATTTTTAACGATTTTTTCGGTATCGCTAACATTCAGGTTATTTGCAAGTATTTCATCTAAGACACGGCCCTGATCTTTCTCACTTAGTCCCACCAAACAGCGACCATGACGTGGCGAAATTTCACCACTGGCCAAATAACTTTGTACCTTCGGTGTTAACTTTAAAAGGCGCAACTTGTTAGCAACATAAGATTGTGACTTGCCAATATTTTGGGCCAAGGTAGTTTGAGTCAAGTTATTTAGTTTCATAAGATTACTATAAGCCTGTGCTTCATCAATCGGATTTAAATCTTCCCTTTGCAGGTTTTCAATTAAAGCCAATGATGCAGCCTGGCTATCATCCATGTTATTAACTATTGCCGGTATTTTTGTCCAAGCGAGCTGCTTTGCAGCTCGCAGTCTGCGCTCACCAGCAATAATTTCATAATTGCCCTCTTTTTCACGTACAACAATTGGTTGCAATAACCCGTCTTTATCAAGGGTTGATGCCAATTCATGAATTGATTCTTCAGAAAACTGGTGCCGCGGCTGAAAAGAATTGGGTTTTATTTTACTTAGCTCAATATCCTGAATTTGTTTATTTTTAGGTATTTCTTCATGATGACGTAAAGAAGAAAATAATGACATTTTGAGTCCCCCTGTTTAATGAATTGGTTTGCGGTGCGGAGTTCCTGCCTGCCGCGGATACTTCTTAGGCGTAGCCTGTACTTTTTCTATCAGAACCAAAGTGCGCTCTTCGGTACTTCGAGGTAATTGTAATTCTTTAACTGCAATGACCTTACCACCTAAAACTTTTAAGGCTTTCTGAGCTGATTTCAGTTCGTCTTCAGCTTTTGGTCCCTTGAGAGCAATGAAATTGCCACTTTCTTTAATTAACGGCAAACAATACTCACTTAAAACGGCCATGTTAGCAACAGCACGGGCAGTCACAACATCAAATTGTTCACGATACTGTTTATTTTGCCCCACGTCTTCGGCACGGCCATGAACCAAGGTAACATTTTCTAAATTTAACTGGGTGATTAAGCTCTGTAAAAAATTCAACCGTTTGCCCAGAGAATCGATGATCGTAACCTTTAATTCAGGCAGCATAATCTTTAAAGGAATAGAAGGAAAACCGGCACCGGCACCAACATCACATAAAGTATCAGCCCCTTTTAATACTGAACCAAAGGTGAAAAGAGGTGTGATACTATCCCAAAAATGCTTTAGATAAACCTCATCTTTTTCTGTTATCCGCGTAAGATTAACTTTTTTATTAGTCTCAATCAGACTGGTAAAGTATTGGTTAAATTGGTTGATTTGTTTTTCATTTAATTTAAAATTACGTTTTGATAATTCTTGGACGAACTGTTCAGGATTCATTTTTCACCCGTGAAACCTTGTTTCACACCCTTTAAATTTAACGCTAAAATTGGCTTAATGTAAAGTCAATGCATCCCTTTAATTATGAAATATTTTTCGACTGTCGTCAAAGTCTAAACGCATAAATTAAGCTATAATATCGTCAAAGGAGATAAATATGATTGTTACTTTAATTGTACTGGCTTATTTGACACTAAAAACCTACAAAGGATTTCAAACGGGCTTCACTAGATTAATTATTAATCTGATATTTGCTGCCATTGTCTTCATTACAGCTATTCTGTTTCAAAATCCTGTTGGCAATTGGCTCTACAGTCAGATTACCGGGCAAAATATTCAAACCACTTTAACTCCTGGAACCAACTTAATGCTCTTTCGTTTTTTGGCATTTTTTATCATTGTCTTTTTTGGCAAAATGGTTGTTAAGATTTTTAAAGGCTGGGTACCTAATAAAAATCCCCATGCAACTAACTTTGGCAATTTACTAGATAGCGTTTTGGGTGCTGTCGTATCTTTTTTTGCCAGTTATTTCTTCGTTTACATTATCCTGTCAATGCTTAATGCTCTGCAAAATCCGTGGTTTATCCAGCAAACTTTAGATTCATCATTTATTCGTTTCATCATTTATAACACACCTGGCTTATCCAACGGGTTGTTCAACAGTATCTTTAGTATCAGTAGAACTGCTGCCTAAATTAAATAAAATAGTCATCAGCGTTTAAACTTGTTAGTTTAGACGCTGTTTTTGTTTATCAATTAGCAAAAGTTTACTTCGATCTTTAACTAAAATAATTTGAGTAATTATGTTATATACACTTCTACTAATAATAGAAATCCACATAATTTTTTGTCATATATTTGCCATTTGTTGTAGTAAACTTGTTATGAAGGTATTTTGAATAAGAAAAATTAGGAGGATAAATTGAAAAGTAAATTAACCTTAAAGAAAATTGCAACTATTTCTGCAGCTGTTATTCTTGCAGCACCTGTTTTCAGTAACAATCTGACCAAAACAGTTAGCGCAGAAACAGAATCTCAAAATAAGCAATTAAAGCAGGACCATAATCAAGTAAATAAAGAGTCTGAGACACAAAAGTCGCAAGAAGACCAAAAGACAGACAAAGAAACAGGTAAAACCGAAACCAATGTCCCGGCTGCCGCGACTCAGAATAAAAAGCCTGCTAATGCCACTGCCAAAAAAGTCAAAACTTTCAAAGTAGCAATTGTTAAAAAGAATTATGGTATTTATCTTGATAATTTTACCAAGAAGAAAGCAGCCAAGAATTATTTTCACCAAACATTTAATGTCAATAAAAAATTTATCCACAATGGCAAAACATACTATTGGCTTAACAAAAAGGGTATGAAGGCCATTGGCTACATTAATAAAAAAGCTGTAGCTACTCCTAAGCAAGCTAAAACAATTGAAAAGACGCCATATGTCAGTCAATATGTTCCTGTTAAAACCCCGTGGGGCTGTGCAGGAGCCTCAATTGCGATGCTGTTAGGTTCTCAGGGACAGAAAATTACCACTAGTTTGCTTACAAAAATTCAAAATAATTTACCAATGCAACCAGTTAAAGGCGGACAAAAGGGGAATGTTTATACTGGCGTCGGTTTTGGCTACGTAATTAGCCCAGGTGCCCTAGCTAAATATGCCCGGACTTTTAAAAAGGGCAAAAAAATTATTAATATTTCCAGTAAAAAACTAACTGTTGATGATCTTAAAATGTATATTCAGGCTGGCAAGCCAGTGTTATACTATGGCTTTTCTTCATATCAAAAAGCTGGCGATTACAAGCGCAATCACTGCAAAGTTATCACCGGCTACAAGAAAGACAAGTTCTTGGTTTATGATCCCCTTTATTACTCCAAGTTTGATAAAGCGGGTACTGGTGGCAAGAACATGAATTATGATCATGGTGCAATTGCCTGGGTACCAAAGAGTGCTATTCAAGCAGAATTTTGCCATAAAGCTCTCTCGTTAAAATAATATACTTACCTTACAAATATTTAAATTGTAATTAAAAAAGTGCCTTAGAGGCACTTTTTTATTACTTTTGAAAGTTATCATACTCAACGTGTTCATCGTTATAAACAAAAACTGCTCCAATGCGGTCAGGATCATCATGCCAACCAGCAACCGGCTTACCTGCAAAAAACAATCTCTTACATTCGATTTCAGCTTCAACTGAATACTTGGTAAAAGTAGTCACGCCGGCTAAATCAGTTTCAACCGGATAACCAGTTCGCGGATCAATCAAATGGTGATATTTATGACCGTCAACTTCTAAATAACGTTCATAAGTTCCGCTGGTAACTGCAGAACATTCTGGTACCATCACCGAAGCAATATTATTGCCACGAGGCTCTTTGGGATCCTGTACTCCTACTGACCACTGACCACTAGTCCTTTTAGGTGAGTCGCCAACAAGTAAAATGTTACCACCCAGATTAATAATTCCGGCATGAACTCCGTAAGCCCGCCAGTAATCTTTGATACGATCGGCAATCCAGCCTTTAGCAATACCGCCTAAGTCTAATTCCATGCCCTCTTTTTGCAAAAAAATAGTTTGATCAGTATCGTCTAGGTCAACTTTAAACGGATCAATTAGTGCCATTCTTTCCTTAATTTGCTCAGCAGTAGGAACGTGAGCGTTTTTAAAACCAATTGCCCATAACTTAACAACCGGGCCTATCAGAGCATTGAAGCCAAAATTTTCCCGACTTTTTTCTACCGCCAATTTAACTAAATCATAGGTACCGCTTGAAACTTGAACGGGGTGCTTACCTGCAGCATGATTAACATCCATTACTTCTGATTCATCACGATTAACTGTCAATAAGTCTTCATAATGGTCGATCAAAGCAAAGGAATCATTAATCACGCTTTTATCACGAGCACCAAAAACCTGTAAAGTGATTGCTGTACCTAGGGCATGATGCTGTCCTACTTCTTGTTCTAAAGCCAAATTTTTAATCATTATTTTATCCCTAATTTTCCAAATAGTTCTTTCTTATTTTCTCTTGCATTTGCTGGTCAATTCCTAATTGCTTATTAATATAGGAATCAATCCCACCAAAATCTTCATTGATGGTAATCAAGCTGGTATCAAAATACGCGTTGGCAACTGAACCTAAAATACGCATGTTGGCCCGAAATTTATCATTTTCACCGGCCTTTTTAAATCGGGCATCGCGAACTTTACGGTAATCGTTGAGCATTATATTGGAATAAAGGTAATCTTGGCGAATTGTTTCTAAATCCACGCCTAAAATATAAAGCAGTATTACTGTGACTAATCCCGTCCTGTCCTTACCTTCTGAACAATGATATAAAACTGCGCCATCAGTCGTAGCAGCAATTAAACTGACAATTTGATGAATATTATTCTGAGAAAATTGATTACTGATATGATCATGATATCTTTGACACATCATATAAAAACCAGCATATTGATCCTTGCGGTATTGCTCAAATTCCCTGCTCATATCCAAACCTTTACCACCGGTATTATCATCTGCCGATAAGGGAAATTCATAATGGGCAACGCCCTGAATGCTTTTATCAGAATTAGCTTTACATTCTGCCGGAGAGCGCAAATCAATAATTTTAGTCAGACCATAATTAAGTAAAAACTGTTCATCTTCTGGCGTTATTTTACTTATGTTACCAGTGCGTAGTAAGCGATGAAACTTAATCTGATGTCCGTTAAAGCCAATATAGCCACCCAAATCACGCGGATTACGAACAGATTTTACAGGTAAAATGACAGGTTCAGTCATGCCAACTTCCTTTCAAAAAAATAACCGGATAGGATACCCCTATCCGGTTATTTTACTCTCTGCCAGTTAATCTAGCAAAAGTTTATTTATGTGCTTGCTCAACAAACTTAAAGAAGTTGTCCATCATACCATCTAATTGCTTGATGGTTGCTTCATCAGTCAATTCACCAGTTTCTTTGTTGAATTTATCTGGAGCTTGACCAATTAAAACTTCATTGCCTGGTAAAACATTTGCACTCATATCAGGTGAAAGCAAAATTTCACGCATATCTTCTTGGGCACGGCCAGTACCTTGTGAACCATATGATGCACCAGCAATAGCAACGGGTTTCATCTTCATAACGTTAGGACCAGCGTGTGAACCTAACCATTCAAGACTGCTCTTTAAAGCAGCAGGAATTGTATGATCATATTCTGGAGTAGTAATTACAATACCATCAGCACTCTTAACGTCTTCGATCCAAGCCTTGATAGTATCATCAGCCATTTCTGTTCTGCAGAAAGGTGTCAATTTGTCGACTTCTTTAACTTCAATATCTGCTTTATCACTATAATGCTTGGCAATAAATTGTGCTAAAAAGCGATTATATGAAAAGGGTGCATTTGTACCAACAATTGCTAATATTTTCATTCTCAGCCCTCCTATTTAGTTACTTGTGCGTACCAACTATCAACTTCATCGAAAAAGTGATCTAAGAATTTAACGGTTTCTTCATCTTTCAAGTCACCATTATCATCAAATTGAGTTGGTGCAACACCCATCATGAATTCATCACCATTGAAGACCTTAGCCCCAAAACCAGGTGCTAAAAACAGACTCTTCAAACGACTTTGTGAACGAGAAGCACCTTGTGGCATTGGTGAAGTTGAAACAATAGCAACTGGCTTACCCTTAAATGGGTGAGTTACACAAGATAGCCACTCAAGCGCGCTACTTAAAGCACTGGTAACAGAGTGTTGTTGTTCAGGAGAACCGATTAATACCAAGTCGGCATCTTCAATTTCTTTACTTAAGGCTTGAACTGCTTCTGGGGCATCTTCACCTTCTTTAAACATTGGCAACCCTTTAACTGTTGTCAGCTTAAAATCATACCTGTCGGCAAAACGCTTAGAAATAAATTTAAGCAATGCCTCATTAAATGAATTTTTGGCATTTGAGCCAGATAATGCAAGGATTTTCATAAAAACCACCTTTCAGGAAACTAATTTCATTGTTAATTATAGCATATCCGTATCTTTTTAACATGTTCCTGATTTCAGATAGCTTTAATAATTTAATACTTTCGTATAGCTTATCCTGCTTACACTATGTAAGTAGTAAAAACTATTTCGGGGCTTTAATTGTATTTTTCCTCTGTCTTAAACAGAGAAACATTACTTTTCTTGCTAAGCCAGTCGTTTAAAATTGCATCATTAATTTGTGCCTTTAAAACGTTGATAATTTGTGTTTGAGAAAAAGTCGCAATTTTATTAACTATTAATGAAGCAATTCCACAAGTAGTTATCCAGTTAGCAATAATAATACTTCTGATTTTTTCTGCAGAATACTTACTATCCGGATATTGCTCTTTAAATTTCTCAGTTCCAAAATCTATTAAAGTATCAGCGATTATTTCATTGCCACACTTACCTTCAACAAACATTGCTTTAAAGAGGTTCTCTTGTTCTTGGGCAAAATCAATATACGATAAATCCATGTCAATCAATGGTTCAGCAATATAGCTTTTCTGTAAAATTTTATTCTTTAAGTTGTCTGCAATTTTACGCAAAACCTCTTGGCGTAAATCGTCCATACTATCGAATTCAAGATACAAAGGCTGAGTAGAAAAATGGCCAGCCTTAGCAATGCTGCGGGCCGTTAAGCTTTCAACTCCATCCTTAACAACCATTTTATAAGCAATATTTAAGATCTTACTTTTTCCTATTTCTTTTTTTCTAGCCATTTTGATTTTTTCCTTGATTAACTTTAAACGTATTTTTTAGACCAGCTTCTAGAACTGGTATTGCCACAGGTGAAATATATTTAAGCACACAAATGTAATGAGCAGTTAATCCTCATTATTCAAAAACTCATCATAGTAAGTTGAAACCATATCACTTAATTCTTCTTTACTTAAGCCTTGAGCTGCACAAAATGAAAAGAAAGCAGCTGATAGAATATAGCCACGTTCAGAATCATCTGTTAGATTATCTGAAAAAGCCATATTAATGCTATGGTTCTGGTAGTCAGTTGTTAATTCAATAGATTTGTCTTCGGGAATATCGTTCATCATTGTACCTCTAGATAAAAAGCTTTATTTAGCAAAAATTTAGTATTACACTATTAAGCTATAGACAAAAATCCTGCCAAATAAAAACATGAAATAAAATATTTTAGTCAGTTTAACGTAGAATCCATCTCTCAATCAATTCTTCAAACAGCTTAAAAATTAATAATTTTATTTTTAATTACTTCTGTTATTTTTATTAAAAATAACATCTTTTTTACTATCATTAAGAATAGTAAATTTAAAAGTACTTTGTCAAGGACAAAGTACTTTTTTCTAACACAAAAGAATAAAGGATTTTTCTAACTTTTAATAAGCGATTTCAATTAATAACAATAATTAGAACTAGTTAAAAAAATTACAAACAAAAAATTACTATTGATAAAACAGTTTAGTTGCTTTGACATTTTTTAAAAAAACATTGCTAATAGTTATTTTATTCTTGAAAATTAGCAATTAATTCTTTTGCCTGATTTTTCCGTCCATCATTTCATAAATATGATCTGCGTATTGTTCTAGCCGCGGATCATGTGTGACCAGCAAGACGGCTTTGTGATAATCTTTGGCTAATTTTTTGAACAATTGCCCTACTTCAGCCACATTCTCACTGTCAAGAGAAGCGGTAGGCTCATCGGCCAGCAAAATTTGCGGGTTAGCATAAAGAGCACGGGCAATAGCTGCGCGTTGCTGTTGCCCACCTGAAAGTTCATTAGGATACTTATTAATTAAAGAATTAATTCCCAGCTGCTTGAGTAATTCTTGCAATTTGGCAGCACTGATATTGCCCTCTTTTTTTATTTTATTAACTAATTCAAATTGCTCTTTAATTTTTAGAAACGGTACTAAATTATAAGCCTGCAATACAAAACCAAGTTGTGTTAGTCGTAAACGGTCACTTTCTCTAGTAGAAATATGCGCAATGTCCTGACCGCCAACAATAACTTTGCCCGCAGTCGGTTTTTGCAAAGAGCCGGCAATTGTTAAAAAGGTGCTTTTACCAGCTCCTGACGGGCCCATAATTAATACAACTTCACCTAGGTTTGCCTTAAAATTAACATTTTTTAGTGCGACGACTTGTGCCGCCCCTGTACCATAAATTTTTTGAACATTTTTTAATTCAATAATTGCCATGTTATTCACCTATCGCCTGTGCTGGATCTACTTTTAATATTGATCTGACTGGAATTAAGCTGCCGATAATTGCAGTTACCAATAAGCCGATTGTTCCGGTCAAAATAATTTGGGGTGTAAAACTAATCGGAACAGCGGGCGGTAAAACCTTGACTGTTATCATTGTGGCTATCAATCCGACAATTAAACCTGCAAGTACTAATATCAATGCCTGACTAATAGTTGCTTTAACTAATGTACTGCTGGGAATCCCCTGTGCACGCATAACCGCATAGTTATGCAGTTTCTGCATTGTTAAAATATAGAGAAAAACTGCAATTATAATTAATGAAATAACATATAGAAAACCAATCATTAATTCAAAAGTCATATTTTGGGCAGTGTACCCCGGGAGTTTTTTAATAAACTGGTTAATGGGGTAGGTCTTACAGTTCTGATAATTATAGTTATAATCTGGATTACGAGACACTATTGCCGCAGCTCGCAAAGTTGGCATTCCTTGGCGTAATTTTTTCCAAGACTGCAGCGTGCCATAAATAATTGGGGCAATATTGATTTTGGCATTTTTAACAAAACCAACAATGCGGTACTTTTTAGTAGATCCGTTTAGCGCTAATTTATCGCCTAACTGGTAACCCTTAGCTTTAAACGCCTGATCGACAGTTACTTCATAATTCTTTTTTGCTTTTCTACCTGCAATCAGTTCCTGATCATGATAAATAAACTGCTCCTTTTTAATTCCGATGAACTGCGCTGAAATTTGTGGTCGCTTTGAGTTTTTGACTACTACCGGAATTTGTCCAACTAGGGCTTCATCTTTAGTTAATGCGTCCTTTTTTAAGTCACTTTTTGTTAAAATCGACTGACTCATACTGACATTAGCATTTTTGTTTAAAACTACTTTCTGTGCATTCCAAGATTCTAGTGCCTGGGTATTTTCACTGGCCAAACCTGTTGCCAGTGCTGACAAAATAAATATTAGATAGCTAATCAAAAAGATCATTAAAATAATTAAGCCGTAACGAAGTTTTTCTCTTTTTATTTCTTTAATTGCTAAAAACATTAATTTTTCCCTCTGTTTAACAATTCCAAACTTGCCTTCAAGCGCTTCATAATAGCTGCTTTTTGTTCTGGATTCTCAAGAACCATCCTAATAGCTGCATGACTAAGTACCATAGCACTCCAATTTTGCGGATCTAATGCGGACAGTATTTTTGCCGGAAAATGATGATCAAATGTATTCTCGTTATACAAAATATGCATTTTAATTAATCCTGCATATGTACTTTCTTTTGTTTCTTCTAGGAAATGAGTTACATTATCGTAATACTGCTGGGCTTGAAATTGCGGCAATATTTTCACTGGTGAATGAACAGTTTTTAGAGCTAAATCATATATATAGTGATAAGCATCATTTAAATCCGTAAAATACTTATAAAAAGCGCCACGCGCAATCCCAGTCGCCTTAACTATTCGCGCTACCTGTGCTTTTGCCAAAGGATATTGACTGAATTCTTTCAGTAATGCACTTTCAATTTTTTGCTTTTTATCTAGTGGCAAGTTAATAAAAGTTGCCTTAGCCATATTCTGATTCATCTCCTCTTCTTCTCGGTGACACTGTGTCACTTAAAAAGAATAATTCACTGACGATTAATCGTCAATTATAATGCTCAATTAATTGCCGCCATCAAAAAAGACCTCTTATTGAGGTCTATTGCTTTTTATTCTAGTGTCAAAATGCGATTATAGTAGTTTACTCGCGGAATGCCACCACGATAAGAAACTTTCGCTAACGCACAATTGTCCATAGTTTCAAAAAAGTTCATATCACCTTGCGTAAAATAATGAGCAAACATCATTCTGATAAGAGTGCCGTGGCAAAATACCAAAATCTTTTTAGTTAAATAGTTCTTTTTCATATCAGCTAAAAAGCTGCCGCATCTTTCATCTAATGACGTAAATGATTCACCACTAGGTGCGTATTTGATGTAAGCAGCAGCTGCCTTACCCCAAGGATCAATTGCGTCAGGATATTTTTGTCCTAATTCGGAAAGAAATTCACCATCCCACTCGCCAAAATTAATTTCCGTTAACCTCTGATCAATTTTAATTTCTTTTTGTCCCTTGGTGAAAATTTTAGCGGTGGTCAAAGACCTCTTTAAGGGACTTGAAAAGACCACGTCAAAACCAGAAGGATCAAAATTAGCAGCGGCTCTTTCAGCACTTGCGCGGCCAACCTCATCCAAATCATGATCATAGACTGAGCCTTGAATTCGGCCAGTTTTATTTAAATCAGTTTGACCATGACGAACAAAAACAATTTCCATAATAACCTCACTTTTCCGTGTTGTAAATATTTACTTTTACTCTAAATTCTTCAGCGCCGCCTAAAATCATACTCTGTTCGAAATACATAAGTATTGTCGGTGCTGATATTTGGTACAAAATTAAAGCCAAAATCATGAAAGTCCTGCAATTGCTGCGGCTTACTCAATTGCTTTTCTGCAATATAACGCACCATTTCTCCACGTGCCATTTTGGCATGTACACCAACTGTCTTCCACTGACCATTTTTCTTTTCTTGAAAATCAATGCTAATCATTTGTCTGTTATTTGCTACAAAGGGCGTAATATTGCGCGAATATTCTTTTGAAGCTAAATTAATTAACACTTGATCTTCATTAAAAAGATTATCAGCGATTGTTGAACCCCAAAATTGGTATAAGTTGGGCTGACTAAATCCCCAAACTTTATTTTTCATTTCTAAACGGTAAGGCCATACTCCGTCAAAAGGCCGTAAAACACCATACAAGCCCGATAATATCCGAACATTATCTTGTAAATAAGATAGAGCAGGGGCAGTAAACAGGTCAGCAGCCATGTATTGATATTGAATACCGGAATATGAAATAACGGCTGGAGTTAGATTGTCCTTTTGCTGCAAATTAAGTTCCTTAATTTGTCTTTGACCTTCCTTGGTCGTGCGTTCACTTGACTGCCAGATTTTTTGCAATTCCTGATAGCTGCACTTTTTTAAAAAAGCAGCTAATGCTTGAGCTTGCGCTAAAAACTGCGGGTGCGACTTAGCAGGAAAAGATTCGCGGTCGACTATCATCTTCATCGCTGGTGAAATAATAATTTTCATCTTTGCCACCTTTTGGGTTAAACTTATTACTGATACTTACTAGAGGAGAAAAATTAATGAATCCTGATTTTGCCATCGTATTAAATTTTAAACTAAAAAATGCTAAAGGTGTAGACGCTGATTTTTTAGTAAAAACTGCACGCAATATTGGTGCTCGAGCTGTTGCTACGAATGCATTTAAAACTGACTTTGAGAAAGCCTGCAAAAAGTATACTATTGCTTTAGTCACTACTGAACCCATTCAAGCTAACTATGAATTATCTGCCGCGAATGTGGTAGAGCAACTAGTTTCGCAGCGCAAAGCAGGACAACAAGTAATAATTGCTGTTCCCGTCACAGATGACGGCAATTTATTGGCAGAAACTAAAGCACTGCTTACGCAAATCAATAACTGGATGCATCTTTTTGGTCATGCCTTTAATGAAGGCGAGCCGTGTAATCTTACTATCAGCAATGTTAATGAAGATAATGGCTTTGTATTGCAAAATAGACACATGCTCTATCAGAAGTATGTCTTCATCAAAACCCCTTTGCCTGAAATAATAAAAATTCACGGCTTGAGCAATGAACCCAACCGCGTTGAAATGATTGCCCAAAGAACTGAACTTGATTTCACTTTTGCTGATAACCAATTGACTATCAACTTAAAAAATGCACCTAAAAGTGATTTTACCTGGCAAGTGATCAGGATTCAAGGGCATCGGCCAGAAGATGATATTAAAGAAACAAAGTTTTAAAAATATTCTTTCAAACATAAAAATAGGGCTGAAGAATTTGCTTCTTCAGCCCTATTTGATTTGCTCTTTATTTATTTTTTAAATAGTTAATTTTCTTTTCGTAATCAGAAATTATCAGTTTAACGTTCTGCTTACCACGGTGCCTACCATAAGCAACAATAGCCGCGCAAAGCACACCAATTACTAGTAAAATCAGACCTATAATAAACAGCCAAGTGGTTTTGCCATAGAAATAATAGCATAAGACCAAGCCGATTGCGGCAATTGCCAATAAAGTCTGCAGCCAATACTGTAAATTTTGCAGCATCTTTTTTTGATAATTAACTTCATTTTGATAACCAGCAGTTATTTTCTTAAGGTCCATTATTACACCGTTTTTACTTCTAGTATTTAAGTCCTGGATTGAATACGCCGAGAACAACACCGACAAAAGCTACACCAATCAGAATGATCATTGTCCAGATAGCAGAAACATGCTTTTTGGACATTAACCACCAACAGAAAAGAGTAACGATTACTGTTAAGATACCGGGAAAGATACCATCTAACTGCTTTTGCAAATCAAGGAAAACGTGTCCGGTACTATCTTTAAGTTGTAAAGAAGTAGTGACGTTAACCCAGGTAGCCAGAACTCCACCAACAACCATACCACCAACAATGGAGATCGCACGTCTAACGGCTTTACCTTGCTTACCTACTAAAAAGCCGACAGCTTTATCTCCCAGTTTGTAACCACGAAAGTATAGGAAGCGTTGACCAAAGTATGCAATGAGATCCCAAACAATGATGTAAAAAATAGCACCAACTGGTGAACCGTTTCTTGACATACCCAAAGCGATACCAAGTAAAATCGGAATCAAAGTACCGTCAATTAGTGAGTCACCAATACCAGCTATTGGTCCCATCAAACCGGCACGCATGTCATTAATAGTTTGACCATCAATATTTTCACCGTTTGCACGAGCTTCTTCAAGACTGGCAGTAGCACCAATGATAACCGAACCTAACATTGGGTTGGTGTTGAAGAAAGCTGTATATGCCTTAATGTTATTAGTCTGTGTCTCATTATCATTAGGATATAATTCCTTGATAATTGGCAACATCGAACATAAATAGCCAAACGTCTGCATGTGCTCTTGTGAAAAACAGGTTAATGCACCCCAAAACCAGATATTAAAAGACTTACTCAGGGTCTTATGGCTAATTCTCTTTTTTTCTGCATCCATTTTTAGATGTCCTCCTCTTCTTCATCGTCACCAACGGCATCTTCATTTGATGAGGCGTAACTAGTACTTGTATTTCCTGAGCCCTTAGCCATTTCAATTTCATACATAATTACAGCAAATAATAATGAAATAACTGTCACAGCAACAAGGTTTAAGTGTAATGAAGCTGCTAAAGTAAAACCAACTAAAAATGGAATGAAATCAGTCGCTTTATTAATAATTTGGCGCAGCAAGATAGCAATACCAACACATGGCAGCATCGCACCAACAGTAAACAAAGTTTTCATTGGAATGCCATCCATTGGTAAAGCTGTTCTCAAAGCTGTTACAGCTTCTGCACCAAAATGTGTCATTAAAAGAGTAGGCAGGAACGAAAATACCAAATGAGATAACCAAGGCCAGCCAAAATCAACTCCGTAGAGGCGATTTAACTTACCTTTTTCAATATCTTTCCAGCCAAATGCCTGCCAAATCAGGTTCATGAATGCTACTGCATAAAATAGGACAGATCCGACTGTACCTACCAGAGTGGCAAGAGATTTCGCCATGTTTGCAGCTGCTGAACCCATCGGATTAAGTCCACGTGATGAAATAGCAACCATAGCCAGAGGAATACCAATATATGAAATTGCCCGCACATCAGCAGCAACCGTACCACCGGGTGTAACTAATGCGATGTAAACTAACTGGGTAGCAACTCCACAAGCAATTCCCAAAGGAAGATTGCCTAAAACAATACCACAGACCAATCCACCAACTAATGGTCGTCCAATAGTATAATTACCGACTGCTTGACCAGCCATACAGGAGTTTGAACATAAACACGCAAATACTCCCAAAATGGCGGCTTGTAACCAACTTATAGTCATTTTTTCTCCTTCTTCTTATTAAAATTATTAAGGTTAGATACTCGTTTGAGTAAATTTATCTCAATAACCGAATTTTCCTTTGAATTTATCCCAGTAGCCTAATTGCTTATCTGGTAACAGAGCAAAGTGAACCTTATATCCTTTTTGGCTAATTGCCTCAAAAGCATCACCTTCTTCTTGTGTAAAAGACTGATTACTGCCTAATTTAATTGCTCCCGGACGGTCATTACCTGGACCCACAACCAGCTCTTTTTGGTCACTTGGGACAAAATCAAGATCGACCAAAATGTGCTTCATATCTTGTGGATTCTTGGTAATCAAAAAGTACCGCGTTTTGGAATTCAATACTTTATTCTTAACATCATTAAAATGATTCATTGTCCATATAAAAGTTTTCTTACCCTGATCTTCACCCGCAGATTTATATGCGGATTTTAAGATAGGATTGGTAGCTGCCTTGTCATTTACAGCTATAATCCCGTCACAAGGACGTTCTTTTGCCCAGCGCGTAGTAATTAAACCATGAATTATCCGGTCATCGACTCTAATCAATGAAACAGTCATTGTTTTTCCTCCTAGATTTAAATATCATCTTCGCTATCAACTGAATTTTGGGGAATTTCATATTGTTTTATTGCTTTTTCACCTTCACTTAAAGCTGACTTAACCAATTCTTCTTTAGTCATTGTGCCTAAGGAGATTAGTGCGGTAAGTGCCATTGAGAAGTTCATTCCGCCGATTACTACAGAATTTTCCAAATAACCTTGCTCAGAAAATACATTTAAAAAAGTAGTTAACGGACTGCCACCTATGATATCGGCAATAATGACGAATTCATCTTCTTTTTTGAACTCCTCTTTTTGCAAAAAGGCAATAACTTTCTTAGTAAAGTCTTCTGCAGAATCACCATTATGAAGACCTAATGCAAAGCAATGCTTAATAGCATCTCCAGCAAACATCTCCAATGAAGTTTTTACTCCCTCAGCGAATTCCCCATGAGAAACTAAAATTAAATATTTCAATGCCTCATTCCTCTCTTTCCTAACATATGTTAAAAGTAGCACAAGCACTGTTTATGCTAACAGTGCTAAATGTCATTAAATAGGGTGTGACAATTGTCACTATTTAAAAGCGCTTTCCTAAATATAGTTGAATGAAACAGTCTTTTCAGCAATAATTACTATTAAGTAATAAATTTTCAATATAATGAGATGATGACATGAATTTATCCAAGCAAAAAAAGCAGCATAATTTAAAATTCCACCACAAAACAAGAATCCTGCTCTTGAGTGAATTGGTTTTTGCTGCTTTTTTTATATCAATAGTGTATGTAACATTTATTGCATATCCCAGTCAGAATGATCAGGTAAAAATTGGTTCTACTTATATGACTATGAATAATAGCTTTTTCCCCGTTTTAAATGAACAAATCGCTAATTACGTTGAAGACCACCATGACCGCCTTTATAATAGGGACCCAGCACTAATTGTGAATAAACAGGTTGAAGAGCTTCATGCATTCATCCGTCAAGGTGTTGATGCCATTATTATAAATCCGGTTGATGGCAACAGTATGAAAATTCAAAATGCACTTCGTTTAGCAAAGAAAAGGGGAATTAAAATTATTGTAGTCGACTCACAGATGAAATCAGCTCGTTATGCCGACTGTACCATTCTTTCAGATAATTATCGTGCTGGTCAACTATGTGCTCAGCATCTGTTAAGACATAAAAGATCCGCACAAATTTTGCTTTTGGAACACTATTCAGCTTATTCAGCAAATAATCGCATAAAAGGATTTACTGATACAATTAAAAACTCTTCCCAATCCCAAAATTTTCATATTGTTGACAAAATTAACACTTATGGTCAATCGGAAATAACTTTTCCATTAGTAGAACGAGCGCTTAAGAAAGGTCCTAAATTTAACACAATTATGGCTTTAAATGATCAGGCGGCTGTTGGCGCCTTAGCTGCAATTGATGAAGTAAAATTGAAACGGCAAATAGATGTATATAGCGTAGATGGTTCAGAAAACATGAAAAAGCTTTTAGGCGTTAATCACAATGCTATTGCCACTTCGGCTCAAACACCTTTGAATATGGGTAAAACTGCCGTCAAAATTGCTTATAAACTAATCGCTGGTAAAAAAGTCCCGAAAAAAATAATTTTGCCAGTTTATTTAATTACAAACAAAAATATTAATCACTATAACGTGCTAGGGTGGCAATGATGCCTAAGTTTAAAGTCTTGATATTTTTACGCAGAACTATGTTATGGCTTAATTTCTTCGCCATTTTATTTAATGCTACATTATTTATTTACGCCACAAATTATGTCATTAAAACTTCACAGTCTTACCAGTTTTTGGAGTCGTTACATCATATTCCAGACTCACCTCAAACTATTTTTTGGGAAAGTATCGTTAGTTTTTCTGTTTTAGCAATTATCATGTCTTTTCATCATTATTATTACGCCTTTAAGCAGGACACAAAATTAAATAACATTATCATTTTCGTAGAATTTATTGTGGCAATTTTCGTTTTCTTATCTCTGCGACTAACATATAATGGTATCTTTTTATTGATTTTTGTAGATTTTATTATTAGTAACCGTAATCAATATGACTTTCGTGACTATTTAGTCTGGGTAGTGGTAGTGGTATTTTTACTTTTTTTACTTGTAATCACAGACTATTCAATTCTTAGCCATTTTATAACCTTACCAGATTTAACAATATACTTAAATTTCTTACCCATCAATATCGGGCCAAAATTATTAGTTTGGAAAAACTTTATTACCATTTTTAATTTAACCCTATTCATTTTAATTCTAATTTATTTTGCTATTTACCAGTTAAACCAAGAAAATGATATTCAAAATAAATTGGCTTTAGCTTCCAAAGCCAACTATGAATTAAAAAATTACGCTGCTTTGTCAGAATATATCGCGAAAGATCGTGAAAGAAAACGCATTGCACGTGATATACATGATTCTGTAGGTCACGCACTCACAGGTATCGCTGCTGGAATTGATGCTACTTTAGTTTTAATTGATATTAATAAAGAAGAAGCCAAAAAGCAGTTAGAGAAAATTCAAATTGCTGTTAAGCAAGGAATTAAAGATGTGCGTAAAGCACTAAATCGTATTCGTCCGGGAGCATTAAATCGTTACACCTTACAAGAGTCCTTAAAAAAAATGCTGAAAGAGTATTCAGACATTTCTCGTATTAAAATCGACTTTTCTTATCATTGGGGATCTGCAGACTTTGAAAAGACGACTGAGGACGTGGTTTTTCGCATTATTGAAGAATCAATTACTAATTCACTCAGACACGGGCATGCAAGTCAAGTTTCTATTGTATGTACTGTGCCCAATAAAAATACTTATCAAATGGTAATCAAAGACAACGGCACAGGAGCCAAAAAGATTGTACCAGGCTATGGTATTACGCAAATGAAAGAAAGGGTGGCAATTATCAATGGCAAAATCAGTTTTGACGGACATGATGGTTTTAAAATAGTAGTTGATATTCCAGCAGAGGGTGATACATATGATTAAAATTATGATAGCCGACGACCAGCAATTAATAAGAGATTCATTAAAGATTATTCTTGAGGCTAATAAGGACTTTTCTGTTACAGATACTGTTGCAAATGGACAAGAAGTATTAGAAAGCATTAGAAAGAAAAAACCCGATATTATTTTAATGGATGTACGGATGCCAGTCATGGATGGAACAGTTTGCACAAAATATGTTAAAGAAAAGTATCCAAATATTAAGGTAATAATTTTAACTACTTTTGATGACGATGATTTTATTTTTAGCGCTTTAAAATATGGTGCTTCAGGCTATTTATTAAAAGGTGCATCAACAAAGGAGCTCTATAATGCGATCAAAACAGTATATCAAGGTGGCGCAATGATAAACCCTGATATTACCGAGAAAGTTTTTCGTCTTTTTTCAAAAATGGCACAAGCCAATTACGCTATTCAAGTTAACGATAAAGACACGCAGAATTTTTCTCAACATGAATGGTTGGTAATTCAGCAAGTTGGTTTTGGACTTTCTAATAAAGAGATTGCAGCCAAATTGTTTTTATCAGAAGGAACTGTTCGTAACTACATTTCAAAAATTTTAGATAAATTACAGTTAAGAGATCGTACACAATTGGCGATTTGGGCTGTTCAAACTGGAGTTACAAGCGAAAATATTAAGGACGATAATGAAACACAGAAATAAAATTATTACATTTATTTGTTTAGTTACCCTAATTGTTTTGGGAATTTTCTATTGGCACCATCATTTGCAGCAAAACGAGAAAACCTTAACAATCGGACTTTATACCAGTAGCAGTTGGAATGTACCCAATGGCCATCAATATAAAGTAATCGATTATGCAATTCGTAAATTTAAACAAGAACATCCTGAAATCAAAATCAAGTATGAAAGTGGCATTCAACAGGATGATTACCGTAACTGGTTAAGTGAAAAAATCATTGAGAATAAAACTCCAGATCTCATTATCGTTCCTAACAGAGATTTTAATGCTTTGGCCAATGAGGGTACATTTAAAGATTTATCTTCCTTTATGTCACAAGATAATATTAAGCCCTCAACGTTTTATGCTAGTGCACTTAAGGCAGGACAATATGGCAATCAACAACTTGCATTGCCTTATGAAGCTAATCCAACTTTAATGGTAATGAATAAGACATTGCTGGAAAAATTTAAAATGAGTACACCTAGTTATAATTGGACACCACAAAAGTTTTATAAACTATGTCGTAAAATTACTTATTCAAACACTAAAAAGAAATATTATGGTGTAACTATGAATTATAATTGGCAAGATGCTCAATACGCCTATGGAGCAAAATTATTTAATACAAATGATGGTAAAGTTGAGCTAACATCTGATCGTTCCAGACGCGCTTTTACGCTAATTGAAAATATTGTTAATGACCAGTCTACTTTTAATGTTACTTCGCAATTGTTCGATAAAGGTCGGGTAGCTTTTATGCCATTGGGGCTTGCCCAGTATCGTACTTATACTTCTTATCCTTTCCATATTACCCGGAATAATAAGTTTTTATGGGAATGCACCAAAATGCCTAGTATCAAAGGAATTAAAGCAACGCCAATTGAGACCACAATGTTTGCTATTTCGAGTAAAGCTAAAAATACAAAAGGAGCTTGGGAATTTATGAAATTACTCTGCACTAATAAAACCGTGCAAAAAGAAGTAATGAAGACTAATATGGGATGCTCTGTTTTACCTGCTGTTGTAAACAATAGAAAAACTCAAAAAATTCTGGACGAGAAAGTAATTAACTTTCATAACCTAACCATTAAAAAGCTCGACTTAATAATGAAAGATGGTACAATCCTACCAAAATTTAAAGATTACAATGACAAGTCTGAAAAATTAGATTACAAAATACAAAATGCATTAAAAGCTGGTAATTTAGAGACTCAGTTGTTTAACATTCAATTACAAGTCAATCAAAGTGAAACAAATTAATTGTTATAAAAAAATACACCTTTAAGATTTAAAAGTGCATTTTAACCTCCCTATCTTTGTTTTTTCTGTCCTTTTTCTTATTTAAATATTCTAATACTTGCTCAATATTTTATTTTTTTATCCTCCGGCATATTCTGATTATTTAGAATTTCAATTGCATGCTGCAGCAATGAATAAATTTGTTTATCATCATTACTGTCAATAATTAAGATAACTTATTTTAAAGTATGATTCCAAGTTTGAAGTATCTTTCTCTTCTAAAGCCTTTTTAATTAAAAGCATAAAAATAACCTTCATATTTCGCGTTTTCTTGCGTTTTTCCTGTTTTTTATCATAAACCGGCAAGAATAACGCCACACAAACGGCAGCGATCTCAGCTGCTGCTGTTACCCACTCAGATAATGGTCCTATGCTCATAGTCATTTTCCTCCCGGCTATTATTATACCTTTAACAGATGGGCAGCGAAGCACTTTTTAACAGCCATTTTTATTCTAGATAGCAAATAAGTTAAAAGTGACTATTACTTTATATTGTATATATTTATACAAAAAAGCTGTGCATTTTAAGCATATATGCGATATGATTATATTAAATAATTATTTAGTATATAGGGGTATAAAATATGCAATATAAAAGACCTTTTTATAAAAAATGGTGGTTTTGGCTTGTTATTGCAGTAATCACTGTTTTTACTAATCTCGGTTCTGGCAATAACAATGAAACGCAAAGTACACACCATTCCACTGAAGCTCGCTCAGCCAAAGTAGAAAAAAGCCGTAAGCAAAAGGCAGCAGCTGAAAAAAGAAAAGAAGAAAAAGCGCGAAAACTAGCCGCTGAAAGAAAAAAAGCCCAAGCTAAAAAGCTGGCAGCTAAAAAAGCAAAATTAAGGAAAAAGCAGTTAGCGCAAAAACGGCGGGAAAAGCGCGCCAGACAACTAGCCCAAAAAAGAAGACGCGCGCAAAAACGGCAATTGGCTTTACAGCAAAAGCAAAAAAAGCAGTTACTTGCGCAAAAAAAGCAGTTACTTGCGCAAAAAAAGGCACAAGCAAAGCAGGCTGCCGCTAATGACCGCAATAGTCGGACAGTTTACGTAGCTCCCACCTCTGGCAGACGCTACCATTTTGATCCTAATTGCCGCGGATTGCGTCCGGCAAATGGCAACATTACGCAAATGCCTTTAAAAGAAGCTATTAGCGAGGGTTACACCTTATGTAAATGGGAAGATTAGGGAGAAGAATAAATGATGGTCAAGTTTGGTTTTAGAAAACCCAGTTTAAGAAAGTCTATCTCTGCCAGAACAAAAGGCAGAGCGACGAGAGCTATTAAAAAAGCCATTATTCCCAACTATGGCAAGCGCGGCATGGGTTGGGCCCATCCTAAAAGAAAAATATATAATACAATTTATAATAAGACTACTTTTGATACTCGCAAATTATTTATTAACAATAGTTCCAGTAAAAATAAGTCAACTTCCGGCACTATTAATAAGCAATGTAAAATGAATTATCAAAATGAGGCAAACATGAATAGTAATAAAAATATTCCTCAGTCAACAGCTGGTAAACCAAAAGCACAAATTAGATATTTTAAAATTAAAAGCCAAAAAGATATCAAAACTAACCGCCAGTTATACTATCTAAAAATTGTCCGTTCCTGCTTCTTATGGCTGGGAACAGTACTTGCAGTATTTGGACAACTGAAAATAGGGATTTATCCTTTAATTATTTGGGCTATACTAAAAATTCCTACACTGTCATTTGGAGAGCCAATTAATCCCAAAGACGTTAAAAATAATGTTTCTGAACTCAATAAAAAGCCCTAGAAAAATATTTTAATAAGGAAGAAATAGCAAGTTGGTTATACCTTAAAAGGCTGCTAAATTAGCGTTTTATTAACGCAATTTAGCAGTCTTTTTAATTATCTTAAAGCTTTAAACTGAAGATTTGACTTGTGTTACAAAATCTTGAAATAAGTTAAGCCAACTACTACCACCATCATTGCAATAATTAACATTGCCGCATGTTTACCATTAGTCTTCTTTAAGATGTAGTAAACCAAAACAGTTACCAGTAGGCTTAACAGACCCGGCATAATTTTATCAAACATCGATTGCAAGCTAATGACATTGCCACCAACTTTGTTAGATACATTAGAGTGCACAACAATTTTTAATGGTGTTTTGACTTTAATAACTGTTGAAATCAGAGCACCAACAACCATCAATCCAACTACATTAGCCATTGTGGAAATACGCTGGATGACATCGCTTTGTTCGTTATTATTTAAAAAAGCAATTCCCTTTTTATAACCAAATGAAACAGCATAGTATCTTGCTCCCATATTAATTATGTTATAGAGAATAAACATCAAAATTGGGCCAAAGATGCTGCCACCAAAGGCAATTGAGGCACCTATACTACCAACGATTGGCAGCCAGGTAAATTTAATCAGACTGTCGCCTAAACCGGCTAAAGGTCCCATTAACCCAGTTTTTAATGGATTGATCCCATCTTTTTCATCTGGAGATGTTGTTTCCTCCATTGCGGCTGATAATCCTAAAATTACAGCATCGAAGTTAACGTGAGAATTATAGAAAACCAAATGCCGCTTCATAGCTTCTGATAAGTCTTTTTTATCAGGATAGATTTTTGCCAGAGCCGGTGCGATTGCCCGCATAAATCCTACACCTTGCAGCGTTTCATAATTTAAGGTAATGCGCATAGTATTGAGTCGCATAAACATGCGCCAAATATCTCTATTGTTCAATTTGTGTTCAGGCGCAGTTAACTTTTCTTCACTCATAGGTCATAGTCCTCCTCATCGTCTTCTTCATCGCTGCTTGAATTATTTAATTGCGTGCTTGGTGAAACTTGAGCTTTAGCACTAGGCTCACGAGTTGCTCTTTCGTATAAGAAAGCAAACACCAAAGCGATCAACGTAATTGGTAAGATATCTAATTTTAAATAGGAAGATAAGACGAAACCTAAAATAATAAACATCCACAATTCGCCTTTTTTAAGCATTGTCATCATTAATAATGCAATACCTACAGAAGGAATGATGGAACCTGCCGTGCTTAAGCCATTAATGATAAATTTAGGCAGGTCATTTATTGCTTGTTGAATGGCGCCTGCACCAAATTGCAAAGCCAAAAAGGTAGGAAATGCACAAGCAAAACCGTATAAAAATGCTGGTGGCCAAGTCAGCCAAAATGTACCTTTAACGTCAGCATTATCTGCTAGCCGTTTAGCCCAACCATTAAGAGAACAGTTAATTGTTTCGATTAAAACAAGTAGTTGTTGCGCCAAAATTGAAGTTGGGACAGCCAGTGTAATGGCGGTTGCCACCATTGTCGAAATATTGCCACTGGTGTTACCCATTATTGCAAGTGAAGTACTAATCATCGTACCGGTAATGATATCCGGAGCCATATAGGCACCAACATCACCAATACCCATCCACATAACTTCAAGTGTTGCGCCAATAATAAGTCCAGCTTGTAAATTACCTAGTATAATACCCACGATTGGTGCAATTAACAAAGGCCGCCTGAACATCTTTGTACTGACATTATCAATTCCTAAGAGAAAGGCCAAAGCCGTTAAGATAAAGACTTTCATTTCTGTAAAACCTCACTTAATTTGACGGCTCCATCTGTTGGAACCATTTGAATTTCTATATCTACTCCTAAGTCCAGCAACTTCTCCAATGCTTTCTTTTCTTCATCAGTTAAGAAAACAGCTTTCGTATATTGCTTACGCTCATCATTGCCGCGAATGCCGCCAATATTTAATTTTGGTATCTGATAACCACTGTCAACAATCTTTTCAACCGTAAATGGAGAGGCAAACAAAAGCATGGTTCTTCTTGTAACCGGATTGTGAGGGACAATTTTTAAAAATTTTTCAGTTGAAAAAATATGTAATTTAACATTGCGCGGAACGCTCATTTTTAGAACATTCGATTGAATTTTATCCTCGGCAACCTTATCATCAACAATGATCACTTGCTCAATTTGCTTAACATTAAGCCAAGTCGTTACTACTTGTCCGTGAATCAAACGATCATCAATTCTACAAAATTCCACTGCCATCTTCGTCTTGCTCCTCTTCTTTAAATCTTTCTGAAATATTCTGAAAGCCCATGTTGTAGGACTTTTCAAGTGATTCTGCTAGTTCAGCCAAGCTGCGATTGCGATTGGTAAATAAATCTAGCAGCATTGGCAAATTTAACCCGCTTAATACCAAAACATTGTCCTTTTCCAAACAAAAAGTACCACTGACATTTGATGGCGTTCCCCCTAAAATGTCGCATATAATGATGGTGCCATTATTGGTGTCAAGTTCATCATACATTTGATTCATTTTTTCTTTTGCTTGATCCAAGTTCAGGTTTTCTGTCACAGCCAAATAAGCACAATTATCTTGCTTACCTACAATCATTTCTGCACTTCGCAAAGCTTCTTCGGCCAAGTAGCCGTGACTAGCTAAAATCACTGCAACTGGAGTATTTTTATCTGCCATTTTCAGTCCCCTTTTCTAAATAAAAATCTCTGGCATGGTTAATTTCTGCCATAGTTAAGTTAAAATGTTGTTGAAAGTAGTTTTCGGGAGTACCAAAAAGCTCGTATATTTTATTGATTGCCGCTTTAATGTAACTTTCGCGCGTGTCAATCATAGCCATTAAATAATCAAGATATGATTTTTTCTGAACCAGTTTATGGTACAAGTCATACTTTAACTGATTCCTCTCTTTGCGAATAATCTTAGTCAGCATGTAATCGCGCACTATATCTTCTTCTTTGATGTTCAAAAGCAGCAATATCAGCATTGAGCCAAAACCGGTTCTATCTTTGCCACCACGGCAATGATGAAGCAACGGCAAAGCTTCTCTGCACACAACAGCTTTTAACATTCTGCCATATGCTTTTTGTGCAATTGGTGAGGTCACCAGGTCTTCATAACTTTCAATGACATTGTCGCCCCGATCGTTGATATACCTTTCTGGGACTTCACCATTTTCCAAAGACTGTACCAATTTTTCATTTTCACCCTTTAAATCAACTACATTAGCCGCAGCCTCAGAAAAGCTTGACTGTGGATCACAATTGAGAATTTGTAAAACTGTAGGCAAATATTTATTGGGATGATACTGTCTTTCATGTGGTGAACGATAATCAACAATTGTTTGTAAGTTATAATTTGTTAATATTTGCTGATCGCTGTCATTAAGCTTTGATAACTGGTCTCCGCGAAACAAAACACCCCATTTTAAAAAGCGTCCATCTTTAGCCGCGTATCCGCCCATATCCCGAATATTAATGGCATTTTCAAGTGGAATAACTCGTTCAGCAAAGATATTCGTCACAAAATGAGAAGCGGTGTTTTTGATAATATAGTATTTTGGCAAATTCTTGCGTGGAATTTTAACTGTAAAATCACCGCTAGAGCTTTCCGCTATAACCTTTTGTATTTTTTCAAGTTCTGGTACATCACCTATTAAAAGCTGATAAGGGCCATTGTTCTCATTCTGCATTTTAATTATCAGTTGCTCGCCATCACGTTTCATAGAAATGTTCGGTAAAATGTATGGTTGCTTTTTCATTAGCTTTTGATACCCCTTTCATTAATGATAATACTACAAGAAAATATTTTTCGCAATTTATTTTTTAAGAAAATTATTTTCATTTCTGACAAAAAGTAGTACAATGAAAAAGAGTAAATTTATCCGCTTACAATAAACTTTAGGGCTTTCTTGGGAGGAAATTATTTTGAATCCACTTATAGCAATCCAAAAAAACTATTTAAATTTTTCCAAAAATGAAAAAGTTATCGCCAATTATATTTTACAAAACAGCCCTCAAATAAATAATATGAAAATTACTGAACTGGCACGTCACACTTCAACCTCTATTTCAACCATTACCAGGTTTGTCAAAAAAATCGGCTGCAAAAGTTACTCCGATATGAAGGTTAACATTGGTCATCATTTAATTAATACTGTTCCTAAACAAAAAGATGACATTTTGAGTGAAGTTTTCACTTTTTATCAAACAGTCATTAAAAATACTCAGCAAATGATAGATCAAAGTCTAATCAAGCAGTTTATTGCGTTGTTAAAAAAGCAAGACCATATTATTGTAATTGGTTCCAGTAGTTCTGGTGTTTCCGCTGCTACATTTGGTCTGAGACTTATGCGAATGGGTTTTGATGCTCAGAGTTTCAGCGATCCTAATTGGATGGAAATGCGTGCTAGTATTGCTAGAAACAATGATCTTTTTTTAGCTGTATCAAATAGCGGTACAACAGATTGCATCGTTAAAACACTGACCTTAGCGCAGAAACATCAGGCAAAAATCGTTTCGATTACCAGTTATCTCGAAAATCCTGTTGCCCAACTTAGTGATCTGATTTTTCACGTATATAATCCGCGCTTTGCTAATAACGAGAAATTTATTAATTCCCAGTTTTCGAATATGTACCTAATTGATATTTTGACTTCATGCTTGCAAGAAGAAGCTGATTTACAAGACTCAATGCTTACTACCAGAAAAGCTGTGGGTGATATTTAGCAATAAAAGTTGGCTATTAGTCATATTAAAAAAACAGACAATAGCCAATTTGGATTCATGATGCTAGACTATGCATCAAGATCACTAAAAAGCTGCATAAAAAAAGCATCGAGCAACAACACTCAATGCCTTTTTGTTGATCAGGAAAAATTTAACCACCAAAACTTTTTATTTTCTATTCCTTAAGACTCACTATTATTTCAGTTTAACTCCGTATATCTGGCCAAATGCAATCCTTTGTCTGCAATTTCCTGTGCTACCTTCGGATCACATAAAAAGTCCACTTCTTGAGTACGCGGAGTAGTTAGACTGGATTGCTGAATGATACTCTGGTCTAAATATCCTGGATGACAAACCATCATTGGTACATTATCAGACGAATTAGCTAAAGCAAATTCAATAGTATGAGCGAAAGTACGATATGGATCATAATTTGGTTTCATACTGTCCATAAAAGTTGTAATTGTCGTATTCTTTTTAAACTTAACAGGATTTAAGTCTAAATCGAATGGTAACAATGGTAAATTATGTCTTTCAGCAACTACTTCAAGACCCTTTAACAAGTTTGCACTGTAAACAGCGTGTGCTTCAAAATAATCAGGCTTTTTGCCAACAATTTTTAAAAAATATTGGTATTGTGCTTCAATTTCAACGATCACTTCATCCAGATCAACCACATCGTGGTCTGTAGTTCGATAGACCTTAGATGGCTTAAATGAGCCATCAGATGTTACTAAACTTGGTATTTTTTCTGGATCAGTCAATGGCTTACCTGCACAAATCACTGTATGCATCCCAATATCAAGATCAAATCCTTTCAATAGGTCCAACCCATGAAGTGTGTCTTTCATATTGACCATTACACCAACATTATTGATCAGACCATGTTTGACACTTTCATAAATTCCGTAATTAACTCCCTTGGAATAACCAAGATCATCTGCGCGAATAATTATATTTTTCATATTTTCCTCCTATTTATTTTTGGGTTCAACGCCAATAACATAGGTAGCAATTGCTGCAACTATTAAAGCAATTGCTGCACTTGCAATACCATTGATTAGATTAGCCGTAGATCCGCCTACATAAGCAGTTAATGACATGAAATTAGCTACCGGCACAATTACATAGCCAGAGACATGCATTATGGCAGCGTATATACCACCGGCAAATCCACCGATCATCATGCCAATGAATGGTCTACGATATTTAATTGCTAATCCGTATAAGCCAGGTTCAGTAACACCGCCAATAAAATTGGCAATAAAGTAACTAAATGCAAGTGATTTTTCTTTTTTATCTTTTAAACGTAGTGCTGCACCTAAACTCATACCAGCTACCGCAAAACTGGCAGCTAGAGAACCGAGAATAATGAAGTTGTCATGACCTGTCTGTGCTACAATTGTAATCATTGCACTGATCATCACTAAGTGCATCCCTGTGATCACTAAAAGCTCCCACAAAGCGCCTATTAGTCCTACGCCAATAATAGCGGCAATACCACCCAGTTGACCAAAGGAAATAATTCCCTTAGAAACATATTCGCCTACAAATCCTCCAAGTGGTCCAAGAACACATAAAGCTATTGGTAGCATAATAGCAATTGTTAATGTAGGTGCAAGTATAGTCCGTAATGACGCAGTAATATGCTTATTAAAGAAGCGCTCGATATACGACATTATCCAAGCTGACAGTAAGATTGGCAAAACCGAACTGGCATAATTAGTCAAATGCATAGGAATACCATATACGGTAAACGGCTTTCCCGCTGCAACAATTTTTACCAATCCTGGATCAAGCATAATTGCTCCTAGAAAAATCCCTAAAATTGGAGAAGTATTAAATTGTTTAGCTGCAGTATAACCAATCGCAATGGGGAAGAAGTAAAAGCCAGCGTCACCAACAAAACTAAATAATTGATACAAGTCACTATGTACAGAAATAACATTTAGCATAGTTGGACCAAGTACTGCCACCAACATTTTAAACATTGATGCTGCAATCAACATGGGAATAAGTGGCGTTAGACTGCCAGCAATTTTATTTAAAATTGTATTTCCAACAGATTTCCACGTTAATTTTTTAGATTCACTTTTTACGTTATCCTTTTTTTCAGTCACTGGTGCAGCTTCAGTTAAATTACCCACGGCAGTAACCGCATCATAAACTTCATTAACCGTTTGGCCGATAATAATTTGATATTGTCCCCCAGATCTTGCAGTTCCAAGTACGCCCGTAATATTTTTTATCTCATCATCTTTTGGTATGCTCATATCCTTAAGATTAAATCTTAACCTTGTCATACAATGGGTTACACTAACAACATTTTCATTGCCACCAACTGCAGTAACAATTTGCCGGGCCATTTCCTGATATTTTTTATTCATCATTGCTTTCCTTATCATTTAATTGTGCGATCATTCTTTGAACATAAATCATTAAGTAAAATTCTTCATCATCCGTAGTATTTGTTCTTAGTTTTTCATCAATCTGATTAATGATATCGACTGTACATCGATACACTTTTGAATAGTTTTCTTTAAAACTTTTCCTGAGTAATTTACTGGAACCATCATTAATTTGTTCGTCATTTTCTAACCGCTTCAAGTAGTATCTTAAATGCGTAATAAATCTGTTATAGATAAAAGATTTACGATTAACTTTTAGCTTAAATTGCTTTTCAATCTCTTTTACGATTAAGTCGGCAATTGAGTCAAAACTCTCTTTACTTATTTGTAATTTTGTAACTACTTGAGAATTAATAAAATGCATCGCTATCGCAATTATTTCTTCTGAGGGTAATTTTATAGCCAGTTTTTGCTCGATTATCTTTAAAGCAATTTCGCCAACTTGACATTCTTGCGGGTAAAAGGACTGAATATCATATGAAAATGGATAGTCAATTCGTACTCCTTTTCTTGAGCGTTCAATTGCAAAGTTAATATGGTCTGCTAAGCTAAAAAGAATATTTTGATTTAAGTCTTGGTTTAAAATAGTTTGCGCTTGCTGAACAATATCGGCACTAACCTCTAAAACACTTTCCGGAATTTCTTGAATCAGTTTGAAATTACGACTATCAATTCGGTAAAAAGTCATTTTGATTTTACTTAAATCAGTTAGTTCATACGGAGTTTTTGGATAGCCAATGCCTTTACCAAACGCTACTAATTCGTCGTGATTTTGATCTAAACAAACTGCTACGTTATTATTTATCCGTTTAACAACCTGCATTTAGATACTCCCATTAAACTTATTTTTCGACTATTATATCCAGATTAGTTACATTATCGCCATAATTTTTAGTCATTTTCCAGCCTTGATGCTCTGGGATCAATTTGGTAAAGATGACCATAGTAGTCAGATCAACTTCCTTGCTCTCAAGGAACTCACGACTCAGTCTAATTAGTTCTTGACCTTGCGTTATTTCTTCGTTCTGCTCAACTACGGCTGAAAAGCCTTGTCCATTTAAATTAACTGTGTCTATACCAATATGAACAAGTACCTCATCCCCATCCTGTGTAACTATCCCAACTGCATGGTGACTTTCAGGTAATGAAACAATTTTTCCGGCCACTGGTGCAAAAACACTGGTCGCTGTGGAAGATAAGCTTATTGCAAAGCCATCTCCCATCATTTTTTGTGAAAAGACTGGATCTTTTACTTCGCTTAAATTTTTCAATATTCCTGGAACAGGTGCAGTAACAGTAAATTTGGTAGTTTTCTTCTTGAAAAAATTAAACACAATTTCCCCCTTAACAAAAAAAACTCTTTGAAGCACAACAATTAGTAAGTATTCAAAAATACTTCGACTAATGGTAATGCCTCAAAGAGTAACAATCCATTTTTATTTATGTAAAATATTATACACGATTAGATATTTTTCTGCAAGCGCTTTTTATGTTTGGAAAATACTTGAGAGTATGCAGAATTACAACCGTTAAACAAGAAAAATAAAATGCAGTCGTTGCGGCTGCACCCTTTTACTATAATTATTTACTTCCTTCAGCTCTCGACTTATAGGAACCTTCAGCTGTATTAATAACCAGCTCCTCCCCTTCTTTAATAAAGTCGGGAACTTGAACCACTAATCCGGTTTCCATTGTGGCAGGTTTACCAGAGCCAGTAACAGTAGCACCTTTAATGCCTGGTTCAGTATGGGTTACTTTCATCGTTACAGTTGATGGCAATTCCACACCCAGCAATTTACTGTTATTGGCAAATTCCAACTGAACTTCAATATTAGGCATCAAATAAAGTTTGTCATCACCTAATTGTTCACTTGAAACTTCATATTGTTCGTAAGTTTCAGTATCCATGAAAGTATAAATATCACCCTCATTATAAAGATATTGTGCGTTTTTCTTAGTGATATCAACTAAATCTACTTTCTCAGTTGGACGCATAGTCTTATGAACCACAGCACCACTTTCAACGTTGCGCAAATCCATTTGCATAACGGTGTTGCCCTTTCCGGGCTTATGGTGATTAGCTTTCAAAACCCGAATTAATTTGCCGTCTTGACTAAAAACCATACCTTTTTTTAAGTTTATTGCTTGTACCATTTTTTACTCCTTTAAATCCATTTATTAAATTAATTATTGACTTCAGGAAACCACGCCGGAGGTAAAGCAAACTTTTTTATCAATAATAAATAAATCTCATTCATAATGATTAGTATAGCAAAATTTGGACTTTATCAACACCATAAAATCAATCATTTTAAATAAACTAAAAAGTTGAGACTTACATGTTAACTTGAGTTCCAACGTTATGCTTTACAGCGTTATTATAAATAGACTTTGCGGCCATCAAGTCTTGGGCCGCAATACCAACCGTTTCAAAGAAAATTACTTCGTTATCATTTTCGCGTCCTGGTAATTCGCCGCTCACGACTTGACCAATTTCACCAGTAAAGTCGGCATTAGAAATCAAGCCTTTATTTAACGGAATAATTATGTCACCTGACTCTGCCAAAACAGCGTCTTTAGAATCAAAGTAAATTTTATCCGCTTTAGCAACTAGTTCTGCTGGTGTTTCTTCCATCTGTGGTTGATAGGCACCTACGCCACAAATAGTAGCACCTTGCTTAATAAAGTGAGCGTCATAAACTGGTTTAGTTGACGGTGTGACAGATATGACTACATCTGCATCCTGTACCGCTTCATTACCAGTCTCAACCGCCGTGATTTTAGTGTGGTATTGGGCCAAGTCCTTTTGCATTTTCACAGCAAACTTTTGAGCACGTTCAAAATCAAGGTCACTCACGGCCACCTCATCTAAGTGACGCACAATCAGCATAGCCTCAAGCTGAGTTGCAGCCTGTCCGCCTGTTACAATTAAGGCACCCTTCCTGCAATTCTTTTTTGCCAAGTACTTGAGTGCAACTCCCGCAGCAGAACCCGTGCGCAATTGGGTCACATAATTACCGTCCAATATAGCATTAACTATACCGGTTTGAGCATCAATATTTAAGACTTGGGCATTAATAGAAGGTACTCCCTGACTAATATTTTCAGGAAACATATTCAATACTTTCACGCAGGCAGCTTCGTAATCTTCACAAAAAGCGGGCATACATAAGAAAGTATCCTTACCATTTTGCTTAAGAATTTGAGTTCTTAATGGTACATCTACTTTGCCGGCAGAAAAGTAACGAAAAGCGTCACTGACCGCAGCAATACAATCTTTTAGTGAATAACATTTTTCAATATCACTTCTGTTTAACAGTAACATTTGTTTCTCCTGCTATCTCCCAATATCATTATTTTAAAGCCTCTTATAAATTAAAGTTATCCCCGCTACACGCTAGATTTGTTTGAGATAAATTTTGTCAATAACATGGCCAGCAGTTTTATGCAAAATCAAACTGGCACGCGGCTTGGTAGGGGCAATATATTCCCGCAAATTAACCAAATTTACCATTTGCCAAGTTTCTTGTGCAAACCTAAGAGCTTCATCCCGTGGTCCATTAGCCATTTCATAATAAAAGTTATGTGGATTATTTTTATTTAGCTCCAGCAATCTGACAAAACGCTGCATGAACCATTTTTCAATCAGGTCTTCTGGTGCATCAATATAAATCGAAAAATCGAAAAAATCGCTGGTTACAATTTGACCATTGGTAGGTAGTTGCAACGTGTTAATTCCCTCAATAATTAAAATATCAGGCTCACATACGTGACCATATTTTCCGGGAACAATATCACTTAACTCCTGAGAATATAGGGGGTAAACAATGTCATTCTTGCCACTTAAGACATCTTGTAAAAAATTAATAAGCAAGTTCATATTATAACTTTCGGGAAAACCTTTGCGGTCGGTTAAATTGCGCCTGGTTAATTCTTGATTGGAATAAATAAAACCATCTGTAGTCATTAAATGCACTTTTAAACCTGGATATGAACGACTAAGTAATATTTGCAAAAGCCGTGCAGTAGTTGACTTCCCCACTGCTACGGAACCTGAAATTCCAATAATAAAGGGGGCGCTTGCAACTTTTTGGTGTAAAAAACGCCCTTGCTTTTGCTGCAAAGTCCGCTTTTCTTGATAGACTAAATAAAGATATTTGATTAAACTGCCGTATACCTCTTGTACATCAGTTAAATTGATAATATCTCCTAAAGATTTAATCTTAGCCAATTCATCTTGAGTTATTTTAACCGGTTCAGTGGCAGACAATGACTGCCATTCTTCTCTATTAAACTGTAAATAATTTTTCATTCTCGATATCCTTGAATTTTAATTCTTATAATATAGTAAAATAAAAACATAAAGTTCTTTAATTAATTTCCTTAATCATACAGAAAGGCAAAACTATGAAAAAAATAATCTTATTTGGTGACTCCCTGTTTAATGGTTATCGTGCTGGTCATGATACTAAAATAGTAACTACTGGAGTGCAAAAAGAGTTTGCTGGTCAAGCTCAAATTAGCAACTTATCTTTAAGTGGTGCCACAACAGCTCAAGGCAAGCAGCGTTTAAACTTAATTCCAACAGATTCTGCCATAGTGGTCCTTGAATATGGTACAAACGACATGTCTACTGGTTGGGGAATCAGTAGTGCTGAGTATGCCGCCAATCTTAACGACATGGTGAAAAGTATTGGTGCTTCGAAAATGATTATTTTAGGTCCTGCTTATGAGGATCCTAATAATAAGTATATTATGCAATACTACAATCACCAAAATATGACAATTTATAATCAAATCGCTATAGATTGTGCCCGCAAATATAACATTCCTTTCATTAACTTGATCGCTAATTTTTGTCAGTTAAAAAATTTATCTTCATATTACCAAGAAGATGGACAGCATCTTACAGCTGCAGGAAATCAAATCTTAATTAACCTGGTAGTAGCGGCAATTAAACAAAAACTTGCACAATTATAGTGCAAGTTTTCATCTTATAAATCCTTATACATCATTACATGCTTAATGTCAGCTTCCGTAAAAGGCTCACCTTTAGTATGGTAGCCTAAAAAGTCATAGAAGGGTTTAGCCTGCCATTGTGCATGACAATAAAGGCGGTCAACTCCCTGATTACGCAAGTATTCATGAACCTGAGTCATCATTTTGGTACCTAGTTTTTGCCCGCGAGCCGTTTTAGCAACTGCTACTCTGCCTAACAACCACTTGCCTTTTTCTTGAAAAATGCGGCAAACAGCCAGAGCGTTAGTTTTTTGATCATTCAGTAAATAGACTTGAATGGCAGCCAAATCTTCGTCATCCAGCTCGGGTACAGTAATTTCCTGTTCCGTTACAAATGTATCTATCCGCAAACGAGCAACGCAAAACATTTCCCGCCCAGTCATTTGCGCAACTGGTTTAAACGTAAATTTTTCCCCTTCAGTCATAGCATCACCTATTTTTCTACATAAGTTTCCGGGTCTACTTCAAGAAGTGGACTCTTTTCATTTGTATAAATAATATCAAGCTTGTACATTGCACGCGAAGTAATTGTGTAGACAAGTTGTGTTTCATCAGCGCGATGATAATTTTCTTTTGAAGCAGCCCACATAATGACTGCGTCAAATTCCAGACCCTTAGCTAAATATGACGGGATGACAAGAGTACCATCTACCAAACGTTGATTGGCAGTAGCAATCAGCGTCGCCTTCACCTTATCCTCTTTTAGTTTCTGCGCTACAATTTTTGCGCTGGCTAAATCTTTGGTGATGATCGCCGTTGTCAATTTGGCTTGATCATTTTCACTTAAAATTTGTTCTAGTGCCTGCATAGCAGCAGTATCACTGGACCGCTCCCACAGAACTGGTTTAGGTCCTTGACGGTTAAATGATTCAATTTTTTCACCTTGACGCAGAATTTGCTTGGTAAATTCTGTCAGTTGCTTAGTTGAACGATATGATTTGGTTAATTGCACCACATCAGTTTTTTCAGGATCAAATAGACCACTAATCTGCTTAAGCAGGCTCCTGCTTTCGTCTTTAGTAAAAATAGCCTGATTTAAGTCACCCAGCATAGTAAATTTGGCACGGGGAAAATTATACTTGAGATAACAAAGTTGAAACGGAGTATAATCTTGAATTTCGTCAATAAAAGCATAACGCATTTCATAATCTACGTGACGACCCGTAATTAAATCATAAAGATACAAGTAAGCTGAAACATCATTCATATGAATATAATGCTTCATAAAGCTTTGCTTGACATTTTCAACATGTTTTTCCCAGTCTTTTTCGCTAATTTGCCACTTAGCTAAATCAGTCATTTTAGGAACTACACGTAAAAAGCTCAGATATTGGGCACGCATGTTAATAAAATTATTGCGTCTTATTTGCTGGAAAACTTTTTCTAGTGCTTTGACAACGATTTTACGGCTGAGGAATTTTTCCTCTTTTTCTTCAGATTCAAATTCTTGGTCCGGTCGATCATACAAAGCATTCAATTGCTCTTGGCTCAAGTTTTGGATAGCGTCAGATACCCATGCTTTTTTAGTTTCACCATTAATTTTGCGATTAAGTGACTTAATTAATTCTTCACGTGTAGCATCAATTCTGTTACTTAAATTATAGTTGGAATTAAATGAATAGTAGAGCTCACTGATTTTTTCTTTCGTAAAAAATGGTTTCTTTTTATTGCGGAAGTAAATATTTTTAAAAATTACCCCCCGATTATTAAGGTGCTTAGCATAATGATGTAACAGATTAAAGAAGCTGGTAGAGTCCTTAAACTGACTGATAGCAGAATCAGCTGCACTATCTTCAAATTGGTCAAACAAGTTTTCAACTGTCATTCCCGGCAGTCTCCTCGCCACAAACTGCCAATAGGTCATTTGCACCATGTTTTGCTCACCCATTTCAGGCAAAACGTTCTTGATGTAATCGTTAAACAATTGGTTTGGACTGAACATAATGACATCACTACTAGTGAGGTTGCCCCGATAGCGATAAAGCAGGTAAGCAATTCTTTGCAAGATGGCAGAAGTTTTACCAGAACCAGCTGCACCTTGAACAAAAAGCAGGTCAGCGCTGGTATTTCTAATGATCTTATTCTGCTCACGCTGAATAGTCGTGACAATTGATTTCATCTGGGTGCCGGATTTTTCACCCAAAACTTCCAGCAGCATCTGATCGCCAATGGACTCATTGGTATCAAACATATTAACGATCTTGCCGTCCTTAATCATGAACTGCCGCTTTTTAGTCATATCAACGGTAATTTCACCCTCAGGAGACATATAAGAAACTTTCCCAATTTTCCCATCATAATAAATTGAAGAAATTGGTGCCCGCCAATCATAAATCAGAAAATGGTTATTCTTATCGGCAAAGGAGCCCAAACCAATATAAATAGTCTCTGGTTTCTCCTTGTTCTCTTTAAAATCTACTCTGGCAAAATATGGCCTTTGTTCTAACTTTTGCACTGTACTCAGTTGCTTTGCGGCATGCTGCCAGGCATTTTGACGTTCATCAAGCAGTTGCTGCTGTTGGTGAATAGACAATGCAGTTTCCATTGACGTTGAATAACCGTCATAATCTAGTTTTACATCATCAAAAAAGTGTGAATTAAGATCTTGGGCCTCACCTTCAGCGGACTTAATTGACGAAGACAACTCGGACTTTTTAGCTCTAATCATTTTCAAAATCCGGTCGAGATGTTTTTGCTCAAATTCTTTATCATCCATCGCTTTTGTCATAAACTCACCTATTTTTTCAAAACTTGCATTCTATTTTACCATGAAATCGGTTTATATTAAAATCCTGCACTTATTTTTTCAACCAGTAAAATAGGGGCAATTAAGATAATTTAGGCGGTTTATGACTATAATTTAATATGCTAAAGTTAGTAAAATATGATACTTTCACCATTTTTCTTATATAATGTAAGATAATGGAGTGATTAAAGTATGAAAAATTTTCGTCATTTTTTCTCTAAATTAGCGTGTGCACTAGTTGCAATTCTGACAATTGGAAGTGCAATAACTCCCGTTGCTGATAACCCTTTAACTAACTGGCCTTCTCAGACTGTTTACGCTAAAAAGGCTAAAAAGAAAACTAAAAAACACAAAAAAGCTAAAAAGAAGCATGCCGCTGTCACAGCTTCTTGGCGGTGGAAAAAGCCTACAGCTTCGGTCTACATTGATCTTAATGATAATCAAGAACTGATTTCCGTTACCAATGACGCGATTAAAGCATGGAATGATACTAAAGCTTTTACTTTTACCCAAGCCAAAAGCAAGAAAAATGCTAAGATTGTGATAGAGCAGATTTACAGTCCCAACACAAACTATGCCGGTTATACTACCTTTCATTATTACGTTAAAACCGGGATTATGTACTCTGCTTTAACCAGGCTAAACACTTATTATTTACAAAATTTCTCACCATATAATTATACGTATCAACGCATTCTTAATACTGTTGAACATGAATTGGGACATGCAATAGGTTTGAAACATAATAATGGCGTTTCGGTAATGTATCCAACTGGTTCGCTCTACTCAATTGAACCCGTTGATGTTGCCAAGGTTGAAAAATTATACGGGGAATAAGTTGAAAAATTGCGAGGAATAAAATGAAAAGAATATATATTGTGCGTCACGGTGAAACCTATATTAATCGCTATAACAAAATGCAGGGCTGGTGTGACACACCACTAACAGAAAAAGGAATTGCGGGAGCCGAACAAGTGGGAAAAGTTTTGAAAGACATTCCTTTTGATATTGCCTTGTCAAGTGATCTTAAGAGAGCAAGTGATACTTGCGATATAATTATTAAGCACAACGTTAATCATAATGAAATTCAACACATTGCCAGCCCATTTTTCCGTGAACATTTTTACGGCTATTTTGAAGGTATGGATTCGGATGCTGCTTGGCAAATGATTAGCGGCCCACATGGTTACACCAGCCACGCAGAAATGCTTAAAAATGAATCTCTAAACACTGTTAAAGATTGGATTAAAGAAGCTGACCCGTTTCATGACGCTGAGAATGCCCATGAGTATTGGCAAAGACTAGATAAGGGTTTTAAATTAATCAGCCAGTTAGATGGCGCAGAAAACATCTTACTTGTTACTCATGGCTTTACCATCCACAGCATTGCTGACCGCTATGGTGATTTTGAAATTAAAAAGCGGCCTCGTAACGCTTCAATTACCATAATGAATATGACGGATAAAGAAATGAAAATTGTTTCATATGACAAACTGAAACTGTAGTATTTTCTTTAATTATAGGAGAAAATTTATGCAATTAGAAAATGAGCACTCGGAAATCACTGACAATTTAAACAACTGGAATGACCGTGCTGTTGTACATGCAAATGGTGGCTATGGCGATCTCACTCAGTTTGTTAAAGATAAGAGTGCTGTTACTACAACTGTTAAGCGTGACCTCGCTGTACTCAAGCCATACTTATCTCATAATACGGTTAAAAACAAACGGCTACTTCATCTGCAATGCCACATTGGTGATGATACTCTTAGCTGGGCACGTTTAGGTGCTAAAGATGTATATGGCCTTGATTTTTCACCTGTCGCTTTAAAATATGCTCGCAAGCTAGCTAATGAGGCTAATACTCCAATCACCTATGTAGAAGGTGACGCGCGTTATGCCGCAAAAGCCTTACCCGAAAAAACGGGCAAATTTGATATAATTGTAACCAGTGCCGGTACGATTACCTGGCTACCTGAACTAAAGTCTTGGGCACAATCAATTGCGCAATTATTAGCGCCTGGTGGTATTTTTATGATTCGCGATAATCATCCACTACTGTTTGCACTAGATAATGCTGGACTGGAAATTAAGTTAAATTACTTTAGTGGCACTGAAAATACCTACGAATCAGATGCTTCATATACCTCAAATTCTACTGGAAAAATTAAACATCAAACTAATCATAATTGGGCGCATGATTTTGCAGAAATTATTAATACATTAATTAATGCTGGTTTGACTATTAAAAATGTCGGAGAACACCAGGTTAGTGATTGGCAGTCTTTACCTTCGTTAATCTATGATAAAGACCAAGAAGGCTGGATACAACCAACAAATTTACCGCAAGTGCCATTGACCTTTTCAGTAGTAGCACAAAAGCCTTAATAACTGCTATTCAATACTTCGAAATTTTTTCGAAGTATTTTTATTTTGCTTTTAAATATATATTTTTATAAATAAAATATTGATTTTATCATTTTAAAGATATATACTTTATTCGTAATTTGTAAACACTTACATAAAAGGAGTGCGATTGAATGAAAGAACAAAGAAAGTTGCCAAAAAGCTTTTTTTGGGGGAATTCCGTTTCAAGTATGCAAACTGAGGGCGCTTGGAACGAAGATGGAAAAGGTTTATCAGTCTATGATATTCGCCAGCCTTCTGCCAACACGTCAGACTGGCATGTAGCAATCGATGAATACCATAGATATAAAGAAGACCTCGACATCATGAAAGAAATGAATATGAATATGTATCGTATTCAAATTTCATGGTCACGAGTTTGTCCAGACGGAGATGGTGCATTTAATGAGAAGGGGATAGAATTTTATGATCATTTAATTGACGCTATGCTGGAGCGAGGAATCGAGCCAATGGTTTGTCTCTATCATTTTGATATGCCGCTTAAATTAGCTCAAGCATACAATGGTTTTATTTCAAAACATGTTGTTAATGCTTTTATCAGATTTGGCAAAAAAATGATTGATCATTTCTCTGATCGCGTTAAATATTGGATTGTATTCAATGAGCATAACTTATATTTCCAAGACCAAGCCTTCAATATTTCTGGATACCAAAATGGCGATAAAAGCTTATCTGACATGTATACCATTTTTCATCATACAATGATGTGTCATATAAAGTTAGCCAACTATATTCATGAAAACTATACTGATGTCAAGATTGGCGGGATGTTAGCCTACCAACAAATTTACCCGCAGACCAGTAAGCCCGAAGATGTTTGGGCAGCTAAACAAGTGCAAGAATTTTTAAATTTTAATATTTATGATGCTGATACGGGTCGGGGGTACTCCCCAGAAGTCCTACAATATGCTAAAAATAATGACATTAGTATGGACATAACTGAAGAAGACATAGCTGATATGAAAAAGGCACAAGCTGATTTCCTCGCTTTTTCTTATTATTCTTCATGGGTATTGTCAAGTGAACATCTTCCAAAAGGTGAAGCACCTAACCGCTACTTATTACAAGGTGGTATACCGGCAAAATACGTTAAGACAAATGAATGGGGCTGGGCAATCGACCCCCTTGGCTTTAGAAATGCGATCACTACTATGTACAATCACTACCATATTCCGATTTTTCCGATTGAAAATGGCATTGGCCTGAGAGAAAAGTGGGACGGGCAACACATGATTCAGGATGATCAACGTATCAACTATCACCAAGAGCACATCAAGGCTATGAAAGATGCAATTTTTATAGATGGTGCTCAAGTTTTAGGGTATTTAGGCTGGGGGTTAATAGATATTCCCAGCTCTCAGGGCGATATGGAAAAGCGCTACGGAGCGGTTTACGTCAATAGATCAAATCATGATTTAAAAGATTTAAAAAGAGTACCCAAAAAATCATTTTATTGGTTTCAAAAAACATTTAAAAATAATGGAGATGAATTATAATGGCTAAGCAAGAAAAATCAGGTTTCAGTGCCTTTATTAACAAAAAGATATTGCCTCCAATAATGAAATTCGTTAACACTAAAGCAATAGTTGCCTTACAAAATGGTATGGTCTATTCACTACCGTTTATCATTATCGGGTCAATATTTTTAATTCTCGGCAATATTCCAATCCCTGCAGTTGCTAATGCAATTAATGCATCAGGCTGGGGTGCTTTCTTTGCTCAGGCAAATAACACTACTTTTCAGTTGATGGGTTTATGGGCAGCTATTGGTATAGCTTATGTCTATGTTAAAAACGAAAAGTTTGAACCTTTAGCACCTGCCTTAACTTCTGCAGCTGTATTTATCATGTTACAGAATTTAAGTATAGATAATCCCCTCAAAGCTGCTTTGGCTGGCGGAATTACTAACGGCAATGCCACAGTCATGACTGGTAAGGCTGTGACTGAAAACATTGATAAATTACCACATGCTTTACAAGCATTTTTGCAGTCACCGGTTACTGGCGTTATTAATACTAAATGGCTCGGTGGCGACGGGATGATTGCCGCTATCATTATCGGATTACTTGTTGGCTGGATTTACAGCAAAATTATGAAAGCCGGCTGGACTATCAAGATGCCCGAATCTGTCCCACCCGCAGTATCCAATCAGTTTACTGCAATGATTCCAGCTGGGATTATTCTCATTGGAGCAATGTTAATTTTCGCTGGCTTTAGTTCGTTTGCACACACCGACTTTTTGAACTGGATTTACAACACATTACAAATCCCACTGCAAGGAATATCAGACTCATTTGGTGGAGCACTAGCAATCGGATTTTTAGTTCCGTTCTTCTGGTTCTTTGGAGTTCATGGTGGCTTAATCATGGGTTCTTTAGTTGCACCAATGCTACAAGCCAATACTGCTGACAATGCTCGACTATTTGCAGCAGGCAAATTAACATTTGCTAATGGTGCTCATATTGTTACTAATGAGTTTTATAACAACTTCATTAATCTGACCGGTTCAGGAATAACAATCGGCTTGATCGTATTCTGTTTAGTAGCAGCACGATCAGAACAACTAAAATCAATTGGTAAACTGGAACTAGTTCCTGGTATTTTTAACATTAATGAACCATTTTTGTTTGGTATACCTATCGTGATGAATCCTATGCTGGCAGTGCCATTTTTCTTAACGCCAGTAATAGTGGCAGCTTCAACATATTTCGTAATCAAACTGGGAATTGTACCTCCTCTTAACGGAGTAGCCGCACCGTGGACAACACCGGCAATTATTTCCGGATTCTTAATAGGCGGGTGGAAAATGGCAATTTGGCAGGCCTGCACATTATTAATTTCGACAGCCGTCTATTGGCCGTTTGCAAAGAAGTACGATAAAATGTTATTAATGCAAGAACAAGAACAAGTATCAAATAAATAAGTAAAAAGATGTCACAAATAATGCTAAACTTATATGTGACATCTTTTTTATAATAAAAATCCAAAAAATTTAGCAGAATAGTGGTGACTAAAAAATGGCAAAGGCAAAATATTTAGGAGTTGTCCAAACTATTGTTAGTAGAATTAAAGCTGGCACCTATCAACCTGGGGACTTGTTACCTAATCAACAAACATTAGCTAATGAACTAGGAGTTAGTCGATTAACCGTCAAAAAAGCTTTAGACGGCTTAGAGAGAAAAGGGATAATTTATAAGCAGTCTGGTTTAGGCACTTTTGTATCGAGTGCTATCCCTATTCGCAGCAAAATTGATTCCCCGGCCAATGTATTTACCGGCTTAATGGAATTGATGAAAACAGATGATATTAAAAGTAAAATTATTAAGTTCTCTGTTGGTTTCCCTAATAAGCAAATTCAAAAAAACCTTAATTTGACTAGCTCTGAACCGGTTTATAATATCATTCGCCTAAGACTTGTAGATAATAATCCTCTTGTCATTGAGCATACTTATATGCCCGTCAATTTAGTTCCCAACTTAAATACTGATATTTTGCATTCATCCATATATAACTACATCCACCAAAAATTAAAGCTAAAATTTGGTCATGCGTATCGCAAAATCAAGGCTACCAAATCTGATGAATATGATCAGAAATATCTGGCCGCCAAAAAAGATGACCCTATGCTTGAACTAGAACAAATAGTTTGGCTAACCAATGGTAAGCCCATTGAATATTCGATTAGTCGCAACCGATACGATCAACGAGATTATACGATTATTGAAAATACCAGGTTTTAAGTCTGAATTACTAATTTCCATAGGGTTAATATTTTAAAAACAAAAAGGTTCACATCAGTGAGCCTTTTATTATTTTTTCAACAAAATTATTCAGTTTTAAAAGTTTTTCCTACTTTACCATTAACTAATTCCTCTACTGCCAGTGGCTTTTCAGGATTATGATTTTTATCAACATTAATTTTGCCAGTTACACCAGTAAAGTTTTGGATATTGCTTAACCCTTTAGCAATTCTGGCTGAATCATCAGATTTTTCATTTTCGATTGCTTCTTTGATCATATATACAGCATCATAAGCTAAAGCTGAAAAGGTTGGTGCTTCTTCATGGTAACGCTTCTTAAAATTCTGCATAAATTTAGAAGCTGTCGGATCTTTAGCAGCTACTTGAGTTGAAAATGGTGTTGTGTAGTAGATTCTGCTTGCGTTTTTAGCTCCAGCTATCTGAGCCAGTTTCGGATCAGCCATGCCATCGCTGCCAATAATTGGCACTTTAATTCCGATTTGACGTGCTTGTTTAATGATTAAACCCACTTCAGTGTAATAACCAGGAACATAAATAGCATCAACCTTCTTTGCTTTAAACGAAGTTAAAACAGCGTTAAAGTCCTTGTCACCTTCTGAAAAAGTTTGACTATCAACAATTTTACCTTTATATGCTTTCTTAAATGCTTTAGCCAGACCATTGCCGTAATCACTTGAGTTATCACTGTAAACGGCTACTCTTTTTGCTTTAACGTTATTCATTACAAACTTGGCAGCACTGCTACCTTGAAAGTTATTTTGGTAGCATGCTCTAAAAACAAATGGCTGTACTTTGCCATTCTTTTGTAAAGTGTAATTCGGATCCGTCGCTGAAGGACTGACACTTGGCACTTTTGCTTTAGTAATATTTGGTATTTCGGCTGTACCCGCATTGGTGGTGGCCGGTCCCACGATTGCCGCAACTTTATCTTTATTAGTTAGTTGGGCTGCAACAGAAGCAGACGTGGCAATTGCTGTTTTATTATCACGCACAATGAGCTTAATTTTCTTCTTTTGACCGTTAACGTCAATGCCGCCTTTTTTATTAATTTCACTAACGGCTAGTTCAATTCCCTGCTTTTGAGCATTGCCATAACCAGCTGCAGCTCCAGACAATTCCATGTTAACGCCAATCTTGACAGTTTTATTATCCTGTTTAGTACCAGTATTACCACTACTTTTTGCTACAGTACAGCCTGCCAGCATGAAAGCTGCCACACCAGTAACAACAACACTCATTATTTTTTTAATACCACTAATATTATCCATCTTTTAGTTCCTTTACTCTCTAAAATTAATTAAAATGCCAACAAAAAACCTCATTCAATTCAATGAATGAGGCTTAAATTATTAATTAGTTAAACCCCAATCATTGACACGCAAACTAGGGCTTAACTGCTTTTAAATTACATCATGTAATTCATACACGTTAAGTCCTGCGCTCCAACAACAAGGCAACTAAATTCTGAGTTTGAAAGATATTAATATTGTTTTGTTTGTTTAAATATTTCGTTGTCATCAAAATTACCTCCTCAGAATTTTAAGTAAACTTTATGCGTTTGAACGTGTGACTTAATAATGAATTACTCTCACAGTCATTACAACAGTTTTATTATGTACTAGCCACCAAAGTATACTTTCTGCACCTCTGGGTTAGCTAATAGTTCTTGACCGGTACCACTTAATTGCACTACACCGGTAGCCAACACATAGCCCCGATCTGCAATTGACAATGCTTGTTTAGCATTTTGTTCAATTAACAAAATAGTCGTACCTTTTTCGTTTAGTTCTTTAATAATTTTAAAAATTTCTTGAATATATAAGGGTGATAAACCCATTGAAGGCTCATCAAGTAGTAACAATTTAGGCTTAGCCATTAAGGCACGCCCCATTGCCAACATTTGCTGTTCACCACCAGATAAAGTGGCAGCATCCTGACTTCGTCTTTTTTGCAAAATTGGGAAACGTTCAAAAATCTCTTTATACGTCTTAGAAACTTCGTCATGATTTTTTTGTAAAAATGCACCCATTTGCAGGTTTTCCATTACAGTCATGCCAGCAAAGATATGACGACCCTCAGCTACTTGTGAAATGCCTGTACTCACAATTTGTGGTGCACTTTTATGATCTATTTCTTTTCCAAGGTAAAAAATTTGACCGCTTTTAGGTTTAAGTAAACCAGAAATGGTTTTAACAATAGTTGATTTACCGGCACCATTTGCACCAATCAGGGTTACAATTTCACCCTGGTTAATTTCAAAGCTGACATTCTTGACAGCCTGAATAACACCATAATTTACAGACAGGTCACGAACTTCTAACATTGCCATCTAGTCATCACCCTCTCCTAGATATGCTTCTATAACTTTAGGATTTGCTTTGATTTCTTCAGGTGATCCGGTAGCCAGTATTTCACCTTGATCAAGTACGTAGATCCTTTCCGCCAGGTTCATGACCAAAGACATATCGTGTTCAATTAGCAAAACCGTGATTTGAAATTCTTTTTGAATATACTTAATAAGATTAGTTAAATCTGCCGTTTCTTCAGGGTTCATCCCCGCCGCCGGTTCATCCAAGAAAAGAATCTGCGGATGTGTTGCTAATGCCCGAACTATCTCTAGACGTCTTTGCGTTCCATAGGGCAAGTTTTTGGCTAGAGTTTGCTCATTCTCTGTCAAATCAAAAATTGCCAGTAATTTTTGTGCGGCTGCCCTCATTTCCTTTTCGGTTTTATAGAAACTCGGTAAGCGAAAAACTGTTGTTAAAAAGTTTTCCTTATATTCATTTGTCATTGCAGTTAAAACATTATCCATTACTGTTAAGTCTTTAAATAAGCGAATATTTTGAAATGTACGGGACAGTCCTAAATCTGCTATTTGAACTGCACTTTTATGGGTTAAATCATAGTTTTGATCATCAACTTGTAAATTAATCTTTCCGCTAGTAACTTGCACCATACCGGTTAGCAAATTAAATAGTGTGGTTTTACCGGCACCATTAGGTCCAATCAAGGCAACTAGTTCGTGCTTGTCCAGATGGAGTGAAACATCATTAACGGCAGTCAACCCACCAAATTTTCGCACTACGTGGTCAACATCTAATAAGTGTGGCATATCTAGCTCCTTTCCTTTTTACCGAAATGGCGGGTTAAATTTTTAAGGGAGAATTCCCAATTACCTAAAAGTCCCGATGGCTTGAAAATCATGATTAGTATTAAAACTATAGCATAGATCACCATTCTTAATGCACCAAAGCTTTGTAAAACGGTGTCTAAAACTCCTAAAACGATTGCTGCTACAAATGTGCCAGTCATACTGCCAACACCACCCAAAACAACAATAACTAATATAGAGATTGATTCCATAATGCCAAAGTTTGAAGGTGAGATTGTTTGTAAGAATGAAGCATGGAGACTGCCGGCAATTGCAGCTGTCGCGCCTCCTAAGACAAAAGCAGCTAATTTCCATTTGGTAGTATTAATACCCATTGCTTCAGCAGCTATTTCATCTTCCCGCACAGCCTTAATTGCTCGACCATTTTTCGAACGAATAAAATTCGTCAAGATAATTGTAGTTACACAAACCAAGATATAAACAGTAGGCCATGAACATAATTGCGGAATATTGTACAATCCGGCTGCTCCACCAGTAATTTTCAAATTATTAATGACATTGCGGATAATTTCAGCTGCTCCTAGAGTTGCGATTGCTAAATAGTCACCCTTTAAGCGAATGAAGGTAGCCGTACCAATAACCGCAGCAATTACAATGGCTATCAGCACACCTACGAGCATTGAGATTAAAAAGCCAGCTTCACTACTCATACGCTGAGTAATAATTGCAGTAGCGTATGCTCCTATTGCCATAAAACCTGCATGACCAAGAGAAAATTGACCACTGAAGCCGATAATCAGGTTCAAGCCAGTTGCTAAGATAATATTTATTCCAATCGTGACCAGCATGTTTTCAATAAAATCATCTATGACGCCAACCATTATCAGCGCATTGATTAGGTAAAATCCGCCTACCATTAATAACAGCCACGACAAAATGTATTTCCAATTCGATTTCATTTTGCCACCTACACCTTCTCTTTAGTATTTTTGCCAAAAATGCCAGCAGGTAAGAAAAGCAAAATAACTATTAATACCAGATAAACGACTGCATCTTTATATGCCGACAAGCCAATTGACTGGAAAAATGTCTCTAAAATTCCGATTAAGAAGCCACCAAGAGATGCTCCAGGTACTGAACCAATTCCACCTAAAACGGCAGCCACAAACGCCTTAATACCAGGCGTCATTCCCATTAAAGGATCAATTTGGTTATAATACATTCCAATTAAAATACCTGCAGCACCAGCTAAGGCAGAACCTAAAGCGAAGGTAAATGATATTGTATGATTAACATTAACACCAACTAATTCAGCTGCAGCAGGATCGACAGAAACTGCCCGCATCGCCCGCCCCATCTTAGTTTTTTGAATAATCAATTGTAATGAAACCATTAAAATCAAAGCAGTAGCCAAAATCAAAATTTGAACGTTTGAAATCTGTACCCCACCAATATTGTAATTAACCTGTTCAATTACTTGCGGAAAACTGCGAGCATTTGAACCTACAAAATATGACATACCATTTTCCAGTAAGAACGAAACGCCAATAGCCGTAATCAATACTGCTATTCGAGGTGATTTACGTAGTGGTCGATAAGCAAAATATTCAATCACTACACCGGAAACTGCACCAATAATCATTGCAGAAAGCAGTGCTGTAATAAAGTTAAAATGCCAAGCATTAATCACATAGTAGGCAAAGAATGCACCTAACATATAAATATCGCCATGAGCAAAGTTAATTAAGTTAATAATGCCATAAACCATGCTGTAGCCTAATGCCAGCAAGGCATAAATTGATCCCAGTGACAAGGCATTAATGATTTGCTGTAAAACTGTTTGCAAATTTAAGCACTCCTTTTATTTTTATTTACTCAACACGAAATGAGTCGCTTACTTTACCATTAGTCAATTTTTCAATAGCGATTGGCATTTCAGGATTATGGAACTTATCCATGGTAATTCTACCGGTAACACCATCAAAGTCTTTTATCTTAGCCAGACCTGCAGCAACTTTAACGGAATCATCAGATTTTTGTTGCTCAATCGCCGCTTTTACTAAATAAACTGCATCATAAGCTAAAGCTGAAAACGTTGGCGCTTCTGAATGGTAACGAGCTCTATATGCTTTGATAAACTTAGCAGCTTTTGAATCTGGGTTTTTAGCAGCTACATTAGTTGAAAATGGCGTTGTGTAATAAATATTAGTTGCATTTTTAGCACCTGCTATTTGAACTAATTTAGGATCACACATGCCGTCACCGCCAACGATTGGAGCTTTAAGACCCATCTGACGTGCTTGCTTTATGATCAAACCCAGCTCTGTGTAATAGCCGGGTACATAAATAGCATCGATCTTCTTAGATTTAAATGAAGTTAAAACAGCGTTGAAGTCTTTATCACCGGCAGAATATGTTTGACTGTCCACAATCTTGCCTTTATAAGTTTCCTTGAAGGCTTTAGCTAAACCTGTACCATAATCACTTGAGTTATCAGCATAGACAGCTACCCGTTTGGCTTTCAGCTTATTGTCGACGAACTTAGCTGCGCTCTTTCCTTGGAATGTATCTTGGAAGCAGGCTCTGAAGGCATAAGGTTGCACTTTGCCGTCCTTCTGTTTAGTGTAGTTTGGATCAGTTGCGGATGGACTAACGCAGGGAACAGAAGCCTTGGTAACATTAGGAATTTCTGCCGTACCGCAGTTAGTAGTAGCTGGCCCTACAACTGCAGCCACTTTATCCTTGGTTACCAATTGTGCAGCGACTGAAGCCGAAGTAGCAATTGAGGACTTGTTATCACGGATAAGCAACTTAAGCTTCTTTTTATGCCCGTTGACGTTAATTCCACCAGCCTTATTAATTTCGGAGGCAGCTAGAACTATACCTTGTTTTTCGGCACTGCCGTAGCCGGCAGCAGTACCAGACAACTCAATATTAATCCCGACCTTGACTGTATCTTTATCTTGGTGTGTACCCTTGCCTCCCCCGCTTTTTGCTACTGAACAGCCTGCTAACGCTAAGCCAGCCATTCCCAACGTCAGGACACGCAACATTCTCTTTGAAAATTTATTCATCATTTTCTCCTTATAAATAGCTTGGTAACCAAAAACCTCATTCACTTAATGAATGAGGCTTAAATTAGTTATTAGTCAAGCCCCATTCATTAGACGCAAACAAGGGCTCAACATGTAAAATCACTAGAAGTAATCTATTCAAGCTAAGTCCTACGCGACAACAACAAGGCAATTAAATTTTGGGCAATAATATTTTCAGCATTACTTCGCATATTTAAATATTTAGCTTTCATTAAAATCACCTCCCAAAATTTAATTTAATACTTAGAATTATAAAAAAAGAACATTAGCATGTCAAGATAAATTTACAATTATTTTTAGCAAAGCTTTAAGACTTTTCTATTAAATTTATTCTTAGAAAAAATTGTTGATTAATCACCATCATAAATAGTGCCAAATAAACATGTGATTTTGTGAGCTTTATGGTAAAATAGAATTATTGAGGAGGCATAAATATGTTTGCTACGGTTTTTTACTGGATTATAATTGCTGCTACCGGTCTTTGGGGAATATGGTCAGCAGCCTGGTCGATTATATATGTTGCTAAACATGAAAATGGCAACTTATGGATTTTTGCAATTATTAATGTTTTGATTCTAGCTTTAATAGGTCTGGCTGATTTAATCTATAGTACTGAAGGGAATCAGTGGTACTGGTTTGCTTCCACTAGAGCAGACATTAGCCTTTTGGTTTACATGCTGCTGGCTTACTGCGCTCTGGTGATTTTACAAGTCATATTTGGTTTCACTCGTAAACCTAAAAAGGCATAGATCTAAAATTAACAATTAATTTAGCTAACTTTTAAATATTTTCATCAAAATAAAAGAGGTTGAACTGTTTTGACTCCTAATTTGGAGGTCATAGCAAACATTAAGTCAACCTCTTTTTTTATAATTAACAATTTCTGGTAAGCATTTTACGGACAATATCAGCGACCTTTTCATATCCAGGATACTCGGCAAAGTTTTTCTCAAGTAGCGCCAATGCGCTATTTGTAAAGTCATTTGCTAAATCTTGTGCATGCCTAATTCCACCTAATTCACTCACCAGAAGGTCAATTTGCTCCAATTGAGCAGAATTCAGTTTCTTACCCTTCTTCACTAAATCTTTCAATTTACCAGAAGAATCTTTTTTCAGTGCAAAAATTAGCGGCCCAGTATAAACACCGTTAACTACATCTGATAATACCGGCTTTTTTAATTCAGCAGTAGAAGCGGTGTAATCTAATATATCATCCCGCAGTTGAAATGCCTGACCAAATAGCACACCTACTTGCTGAGCACTTCTGGCCAGTCTTTTACTAAGTCCCCCTTCGAGTGCTCCAATATAGCAGGCATAACCAAACAAACTAGCCGTTTTGCCCCGAATTTGTTCAAGATATTCTTCTTCCGTAATTGTAATATCATATTCATTACCAAACTGAGTGGTTTCACCTGCAAGTATTTTTTGCATAGTGCTGCCGTTTGCACGCAAGTTCGTTATCTTTGAAGTGTTTTCACTTAGCAGTTGTAATGACAAAGCAAATAAGAAGTCTCCGGCATATAATGCTATAGTTTTACCATATTTAGCCTGAACCGATGCCCTGCCCCTTCTAACATTTGAATTATCAATGATATCATCATGAATTAGAGTGGCATTGTGCAGTATTTCAATCGAACCGGCAATATTAATTAATTTCTGTTCCCTGTTGCTTTCACCCATTTCTCCAAATAATAAAACAAAACTAGGACGTAATTGCTTGCCAGGCTTAGAAAATGCATATCTAACTGCTTCTCCCAGTTTACCTTTTGGCCTCCGGATATTTTTTTGAATTGTATTTTGGACTTGCTGTAACTCTTTTTCTAGCCTTGACATGTTAATTACCTTTATTAATTATTCCTTTGATAAAACTCAATGCATCAACATAATGCAATAAGTAGCTGCTGACAAGACCAACTATTGTTCCAGAAAGAATTCCGAATACTGTCAATAAAGGCAAATACAATAAAATATATTTACTATGTGCTAGCAGCACTGCAATTAATAATTGACCAAAATTATGACATACGCCGCCAAGAATTGATACCCCCATTATGCTGATAAATCTGGGAACCAGCGGTAAAAATAATTTCATTAAAAACAGACTTAAAAATGACCCTGCTGCAGCAAATAAAAAGGTACCAGTACCTCCTGTCATCAGAGCAGTTAGTACCAGGCGCAAAAATGTCAGTAAAATACAATTATTAAAAGGTAAAATCATTAATGCGATCATCGTTATAATATTAGTTAAACCAAGCCTGGCACCAGGTGCAAAGAAAAAGGGCGAAGGAAACATTTGCTCAACAACACTAAGAATAATTCCTTGTGAGCATAGAATTCCTGTAAACACATATGTGCGTAAATAATTATTTGTTTCAGTCATAATATTTAAATCTATTTATTATCGTCAATTTGATTTTTATTTTTTAGCTCAATTAAAAATTTATGTGGCAGACAGACTATTGTATCCCCGCTTTCGCTTTTCCAGCCTTCTTTAACACATACTTGATCCTTACAATTGGCATCAATTACCCGAATCTTGTGCTTTTTTATTTGTACAATATTAATTCTACCATTTTTTTGATAATGCCATTTCTGATCTTTAGCCAAAGAAAGTCTTTTCACTTCACGATTATTAACTTTGACGATTCCTATAATTTGATCGTCAGCTTTTTCCTGATTGTGCAACATATAAAAAGGAGTAAAACTAATGATTAATAAAACTACTATTATTAAAAAATCACCAAGTTTAAGCTTCTTTAAAATTTTCATGTATTACCTCACTAACAATTAAAACTAAAAAAGTCTTACAGATAAAACCATAGGACTTTTTAGAGTTACCATTGTTAGTTCTTTACTCCGTTTTTATCGACATGATAAATTGGCTTCAAGACACCATATCTCAGCTTAGTAAGCTTCTTTTCTAGCCACGGAACAAACCACATGTCCAGACCAAATGCTCTACCAGAGCCGTTCATAACTGCTATTGCCGCAAATATCATCCAAACATTTACCCAATAGTTCATTCCTGATAAACAGAAAATAGCTACAAAAATTGCGCTCATGCCACCGGCAAACCAGGTGCATAATCCTAAAACCAGCATAATTCCTAATGCAATTTCCAAACACGTCATTGTCTTTTGAGCAACTAATGCCGCATCCTTGTTAGGAATCATGACTTTAGTCATTGATTGTACCCAGTTTGGCATTTTATCAAAAACAGCCATTGGTGAGTGACCATAGTCATAGTTTAGGGAAAATAGTGCAGGAGCAGCAGAAGTCGCTGCCTTGCCACTTGCTGCTGTAGTAGCGGCAGCTTTTTGTGAAGCGCCACTGGTTGCAGCTTGCACAAGCCATGGAAAATGCAGTTGCAATTTGTTGGTAAACCAAGAACCACTGCCTTGAACTTTATACCAGCAGTCTACTAACCACATTAAGCCTAAGTAAATTCTCAAAGGTACAGTCCATAAGACATTGCCATACCGGTTAAGATTACCGCGCCATAAAGTTGGGCGCTTAATTCTGAACCATTCATCCATAATATAATGGAAGAGATAGTGACCAGAATAGATTTCCATAAAGTAAATCATGTCCACTATGTCTTTCATTAAGATTGCGAAAAAGCCGCTCAGATGAAAAGTATTAACAAGAGAGGCCACACCCCAAGCAGGCCCTAAAGAAACCATAAATCCTGAATAGGTGCCTTTAAACTTAACGGGTTCACCGCCGTTAATCTGACTCAAAATATTTCTTAGAGCACACTTACCAGCAGATTCAGCTCCCTGAACCACTTGTGGTTCACCACGGCCGCTACCGTTAGCATCATAAAGAGCAACATCTCCTATGACGTAAACATGGGGATCGGTTGGAATTTGGGAATATTCATTAACTATAATTCTGCCGGCTCTGCCAGTCTCAAAACCAAAGTTTTTAGCAGTATCAACAGCTTTAACACCAGCAGTCCAAATTAAAGTTCTGGTCGGATATGTTGAACCATCTTTAAGATCAATATAATTTTCATGAACTCCAACAACGCCAGTATTGACTTTAATTTCCACACCTTGTTTTAAGAGATATTTTTCTGCCTTATCAGCATCAGAACGATCAAGCATATTCATAACCGTTGGTGCCATTTCCATCATGGTTATCTTGATATCATCTTTTTGCAGGTTATATTTTTTAGCTAAATCACCACGCCAAGAATTCAATTCTCCGGCCATTTCAGTGCCAGTAAACCCGGTACCAACAACGACAAAGTTAAGATACTGTGCCCGCTTTTCAGGATCGCGTTCTTTAGAACCTAAATGAACCATCAGATCAATGTGGTCACGTAATTGCTCTGCATCGTCCAGATTGCCTAAAACAAAGCCGTTTTCTTTAACACCAGGAGTATTAAAGTCATTAGGCTGCGAACCAATAGCTAATATGACATAATCGTAGGGATAACTGCCGTTATCGCCAATAACTTTTTTGGCAGATTGATCAATTTTGGTAACATTGTCAGTTACAACATCAACATTTTTTCTCCGCGAAAATAAACGTTGCAGATCATATTTCAAACTTTTGGCTTCTACCCTGTTAGCCGCAACTTCATGAAGTGAAGTCATCATAGTCATATAAGGATTTTTATCAATCAGCGTGATTTTGATATCATGCCGCTTTTTTAATTTCTTGGCAAGGTGCTTAGTCGTATACAGACCACCATAGCCGCCGCCAATAACTACAATATTTGTTTCAGCCACTTTTAACACTCCTTAATGCGAATATACTAGTTATATTATATTATACTAGTGTTTTGGACTATGGTAAAGTGGTCACTTTCACAAACTATGTTCGTAATATTTTACTTATACGATTTAATTGCTATCATTATAAGTTTCCGCTTTCATATTTTGTAGTTGCACAAAGTAGAGCTCTATCTTATAATTATAGTAAGTGAACACGTACACAATGTTATAATCTTTTATTATTACTGAGGGAGATATTATGAAAAAGAATAATTTAATATATAGTACTGCCATTCTGGCACTCTCTACACTTTTATTAAGTGCTTGTTCAACAACAGCTAAGAAAAGTTCTTCAAGCGATTCTAAGCCAAAGGTAAGCAAAGTTGAGAAAAAGAAAACTCCTAAGCAGATTGCCGGTGGTAAACTGCAAGACGGTGTTTACAAATTGGTAGAAGACAACTATTTCAACGGTTACCGTGTTAAAGTATCTATGACCGTTAAAAATGGTAAAGTTACTGATACCAGTTACGATAATGTAGACAAGAGCGGCAAGTCCAAGGCTAAGGATGCTAAATACGAATCACAAATGAAGAAGTATTCTCAAGCAAAGATTGGTCCTAAGGAATACATTCCACAACTACAAAAATCATTTGCCGCAAATGGTGCTAATTCTAGCGCTATTCAAGTTGTTTCTGGAGCCACCAGTTCCAGCACCACTTTAAAGAATTATGTCAACCAGCTGACTCAGGCTGCACAAAAAGGTGATACAGCTACCATTCACATCAATAACAATAAGAAGATGAAAGATGGTACGTATAAACTGGCTGAAAAGAACTATAGTCACGGTTATCGCCAAGTTTTAACTATGGTAGTTAAAAACGGTAAAATCAGTGACTTTACTTACGACCAAGTAAACAACAAGGGCGTTTCCAAGACCAAAAATGCTTCTTATGAAAAGCAAATGAAGAAGGTTAACAAGATTGGCCCTAAAGAATACATTCCAAAATTACAAAAGGAATTCATCAAAGCTAAGGGCAACACCGAAAAAGTACAAGCTGTTTCCGGAGCAACAGAGTCTTCCTACTCATTTATTGCTTATGCTGAACAACTAATTAATGCCGCTCAAAAAGGTAAAAGCGGAACTATCAAGGTTGACAATATCGTTTACCAGGAATAAAAAGATAATTAGTTAATCACAAAAAGAGTGACATTTAGCCGCTCTTTTTTATTAGGAGAAATAAATTATATGAAGAAGCAAACAAACAAGTTTTTGCTGATACTCGTATCACTATTAGCAAGCTTCAACCTGACAGCTTGCTCAACTCAGAGTAAAGACACAACGCCGGCCAAAACCGCTGTTACCACTACCCCTACTTCAGATACTCAATTTCTAATGGGAACAGTTTGCACCATTAAAATTTACAATAAACATCAGCAAAAAGCCTTAAAAGCGGGTTTTAAGCGCATTAAACAGTTAGCCACTGAAACTACCGTTAATCAAAAAGGCAGTGAAATAGATAAAATTAACAGATATGCTGGAATTAAACCGGTCAAAGTTACCCCTACTATTTACCGTATGTGTAAAGACGCCTATCATTACAGCAAAATTTCTGCTGGTACATTCGACTTAACAATTGGACCAATTACCAGCTTATGGCGAATAGGTTTCCCCGATGCCCATAAACCTAAGGCAAATACCATCAAAAAACGGCTACCATTAGTTAATTACCATAATGTGGTTTTTAACGACCAAAAACGCACCGTTTTCTTAAAGAAAAAGAAAATGATGCTCGATTTAGGTGGCATGGCCAAAGGATTTATTTCTGATGAAGTCATGAAAGTTTTACAAAAAAATGGTGTGACCAGCGCGATTATTGATTTAGGCGGAAACGTTTATGTTCTGGGCAATTCTCCTACGAATAACAGTAACTGGACGGTAGGTATTCAGGATCCCAGCGCTGCGCGTGGTGATGCCATCGGCTCTTTACCGCAAAAGAATGCAACTGCAGTAACATCAGGTATTTATGAACGATACCTCAAAGTCGGTAATAAAGTTTATAGCCACTTAATGAATCCTAAAACGGGTTATCCTTGTCAAAACAACTTGTTAAGTGTCACAATTATTGCCAAGCGGTCAACCACTGGCGATGGTCTTTCAACTGCTGTATTTAATCGCGGCTTGAAAAAAGGCTACGACTATGTAGAGCATAAACCTGGTGTAGAAGCAATATTTATCACCAAAAAGAAAAGAGTATATATTACTTCCGGCTTGAAAAATAAATTCAAATTGTTTTCAGGTAATGGTTACCGACTTGCAAAACTTAAAAACTAGTAATTAACTTTTCTCTGTTAAATGATGTTCTGAAAGGGAAACGCAATGGAAGCTAAAACGAAGTACAGTCATTTCACAATAACTGATTTTTTTGAACTGGTGCGGCTTAATACCAAATTAAACAGTTTAATGCCGTATTTATTAGGAATACTGTTTGCTTATTTTTATTTTCATACTTTTAGTTGGCAGAATTCTTTAATATATTTAATTGCTCAAGGAGCAATCGCTTTATTTGTTACTGGCTTTAACAATGTCCAAGATTATCGCTTAGCCAAAAGCCGGGACTATCAAAAAGAACACAATTTAATTGGTAAGCGTAATTTATCACCAGCAACTGCAATGGCGGTTATGCTTAGCCTGCTTTTAATTGCGGCGGTCTTAGGCATTTGGCTAACTGTCCGAACTAATCTCTTTATTTTACTAATCGGTGCCCCCGGACTTTTTGTCGCCGTATTTTATACCTATGGTCCGATTCCTTTTTCAAGAGTACCATTAGGAGAAATTCTTGCCGGTTTATTCGAAGGACTGGGGATTATGTTCTTAGCCGTTTACATCAATTCACCAGTAACCCAATTAGCCTATTTAAACTTTGACTGGCCTCACTTTATAATTGGAGGTAACTTGGCCAATCTGTTATTAATTTTTTGGGTAGCTTTACCACAAGCTTTCTTTAACGCAGCAACGATGCTGGCGGACAATACCTGCGATTTGAAGCAGGACTTGGCTAATGGCCGTCACACCCTACCTTCATACATTGGAGTTCAGAATTCCTTAAACTTATTTAGCTTTTTAACCTTGGCTCCATTTGCAATAGTCGCTATCAGTGTCATATTTCGCTTTTTACCCATTTGGCAACTATTAATTTTTGTAACTTTACCTAAGTTATACAAAAACGTGCAGGCATTCAGACAAAAGCAGACCAAGGATATGGCTTTTTGGGTTGACGAAGATAATATCAAGCACAGAGTGCCCACAACTTTTGACTTGGCTCCGCAAAATTTGTTTTGGTTTCAGTTAATGCAAGTCTTTGGGCTGATTTTGGGCATTATCTTTCATTAATTAAAGACGCTGAAAAAAGCACGCTCTTTAGCGTGCTTTTCCATTGCCTAAATTTTTAAAACTCAGCTTTGTGATGCCGCATCACTGTTATCAGATAAATAACAAAATAAACTAGTAACATCAATACTATTGGTAGCCAAACTTTATAATATGCTGTTGGCAAAACCTGATCAAAAAATTTTAAGCCAAACAAAACATCAAAGACACCAAATATTGCGGGAATAAAGAATAAAAGTCCTGTTTTGCTCTGCCATGCTCTTTGAGCCAGCCTCTCATTCGCTAACTTCTGTTCTCTTTTAGCAGCTTTTACTACTATCATTAAAACAGTAATCAGACTTACGCCAAACACAAATGCCACTGAATAGCCCAAGATCTTCATTTCTTTACTCATCCCTAAAATCAGCTGATAAGTAGCCGCCTTAGAGTTGCTATAGAGGTGACTATAGGCAAGATTACTTTGAGCCCGTTTATGTTCAATTTTTAGTAAAAATGGCCAATCTCTATCGAAACTGTTTAGCTGCACCAAAGTCAGATATTTAGTTTTACCTTTAACCTTATTTAATTCTGCAGTTGAACAAAGTGCAATTGTTTTATTTTTTTGACTGCTATTAGGAACGAGTTCGCGGAAACTTTCACCTGCTAGAGAATTTTTATTCAATTGGTCTAACTTGATAGCTTTGACTTGAAAATTGCTTCTGCCGGTATTTTTGACATACTTAATTGGATTTTCTGCCAGTTCATTACGAACAAAATAAAAGTGCCCTTTTGTTTCTTTGTAATGGTAAGTTTGCTGCTTTTTAATTTTTAGTTGAGCAACATCGTTTTTAATATTAGCGGTGTTGCTGACAATTACCCCATCATAATATATGCCCCTTTTAATATCTTGGGGAAAAGCATTAAAGTCATGACTTAAAGCGAGAGCGCCCATAGTCAAGGCGAAAAGTAAGGAAATGATAGTAAAAACGCTGGCATAATGATGGAGTCCCTGCTGCGTTTTTCCTTTAGTTAAATTAATTTTGGCAAACCAATTTGCTGGCACCAAGCTTAATAACGAGTGGCAAAGCAAATAAGTACCTGACACAATTGTGATAAATGCCGGCAATACAGTGTCAAACAGGCTTTGACTAGGTAGATTTAACATAAAGTAGCCTGCAACTACTGCCGTCAACCCTAAAACTACTTCAATTATTTTTAGCCCTGAATGTTTTTGAAAAATTGCAGGTGCATCTTCTTTTTCAGCTAGATTACTTAAAGTGGATCTGGTTAACCTCAAAGTTATTACAATACCGCCCAACATTATTAAGGCTGCCAGTAACATAACGACTTGCATGCCCGAATTTATCCTCAGAAAACTAATAATGACGTTAAAATTCGGCATATCCGGTTTTATCAAACCGTTAAATAATTTAATAATTAAGGACGCTAAATCCAAGCCTAAAATAATACCAGCTATGATCATCAGACTGCTAATAATGAGGGTCGCACAAAGTTCTACCAGTCCAATGCGCATGTTCTTTAATCTTTGCATCAAGATCACCAAACTTTCTGGTTAGCTCCTTCAAGTAGACCACCTTTTAACTTAATTATAGTTAGCGCTACCATGTTTTAAATGAGTTAACTGTTTTCTTGAACATATTTTAATAATTAATTTTTAAAACATTATTTTTTGAATAATGGGTTTTTGTTAGTGTCAATTCCGTCCAACTGGTTAGCCTTTTTTGTTTTTTAAAAGAAAGCTTGGGTCGCAACTCCGCAAAGAAAAAATATTTTTCAGTTGGTTTACTCATCGTAAAGCAGTTCTCTGGGTGTTTTTGATGTAGTTGTATAATCATAGCGGATATCACTCTGCAAAAATCTTTTTTTCTAAAGCGATAGCAACCAAAAATTCAATCCGCCATAGCAACCGTTCGTTTGATTGCATTAGGTATTACATCAATAAAAGAATCAAGAGCAGACTAAAAGGCTTGGCGCCGATTGAATGGCGTCAAGCCTTAACAAAATAATTATTAAAATATATTAGTCCAGCTTTGATACCTCACTTTAAAATTATTCAGTTTTCAGCACAATTTTTTCATATAGAGTAACTGTTAACAAATAGTATCCTAAATAGAGAACAATAAAAATTGTGAATGGAATCCAAATATTATGGTAAGGTGCCTTCAGCAACGAACGAAACAGTTGTAAACCACACAAAACATCGACTATGCCTAAAATAGCAGGCATGGTGAACAAAGTACCAATCTCTTTTCTGACTGAACTGCGCAATAATCGTGGTCTAGCACCAATTTCATGTAGCATCTGGTAGCGCACCTTGTCACTAGCGGCACCACTTAAAACTTTAAACATTAACGTCGAAGCCAGCATAGTCAGAAATGCTATTCCTAAGAAAAAGCCCATAAATTCAAACGCACTGGTAAAGCCGAGCACATTACTATAATAGTATGGCTTTGAATTAAGGTAAGTATCTTTGTAGTCACGATTTTCCCTCAATTGCTGCTTTTGAATTTGATTGATCACCGGAAAATCGTGGACAAAGTCTTTCACATTAATATAACTGACAAATTTTTCCTGACCATCAATACTCAGCCACCTTTTTGGTGAAACTAGATGTATCTTCTTAGGAAGACCATTTGGCACCATTTGGCTAAAAATACTGTTTTCCGTTGTTTGCGGTTTATCCAGTTTAGCAGTAGCCAGCGTTTTTACTTTATAAGTGGGGGAATTGTCTTGATTGTCATGAAAATAAACTGCCATTTCTTTCAACGGCTGCTTGTTAAATTCCGCGCGGTTAAAGTAGAGGTGCATCCCCTTTTCTTTGTAATGATATGTTTGCTTATTAGTAATAGTTAACTTGGCTTCTGCTTTTTTAACTGCCGGCGTCTGACTGATAATTGTAGCATCATAATAAATCCCTTTTTGCGCTTCATCCTTCATGGAACCAAAATTAAGTCCCACGGTAATTGCACCTAAAGCCAAGGCAAACAGAATTGAAATCATAGTTAATACCTTGGTGTAACTTTGCAAGCGAAATTTTAATTGGCCCAGAGTAAATTCATTAATGCCACGATATGAAAAAGATTTTTTATTAAGTAAATAATTAATAATAGCCGTGAAGACGCCATTAAAGACAAAGAAAGAACCGACAATAATTGTTACTAACGCGGTGGGAATAAGAAGATAAATATAGTTAGTAGGTAAAGTCATTACATAGTAACCGACCGCTAGCAAAAGTACACCGCAAATTGCTTCAATTCCCCGCAAAATCGGATGATGATTTAGATTAATTGGAGTTTGATCTTCATGTAACAGGTCGATTACGGAGGTACGAGTAAGCTTGCGCATATTGCCCAGTGCACCTAAGAGAAAGATAATAACAAAGAAAAGCAATGTTCCTATTATCGCACTCGGCAATATTGCCTTATAGTGAGTAATTTCCAGCCCTAGTTTACCTACCAGTACCTTGGTAACTATTGTGGTCAACCCAAGCCCCAGTGTTATTCCCAACAACACAGCCAAGAAACCAGTTAACAGAGTTTCAGAAAAAATCAGTAAGCCAATGCGCGTGCTTTTGGCCCCGAGCATCATATACATGCCATAGTCATGCTTACGCATGCTCAGCAAAAATGAATTGGCATAAACAAGATAAACCGAGGTAATGATCACTAGCAGAATAATACCAAAGGTAAAAATATAATTCAGGTATGCTTCTCTACCATAAACATCCTTACTAATAAACACAGGGTTAGTAGCAATTGACAAAAACATGTAGAAAATCATGCTGGCAACAATCAAGCCTGAAAACAACACCAGATAGTCTTTCAGCCTATTCTTAATACCCGTCACGGACAGTTTCCAAATCATTACTGCTCCTTTTCTTTTACTAAAAACAAACTTGTATTAATTACCGCCCCAATTTTATTCATGTGCAAGCACGATTTTTTCATATAATTTCACCGTTAATAAGTAATAAATCAGATAAAGCACGATAAAAATCGTAAAGGGAATCCACAAGTTCTGGTAGGGGTGCGGTAAGAGCAGTTTAAATAATCTTAAGCCAAAGAGAACGTCGATCACGCCTAATATACCGGGCAGAAGAAACAGAACTCCAATCTCATTTCTGATAGATTGACGCAATATCTTTACCCTTGTGCCAATTTCAAATAACATTTGGTAGCGCACCTTGTCATTGGCAGCACCACTTAACACCTTAAACATTAAGGTCGAAGCCAGCATGGTTAGAAAGGCGATCCCTAAAAAGAAACCCATAAATTCAAACCCGCTGCTGAAATTCTTAATTAACTGGTAACTGCCAGCCTTGCTCGAAGTATATATATACTCATAAGCAGAATTTTCTTTTAACTGTTGTTTTTGCAATTTTAAAATGGTGGAGTAATCTTGATCGAAGTTTTTTACATTTACGAAACTGACAAATTTATTCTGCCCTTTTTTCTGTGCCCAATTTTTAGGTGAAACCAAACGAATAATTTTAGCAATACCATCAGGAACCATAGCGCCAAAAGCATTGTTGGCATACGTTGCTGGCACATCTAATTTTTTAGTAGGCAAGTTGATCGTCTTGTAGGCAGGTTGACCATTTTTCATGTAAAACTTGACGTTTTTAACTGGATTATTTGTAAATTCACTGCGGTTAAAGTATAAATACTTGCCCTGTTCCTTATAATGATAAGTTTGCTGACGGGTGATGGTCAGTTTATTTTCAGCCTGCGTTACTTTGGGTGAATCACTGATAATAGTGGTGTCATAGTAGAAATTGCCTTTAAGCTGCTCACTGAGGGTACTGAAATTAAGTCCCACAGTGATAGCTCCAAGCGCCAAGGCAAAAAGCAGTGAAACCACGGTTAAAATCCGCGTATAATCATGCAGCCGAAACTTCAATTGGCCTAAGGTAAAAATCCGAATGCCATGATAAGAAAAGTTTCTGCGGTTGAGCAAGAACCCAATCAGCGCACTGAAAAAGGCATTAAAAGTGAAATATGAGCCGGCAACTATCGTTACCAGTGCTGCTGGAATAATGAATAAAATAGCGCCACCGGGAAGACCCAAAATAAAGTAGCCTACAGCTAAGAGCACCAGCCCCAGTATTCCTTGAATCCAGTGCAAAACTGGCTGACGCTTGAATGCGACCGGCTTTTGGTTGTCGCGCAAAAGTTCAATCACCGGTGTCTTGGTTAATTTACGGACATTTTTCAAAGCGCCAAATAAGAAGATGAGAATGAAGAAGATAATCGTCCAGATAATGGCATTGGGTAAAATAACGGCAAAATGTTTTACCGTCAAGCCTAAACGAGATATCAGCAGCTGCGATACAATGGCTGTTAGACCAAAACCCAGCAGAATACCCACTATTGTGGCCAAAATACCGGTTATCAGAGTTTCCAGAAAAATTAGTGCCCCGATTTTAGTGCTTTTAGCTCCCAGCATCATGTACATGCCATAATCGTGTTTGCGCATGCTCAATAAAAAAGAATTAGCATAAACCAAATAAATAGCAGTAATGATTACCAGCAAGACAATACCAAAGCCAAAGGTGAAACGGACATAATTACTTGGTGCTGCAATATCATTTTTAATAAAGGTGGGATTAATAGTGATTGTGAGGAACATGTAAAAAATCATGCTGGCAACAACCAAGCCGGAAAACAAAACCGCGTAATCTTTAAAGCGACTCTTGATTCCCGTTAAGGACAACTTCCAAATCATTTTTGTTCTCCTTATTCATCAGTATCTAAGTGATCAATTAACAGATGATAAAATTCCTGCCTCGACTGCCCGTTTTTCAGCATTTGTTCACCAATTTGGCCGTCTTTAATAAATAAAATGCGACTGGCAAAGCTGGCAGCAAACGGATCGTGCGTAACCATGAGAGTGGTGATACCGTCGTTTTGATTCAAATCAGCCATAGTAAAAAGCAATTCACGCGCGCTCTTTGAATCCAAGGCCCCCGTCGGCTCGTCCGCAAGCAAAATTGCCGGTTCATGCACCAGCGCCCTGGCTGCCGCCACTCTCTGCTTTTGCCCACCAGATACTTCAGCAGGATATTTAGGCAATATCTCTTTAATTCCCAGCCTAGTCGCAATTTTATCAACTAAGGGATCAATTTTTCTGGGAGCTATCCCTCTTAAACTTAAAGGCAAGGCAATATTTTCCCGATTAGTTAAATTTTCCAGCAAATTAAAGTCCTGAAAAATAAAGCCGATTTGTTGACTTCTAAAATCTGCCAACTGGTTAGCGTTCAAAGTACTGTTGTCTTGGTGGTTAATAAAAACGTTGCCTGAAGTTGGCTTGTCTAAAGTCGACAAGATATTGAGCAAAGTCGTTTTACCAGAACCAGAAGCACCCATAATCGCTACAAATTCGCCTGAATTGACCGCAAAATTAACTCCCTTTAAAGCCTGGTACTGCTTTTCGCCCCGCTTGCCGTATGTTTTAGTAACTTGATCTACTCGTAAAATTTCAGTCATTTGCAAAATCCTCGTTGTAATACTTGTGTACTATTTATCTAATACACTAATGTAAGAAAGCAAGAATGTCAATAAAAAAATAAGCCTTTCCAATTTAGAAAGACTTATCTGAATACTTTTTCCTTATTTTTAACGGTCAATTAAGAATATTAAGTTTTTCTTAAAAACACTACTGTTCTTTTAGCCTACTCTGCGTAACACCTTATTGAGCGGTGTCACAATAATTGGTGTCACAATTGCAGTAAATACTGCCTCAACCAGGCCGTTCAAACCTAAAGCAATTATTAACGCTGTAATTAAAGGCGTCCCCTGAGTGAAGCTGCCCAAATGGCCTAGCAGTTTGGCAGAGTTGCCCATGAAAACCAAACTGGTTAACAAGATTACAAAAGCTGTGTTAGTTAAAGAAGTCACTGCACCTGCAAATGTGTAGCTTAATTCTTTAATGCTATTTTTCTTTTTAGCAGTTAGTTTCCCAATCAGTCCCGGGAAAAGACCAGCTAAAACACTAGGAATTACCGCAATCGCAAAGTTTTGAAAGAGCATTAAGCTGACAATATCGCCAGGCTGAGTATACGCCTGCACCATGCGGGCAATGCCCCAGAAAATGCCAAAGAAAGTCCCAGCAATTGGCCCCATAAGCAAAGAATATATGGCAACAGTCAATGGAATAGTCGTTACAGCAGGCAAAGTTGGTAGTATGCGAATGTAACCAATATTGGGTATGAGAGTTTGCAATAAAAAGATTGCGACAAATATAGCAGTAATAGCCAGGTTTTTTGTTTCTTTTCTACGCATCTAAGTCCTCCTTAAAAAAACACCTTGCTATTATATTGCTTAGAATTATTTGTCGCAAATATTATCTCTGCTAAGTATTAGTTTTAATAATAATTAATTCAGTAAAAGCTATATTTTAAATCCTTTCTCTAAAACTGACCCAGACTCAAAAAAGCGCTTAAAATTTTCGGCTTCAGTGACCAGTTTCTCCTTGTTGTCTACCTGTGAGAGCTTATAACCGACAAAATACGGTGATGCCGTATAACGTAAGATTAATTTAGCACTAATGCCCCGATCAAAGCGCGGATAGAAAAACAAGTTATAGGAGTTATTACGCCCTTTTGATAAAACTTTTAGCATATACTTTGCTCCGCTTTGAATCCAGTCGGACCATTCGTCAATACTGTTTTCATCAAGAAGATTAAAATCGAGTTCAATGTAGCCCTGAATTGGATGCGTGCTCACATTAACCTCAACCCCATCTTTATTAAAAAGACTTATACCCTCAAAATTATTGGGTTGAATATATTTATAACCATCCATCTTTTCCAGACCCACTATTTGCATGTGGGGGTGTGCAAGAGAGCCACCAGAATTTTCGCCATAATTTTTATACCATAAAACCGATCTGAACTGGTGTGAATCATTCATCTGCTTAAAGCATGATAATGAAAAACGCATCAAAGAACGATTATAATCAAGCGAATAAGTGGTAATATCTCCTTGATGCTTATTAGACTCAATCAAAACAGTCTGAACCGTATCACGTAACGTATGGTATTTATTATCAAGCCAAATCATCCCACCCTGTTTTTTTAAGATATGGGTCAAACCCGCCACATCACAAAAGGGACAGCCAGAATTATTTTTAACTTTATGATAAGAATTAGGCTTTTCTTTAGCTATGTTAACATCAAACACTAATGGGTCATTTTCCATTGAGCAATCCCTCCCAAAAACATTCTTAAATCTTGCATTTTACTAGGGCCGCAATAGATGGTAAACTGTAACCGCAATTATTTTTTTGAAAATTCCAACGGTGGTAGAACTTATGCAATCAAAAAGAAATTTAAAAAAATACAATAACCGCAATAACTTGCTTTTAATTATTATCGGAATAGTTCTGATTTTAGCAGTTGTATTTGGCGTGGTGTTGTATAACAATCACGTCGAAGCGCAAAAGCAGGCTAAAGCATTCGCTACAAATCATTTTAACCCTAATGTTAACATTTATGGCGTAGAAGTTGGAAACTTAACAATTAATAAAGCAACTGCCAAAATCAATCGGAAAGCGAATAATATGGTTTCACTGGAAAATGGTAAAGTTGCACTTGAATATGATCCTAGCAGCAAAACTATTAAGAAGCAGGAAGTTGCCGCTTATTTTAAAAAGCAACATACAACTATGCCCAATAAGCAAAGCTATGAATACCGCAATACTGATCTGGATGCCGCTAACAAAAAAATGCAAACGATGAGTCACGCAGTAGTTAATTACCATGTTGCAGGCAAAGTTTATAAACTCAAAGCACAAAAGTTAATTAACCAGGCAATTTATAGAAAAGGCAAGTACACTTTTCTTAACAGTGAAAGCTTAACGGCAAAGCTTAATAAAATTGACCAGGATGTTTCAACAATTCATCAAAGCTATAGTTTTGCGGTTCCAAAAGGCAATAAAGTTGCAGGAAAGAAAATTAGTGTTAAAAACCAAAGCTATGGCTGGGGCGTGCATGTCAAAAGAGCACAAACAGCTATTGAGCAGGCATTTTTGAATGGAACTAAAAATCTGGACGGCAAAAATTATATTTATGGTCTTGGCTACAGCACTTATGGTTTAGGCTACGGCTTAAATAATCATGGCATAGGTGATGACTATATTGTAGTTTCTCTGCAAAAGCAGGAAATGTGGATTGTGCGCAAAGGCAAGATGGTTGTTCACCTTAACGATGTTGTTACCGGGACAAAGGACGGTAATAAGAATAACCGTACGCCTCAAGGAGTCTGGTATATTCACTATAAGCAACGCCATGCGGTACTGCGTGGGCGCAACAACGATGGCTCTAAATACGCTTCACCTGTTAGTTACTGGATGCCGTTTACCTTGACTGGTTGCGGATTTCACGACGCTGGCTGGCGCGGTGACTGGAGTAAAAAAGCCTATTTAAGAGGTGGCTCACACGGCTGCGTTAATATTAAGCCCAGAGAAATTAAGCAGGTCTGGCACAATGTAAGTAAACATGAGCCAGTTATTGTATATGACTAAATCTTAATCAAATAAGTCAAATAATATACTAAAAGACTAACTTTGAAGTGAAAGTTAGTCTTTTTTCTGTAAAAAAATTGATTACTCACAAAAAAGACTAGCAATAACTACAGTTAAAGCTAATCTTTTTAGTAGTGAGATATCTTTAGTAGTGATATTTTTAATGCAATTCCGGCCAGTATTGTTTGTTAGCCTCATATAACTCATCCAAAACCTTTTTACCTACATGGTAATCTGGTATGGTCTTATTAAGGACAACTGCTTCTAAGGCAACTTGATATGAGCCAGATAATGCTGCGTCAACTGTCCGTTTTTCGTAAGCTTTTTGCAGTTCCATTAGTCCTTTATGAAAAGTTGGGATCTTACCAATGCTAATGGTTTCTGCACCCATGCTACCAATATATGCTGGAACTTCCACTACGGCATCTGGATCAAAATTAGATATGGCACCATTGTTCTTTTGGTTAACGGTGAAACGTTCGCGGGTATTATGGATAATTGCGTTAGCAATATCAACGATATAGTTACCGTGAACACCAGAATTAAGTGAAGAGCCTTTAGCTGTGCCGGCTTTTAAAACGCGCCGACATTCTGTGAAGATTCTCTTTTCACGTCCCTGCATTACCCAGTCACCACGTGTGAAGTTAACATCAGATTCAGCCATCATTACATCAGGCATCAAATAGTACTGCAAGTAGCAGTTAGGGAAATATTCAGGAAAACGCTTGAAAATGGTAATCATGCGCTTGTATGTATCAATCCAATACTGGTCATCAAGAGTTTCGTCATTCCATTGAGCAAGGGTATCAATCTTGCCAGACTGGACGTCCTCACGCAGTTGTGGCAATAAGTCCTGACCGTTCTCATCAATCATTGATGTCCACCAGCCGAAGTGGTTCATGCCAAAATATTTGAAAGTAATATCTTTTAAATCTTTATGAAAGTATTGTGCAATTGCACCTTCAATTGAAATTGGCATGTCACAGATACAAATTACCTTTGCTTCAGGAAATTCTCGGTAAATTGCCTCTGACAAAATTGCTTCTGGGTTAGTGTAATTTAAAATCCATGCATCAGGACAAATCTGCTTAACCTTCTTAATGATAGCGATAATATCCGGTATTACCCTCATTGCAAAAGAAAAGCCGCCAAGTCCACAAGTTTCCTGACCAATAACGCCATTGCGAATACAAATTTTTTCATCAATAGCCCGTTGTTTGTTTAGACCCGGACGAATCTGCATGAATAAAAAGTTTGCATCTTGTAGAGCTTCTTCTAGGTTAGTCGTGTAAGAAACATGAACCGGTGAGCCTGTTTCTTCGTAATACATTTTGGTGTACTGCCCTAAAAGAGACACTCTTTCTTCATCAATATCATAAAGAACTAGCTGGTTCATATCTAAGTCAGCAGAACGTTGACGTAAAACCTCCAAGATACTTGGTGATTGGGTTGATCCGCCACCAATGATTACAAATTTATTTGCCATTTCAATAATCCTCCTAAATTACTTTCCACTTTCTGATGGGTGTTTTTTCAAATAATCAAGATATTCATCAACTTTATCATGAATACTTTCTACATCAACTCCAAATACTATTTGGATATTATTACCATCTTGCATTACGCCTTTAGTACCTGTCTTGTGTTTTAACAGATCCATATCTAATTTGTTTGTATCTTTAACGTCAACGCGAAGTCGAGTATAACAATTAATCATTTCATCGATGTTTTCTGGACCACCTAGACCAGCTACAATATTTTTAGTTTGATTATCAAATTTTGCAGTGTCTGCAGATTCTGCTCCACTGCCAGTTTGAGCAAGTTCTTCTTCTGCCTGCTCGACAGATTCATCTTCACTTTCTGCACCATTAAGGAGTGATTCGTCAGCGTTAGCACGTCCAATAGTTGGAATGTTGAAGCGTTTGATCATAAAGACGAAGACAAAATATTCAAGTAAACCGGTGACAACAAACATTATTGGGATGAGATACTGGTGTCCCAGCCTTGCTGGAAAGGCAAAACTGTTAATAATCATATTAATACCGGTATCAAACTGAATATCGATACCAACTATATTTGTCAAAAATAGACTAATCCCGTAAACAACTGAGTGAGCTAGCCATAGTAATGGTGATAAGAACAGGAACATAAATTCCAAAGGCTCAGTAACACCTGCTAAGAAGGCAGTAGTAACAGTTGGAATTAAAATAGCCGCAACTTTTTGCCTATTCTTTGGTTCTGACATCTTCCAGAAAGCAAAAGCAATACCGATAGGTAACGAAATTGAACCAAAATTAGACAGATAACCAATGGATTGGTGCATTGCAGTAATATGACTAGGGTTGCCTAGCTCAGCTAACCAAATGTTAAACGCACCAGTGTACAGCTTGCCGGCAATTCTGGCAGTACCACCAAGTGGAGTGTAGAACAAAGGCATCCATAAGAAGTGGTGCAGTCCAACTGGTAAAAGCATGCGGTTTAAAAAGCCATAGAAGAAGAACCCAATGGAGCCCGTAGTTGACATTACCTTAACAATATTTTCAATAACCCAGTTAACTGCAGGCCAAACATAAGTAATAGCAATTGCAAACAGAATTGTGACAAATACTAAAATAATGTAAACGGATTTTGTTCCTGCATATGGTGATAAATATTTATGGAGCTTAATATTTCCCCATTTATTTACCATCCAGCCCACTAGGATTCCTAAAATAATTCCGAGAAAAACTCCCATATCAGTGACTTGGATACCGAAAACCATGTTTTGACCAGTACCAAATAGTCCTTGAGAATTTGGCTTTGCCAAACGATGGGTTAATTGCAGCCATGAATTGTTAGCGAACAAAAAGATTAAATAAGTAACGATACCTAAAATTGCGGCATCAGTTTTATATTTAGGTTTAGCCAAAGCTGTAGCGATACCTACACAGAAAATACAACTTAATTGCCCGATCATACCACTTGACAGGATATTGTAAATAAAATTACCAGTATCTTTCAAAATGGTCGGCATTAAGTCTAGCTTTAAAATGGCACAAACTGATAAGATAATACCAGTTACGGCCATAAACATAACGGGTTGAATTATTGCCCGTGAAAAAACATTCGCGGACTTCATAAACTTACCCTTCATAATTTTGCCTCCTTACATTTTTATTTAAGATTTGGGATAAGGAATTACCTTTACCTGATTTTCCTGCAACTTCTTTTTAAAAGCCGAATCACAGAGGATTGTCACCTCTTTGATTCGAGGCACATTAAATGAAGAATTAAAGTAAAGTGTTTCGTCTACAAATGCAGGATGAACCATAAACTCAGTTATTTGGTTATCTTGCAGACGGTCAAGAACAGCTTGTATTTCTGTTAAACATTGTTCTTGATCTGCATGATAAGATTTATCCAAATTGCGAATATGCGAGTAATTCATCAGATCGTCAAAACCAGCAATTCCTCTTTGATAAGACAACTTAACTTGTTCTTCAATACCGTAACAATTTCTAACCGGTAACTGATACTTATCAGAAATGCGCTGGGTAAGATTCAAGTTCTCAGAAAAAGAATGAACATGGTGGTGACTATCTAAATGAGTTAGCTTTACTCCCTTACTTAACAAGAAATCGACTTGCGCGCACCACTCATGGTAAATTTCTTCGGGATCCATTTCACTACGATGCTCTTTATAACCGGCCAAATGGTAAAATTCGCCATTCTCATCAACCAGTGTTTTGGCATCCGTCATGGGTTTACCCGTTGTGATGTTAAGGTGACAGCCAACTCCTAAGTCCTTGTTTTCATTTGCTAACTTGATTGCTTCTATACACCCTGGCATATTTGCCATGAGTGTTGTAGAAGAAACCATCCCATCTTTATACGCTTTAATAACTCCTCGATTTACGGCCAGTGAATAGCCAAAATCATCGGCATTAATAACAACTTGTTTCATTCACACACACCTTTCAAATTATTTAAAACGCTTTCTTTCAACAAAGTTAATATAGTATAATGAAAGAGCAATAACAACAAAACACACAAATTATGGTGTGATTTTCAAAATGGGAAAATATTTTCAAGGTAGTGTGTTAAATGACAAAAATCTTTCAAATTGACCGTTTGTTCCCTAACAATCATTTGCGTCATCAAGATATTAAAGTGATTGAATCAATTGTTGATTCAATCATTAACAATGACAGTTTAGACATTCGCTACATAGCTAAGAAAAATTATCTGTCAACTGCTTCAGTCAGCAGACTAGTCAAGCGGGCTGGTTTTGCTAACTTTAAAGAATTTATCTTTTTCCTTTCCTCTCGTTACAAAACTCAGCCGCTAAAGACCTTTGCCAACCTGCCATTTGTTCACTGTAATTTAAGCGCTGAATTAGTTGTTGATTTCTTCAATAAAATTAAGCTGGAAAAAAGAACTTATTTATTTGGTGAGGGCTTTTGCAAGATTTTAGTTAATTACACTTACCGCAAACTATTACTTAAAAAAATTTATGGTGTAGACCTGGATGGCGTTGAAATCTCAATTGTATCTGATCAATCGCCTCATACTTTGATTACGTTCTCACAATCTGGAGAAAATAAAAATGGTTTGATCAAAATTGCAGGTTGTAAGAAGGATGGCGGTGACATTATTACCATTACTGCTACACCACACAGCACTTATGCCAATATAGGTGACTTAGCCTTTGTCGTAGAAAGTGGCAGTGGTGTGCCCGATTCTGAGAACACAAGCCTAAACTATTTTTATGGCAATACTATTAATTTAATTGAAAATATTGTTAGTCAGTATTTATAATTAATTACAAAAATTAATAAATTTATGCATGACATTTGTTTTTGCTTTTAGTACCAATGACTTTAACTTAGCCTTCTTAGAATTAAACTAATTTTTCACAAAGATTAATTATAATTCGACTGGTAAAGAATATAGTTGGTATAAACATTTTGTCGTAAAAAAATGCTCCAATAATTAGATTACCTATCCAACTATTCTGGAGCACTTCACTTACTCTAAATTGAGAGCACCATATTTTAAAGTCTTACTTTTATGAAATTAACATATCAATATAAGCATAAAAAAGCTGGTAAATTATGTTTTTAAACATTCATTTACCAGCTTCTTTTTTAACACTTATTAATATGATATTAAATATAAAACAATTTTACTTATAAAGTTTCCTTAACAGCTTGATTGACAGCATCCTTTTCAGCATTAATCAAGTCAACCTTGGACTCAATATTCTTAGTATCCATTCTGATTTCACGCCCAAGACCCGGCTGATCAACCTTTGGTTCAAAGAATTCTTTGAATTCTTCCAGTCTCTTTTCAGTATGGAAAATGTTTGAAGCCACAGTAATATAAGTGGTAAATTCCATATCACCACCGACTGTTTTTTCCAGCCATGACCATTGGTCCCGTAACCAGTCCCAAGCAAATTGTTCGCCTTTTGGATTGGCCAAGACATTCGCAAACCAAGAACGCAAATCTTGAGGCTTAACGACTGCAGCATTTTCAAAATTCTCAATAAGTTCCTTGATTTCAGCGGGATCTTTAGTGCTAGTAATACCATCAGTAAGATCGTCCTTATAGTTAGGATCGATGGCAGCTTGATATTCTTTCAGCAAACGATCAACTAGACCCGCTTTATTATAGTTTTTAACTTCATTCATTAAAACATATGGTCGAACCGAAGCATCAATTTCGTTTAAGTTTTGCTTGTGTTCAGTAAAAATTTGGTGACCATCTTTTATCACAGCAGAATTATCGGTATACAACGACAAAGCTATTTCTAATGGGCGAATTCTCTTGTCATCGTCTGTATCGGAAGCTTGTGCCTGCCAGCCCAACCGTTCGACTTGCTTTTGAGTCAATTTATTAACGAATGCCTTTAAATCTTTTTCTGCAGGTGAATTCGGAGTAACAAATTTACGCAATGAACGAACACTGGAAGATAACGCACTAATGACAATATATGACTTAGAATGCGCAAATTTTGGCAGTAACGGGACAATCTCAGCGTATGAAATTTGTTTACTTTCTGCTAAAAGTCCCAAGTCTTGCAGTAATTGTAATTGATCAACCGGCTTCAACTTAGTAAATTCAGCCATAATATCATTCATTAAGGTTTCATCATAATTAACAATGAAGTGCGAACTATTGCCTACATTTACACGTAAAGCGTGACCGGCAGCACTGCGCAACTCTTGATAATCTCCTAGATCCAGTTCTCTTTCAGACATAATTTGTGGCGCCTTAAAGTTCGCATTCAATGGAATAGCCCACTTACGTCCAACATCTTTGCCTTCACCAATGAAGAATTGCTTTTGGCTCAAAATCAAGTGACCAGCTGAGTTTACTTTGGCAGAAACTACTGGGTAACCCGGTTGATCAAGCCAAGTATGCATGATCTTGCCAATATCTAAATCAGTAGCAGTTGAAAGGGCGTTCCATAAGTCATCACCCGTAGCGTTACCATAATGGTGTTGCTCAAAGTAATACTTAAGTCCCTTACGCAAAGCATCATCTCCTAAGAGTGCCCGTACCATAACCAGCATCCTTGAACCTTTAGCGTAAACAATTGCACTATCAAAAATTGAATCAATATCAGCTGGATGTTCCACATCAACGTGAACGGATTGGACACCATCAGTGGCATCACGTTTTAAAGCTGCTGGTACTTCCGAAATTTGGTAAAGATTATCCCAAACATGCCAGCCTGGCTCTAAAGCATCAACTGAAACATATTCCATCATGTTGGCAAAACTTTCATTGAGCCACAAATCGTCCCACCACTTCATAGTAACTAAATCGCCAAACCATTGGTGCGCCAATTCGTGAGTGATAACAGTTGCCACATAAGCTTTTTGGTACGGAGTTGCATTATCAGGATCAAGCAAAATTGCGACTTCACGGTATGTGACTAGTCCCCAGTTTTCCATTGCTCCGGCAGAAAAGTCAGGCAGCGCTAATTGCCAAGAATGCGGTAGTGGATACTTAGTTTGGTAAAATTCTTCGTAAAATTCGATTGCCCGTTTTGCGATATCCAAAGCAAAGTCTAATTCCTTAGTTTGATGTGCTTTAGTCGCAAAAACTCCCACTTGAACGCCGTCTTTGGTTTCGGTAAGCTTTGATTGTAATTCACCAAAGGCAAAGGCAATCAAGTAGCTGGACATTCTAACGGTTTGTTCGAAGTAGTGCACGCCATCTTCAACTTTAACTTCCGGCATGTTGGCAATCGTAGTTTCACCTTCATGCTCATCATACTTAAGTGCTAAAGAAAAAGTAGCTTTGGCTTCCGGTTCATCAACACATGGGAAAGCCTGACGTGCAGCTGTTGTTTCAAATTGAGTACCGATAATCTGTTTTTGAACACCATCAACTTGATAGTATGACGGATAAATTCCCATCATAGAATCGGTCAGCGGTGCCGAATACTTAATCTCAACCTTTACCTTGCCAGTTTGGCCTAGTTCGATTTCAATTGCTTCTTTTTCGTCATTGACAGTGAACGGTACTTTTTTGCCTTCACTTGTTACTGAAGCAATCTTCATATATTTCTGATTAATTAAAATAGTGTCCTCAATTGCTTCACCGGTAATTGTCGAAGTACCATTAATACTTTTCTGCTCCCGATTGATGTCTATGAATAAATCATAGTGTTCTGGATGAAAAGTTTCATAAAAATGTTTAGCAGCCATATTTACCTCCTAAAATATTAATTACTACCAATTTTAACAGACATAAATAAAAATGACATTAAAACATTCAAGGAAGTAATAATTGGCTTTATTAAGATAAATTTTTTCAAAACTAGTAGAATTATTAAATTTTTCAAAAATTTTGTAAGAGTTGCGTGTTATTTCTGTAACAACAATGACACATTGACTGTGTATTATTATCCATAGAATTAAGACAGTTAATTGTGGGGATTGAAGATATTGAAGAATAGTAAAAGCTTAATACTTAAGTTAATTACAGCACTGGCGCTATCGTTTAGTTTTGTCACTGCTTTGGAAACTACTAATAATAATTCATGTACACAAACAGTACAAGCCGCTCGTAAGATGTCAAAAGCAGAACGTGCAGCCAAGAAATGGATTGCAATGCGTGAATCGGGTGGCAATTATTACGCACGTAATGGTGTTTGTTATGGCAAATACCAATTAAACATTGCTTACCTAAAAGGTAATTATTCTAAGAAGAACCAAGAAAGAACCGCTGACAGATATGTTTACGGTCGTTATGGTTCATGGGTTAATGCCAAGAATTTCTGGCTAACACATCACTGGTATTAGAAGATACCTCTTTAATACAAATATCCCATTAAGAAACGCAGCCTAACTAATTGTTAGGTTGCGTTTTTGTTTGAAACAATTTCTTTTACAGTTACTTATTCTCTTCAACTATTTGCCTAATTTTTGCATACCGTTCATCCCATTTATTAATGATTAAGTTATCGTATTTCTGTTTTAATAAAAAGTCGAGCAAGTCCTTTTTATCAGGTCGATCTAAGAACAAATATTTTTGTGGAACAACAATTTCAGCCATAACTGCTCGCAACTGCTTGAGAGATATTTTTTTAACAACACATGATTTTAGAATTGGGATAATGCAGCCATCGTCTTTAGGCATAAAATAGTCGTAAATTTCTCCATAATCATCTTTTTGAATTTCTTGACCTATCTGAGCTAAAGTAGCAGCATGGCTGCGAATCAAAGGTGCACATTTGACAAATAGTTGTATCCCGCCATTACTGCCGGTAGTATAAACAAAGGCTTGAAAACTGTCCTTAAAAAAACTCTTACGGTACTCAATTATTTTTTGTCCCGTTAAAATTTCTTTTACATACTCCTCATGTAGAGAAATTAGTAAAGTAGGTAAAAACGGATCATAAACTTCATCTTTTATTGTACACATTATCAATAATACCTTCCTTTATTACTGGCTTTTTGATACTTATTCCCATCATAAATATGTTTAGTTAAACAAGCAACTCTATATAAAAAGGAAATCAAAAAAGATAGTCTAAATTATTTTCGTAAAAAAAAATGAGCTGTACCTCAACCATTGAAGTACAGCTCAGTTTTTCTAATCATCTTATGCTCTGTGTCTTAATAAATGAACTTTTGCGGGTTCACCTTTTAACCAAGTAGCAAAGAATGCATAGCCGAAGACCATTAAAGCAACTACAGCCGCCAAAATAATCATATTATTATTGTCCAGCGAAATTGCTTGCTCTTCTTCTAGCAGATTCTTTGACTCATTAACTTGATTGCATAATCCAAAGAATAACATGATTAGACTGCTTAGAGTTAGTAAGCCATTAACTGCCGTTAAAATTTTTATCTTCGTTAGCTTCAAAAAATCATGTCCTTTCTTTCGATTTAAATACCGGTATTATATACCCTCTGGAAATAAATGCAAGGCCTTTGCTTAAAATAATTTAAATTTTTTATTTCTAATATGAGTATTATTATAATTTTATAATTAAAACTTCTAAATCCGAATAAAAAGAAGTACAGAATCTGTACTCCCTTTTATTGCCATTCACTTGTTAACCATTCCTGTGCCAGTTCAAACCAATGGGCAGCGTGCGGATTTTCTTGCCATTCCCTGCCTTTAACTACCATATCTTTTCGTGCTAAAGAAAAACCGTGACCACCACGATTGAAAATATGAACTTCACATGGAACTTTATTATCATGTAAAGCTGCTGCATACTCAAACGTATTAGTGACAAGAACCACCGGGTCATCCCAGGCATGAAAAATAAATGTTGCTGGCGTATTAGTGGTTACGCCTAAAGAACTATCCTTGATAAATTCATCTTGCGGAACTTTATCCTGCTCATCTTCTGGGATATCAAAGCCAATTTTGGTCAAGTTAATTAAAGGATAACCCAAAATAGTTTTATTTGGCAAAACTTCTTCACTCTTAAAGCCAAACTCTTTCTGATACTTTGAAGAATTAGCCATGCTGTTGGCAAAACTAGTTACGTGACCACCAGCGGAAAAGCCAATCGTGACTATTTTGTTGGGATCAATCTGATATTCTGGTGCATGATTGCGAAAGTACTTAACAGTAGTTAAGACATCAAGCCCGGCATCAGGATAAATGTCACCTTCGTCTTGCACGAGGTTATATTCCATGACCACGCTGTTAAAACCATAGTTATTGAAAGCCAGCGCTACAGGTTCACTTTCTCTTTGGGATAAATGATCGAAGCTGCCTCCGGGAACGACAATTGCCAGGGGGTGTTTTGGTGTTACCAGCTCGCCAATTGACCCCAAAGTGTATGTGTGCACGTTGAACTTGCGCTGGTTAAAATTAGTTAATGTTAAATCATTTACTTTCATTTTTCTCCCCCACTTTTACCATGTTTTTTGTTAAAAATGTTGTTGCTAATGGTACTGTTAATAATACACCAATTAAAGAATACATTATAATTAAAGCTTCATTAACAAACATTTTTTCATTTAGTACTTCGCCTAAAGTGTAATTCAAACGAATATACCATAAAAATAATGAAAGGAAGCTGCCAAACATTCCAAACAAAATGGTATTCATTGCTGTGCCCAGGACGTCATTACCGATTTTTGCTCCACTAGCTTTCAGATCTTCATATGAAATTGCTGGATTATGCTTTTTGATTTCAAGCAAACCGGAGCTCATTGATACAGCAGCTTCAGCCACTGCGCCAAGTGTGGAAAAGATAGCAACTGCTACTGCAATTAAGGGATAACTTAATCCCGGCATTTGCGACAAGCCAACCAAAATTTCACCAGCTTCTGGTCCAAGTCCGGCAGCTTGCGCCAGCCATTCAAAACCCAGAATGATCAAGCTGGCTGCTAAACAAACAACTAGAGAAGAATAAAATGAATTTTTAGCAACCTGATAATCATGCGTGCCTAAGAAAATAATAGTTACCAATTTTAAAGGAACAAAAATCAAAATCAAAAGAGGAATGTTGATACCCCAAGAAATCAAGATGGCTACTAAGATTAATAATAAAGTGTTGATCAAAACGCTAAAGAAACTGCGAATTCCCGTTTCTCCACCTACAATCGTCATTAAGATTGCTAGCACGATCAGTAAGGCCGTTAATGTACTCATTCTTCAGTCCCCGCTTTCCGCTTTTTTTCTTCTAAAAACAGCAGACTGCAGCCAGTGGCAAAGACAACTGTTAAAACTATACCAATCGCTGAGATAATACTCTGCGTGACACCAAGTGAAAGAGTAAAACCAAAGGTGGAACGCAAACTGTTATTATCGCGCAAATAGATAATTGTCATTGGCAATTCTTCAGACATAAAGATTAACACCAAAACATTAATCAGAGGTCCCATGATTTCCTGACCCATAGTACGTCCACTTTTAATTAATTGCTTAGCAGTTAAATCGGCTTTAGTCTGAATTAATTCATAAAGACTGGAAATAATATCAGTAGCTTCATCCATTACAGCCCCTAAAATGCCTAGCAAGGTTTGTGCTAAAAAGATGCCGCGAGGATCTTGGGTGGCATAATCTCCCGTTTCGTATTTGATCTCCGATTCACCAGTCAGGCGCATAATCAAGTAGCACAGTGCAAAAGAAACAAAAGTACCTAGAATTGTTGCCAGCCACGTTGCCAGCATTTTACGGTTAAAGCCTTGAACAACCAATAAACTAAAGAATGAAAAAACAATATCAGCCAAACCAAACAGCAGGACAATATAAGAACCGTTAAGTTTGATATCCAGCATGATAACAATATAAAAAATTATCCAGCTGAGTATCATTGACGCGATTAAGTTAAATGATTTTTTACCGGCAACTGCGACCATCAGCGTTGACATTACAGTCAAAGCTAAAACCAAAACCCAGTCTCGTTTGGGATCTTGAATAACCGGTTCACCATGTTTAACATTGACCAGCACTCTTTGACCCGCGCGAAATTTTTGTGTAACTAATTGCGAGGGGTAATACATATTAATAGTTTTATAGGTTTGACCCTTAAACTTACCTGACAAGACTTTTAAATGAAGGACCTGCTTTCTGGTTTCATCTTTATTGCCATAAACATCCGTACTTTTTTCTTCTAAAGTATCCTTAATCTTAGTATCGGTAATTACAGCCACATCATTTTTAGAATAAATATCTGTCGCAAAATAGGTACAAGCTGTTAGAATCAAGCCTATAGCTGCAATTAATACCGCAAATAAGTAGCGTTTTTTAATTTTTTTCAACCAAATCATTCCAATCGATTTATACTTACCTACTGTAACTTAAAAGCAGCCATTAAACATAAATTTTAAGCTAAGTTTGCAAAATTTAAATATTATAAAAACGGCTTTTAACTAAAAGTCGTTTCTTCTATACCTACATATCGAGAAACCGTTGCCACCAATGTGTTTTTTCCGGCTCAACCTGCATGTCTGCTAATGTCCGGTGAGTATTGGCACTGGCACCTTTTTCGGCATTTTCTTTAGCTTTAGCCAAAATTTCCTCATGCATTTGCTCGCTTGACTTTTCTTCGTCTTGTGCCACCTGAGCTCGCTTTTCAGCCGCAGTTAGTGGCTTAGTATCAGGCATTTCGTCAACATCAGTTATATCATCAACATTAGTCACGATTCCTGAAATATCAGGCAAAACGCTAAAATCATCTTCTGAACTAGTAGTTTTAGGGACAGGCTTTTCCAACTCTTTTTGCTTTTCCAATAACTGTTTATTCTGCTTTTCGATATGATCCAATTGTTTTTGCAGATTACTCAGTGCCGTATTCTGCTGGCCAATTGTTTGCTGTAAAGCATTCAGCAGTTTCACCATCTGAGAAGTAGACATTACTTCCTGCTTTTTGTCATCTTCAGTTTTTTCAGGCTTATCTTTTTTAGCAGTAACCGCAAAAACCTGTTGAGCAGCTTCCTGTAAGGTTAAACCATTATCCTGGGCCAATTTGTGAAAATCTTCCAGGTCCTGTACATCCTGCTTGCTATATAAACGTGCATTTTGCTTTGTTCTGGCATAATAATCAGGCTTACCAGTAACTTTTTCCACAATTAAAGAATATTTACGTAATGTAGCAACACTAATGTGCAGGTGTTTAGCCGTTGCCGAAGGTGCGGTTAATTCTTCAAAATTATGCTTATCTTCACTCATCAGATATACTCCCTAGCACAATTAATTAACCAATTTTATGTAACAGGTTTTTCTTATGGTCAAAACGCTCCTGCGCTTTTCCAATTAAACGGGTAATCAGTTCAGTATACGAAATACCTACTTCTTCAAACAGCTTAGGATACATACTAATATTAGTGAAACCGGGCAGCGCATTAACTTCTGTCAAAATAACTTTATTATCACTGGCACGTAATGTCGAATCAACCCGAGCCAAGCCACTGCATTCTGTAACTTGATATACTTTTAAAGCATTTGCTCTAACTTTATCTACAATTTCTTGAGGTAATTTTGCCGGAATTTGCAAGGTAGTAGTGGAATCAGCATCATACTTATTTTCATAACTGTAAAAAGTCCCAGCCGCATTGATAATTTGACCTACGCCTGAAACAATTGGCTTGTCATTACCTAAAACAGCAGTTTCAACTTCCGTACCGTGAATGGTTTCTTCAATTAAGACCTTATCATCATATCTAAAAGCGTCAGCCAAAGCATCAGCAAATTCTTCTTTATTGGTAACATGATGAACGCCAACTGAAGAGCCTTGATTTGACGGCTTAACAAATAGATCAGAACCTAGTTTCTCACTGACTTTATCATAGTCGCGCTTGGCATTAGCATCATCTTCATATTCAAAGCGTTTAATCGCAATCCAGTCAGCAACAGGAACGCCAACACGTTGTGCTAAAATTTTGGTAAATTCCTTGTCCATGGTTACAGCAGAAGCTAACACATCATCGCCAACAAAAGGCTTATTCAGGATTCTGAACAGTCCTTGCAGACAACCGTCCTCACCTAAATTACCATGCACTATTGGAAAGAAAACATCAATTTCCGGTAAATTCTGCAGTTGAATTAAGTTTGAAATATTGGCTACTTCATGTGGATTCTCAATAGTATATTTAGGATCTTTTAAAACTTTAAATGAATCCTCTTCGCTTGCTAAATAGCCATCATTGGTTATCCAAATTGGGTGAACATCAAACTTATTTTGGTCAATCGCATTATAAATATTGTGGCCTGACATGATTGAGACTTCATATTCAGATGAATTTCCACCAAAAATTAAACCAACTTGTGTTTTCTTAGTCATTATTTTTACCTCTTAGCATTATTTCTTAACTTTTTATTATACGGCAAGAAAAACCTGAAGAATTGTAATTTAGACAATTTTTTAGGATTATTTTTATTATAAGCAAAAAGCCTTGTATAAGACAAAATCATCAACAAAAAATTTATGCTATATTAAAAAATACCGTTTTATTCCCAGGTTATTTCATAAAGCTTATTTATTTTTGTGGGATGCTTGCCAGGATTAACCGGATCAAACGACTGATGGTAGGCTACAGTCAAATAGATATCATTACTGCTAATCAGTTGTATGCCTTCTAGCTCAGTATAATAACCGGCTAGCTCTAATTGATTTTTCTGAGACAAATCAATTAGTTCCCAATGTGACGGATTGACTGCATTCCAAGGAATTTTAACAATTTTGCGGTTTTGGCCCAGTCTGTCGTCTGCAAACTGGCTGGAAATATAGATATCCCGATTATTATCTATGGCAAATCCCTGCAGCGAGCCTACTAATCCCATGCGACCAGACAAATCTGGTATTTTAAAGGCAGCTAAACATCTTATTGTAGTAATATCAACATGTTTAGTTAACGTTGCTGCTTGATCAAGAGCATTATTAATATCGTTTAAATAATAAAGTGCAAAATAGCCGGTAAAGTCATTATCCCCATAAGCTATTAAAAAGTAACGTAAATCTGGTGATACAGTAACTTCTACACGCGCAAATTGATCTCCACTGCAACTGATACCAAAATCAGCTCCTGCATAATTTAAATTGGACAATCGCGGCCGCATTTTAGTATTTGCAGTAACTTTAAAATATCGTGGAATTGCAATACGTGCAATTTGTTTAGACCAGCTAGACCAACCTGAATTCAAATCATTTGGCTTGGTGCCAATAAACCACTGCCCATTTCTTCCTGCATACTCCAAAGTTTGTGTATGACCAGCAGCCGTTCCAGTTAGATGTAAAACTGGTAATTGCTTATTAAAAGAAACATTACTGTTATTTTGACCACGATAAACAAAAGTATCCCCAGCTACATGTTGCAAAGCATAAGCATAGCCATTATTGATAGTAGTTTTCTGAACTACTACTTGCCGCAAGTCCTTATCTACCGGACCGGTTATCCCATCCCAATCATCTAGGTTACTGGTTAAAGTAATACTAATATTTTTTGCCAGCTGCATATTCGCATTATTAATCAAAATACTTTTTCCTCATAAAAGTCCTGTGCAACAAATTATTAAATATCACTATCTTTTTTCAATTTGAATAATACTTAATTTAATTTTGCCTTATAATTTATCTTAAAGAAAGGAGAGCTCTTTAAATGATTAAGAAAATTTATACTGCCCTCTTGTGTTTACTTTTCATTTTTCCATTTAGTAACACCGAAGTTTTTGCGGCAGAGTTCACTCCTGAAGAAATAAATAAGGTAACCCATTTACAACAGGAATATGCACAGCTTGATAATACCACTTTTAATTTTAATAATCTTTATTTGAGCAAACCCCAGTTTAAAAACAGATTTAAACAAGGCGCACTCGTTCCTGCTTACCTCAATAGTCAATTAGCTTACACCAACTATTATAGACAGCTATTTGGCTTGAACCCTGTTAAAGAAAATTTTCAGGATAATATTGCTGCACAAAAAACTGCAGCCGTGCTGGCCGCACTTAATGCCAACCCTCGGATTAACCAACATAGTCTGCCTTTTGAAAAGCGTCCGAAAGTAATTAACAAAAATGTTTGGCAGTTAGCGCGCAACATTTCAAGCAAAGCTAACCTTAATTTTAATACTAGTGATCAAACAGCTGGTGATGTTATTACTGATTTGCTAACCGACCAATATAATTTAACCGGCGCTGACACTGGTCACCGAGCATGGCTATTGTCAACACGCTTAACTTCAACTGGAGCAGGCGCTGCGTACGGTAAGAATGGCTACCGCTATTCTGTTCAAAAAGTTTTTAATCCTGATGACGTTTTTCGTGCTCCCAGCCAAGAAATGGTAACTTATCCCAGCAGCGGTGTTTTTCCAATTGAACTTTTGCAAGGTCAAAATATTGCCTGGTCTGTCTATCTTTCAGATCAAAGCTTTAAAGGCAACCCAATAATTACCATTACTGATAAGGATACTGCTCAAACTTATCAGGCTAAGAATGTCCATAATTACAGTCATACTGGCTATGGCAATTTTGAAACTATTATCACTTATTATCCTGGATCAATCCCGCTGGTTGTTGGTCATGAATATGAAGTAAAAATCACGGGCTTGACCAGTTATACCTTTAAGCTGTTTCAACTCAAAAATCTTTCTGAATCAATTCAATAATAAAAACCTCGGAAAATGATGTGTCCTATGACGACCATGTGTTTTCATTATTAAATAATGAAAACAATCAGCTATTTAAAAAGTTCCAACATAAGTTCTTCAATTGCATTCAAAGTATCCTGAAAGTTTACCTTTTGGGCATAAGCTTTTTGGTGGGTATAATTTTCCCATTTATCTCGCATTGCCTTACTACTTTTTATGTCATTTAATGTAATTTGCCATAAATAATTTTCTTTATTTACTTTTTCAAAAATTTCATTAAAACTGTTCCTTGAATTAGCAGTATTTTCTAAAGCAGTTCTAGCGATGGGTAAGTTCAGCTTTATTTTTTTATAATCTGTTAGTTTTCTAAGCTTGTTTAACATATATATGTCATAAAAGTCTTTCATTCGAGTATTAGCAGTACTGCGACTAAATACTGTTTCTAGTTTTTGAGCAATGATAGTTTCATTATTATAGCAATATTTCTAGGTATTCTTGAACTTTTTTAACAGTTTTGAATTTTCTTGCAAAGTACAGCAATTTGGTAATATTTTTATTTGGCTGTTTTAAATACTGCTTATAAGCTTTATTTATTATTTCAGGATCAATGTGATTCTGTGGTCGTAATATTTCTGCCATAGTTCGATCAATAGAATAAACCCTAACATTATTTCCACTAGGAGTTTTTACTATTTCTATACCCAAATTATACATTTGAAGTACTTGTTGATGGGGCACAATTTGTTCTTTTAGCTTCGAATTTTTATATCCTCTCGGAAAGGTAAGATCAATTTTATCTGGAACACGATCACTCAAACCATATAAATAAAGTGCAGACCTCAACGATATTATTCCCTTCTTGAGCCTAAGCTGAATAGTATAAAAAGCATCTTCCAAATGGTTTGGACTACCATAAATTCCTTTATCAATCAAAATTAACGTATTGTTATTAAGATAGCTCTTAATTTGTTGTCCTGAAAAGTTTTTCTTTGTGAGTTGTTTTCTAGACAGCACATAGTTATTTTGTTTCAACAAATTTTCCAATTCAGATTTTCTAGTCATTTTAGTCACATTCTTTTATCTATATTAAACCCCATTATATAAAATATCGGGGTATAATATAGATAAAATTAAATAAATAAAAACCATATTTCGAAACTTAAGCGAAATATGGCATTTAGTAAAATGAATTAATATCCCTTTTTAGAGAGAAAATTACATTTTTAAATAGATATTTTTGAACTGAATAAAACTTTAAAGGTAGCGTGCAACAGCAGCTAATAAATCTTTTTCATTATTAACTATGGTTCCATTAAGCTTAATCAAACCGGTAGTGTACAAGTTAACATAATGAAACTGATTCTCAGCTATCTGAGTTAGAGCGTGCAGTTTTTCCTGGTTAGTAGCACCCTGTTGGCGTGTATCAGTGTATAAGCCAATTATGGGAATCTCTTTTGCATAAGCGACGCCTATTTCACTAGCGACACCATTATCAATGCTAAGTCCATCTAGAACCGCTACCATCAAATCACTGTTAAGTAATTTTGCGGTATCTGCCTGAGCGATCATTTTAGAATCGGCATACGCTTGTTTATCATTAATTGACGCGTTTTCTTGGGGCAAATATAAATCAATGGCATCATCTATTTGCCGAATTTTTGCCGCTAATTGCGCGTTATAGTTGATTTCTGCTTGTGAAAACAAAGCATTTGCAAAATAAATTTTCATATGAGCTTCCTTTGGTAAAAATGACCAATTGCTTTTTAAGCCAAGCTACTTAATTGTTTGGCGAGCTAATTTCCCATGGAATCGCACTCAGGATATAAAGAACAACTCCGATAATTACAAAATCCAGGAAAATACTGCTGCTTATTTCTAATACATAACCTAGTACAGCTAAACTTTCAACGTTAAAAATTACGGGTATAACTGCCAATACGCCCGCAATTAATATTAACCAAAATCCAGCCCACATACCAGATGCGGTAACTTCGTGGGTCAGCATTTTTGAATTCAAAAATAACTTCATATCACTTATTAATGACCGTAAACTAATAATAGCCATTATTAGTATGATTACATTAACGATTAATAAAATAAAAGCTACATTGCCCCCAAGTGTAATAGTATTCAAATTAAAAGCATCTATTACGTCATATGGGGCATTATTTTCCTGTTCTTTTAGTTTTTCTTGTACTAACTGGGCATCACTAGATACGCCTTGATCAACGTTTAAATCAATGTCATGCAAAATTTGCTTGGCTAATTTCATATTACTGAATTTAAACCATGGCGTACCCAACGTATAGTCAATAATATGGTCGGCAATTGGCTGTGTTTGTTTAGTAGTCAACAAATTAGCGTTGCCATTTTTATTAGCACCAATTATTTCTGCTAAAGCATCAAAGTGCTTGTTGATCTGCCTGACAACTACAGCCTCATTACTATTGCTTCTAATTTGCCCTTTCATGAAAAAGGGATTTAGGAAAGTAGCGGTAATCATGGTTAGCGACACAATCAGAAAGATAATAAAGGACAGAACTTTTTTATAATCCTCGTTCTGCTCTCTATTTATTCTGTGCAAACCATCGCGCGCGCCATTTGCCATATTTTTCCTTTCTAACAGACAATCTCCTTGTCTTCATCAAACATTGTATCTATAGCATGATGAATGGTTTTAACATCGGTAGATTCGATAATCTCATGACCTTCTTTGAGCGCTTTATCAATAGTAGATTTTGAACAATGTAAGAAACTATACATAAATGATTTTGTACCATAATCTGCTATTTCTTCAGGAGAAACGTCATATTCTTTATTATCATAATAAAGACGACTGATGCCTGTTACGACAAAAGCAATTCCCAGCCGTACTTCTTTTGCATCAAAGTCTACGTGGTTAAATAGCTGTTTTTCCTTTAACCAGTCATTAATGGTCTTACTCCAAAAATCTAACGATTCGTTACTCTTAAACACTTCTGTAATAATGCGCTTAAGACCTTCATCATTGATTCCCAACATTTCAATTGCATAAATAAAAGCCTTAGTGCGCGCACAAACTTCGTCTTCCTTGTTAACGCCGAATTTTTGCACCTGCTTATCTAATGTATTAAGAATATTGCGCACTACATCAGTAATCAAGCTTGATTTATGTGGATAATACGATTGCAGTAAGGATTTGGAAATTCCCGACTTTTCTGCAATCATTTGAAATGAAACACTATCCATTCCATTTTCTCTAATCAAGTGAAATGTATTACTTAAAATTGTACGTCTTCTTTTATAATTTTTACGTCGTGCCATAATGTTTTCTCAGCTCCTATACATTTTGCCTTAATTATACCAATGATATAGAATAAATAAACAAAAAAGGCACCGGTATATTATATGCTTATAATTTAGATTAAAAAACAAATATTATCAGCAAGCCATTTAATATGTCTTTACTTTAAATCACTTTCACTTAACAAATGCATTGAGCGATCATTATATACATAATTAATTCCTCGCGCCAAAAGCAAATCAACAGAAATACGGACCATTCTGTCAGGATAATGGCTGTGCTTAATTGTATCAGTTACTACAATTTGTTCAATTGGTAATTCATTCAAAACTTCAAGCGCATTTTGTGAGAGCAGTGCGTGTGTGGCAGCAACATAAACCTTCTTGGCGCCAGCTGCTAAAACAGACTTGGTTGAAGAAGAAATGCGTGATCCCGTGTCAATTAAATCATCAACAATAATGCACTTTTTGTCTTTAACATCACCGATCATATCATGCACATCCGCATCATAACGGGCACGGCGCTGATCCACAATTGCGATAGGAGCATCAAAGCACTGACCAAAGTTACGGGCAAGTTTAGCGCCAGAGTGATCCGGTGAAACAACTACAATATCATCTTCTTCTTTGGTAGCAATACCGTTATCAATAAAATATTGCGCTAAAAGCGGCATAGCATGCAAATGATCAACCGGAACATTATAAAAGCCTTGAATTTGTGAAGCGTGCAAATCAAGTGCGATTAAGTGATCCATACCAGTAATTTGTAATAAATTAGCTATGAGTTTAGCAGTAATTGGTTCCCGTGAACGAGTTTTAGTATCTGAGCGTGAATAAGCCAGATATGGTACTACTACATTAACCCTATGCGCTGAAGCCCGATGCAATGCATCTAAAACAATTTCTAATTCCATAAAGTTCTCATTTACAGGATCTTGAATTGACTGAATGACAAAAACATCACACCCCCTGACACTTTCGCCAATATTAACTTGAATTTCACCGTCACTGAAGTGCTGCACAGCAGTTTCGATTAACGGCTTTTTCAATATTTGCGCAATTTTTTCATTTAAAGCGGGATTTCCGCCCAGCCCAATTAGCTTCATTGGGTGCATTAACTGAAGAAGTTCTTCCTTGTTCATAGCTACCTCGTTTTTTAAAAAATACAATCTTTGCAAGTCTATTATAACCAAAAAAGTCATCAGTGCCTAGAAAAGTAATAATTCAAACAAAAAGCCGAAGATACTTTCGGCTTCTACTATACGAATTTACTCTTATTTCTAAAAAATTTAATGACCTATTGGAAAAAGTCTTCCATTAAGTTTAGTAATTTAAAACTCTTTACGGCATAACTTTCATGTTTTTGTCTGGGCATGACCAAAAGCTGCCCTTGAGGAATAATCTGGCTATACCAGCGAACATGCTCTACTTTAACCCAGTCTTTTTCACCTACTACACAATAGGTAGGTATCTTTATTGCCTTTAAGCTGTCAACCGACATAAAGCTCTCTGATAATTCTACTTTACTGTCCCGGTTCATGCGTAAGAAGCGCAGAAAGCCTTCAGTCAAATAGTGGTAAGACCTGATGCCATTACCGTTAACAAAAACCCCTGCTATCATCAGCTTTTTAAAGACATCTTGGTCTTGACTAGCCAGCATCATTGCTACTAAGCCGCCTGCATCAAAGCCAAAGCAATAGCAGCCTCTGATATGAACCTGCCTAATAAAAGCCGCAAGGTCTTCGACTTCAGTCTGATAGTGTTCTGCTGCTTCTCCCTGACTCAGACCATGACCTCTCATATCCAGCACATAAACCGTGTAATAAAGAGACAAAGGAGCCACTATCTGGTCAAACATGCCACCATCTAAATGGTGTCCGTGTAATAGAAGAAGCGGCGCGCCCTTACCTAATTTACTGTAATAAAGTTCATTACCATTTACTTTTTCTCTCATCTTTGGTCTCTCTCACTAGCCTCAATCAACTTCTGATTAGAACCATTTTCCTTCTTATGTTCATGCCACAAGCTGCGGATGATAATTTTTACAATAATGTAATTCGCTTTAAAATTATCAGGAATCATTTTTGAATTAAAGTGATGAACCATGCTGTCTTTACGTTGCCAGTAATGATATAGAGGCTTGCTATCACAATAAAAGCCCTCTGTTAAAGCTAAGTATTGGACATTAAATATTTGATCTTCCATAAAGGCCAAGTTTTTCTTGAAACTAAGATGATTCTGGCGTACAACCGCCAATTTGTATCCTTTGTTCCAAGTATAGCCTTTAACAGAAGTAGCCAAGCAATGGTTATCACATAAAGAGCCAAATGGATTACTGATTAACTGGTAGGTTCTAGCCTTACCTTTCATCCCCCGTACAACTTTTTTAGTGACGGGAACCGAGCCCTGCTTATTTTCGTAATCAAGCCAAAAGCCACAGGAAACCATTGCAGCATCAGGATGATCATGAAAAGCATTTACAAAAAAAGCTGTGTAACCAGAATCTACCCAGTCATCACCATCATGAAAAGTAAAATATGGTGTATCAACGTTTGCAATGCCAACATTACGCGCATCAGACAGGCCACCATTATGCTTATTTATTATTTTAAAGTAACGGAATCGCGCACGATAGCTCTCAGCTATTTTTCTAGTATTATCCGTTGAACCATCATTGACAATTAACAACTTAAAATTCGGATCATCTTGCTGTGCTAAATGATCAAGTGCTCGAGTCAAGTATCTTTCAACATTGTAAACTGGCATGATGACAGTTAATTCAGGTTGCTCAGTCATAGCTCCCTCCTTCACTTTTGTTATTATACCATCTAAATATTAAAAATAACGTAAAGTAAGTAGTACATAACTATAATTTAAACTTTTGCGTTTATCATTTAGTATAATTAAGGACAGTCAAAAGGAGCTAATTACAAATGAAAAAAGCAAAAACTATTTTAGCTATTATTACAATGTTATTTTTTAGTACCATTTTATGTGGCACTGTTAAGCAAACAGTTAAAGCAGATGATTTGCCCGTAGTTTGCCTGGGAACGTCTTTGACTGAAACGCAAAAAAACGGTACGTTAAAAACTCTCAGCGAACCTCTAAAGGGCGCTAGCTATCAAACTATTACGATCACGGGTGCCGACTTAGTCAAATACCTTAACCCATCCGGTGCTAACTTTACTACTAATTCCGGTGTCTGGTCCAGTGCGATGATTGAAAAGACAGCTTCTGGTAACGGTATTAACGTCCACATTCTTGACTATCAAGGGCACAACAACATTACCACAATCACATCCGATCAATATAAAAATGCTGCTTTAACTGCCGGTATTTCTGACGCTAATATTTACGTTACTAGTGCCGTTCCTATTGATGGCTCCGGTGCTTTAGCCGGTGTCTACGCTGCTTACAGCAAAACCGGAGAAAACTTAAATCAGAGCCAGGTTAATGCAGCTCAAGACGAAATAAACGCACTCAGTAAAATTACTAAAGAAAATAAAGATAAAGACGGCTATAGTGATGCGCAACTAAACAACGCTGTTGCTGGTGCAAAGCAGGAAATGGGTAAAATCGGTAACAATATTTCAAACAGTCAAATTCATGACATTGTTAACAATCAAATTAACATCAATCATCTTGGCGACGTCATTAACAATAATCAGAAACAGCAAATAATCAACATCTTAATTGAAGTGCGTGATTCTGGTGCTTTAAAAAATCATAAATTTAGGGACCAGGCCGATGCTTTATCAAAAAACATTAAACAGAATGCAAAAGACATTTTCGATAAAATAAATACCCCTGAAAACCGCAATTGGTTTGAACAAATTTGGCACAGCATCACTTCATTTTTCAGTCACCTGTTTGGCGGTTTAATAGTCACTACATTTTAACTAATTACATTTGGTCCATAAATTTATTTAATGTATGGTCAACAAATTCATTACCGCGATTATTGGCGTGGCCTTTAGTCCATTCAAATTTAGTCTGAGAAAATTCACCCAAGAGCTGATCCAACTCCTGCCAGCATTCAAGGTTTGCAATTGGACCCTTAGAGCTTTTGGTCCAGCCACGCTTTTTCCAACCCTTAAGCCAGCCTTTGGTAATCGGATTTAGCACATATTGAGAATCAAGTACAAACAGTAGCGGCTGGCGGTTAAAGTTTAACTCAAGCAATTTCTTGAGAGCTTCAATTAAAGCAGTTAATTCCATTTTATTATTAGTTGCACCAAACTCACCGTTTGAATCATAAGCAGACTTTTGTTGGCCATCTTCTTGCCATTCAATTAGATAGGCCCATGCAGCTTTATCCGTTGCACGCACATGGCCGCCTTTAAAGTTACCGGTATTGCGGGTGCCGCCATCCGTATAGATTGTGGCAAAAAAGCTGGTCGGATTCGCTTTAGTTGCCTTGTTTAAGGCTCTATTCTTTTGGGGAGAAGTTGCCGCAGCAGAAGGCTTTTCCTTGATTTTACGGCTTTCTCTTTGAATCTTGGCAATTGCCTCTTTTAAAGAGTCTTCGTCTTTTTGAAAGACCTGTTGAACAGTTTCGTGATCCCAATCCAAATATTCCGTAGCATCCGTTATCTTGCTAAAAGATTTAAATTCAGCTCCAGAATAGCCATCAACCTGTTTTCGGGCTTCATCCCAAGTACGATAAACGCCTGGCTTGCGGCCCTTTTTTACTGCATAAAATTTCATATGTTCCCCTTTCACTAATTTATCTAGTCAATGCTAAAATAGAAGTAGTTCTATTTTTAAGGTGGTATTATGTTCTTCAATACTAAAAAATACAAGGAAGAAGTGGAAAAAAACCACAAACGTGATCTTGCACAAGAGCCCAGCAGGCTCAGTATGCTTTTTCTCGCTGCTTTGGCAACTTTTGCACCAACTCGTGTTTTTTTGCGTTTGCATAAAAAAAGAATTGAAGATGACGCCACCATTGAACCAAAAAAAGGCAACTTTGAACAAGTACCAATAATTTATTTTCATGGCTTTCGTGGCGGTGACTATACCACCAAGGTAATGGTTCAGCAGGCTCTGATAGATAAAGGAACTTCGAAGTATCTCAAAGTAACTACTGACTTGCTGGGTAACTTCAAGCTCGAAGGTACCTGGACAGGTGATCGCAATCCCATTGTGCAAGTTGTTTTTCGCCAACGACTCGTTGGCGTTTATGCGATTGATTACTACTTGCGTTTTACATTACCCTTCTTAGCTCAAAGGTACCATTTTTCTCACTATTCAGCAATCGCACACTCTCTTGCTTGTCCCTGCATCGTGCGCACAGAGATGCGCAAATCCCGTAAAAAGCAGTTTCCTCATTTGGTCAAATGTGCTTTTATCGCAGGTCCCTTTGACGGGGTAGTTTACTTGGGAGATATTCCTAACGTTAATGCCTTCAATCAAAAGGGTCGTCCAGCTGTAGTTAACTTGCACTACTTGTATCTTTTACTCAGACGCAAACGATTTAATCCCAATATTTCAGTGCTAAACATTTATGGCAATGTTTTAGACAACACCAACAGCGATAAATTTATTTCCGTGACTTCTGCTAAAAGCATCCGCTACATTTTAGCACCTTATGCCAAATCTTATCATGAAGTTGAGATTCGGGGGAAAAAGTACGCAGAACACAGCTGGATGCATGATAATCCTTTTGTGATCGACATTATTGATAAATTTATTGGTCTTAAAAAGTAATTTGATTTTTGGAGGAAATAAGTGTGATTCTGCTCCGTGACATAGGACGCATCATCATTATTACTAATACTATCTTAGCCTTTTACATCGTCTTTCACAGAAGGCGGTCTGTCTCAACAACCTGGGCGTGGTTGATTATCTTGCTGGTTTTTCCAGTTTTAGGGATGATCATTTACGGCTTTTTCGGTCGGGGAATTTCGCAGGAAAATATTTTCGCTATTAACAAACAACATCATATCGGCTTGCGAAATGTCCAAAAATCTATTACTGCTGCACCTAAAAAAATCAGTACATCTGATACCTCAAATAAAGCTAAGATGGTTATCCATTTTTTTGATCACGATGGTGAGTCACCATTAAGTAAAAATAACCACGTTAAGCTTTATACCGATGGTGCAATCATGTTTCACGACATGATGCTTGACATTAAAAAAGCTAAACAGTCTGTAAATGTTGAATTTTACACCTTTTATAATGATGAAATAGGCAATGATTTTCTCGACTTACTTATTCAAAAGGCACAAGAAGGCGTATCTGTACGCTTACTATATGATGCCTGGGGTTCAATGGGAGCAACTAAAGCCTGGTTTGACCAATTAAGAAAAGCCGGTGGTGTGGTATTACCTTTTATTACTTCACGTAATATGATTACCCGTTACCGGATTAACTACCACTTGCACCGCAAAATTGTTGTAGTTGACGGTAAAACTTCTTGGACCGGTGGCTTTAATATTGGTGATCAATATCTCAGTCGCAAGAAAAAATTTGGTTATTGGCGTGACAGTCAGGTTAGAATTGTCGGTTCAGCTTCTCTACTTTTGCAAGAACGATTTGTCATGGATTGGAATGCTTCCATTCAAAAGGAAAACCAAGTAATCACATTTAATACTGTCCTTTTCCCTAATTTAGATGAAAATGAAATTCATCCCGGTGATGTAGCTACACAAATAATTTCAGATGGGCCCGATCGTTACAATGCTAATATGCGTAATGGTATTATGCGCTTAATGTCTTTAGCGAAAAAGAGACTCTGGATTCAGACGCCCTATTTAATTCCTGATGACGCGATGTTTGCGACTTTGCAAACTATTGCTATGTCGGGAATTGACTTGCGAATTATGATTCCTTGTAAACCTGATCACCCTTTTATTTACCGCGCTACACAATGGTATGCTAATGAATTATCCCGTTATGGCATTAAAATATATATATATAACAAAGGATTTATTCATGCCAAAACGATTGTAGTTGACGATACCTTTTCTACGGTTGGTTCAATGAATCAAGACTATCGCTCGTATGATCTTAATTTTGAAGACGTTGCCGTTTTTTATGATAAAGATTTCACCCGTGAAGTCGCAAAATCATTTGAAGATGACATGAAAGTTTCATCCTTATTGACTCCTGAAGATATTGCCAAACAAAGTCGCTGGCTCAAAATTTTGCAAAGTTTCTCACGAATGCTTTCGCCAATTTTGTAGCAGCTAAAAAGCCTTCCACAACGGGAAGGCTTTTAAAATACGCTATTAATTATTCCGCAAAGTGATAAACACTTTCAGCTGGGTAGCGAGTTGTTTTAATTAAAGAATCTGAAGTTTCCTTACTTTTTCCGATAGCAATTGCCATAACTGGCACATAAAGTTTAGGATCAAGATTAAAAGTTTGCGCAACTTTAGAAACATCATAACCAGCAATTGGGTTCGTGTCGTAACCATGATTACGAGCAACTAACATAAATTGCATTGCAGCTAAAGAACTATCAACTATTGCATCTGTTGCACGCATTTCATAGCTGCCATTTTCATACAATGGCAAAAAAGTACTTAAAATTTCATTCAATTTTTCTTTAGTGATTTGGCCCTCTTCATAATTCTTATTCCACATTTCATGATAGGACTTGTAAGCATCACTATAGCCAAATATTTGTACAACAGCAGAGCAGCTATCAACCTGAGGATAATTAAATTTCATCATATATTTTTTTACTTTAGCCAAGCTTTCTGGTGTATCAGCTACTTCAAAATGCCAAGCTTGTAAATCACAAGCTGATGGTGCTGTAATTGTTTCTTCAAACATTTCCTTAAATTCTGAACGCGGAATCTTGACACTCTTATCAAAATGGCGCACAGAATGACGATTTTGAACCACATCATTAAAATCGTTATTACGCATTTCGTCACACTTTCTTTATTAAATATATCTCTACTCGTTAATTTTACTACATCTTGTTACCGCTTTCACATATTATTTATAATTATTAGCAGTATAATAATATATAAATTATTACAGCTAAGAAAGGTCTATTAAAATGAAAAAACTAGTCAGAGATAAAATTCCAGAATTTGCTCATTATGCTACTTATCGCAAACTTGCTCCAGCAGAAATTGAACCAGCATTAAAGCAAAAACTAATTGAAGAAACTAACGAAGTTCTTGCCGCTAAAACCGAAACTAATTTAATTGAAGAGTTGGGTGACGTTTACGAAGTCATTTTAGCCTATCTCAAATTTAAAAAAGTTGACCAGGACACTTTTTTAAATCAGGTCAATAAAAAACGCGCTCTTAAGGGCGGTTTTACTAAATATTTGGAAATGAACTGGGAAGAAAAATAATTCAAAAAAAGACACGCTTTTACGTGACTTAAAAAATATCCTGAATTTCAATATGAATATCATGATGAATGTGATTTTTGAGCGCCTCAACAATTTGCGCAACGCCATAGGAAAAGCGCAGGTAATATTGTCTGTTCTTTTGGGTTGTTAAAATACAGATTACCTGCTTTTTCTTTGGATTAGGTACTTTAATTAAAGTTACCATTGCAATTTCCGAATATGAAATCGTTCGGCGAAAGTAACCTGAAACTACGGCCCTTTTTGGTGCAAGACCTGTAAAGCCGTCAATAATACCGATCATCAAGAAAATCGCTAAAAATATACTTAAACCCGGGTCTCCCTTTTCAATTAATTGCCAGGTAAAACCGATCCAGATAAAAATCACGGCCCAAATAATTGAAGAGGAGCGATAATGTCCCTTTAAATCAATATTTGCCTGCCAGTACCAACTATAACAGGTGTAGCCTAAAAGTAAGGCATCCAGAATTAGATAAAAAACTATCATATGACTCTCCTCAATTGTATTTTCATCTATTATAACAGACTCACAGTCTTTAGAGCGGTTAATCAACATTAATGATATTTTACTTGCATTTTTATTAAAATTATGATTTAATTATTATCAAATTAAATGCAGTGAAAAAGACGAGTAAATAGCTTATCTCTTTAAGTGAAACGGTGATAGTGTAAAACCGTTAGACCCTGGGTTATTGAAAAACACTTTTAGCAGCACGCTGAAATTCACGTAAAAGTAGGTTGTGTCGTCTCCAGTACGTTACCACGCTGGTGAAGCATGATAGTGCTTCATGAGTTGGCCCTTTGGGGCAATTAAGGTGGTACCGCGGAAAAAGCCTTTCGTCCTTGTTTTTATTAAAAACGGGATAAAGGGCTTTTTCTTTTCCTTAATTTATAGGAGGTCAAAAGAATGACTTTAATTTTACCAGAAGGTTACCATCCTACTCTCACAATTCGTGATACAGAAGCAGCTATCGTGTTTATTAGAGAAGAATTCCAAAGAGTTCTAGCTAAAAAATTAAATCTGCAACGCATGTCTGCCCCACTTTTCGTCGAAAAGCATACAGGGCTTAACGATAACCTAAATGGGGTCGAACGTCCAGTTGCCTTTGATGCCAAGGATCTGCCTGCAGATGATACGCTTGAAGTCGTTCATTCACTTGCTAAATGGAAAAGAATGGCACTGAAAAAATACGGCTTTAACATGCATGAAGGACTTTTCACTAACATGAACGCCATTCGCCGTGATGAAGATTTAGACAACTTCCATTCGCTCTACGTGGATCAGTGGGATTGGGAAAAAATCATTGCCAAAGAAGAGAGAACAGAGGAAACCCTGAAAAGTATCGTTACTAAAATTTTTGCAGCAATTAAAGAAATTGAAGCTGGCTGTGCTTCCCGCTATCCCGCTTCTACTTACCGTTTGCCAGAGAAGCTTTACTTTATCACCACGCAAGAACTAGAAGACCGCTGGCCGGATATTAGTCCTGAAGAACGGGAAAACAAGATAACTGCAAAAGAAAAAGCCGTCTTTATTATGAAAATCGGTGACAAGCTCAAAAGAAGTGGTAAACCTCATGACGGTCGAGCACCAGATTATGATGACTGGCAACTAAATGGTGACCTAATCTTCTGGTATGAGCCCTTGAAACAAAAAATTGAAATTTCCTCAATGGGTATTCGCGTTAGTCCAGAAAGTCTTCACGAACAATTAAAGAAAGCTGATTGCCTGGACCGTGAAAAATTGGAGTTTCACCGCATGCTGCTTGATGGAGAACTGCCTTACACCATTGGAGGTGGTATTGGTCAATCTCGGTTATGCATGCTTTTGCTCGGTAAAGCCCACATTGGCGAAGTACAAGCAAGCGTCTGGCCTCAAGATATGGTTACTAAGTGCAGGGAACATGACATTCAAATTCTTTAATAAATAAAAAGCCATGCTGTCAGAAATTGATAGCATGGTTTTTATTGCAATAACCCTATCTCACAGGCAAAATCTTGTAGTAAACTAACAGTAGAAAATCTAGTTTTAAGGAAGGCAAATTTATGATTGATTCTAACAAGATAACTGAGTTAAAAAATGATATTGATCAGGCACACCATATTACTTTTCTGACAGGTGCTGGGGTATCAACTCATTCCGGTATTCCTGATTATCGCTCTAAAAACGGTATTTATGATGGCGTATCTGAAAGTCCGGAAACAATTCTGAGTGAAGAAACGCTTTATCAGCGACCTGAATTTTTCTACAAGTTCGTAATGGATAATATGTACTTTCCTGAAGCTAAGCCAAACGAAATCCACCAGAAAATTGCCGCTATCTGCAATGAAAAAGGCGATTTAATCACCCAAAATGTTGATGGCTTGGACACGAAAGCTGGCAATAAACACGTCACTGAATTTCACGGTTGCCTTTATAATATCTACTGCACTAAATGTCACAAAACAGTTGAATACGCTGAATATGCCAAAACTTACCGTCATGATAATTGTGGTGGCATCATCAGACCAGGAATCGTTTTATATGGTGAAGCAATTAACGGAGACAGTTTGGCAAAGTCTGTCAATGCAATGCAAAATTCTGACCTTGTAATTATTTCAGGCACTAGTTTTGTGGTCTATCCCTTCGCTCAACTTTTATCTTACAGGCAAGCTGGCGCCAAAGTTTGGGCAATTAATAAAACAGCCATTCCCGCAGAAGGCATTTCTGCCATCATTGCGGATGCTCTAGATGTTTTTAAGCAGCTTTAAATTTTTAAGCAGGCTCTTTAAGCTATTCGCATTGCTTTTTTTACTGGAGCACTAGTTATTACTTGTTAAAATTTGACACAGTAATTAAAATTTATCTGAAAAAGAAAAGAGCCTTTAAATGACAATTTTTAAAATGTATGCTCCCTTTTTTAGTGGCAGCAACTGGATCCACGTGTTAACCAGTGGTAAAGATTGGCTCACCATCTTAACCCTGATTCTGATGGAATGCTTGCTTTCCGTTGACAATGCGGTTGTGTTGGCAGCCCAAACCAAGGTTCTGCCTGATAAAAAACAACAGGAAAAGTCATTGTTCTATGGCCTTTGAGGTGCATATATTTTTCGCTTTATCGTGATTGGCATTGGTACTTACTTAATCAATTTCTGGGAGATAAATTAGCAGGTAGTCTCTATCTTTTCTATCTTTCCTTTAAGTTTTTCTACGACCAAAGGCATCCCCAAAAGGCTGCCACTAGCGCAAAGATTGAAAGGGCAAAAATTACTAAGCATACCCCTAAAAAGGGCAAACATTTTTTGTCACTTTTCTGGCGGACCGTTTTTTCAATTGAAGCAATGGATATCGTTTTTTCAATTGATTCAGTGCTAGCTGCCCTAGAGGTTTCCAGTAATCCGGTAGTAGTATTAATTGGCGGCATGATCGGTATCTTGTGCATGCGGGGTGTCGCTGAAATCATCATCAAATTGATGGATATTATTCCTGAATTGCAGCCAATGGCTTATATTTTAATCGGCATCATTGCTCTTAAACTATTGCTGTCTTTGCCACCACTGAACTACGAATTACCTAATACGACCTTTGCATTAATCGTTTTCAGCATCCTAATTTTAACCATTGCTTTTCACTTTTTACGTGTTAAAAAGAGTAAACGCAAATTATAGTTTTTGTTCAACATATTCTTTGAGCACAACTGCCTGGTTGTGTTCTTTGTTTTTGGCACCATAAAGAAAAAGGACATCTTGTTCAACCAGCTTAGCTTTAATCTGGTCAACAAAAGCGGTGGTCGCTGGATTATGCTCTAATTCATTCAGGTACTTTTGCCTAAACTCAGGATATTTAGTATCATCGTGATTGAACCATTTACGCAATTCAGTGCTGGGACCAATTTCTTTGACCCACTCATCCAAATTAGCATCTTTTTTGCTTTTGCCTCTTGGCCACAGACGATCAACTAAAATGCGGTAGCCAGCAGGCTGCTCATGGTCGTAAATGCGCACTAATTTTATCTTTGTCATTGTAATATCTCCTTTTAGTTTAAGTTTACTACACGGAAGAAAAAATGAATTATTCAACTTATTTTACTAATAAACCAACTGCTGCTATTACTAAAGACTTAATTGGCAGACCATTAACATATAATGATGGTCAGAATATAATGGGTGGCTATATTGTGGAAGCGGAAGCATATTTAGGGGTCAAAGATCGCGCAGCTCATTCATACGGCGGTCATCGCAGCCCAGCTAATGAAGGTCTTTATCGCAAAGGCGGAACCATCTATATTTATGCTCAAAGACAATATTTCTTTTTTGATGTTGCAACGCAAGAATATAATGAGCCGCAAGGAGTTTTAATCAGAGCTATTGAACCAGTTTGGGGCATAGAGCAGATGATTAAAAATCGCGGAGGTAAAGGCGGTGTCCTTTTAACTAATGGCCCCGCGAAAATAATGCAGGCTTTTGGCATTCACAATAAAAAATGGAATTTACACTTCTTAACTGACTCCCCTTTTAAAATTGATTTAGATGACAGTCACAAAAAGCTGGCTAAGGAAATTAAAACCAGTGCCAGAATCGGTGTTAGCCAGTCTGAACTAGAATGGGCCAATAAAAAACTGCGTTACTATGTAGCTGGCAACCCCTATGTTTCCAGAATGAAAAAGAAAGCTTACCAAAGTGGCAATGGCTGGCAGTAACAGTAGCTTTTCGAAGTCTTTTAAAATAGTAAAAGAAAATAAATGAGATAATTATAAAATATTTTTTAAATAAAATTATTGACAAGTTGCTTTTAATAGCCTATTATTTTTCTAAGTTAAATAATTTCCAATGCAATAGAGGTCGCGGTTATTACAAAACTGATCTGAGTGAGCGAACACTGTGAAGTTCAGGATAAGAATTACCGCCGAAATAAGAATATTGTTCGTTTCAATTTTCTTGTTGGGCTGCAAGAGAATATTTTGCAGACTGTCCTGGTTAGTCCCCAGGGAGCGCTATATGATTTGTTTTAAAAATAGATTATGAACCTCGTTGTTTTGATTAACAACGAGGTTTTTATTTACGCTTTTATTGTATTGGCTTTATTTGAAACATATTTTGTGGAGGTTTTCAAAATGAAGTCAAGATTTAAGTGGTTGGCTACCCTAGTTGCCTTATTCACTTGTTTGAGCATAGCGACTAATTTTAGTCTTACTGAAGCTGATGCCAAAAAGGATGACGGCACACTAAAAGTAGCTATGGAAGCTAATTACCAGCCTTACAATTGGACACAAACAAATGATGCTAACGGTGCTGTACCTATTGAGGGTTCAAAAGAATTCGCCAATGGCTATGATGTTAAAATTGCCAAAATTATTGGGCAAAAATTGCATCGAAAAGTTGAAGTAGTTAAGACCGAATGGGATGGTTTACTTCCTGCTCTAACCAGCGGCAAAGCTGATTTGATTATTGCCGGCATGAGCCCTACAGCTGAGCGGGAAAAGGCCATTAATTTCTCTCAGCCTTATAGAAACAGTACTTTCGTGGTAATTACCAAGATTAATAGCAGATACGCTAATGCTAAGAAACTAACCGACTTTAAAGGTGCTAAATTAACTGCGCAACAAGGTACTTTCCACTATGACCTGATCAAGCAGTTAAAAGGCGCTAAGCGTCAACCGGCTATGCGTGATTTTGCGGCAATGCGGCAAAGTTTAATCTCCGGCACCATTGACGGCTATGTTGCCGAAGACACTGAATCAACTTCCTTTAAAATGGTTGATCCTGACATTAAGTCAATTCCTGTCAGCAAAATGGCTGGTTTCCACGCCACAAAAGATGAGTCTGTCACTGCAATCGGAATCGCTAAGCCTAATAAAGCACTGCTTAAGAGTGTTAATCAGATATTAGCTACTATTCCTGAAGCAAAAAGAACTAAGCTAATGACTGAAGCTGTTAAGCAGCAGCCTAAAACAGATAATAACAAAAAAGGCAAAAAAGCTAAGTCAGAACCGTGGTTAGTATCAATGTGGCGCCAATATGGCGGCATGATCTTAAATGGTATCGGCATGACGCTGCTTCTGGCCTCAGTTGGTACCATTGCAGGTTTCTTTATCGGCCTGGCAGTTGGTATCGTCAGAACCATTCCTACACCAACTACTACCGGTAAAAGATGGCTGCTCAAGTTTGTGAACTGGCTACTTTCGGTTTACATCGAAGTCTTCCGGGGTACGCCAATGATGGTGCAAGCAGCTGTGATTTACTATGGTATTGCCCAATTCTGGCACCTGAATATTGACAGAACTGTCGCCGCACTAATCATTGTTTCGATCAACACTGGAGCGTATTTAGCCGAAATTATTCGCGGAGGTATTATTTCTACACCCGAAGGTCAGTTTGAAGCAGCCAGTGCCTTGGGAATGACTCATAATCAAAGAATGTGGCACATTATTTTGCCACAAGCGATCAAGAATTGCCTACCTTCAATTACTAACGAATTTATCGTTAATATCAAGGATACTTCAGTCCTGAGCATCATCTCCGTATCAGAGTTGTTCTTCGTAGGTTCAACTGTTGCTAGTCAGACATTCAAGTTCTTCCCAACTTACCTGACAATTTCTGCTATCTACCTCATCTTGACCTTTACCATTACCAGAATATTCAACTTAATTGAAAAACACCTTCAAGGAAGTAAGAATTACAACTTAATGGCAAACCAAGTTCAAGTGGGCACACCAAAAGACATGGAGGCTAAGAACTAATGACTGAAACAAACGAAACTATTTTAAGTTTAAAGCACATCAAGAAAACATTCGGTGAACACCAAGTTTTAAAAGATATCTCTTTTGACATTAATAAAGGTGAAATTGCCACCATTATCGGTCCTTCAGGTGGTGGTAAATCAACAACTTTGCGTTGCATCAATTTGCTAGAAGAGCCTACCGCCGGCGAGGTTGATTTTCATGGTGAAAATGTCCTGGCACCAAACTACAATCGCAATATTTATCGTGCTAAAGTCGGCATGGTTTTCCAACAATTTGATTTGTTTGAAAACAAGAATGTATTAGCCAATTGTATGGTAGGTCAAGAATTGGTATTAAAACGGTCAAAAGACGAGGCCCGCAAAATTGCTATGACAAACTTGAAAAAGGTAGGTATGGAGCAATACGTTAATGCTCGTCCCAGTCAGCTTTCAGGTGGACAGCAGCAACGGGTTGCGATTGCCCGTGCTATCTGCATGGATCCTGAAATTCTGTTATTCGATGAGCCTACTAGTGCTTTGGATCCAGAAATGGTAGGCGAAGTTTTAAGCGTTATGAAGAACCTGGCTACTACTGGTTTAACGATGATTATCGTAACCCACGAAATGGCATTTGCTAAAGAGATTTCCGACCAAATGTTTTTCATCAGCGATGGAATAATTACCGAACAAGGCACGCCAGATCAATTATTCAATCACCCGCAAAATGAAAAAACCGTCAAGTTTTTGAGTAATTTTCAGAATAACTAATAAGGTCTAATTAAACATAAAAAACTGGTAAACTCACGCTGTTAATAACGTGATTTGCCAGTTTTTTAGTTTGCTTGTGGCTCTAAAAGTCCAATAATTTCCTGATTAAATTTAGTTGGTTCTTCCCACTGCGGGAAATGACCAGAATGATCAAACCAAATTATATTGCACGGACTAGTAATTTTAGCAGCATATTCTGCAGTCAACTGCGAGGACACATGGTGGTCATGCCTGCCCTCACAGAAAGTGATGGGAACGGCAAAATGCAGGATATTTTCAAAATTAACGTCCATCAGTTCTTCCCAAAAATATTGAATTGATTGCTTTGAGCCTTGCAAACGATGAATTAAGTCTTTAAAAGAATAATCTTTAGCAGATATAAACGGCCAAATTAATTTACGGTAGTTTTTAGCACCGTAAATTGAGCCGCCATAAGCCACAATCATTTTAGTTAATTTGAGGCTGGCTTTAGTTGGTTCATGGACAAAATCAAGTTGGTCAAGTTTGGCAGTATTTTTCATTTTTGTTCGTAAAAAAGCTTTTTGTAAAACAATATTCTTTTTCATATTAACGACTTGGCCAATTCCGATATATTGCGTAACTAGGTCTGGATACTTTTGAATAAAATTGAGCCCTAAAACCGTACCCCAAGAATGACCCATGATAATCAATTTATCTTGTTTTAACCGTTTTAATAAATAAAGCACAAACTGATGAATATCTGCCAAGATGGTATTAATGGACAAGTCTTCTTCAGGTGAAAACTTGTAGTATGACAGTCCACTGCCCCTTTGTTCCAGATTGACAAAAATAAAATGATCTTCTAGTTCGCTATTAAATTTTTTCGTCAAGGGAATGCAGGCATCCCCTGGACCACCATGCAAGTATAAAATGATTGGTTTCCGGCCTTGCTTTGAACTAATTGAAAAATAAAGTTTTGTCCCGTTAATTTCTACGTTTTCTATCACTGATGTACTCATTTTTTGGCCTATATTCATATAATCGATTGCTATTATGCATACACTGCTACTTTATTTAAGTATATTATTAATGCCGCTATTTTGTAAATTCCAAATTAAGTTTGACAAAAATTAGATTCTATTATTATATGTAGATAAATAGTCAACAAGCATTACGCTAGTAGAAAACCCTCTACTTTTACCTCACCATCGGAGAAAAACTCATGAAGAAAAATGGTTACAAAATTACTACCTACATTTTTGGATTCTTATTTATTATCACTTTAGGCTTTTTGCTCTATGATACTAGAAACCCGCCCACTGTATTTGGGGGTTTTACTAATAATACAATGCCACTAAATCCTTCCAATCCTCATGTGGAAATTTCGTTTGGTTTGGACCCCGAATATGCTATAAATGTCGACGGACATCAATTTGAAAGAGGCACATATAAACGCATAAGTGACAGTGTGTTTAGTTTAAAAGCAAATAAAGGTAACGAGAATGGTGTCGTTTTTTTATCAAATAATGGTTGTTACTTGTATCATTCCAAACTAAAGAAAAAGCTGATTAGTATTGAAAAGTTTTCGAATAAGCCAGAAATAAAGCCAGGGACTATCAAATAGTCTAACGTACTTTATGCTAGAAAAAATACCAAGCAGTATAGTTGCCTGGTACTCAAATCTTATTAAATTTTATTCATTTTTACCTTCAGCTTTATAAAATTTAACCCGATTAATTAAATAGTCAAGTAAAATTACACAGATTAAATTTAACACAATAATTAAGAGTATCAATAATGGGTGATCTTCTTGCTCATCTGTCATATTCAATAAATATAAAGTTTCAAAACTAATAGGTACGCCTTGTAATGCCAAACAGTAAATTAAATCATTTTCGACTTGGTCAATAAATGTATCTTCTTTTACTTCAAAGCAAACTGTAGCAATTATTGTTATGATGAATGCACTAATTGACCATATTAAGTTATAATTCGGCTTATTGGAGAAAAAAGCCTCCATTTCAATTATACACAACCACAGTAAAGCAGCTCTTGCTAATTTCATTTTCATCTCATTTCCCACAGCCTTTCTCTTCTAATTTATTTTAATCATTTTATCATATTTTACAGTATAAGTAAAATGTGATTTTATCAAAAATATTAGTCTAATAATAATTAAGGGGTCTCAGCTGTATGAAAGAGATATTAAGTTATCCAAAATCAAAATATTAAAGGCAGATATATGTTTAAAAAAACACGTTTTACGCTGCAAACAAAAACTATTTTTCTGGTTTTCTTTACCACCATTGTTTTTATTCTAACTGCTGGAACCATCACCTCATACAAAGTAGCGCAAAATCAAAAACAAATCATCAAAGAAGAAATTAATAGTGTGTCTAAAATTGTGGCCAATAATGAGCAGGTACAAATTGCTTTAAGAAAAAAAGTCAAACCCACAACATATAACCCGATCCAAAAGTATGCCGAACAAGTTAAAAAAGAAACTAAAGTAGACTTTATTGTGGTACTTGACGATAATTACGTCCGCTATTCCCATCCTTCCGAGAATCATATAGGCAAAAAATTTAGTTCACCTTCTGATGCTCAAAAATCAAGCTCTGGTAAGACGCATTATTCTCACCGTATGGGTGTTTTGGGAACTGGCTACCGGATTTTCCGCCCGATTTTTGCACACAAGCAGCAAATCGGAATAGTTTGTGTTGGTCTCACTGACAAATCAATTAATAAAGTTATTCGAGTCGCCCAAAGATCAGTTGTGATTGGCTCTCTAGTTTCATTAATAATTGGCATACTGCTGGCTTTATTAATATCAAGACGCATTAAAAAAACGCTGTTTGATATGGAACCAAACGAAATTGCATTTAAGCTCACAGAATTATATGCTATTAATGACAGTATTGATGAAGCGCTTATTGTTGTAAATAATCACAAAATTTTAATTACTGCTAATTACTTGGCTAAAAAATCTTTCCCTTCCTTAATGGTGGGAAAAGCCCTGGATAAAAATCTAATTGATTTGTTATTTGCAGACAACCAACAATTACCTAAAACAAATGAGCTTGTCTTAATCAATGCTAAAGAATATATTGTTTCAGTTAGTCAACTGGTATACCATAAGCAGATTTTTGGTCAAGTTGCTCTATTGCAGGATCAGTCCAAATACCAGAAGTTATCTGAACAGCTTGCCGGCAGCCAACAATATATTCAGTCACTAAGGGCACAATCACACGAATTTTTAAATAAATTGCAGGCAATCTACGGCATGATTGAATTAAAGCAGTATGATCAAGTTAATTCATTCATTGCAAAAATAAACCAAAATTACCAGCAAGAATTTGGTCAACTGAATAAACAGCTCGAATCTCCTGCGCTTGTTGGCTTTTTAACTGGAAAAATGAACCAGGCACAAGAGCAAAGGGTCAACTTGGAAATTACGCCAGACTCCAATTTACCGCAAAAGGTTATAACCGAGCAATTAAATTTAGACCTGATTAAAATACTGGGCAACCTCATCGACAACTCCTTAGCAGCAATTAAAGCTAGTGGCAAAATCACCTTGGCAATTAATTTCGATAGTGAAAGCTCAGTCTTAATTATTGAAGTTGCTGATACCGGTACTGGCATTTCGAGCGCAGTTAAAAAGCATTTATTTAAACAGAAGTATTCAACTAAGGGCAAGGATCACGGCTATGGACTTATTCTGGTGCAGCAAATCATTAAATCCTATAGTGGCCATCTTGAAGTTTCATCTTGTAAACCTCATGGTAGCAATTTTTATATAGAATTGCCTTTGCAGGAAAAACACGAAAAGGAATAAAATGTTAACAATTTTAATAGTTGAAGATGACCCGATGGTCAGCTCGATTAACAAACAATATTTAATGAGAATTATTAAGCCGGAAAATCTGACTGTATATCAAACTGCTACTGCCAAAAAGGCACTAGCAATTACTAAAAAAATCAGTCCTGATCTAATTCTGCTTGATGTTTACCTTCCTAAAACTTCTGGCACCGAATTATTGGAACAATTTATTCAACATAATCTCCATCCCAATGTCATTATGCTTTCCGCTGCTAAAGACAGTACCAACATCAATATGGCCTTAAAATATGGCGTTTTGGACTACTTGCTCAAACCTTTTTCTTTTAAACGTTTTAAAGAGGCAATTGAACATTTTTTAAAATATAACAAGGTGCTACAAAAAAACAACACGGTATCACAAGGTGAACTTGACCATATTTTTATTACCCAAGATATGAATAACTTAAATGATGAGACCGGGTTGCCTAAAGGACTTTCAGACTTTTCTTTAACCAAAATTGAAACTGCTATTTCCCAACTTGCCGGTGAATTTTCCAATCAAGATGTAGCACGACAATCAAAATTATCACGCATTACTACCAAAAAATATTTGGATTATTTGGAAAAAACCGGCAAACTTTCCACTAAAGTGCACTATTTAAAGGTTGGTCGACCAATTAAAATATACAAATTGAATAAATAAAAAAACAAGCTATTGTGAAGTGACCCAAAATTTAGGACAAATTTTGGGGATCATATCATTGTCGTAGCTTGTTTTTTATTAGATAAACTTTAGTCAAGTTTCACATCATTATCAGTATGACCAGTCTCTAATACCTGGTGGAAGTTCTCATAACTGACATTAATCATGTCTGTTAAAGCAGGACTGGTATATGAGCCAATATGAGGTGTTAATAAAACTTTAGGATACAATTCTGTTAATTGTCTGGTCAACTCATTAGTGATATTGCCATTATAATTATGGCCCAAAACTTCTGCTTCATCAGGCAGAACATCGCTGGCAAAGCCGGCAATTTGACCATCCTTAATTGCCTTAATTACAGCAGGATAATCTGCCAGTTGTGATCTGGCAGTATTGACCAGAACCGCATTGTTCTTCATTTTACCTAGAAAAGCTTCATCTATCAAATTATCATTTTGCCCTGGAAAATATGGCACATGAATTGAAACAATGTCTGACTGAGCTAGTAATTCGTCTTGACTTACAAACTTTACGTATTGTTTGGCAAAATCACTCGGATAAGGATCGTAGCCCAAAACATTGGTTCCCATGCCATGATACAGTTGTGCTTCTGTAGCACCAATTCTACCTGTACCTATAATACCTACTGTACTTGAATGGACTTCCCCTGAAAAAGTGGCAGTCGAAACTGAAAAGTTTCCCTTATTAGTCAAGGTGGTAGCTAAGGCGGTATGTCTAAAGAGCATCATCCCTAAAGTCATAGCTAATTCAGCCACTGCGTATGGTGAATAAGCAGGAACGCGGGCAACTTTCATATCGTATTTCTTAGCGGCCTTAAGATCAATATGGTTATATCCTACTGTTCTCGTGAAAACATACTTAATGCCCCACTCGTTGAATTTGGCTAAGTTGGTTGCATCACCTACACAGTTGGCTCTGAGTAAAACTGCATCTGCTCCCTTAGCCGTTTCAACATTATCATGGGTTAACATGTCAGATTCCAGCTGCAATTCATAATTATATTTATTTAATTTCTTAAAATAATCAACTTCATTTTCGCGAACGCCATAGGCTACTATTTTAAACATTTAAAAATTCCCTCCTAATTAATGAAATATGCCAATTTGACTCAAAACGCCCAGAAAAGCGATCCATATTGGCATGGCAATAACCGCCATAATAGTTGAAATAAATGATGCATCAGAAGATAACACCGGCTCACGGTCAAAACTGATTGCATAAGATGATGCAACAGCTGCAGTTGGTGTAGCCATCATGATGATAATTGTTCCTAATGCAATGTAGCTAACAGGTAAAATATTAGTTACACTCAAAATAACTAGGAGCAGTAAGTTCAAGATTGGCACTAATATAACCTTGTTAAAACTGTAGTACCATGAAGTCTTGTTGGCAGCAGCTTCTTTGAATGAAGTTGAACCTAAAGTAGAACCGATTGATAACCAGGCAAGAGGCGAAGCCAGATTTGCTAAATATTGCATTGGTTTATATAGCCAAATTGCGGTTTGGTCAATCCGGTAAAACGCAACGTGAACTATTGGTGCATTGGCATTAATTACACCGTTAACTGCTTGTTTAACAGCTACTTGAGGCACGTAATTTTGGCATAACCATAAAATCAAACCCAAGAATGTAGCAATTACGACCGGATTGACAAACATCTTCTTTAAGTTGCTGGCCTTCATCTTGAGTCCAGACATCTTGATATACGCATATGAATATAAAAAGATACGGTAACCAATGTTAAAGATAGAGCTGTACATGATACCTTTAGGACCGAAAACAGCCCCTACAATTGGAATACCAAAGAAAGTAGTTGAACCAAATGTGGTCAATACTGCCAAAACATCCCTTTTATCTTTAGGGTATTTAACATAAGACAACGGGGTCAAGAATATCAAAATGATATAAATTACAATTCCCCAGATTAAAACATTCATCCCTTGTGATAAAGTTTCATTACTAATTGGTTGCATGAATGAGTTAAAAGCCAATGCTGGTAACGCAACTGTCAAAACTATTTTGGACAATATTTTACCAAACTTTTCGGTAAAAATACCGCGTTTACGCAGGTAAAAGCCCAATAGAATAATGAAAATTGTTGACGTTATTGAACTGACAATCGCAACATTCGAAAAAGTTACTTTGATTGCTTGCGCAATATTCATTTTATTTCCTCCTATTAGTTATTCTTTTCACATTGATAATACTACTTATTTGTGAAGTTAATAACTTTATCAAACTAAAGTAACCTTTTGTAACTTATGTAAATTTAAAAGCCGTGACCTTCATTTCTGCTGTTAATCCCAAAATCAGGACAAATTTGAGATCATAACAAACAGGCAAATCACAATTTGAGTGATTTGCCTGTCTTTAGTTGGCACTTGAATAGAAGTGCCACATTATAATCTAACCAATGAAACCTGACTTTAGGAACAATTTCAGGCTATTTATCGTGTTCTCTGTGCCATTCTTTAATTTGCTCCAGCCTTTTTTTAAAGCGGTCTTCATGGCCTTGCGAGGTCGGCAAATAATATTCGTGTCCCTCTAAACTCGGTGGCATAGTTTTCATTGTTGTTAACTTGTCTTTAGCATAATGCGCCAGCTGGTAACCTTTACCATAGCCCAAATCTTTCATCAACTTAGTCGGAGCGTTGCGAATTTGCAAAGGCACTGGTTCATCTATCGTCTTCTTAACATCTTCTTCAGCGGCTAATCTAGCTTTATAAACTGCATTTGACTTTGGCGCAAGTGACAGATAGATCACTGCTTCCGTCAAATGCACATCACATTCCGGCATTCCTATAAATTGACAAGCCTGAAAGACATTGACCGCGACATTCAGTGCATTAGTGTCTGCCAAGCCAATGTCTTCACTGGCAAAGCGCACTAGTCTGCGTGCAATATAAAGCGGATCTTCTCCCCCTTCAAGCATCCGCGACAGCCAATAAATTGCCGCATCTACATCGCTGTTACGCATTGATTTATGCAAAGCGGAGATGATATTGTAGTGTTCTTCTCCGTCCTTGTCATACAAGACTGACTTTTGCGTGATTAATTGTTCCAGACTATCCATAGTCACAGCGATCGTATTACCATTTTTGTTGCCGTTTAAAACTGCCATCTCCAGCGTGTTTAAAGCTGTTCTGGCATCACCGTTAGCAAATTTGGCAATGGCTTTAATCTCCTGCTCACTGATTTTAACGGTTAACTTACCAAAGCCATTAGGGTTATGCAAAGCATTTTGCAATAACTTGATAATATCTTTGACTTCAAGCGGTTTTAAGACAAAAACCTTGCAGCGTGAAAGCAGCGCCGAGTTAACTTCAAAGGAAGGATTTTCGGTCGTGGCACCAATTAACGTGATACTGCCACGTTCAACATAGGGTAAAAAAGCATCTTGTTGTGCTTTGTTAAAACGATGGATTTCATCAACAAATACCAGCGTTTTTTGTCCTACTTCGTGTTCTGCTTCAGCCTGCTTCATAATCTTGCGGATTTTAGTAATACTGCTGTCAACTGCACTAAAGTTGAAAAAACTCGCCTGACTCTGCCGGGCAATTATTTCCGCCAAAGTTGTTTTACCTACTCCCGGTGGTCCCCAAAAAATCATTGAGGAAACTTGGTCATTATCAATGATTTCCCGCAATATTTTCCCCGGTCCCAGCAGCTGTTCTTGCCCTACAAATTGAGCTAGGTTTTGGGGACGTACACGGTTAGCCAATGGTTCATTTTGTCCACTATTTGCAAATAATGATTCTTGCTTCATCATGACATCTTCTTTTTATTTACTTTCAGACACTTACTAACCTAATTATACAAGCATTTGTTAGCAAGCAAAAATAATCGAACGCTTGTTTGAGATAAATTTATTAACTAGTTTGCAGTACAATGATAATAAGTAAAAAAATAGATATTATGAGGTGAAGATATGAAATTTTTCAAGAAAATTGGTCTTGGCTTAGCCGCAACAGTGTTGACAATTAGTCCGCTGCTACCAAGTCTAAATCATATTCAAACAGTGCAAGCTGCGCCAAAAGCACAAAAACTAGCTAGAAACAGAATTACTTTAGTCAATGACGCACCCGTATATAATCAATATGGTCAAAGACTTAAAGCAAGAAAAAACGGGAATTATTCTGTAATTGAACCAGACGTTAATGGTTTCTGCTATGTTTCTTCTTTTGATGTCGACTCCTTAGATTATTACGGCACAATAATGATTAATGGGCAAAAATACTATAAAATTGGTCAAGGAGAATATATTAATGACGGTGATGTTAATAACGTTAACGGTAAAAGCTCTAAGACTGGTAAGCTGGTTTTGAATCACAGATCTGCGATCTATACTAAAACAGGTAAACTAAAAGGCAAGACTCTACCAGTTAAATCAGTCGTTAACTATCAGGGCCAGGTTAAGCAAACCCAATCTAAGCAAAAATATTACTTTGCAAAATTTAACGTTTCTGAGCAAAAGGCAACTTTTTATTACTTGCCGACAGCAACTGTTAATGGTAAAGACTGTTATGCAATAGGGAAAAATCGTTATATTAGAGCAAATAACGTTGATAGTATAGATGGGTATCCCCTTATGTACAATGGCGTTACCTATGCTACTGTTCTCAAAAAGACGACAACTCAAACATTAACCAATGATTCTACTAAGCACGTTCTCAAAAAGGGTCAAAAAATTAAAGTTGATTTAGCGGTTGAGCCTTGGGCAGAAGACTTTGAAGGCTATATCTATCGTCTGCACGATTATCCTAACGAATATGTTGGTCAAAGTTACATTAAATTGAGAAACTATTTGCCAACATCAAGTTACGATGAACTTACATTCACCTATGTAAGGCCTAATACGACGACAAATACTAAATTCTATAATTTTGACGGCACTACAACAGGCATTAGTTACAGGAATCGTAATCAAAGCCCCTTGACCGTTGATGGTCTTTATTACATATGGGTACCTAGCGCAAACAAAGCAGAATTGTTTTACCACTTTTTAACCTACAGAACAGACAGAAGCTATTTCGTTAATAACGATGGTACTGACCTTAAAAAACCAGAGCTTGACAAAAACAATAAACTAATTGAATCGACAGAAGATAAGATTCGCTATACTAACAGTTTTGTCAAAGCTAGTGATGTTACTTTTGCCGGTGGAATTAAACTTACCCCTCTCAATACTGCCAAAGACGCTGAAAGCGAGCAGAAAGTAGCAACAGATAAGGATAAGCAAGAATTGCAAAGAAAATTTGAGGAAAATAAGAATAACAAGAATGTTAAGTGTGAGCAACAAAGTGCAGTAAGTAATTATAATAATGCTTTGATGATTGCTTCTTCTGTTTTACAATCTCCAAAAGCAACGATTGCACAAGTAAAACAGGCAATTTGGCTACTTGACACAACCAAAATTCAATTAAGTACTTTAAACTTCGCCGAATGGAGTTAAATTAAAAAATAGAGTTAGTCCACTTTTATGGTGGATTAACTCTATTTTTATTGCTTAAATTTATTGAATGTTTTGAAAATCATTTTACCCTTGCCAAAATATTGTAAACCAGACAAAAGTTCTAACAATTTATATAATAAAACAATTTTAAGCAGCAGTTTAGGGTACAATGATATTAACATAAGTAATTTTTTGCGAGGTCATAAAATGAAATTTTTCAAGAAAGTTGGCATTGGCTTAACAGCCTTGGCTATAACTACTAGTCTATTTTTGCCATATACCGCTAACTCCCAAACGGTAGAAGCAGCTCAGAAAACCAAAGGAAAAGTCACTCTGCTTGAGAGCGATTATGTTTACAACCCGTCAGGCCATAAAATAAAATTGAAGCAAAATCAGAGTACACATAGCTATAACATTCCTAACGGCTTTAGCTCTGATCCCAAGGGCTATTTGACTACAGAAATGATAGTTTATGATGATGACAGTAGAACCAGTTATCCCTACTACGGCACTAAAAAAATTAACGGACAAAAATTTTACCACTTAGGGCATAACTATTACATTAATAGTGCTAATGTTTTAAAAGTCAATGGGCGCAATATCACACAAGGTAAATTGACTATCAAACACGATGCACTGATTTACACCAAGACTGGCAAAACAACGGGAAAGAAACTAAGAACTAATACAGTTGTTAAGTACCAAGGTAAAGCTAAGACTGCTACTAAAACACCCAAATATTTTTACTACCTTAATGATGTCGCAAGGTACTTCCAAGCCAAATACGTACCTGCCCACAAAATAAAAGGAAAATATTTTTACTCTTTAGGACATAATAGTTACATTAAAGCAGCCAATGTCGGCTATATTAATGGCCACATTGCTCGCTACAGCGGTGTTTCGTCAGCGACTGTTCTTAAGAACACCGCCAGCATAACGGTAAATTATTCTGCCGTTAAACGTAAACTGAAAAAAGGACAGAAGATTAAACTTGATTTAACTGTTATTCCTTACCAAAATGATGGCTTTGAGGGTTATCTTTATAGACTGCACGACTATCCGGATGAATATGTTGATGAAGACGATGTTAAATTGAAAAAGAATTTGCCTATCATTGACTATCGCGACTTAGTTTATACTTACGTTACGCCAGTGACAGACAACAGCGTTGAACTTTATGACACAGCTGGTAAGGCAACTGGTAAACGTATTATAAAGCCGCAATACAGTAATCTGACAGTTGACGGCTTAATGTATCTCTGGGTACCCGAGGAAAACAAGGCGGAACTGTTTTATCATTGTTTAAATTACAGTGACGCTAGTGTGATTGATGCCAAGCAACCAAACCCGGTGCCAAATTCAGAGCCAACTTACCCTGCAAAAAAGCAAGCACTAATCTATGGCAATAACTTTATTAAGGTGAACGATGTGAAATACGTCAGCGGGTTAAAGTTAAAAGCACTGAATACAATTGCGCAGGCTGAAAATGGGCAAAAGATTGCGACAGGAGCTGACAAACAGGAACTGCTCACACTTTTTAATGAAGGAAAAGATCTAGCACAAAATAGCGCTTATCATGATCTTATGTCTAATTATGATTGTGCCTTAAGAAACGCTTCTGCTATGTTAAGGTCTGATAAGGCAACTGTCACGCAGGTAGATGAAGCTGTCTGGTATGTTAAAACCGCTAAAGAGCAGCTGACAACTATGTCTACTCCTCCCGGTGATTAAATGGCTACTGGTCAGAGCAATATTAGTTTTACTAAAATAGTCCAAGCAAATATAATAGACAATATGTAGAGCATGGCAAAAATGAGACTATCAGTTTAATGCTGGTTCATTAGCTACTAATTATTAAAAAACAGCTATCAACTGACAAAACGTGATGACCAGCCTAGCGATAAAAATTATTGAAATCAAATTTAAAGGAGTAAACCAAAGTGAAATTACATAAAAATATTATTGTTGCAGCTGTCGCGGGTATTACCGTTTTAGCGCCAGTTATTAGTCAAACTTCAGCTGTTTTAGCAGATGTCGCTGCAACTAACGAAACAAATACAAATACTAATACCAACACTAATACAAATAATCCAGACACAAGTGCAACAGATAAAACTGAAACTCCTGTAGCTGAACCAATTTCGCAACCTATCCAAGATACCCACGTATTAATATCAGAAATATCTTGCCCTGTAGCTGAACCAATTTCGCAACCTATCCAAGATAATGATCCCGAACCAAAGACCAATATCCACAAAACTAAGAAAACTTGGTCAAAACGCCACCAAAAAGCAAATAATTATTTCAATAAGAACATCAAGAAGGGGCAGAAGCTAACGAATAAGACTAAAAAATTAGCCCTTTACAAGAAGATCTTGAAGCATTTTAAAAATTATAAGACTAAGTATGCCAAGACTTTCAAGAAATATCTTAATGCAGAAATTAAATGGTTAAACAGACAGATTAAATTGGAAAATGTTCCTACTACTAAACCATCGGGTGATCTGAAGCCACAACCAGTAAATTCTCCTAAGAAAAATAAGGTTAAGAAACATGAAGGCTGGAGTGATGTTATAGTATATGGGAATTATTTAAACGATTATAAATATTATAAGAAACATCCTAAAGTAAATACACCATTAATGGAAAAAGATATTAATGCTTTAAAGAAACGGGGATACAAGTTTAATGCCGACTTATCTGATAAAGGTTATGAGGCACATAACAAGAAACTGGCAAAACGTGACGATAAACTTATTGATGAAGGTAAATTAAAATAATTTTCTATTTCTTCACTAATAAAACAAAAAGGCTAATTCGTAATTAAAACGAACTAGCCTTTTTTGTCTTATCTATTTAAGTTTGAACCCTTCAGGCAGCTGGGGCTTTTTGCCATTATACATAACATAAGTTTCTTTTGGACTCTTTTTAGCCGAATGGTTATACAGTTTTAGCAATTGCTTTTCAGTATACTTCTTGCCCCGAGGTTTGACAATTGTGCCTTTGCCAACAGCTTGAATATGTTTAAAGCCTTGGCCTACTCCTGAACTCTTACGTAAGCGGTAATGACCGAGCTTGACAGCAAAGCCTTTTGGATTACCAGCATTTTTCAAAATCTGACTATTATGAATATTAAAATGGCTTAAATCAACTCCAGCGAGCTCTTGATCATTAGTAAACATTTCCGTTGAATCGTACATTTTTGGTAACCGCCAGCCACGCAAATCAACAAAAACAAGATTATCACAGTCCATAAACATTTGGCTGACCCTGGTAACCTGGCGTGTATCCCAAGTATGCAGGTCAAGCTGCTCAAGACTTTTTGCACCCTTAAACATCCTCAGCATATCAGTAACTTGGGCAGTATTAAAGTGCCTCAAGTCAATGTCTTTTAGACTGCTGTCGCCACTGAACATTGAATTCATCCAGCGTACGTTCTTGGTGTTCCAACCCGTTAAATTGAGTTTGGCCAAAGAGCTGTCTCCAGAAAACAGCGAGATCATATTAGTAACGTTGCTGGTATCAAAACTGCTTAAATCCAAACTAGTAACAGCTGGATTGTATGCGAACATTTCTCTCATATCTTTAACTTTACTCGTATCAAAGTGACTGAAATTTAGCTGATCCAAGTGAGCGAATTTTGCAAACATCCCCGCCATATCTGTAACATTACCAGTATTAAAGCCACTTAAGTCAAGTTTAGTTAAGTTAGAACACCCTTGAAACATATTTTTCATACTGGTGACTTTTTTGGTGTCCCAATTAGCCAAGTTTAAGTGAATAACTTTACTGCCCGAAAACATTTCCGCCATATTAGTCACTTGACTGGTAGCAAAATTACTCAGATCAAGACTTGACAAATTTTGGGTACTGGAAAACATATCGGACATATTATTAACTTTTCTGGTATCAAAGTGCTTAAGATTTAGTTCAGGAACTTTTATTCCAGCAAACATACCAGCCATGTTAGTGACATTACTAGTATCAAAATTAGCCAGATTAAGTTCTGCCACATCGCTATCCGCAAACATCTCTGCCATATTGGTCACTCGGCTGGTAGCAAAACTACTCAGATTAAGACGTCGCATCGGGCTGTTTCTAAACATACCACTCATATTAGTGACTTTGCTGGTATTAAAACTGCTCAAATCTACTTCTGTTAAGGCTGTGTTGTCAAACATTCGTTCCATGCTAGTCACTTGGCTGGTATCAAAGTGACTCACATCAGCTTTAGTTAGAGCTTTGTCATTAGTAAAAAGCAAAGCCATATTTGTCACTTGACTAGTATCAACTTTGTCGAGACCTGTAATATCCTCCAAATACTCAAGACCGGCAAACTTTTCTGCCGAATTCGGAGCCATTTGAACTGGTGTTTCAAACACAATATGCTCAATATTACCAGACCATTTAAACTGCTTTAAAAATGGTGTGCTGGATAATTGACTGCTCTTTTGCGGGCCACTAATCCGCAGAGTTCTACTAATAACATCGTATTTCCACGTACAGCTGCCATCAGTGCCAGTCCAAAGACCGGCATCAAATGGCAAACCTGTCGCACTAATTGGGGCAGCAGTAGGAGGTTCTGTTGCAGCAGCTACAGTTAAATTGGTTTGCACCGTTACGACTAAACCTAATGCCATCGTTGCAATACCTATGCCAGTTTTTTTAAACTTGCTTAAATTTGGTAATTTCATCTTGACGCCTCTTTTCTCTTATTCTAATTATAAGGGTATTTTACTTAAAACTAATTAATAATTTAAAACTTAAGTTAAACTTTGCCAGACTATTATTCTTTTACTGTAAGACATGTATTACTACCCCTATATTAGGTTATAATAAATTTGACAGAAAGTAGTAGAGATAGTGAGGGTAAATTATGAAGCTGACAAAAAGAATTGGAATTAGCCTGGCTATTTTAGCACTGGTCGCGACTCCACTTTTAGCAAATTGCAATCAAATACAAACAGTAGTGGCTGCTAAAAGCAGTAAAAAGGCCGCAAAGGGTAAAATTACTTTAATCTATGGTGCCCATCTTTATAATAAACATGGTCATAAAATTAAAAACAAGAAAAAATATCTGCCATATGCGGAAGATGATGCCAGTGGTTATAAGTATATCTATAGCTTTAATGCAGATGTTATGAAATACTATGGCACCAAAATAATTAAGGGGCAAAAATTCTATAATATTGGTAAAGGTTGCTACATTAATGCTGCAGATGTCAAGGAAGTTAACGGTAAAAACAGTAAAAAGGGCAAATTAGTTTTATTACAAAAATCAGCTGTTTATACTAAAGCCGGTAACAAGAGTGGCCACACTTTACCTAAGCGAGCTATCGTTAAATATCAAGGCAAAGTCAAACAAGTTAAAGCAAAACCAAAATACTATTATACTAAATACTTTAACTCAGACAACAATGAGCATATTTTCTATCTGCCACTCACAAAAATTAAAGGGAAAAATTATTATGCCATTGGTAAAAATCGCTATGTCAAAGCCTATAATGTTGCAAGCTTAGATGGTTATCCTCTAACTTACAATGGGGTTACAACGGCCACCGTTCTCAAAAAGACAGCCACTCAGACTTTAAACGAAAAGAAAACCAAACACATTTTAAAAAAGGGGCAGAAAATAAAAGTTGATTTAGCCGTTGAACCTTGGGCAGAAGACTTTGAAGGCTATATTTTCCGCCTGCATAATCATCATAATGAATACATAGATGAAAACTGTATCAACCTGAGAAATTACTTACCAACGACCGACTACTCTGATTTAACCTATAGTTTTGTTACTGCAAAGACTACTGCAAACGTTAAACTCTATGATGCCACAGGAAAACCTGTTGGGATTAGTTTTAACACTGCAAAGCAGTCTAACTTTAATGTTGATGGCTTGTTCTATATTTGGAATGGGGCTACAAACAAAGCTGAGTTGTATTACCACCTTCTGAGTAACAATTTAGATAGAAAAGCCCTTATCAATAATGATGGCACACAATTGAAGGCCCCGGTGACTGACAAAAAATATGGGCCAACCATTCTCACCACCAGTGAAAAAATAATAGCAGCTAACAGTTTCGTCAAAGCAAGTGATGTGAAATTTAGCTGGGGCATAAAACTTTCTCCTGTAAACACTTCGTTAGCAGCCGAGCAGAAACAAAAGGTAGCAACCGACAGCGATAAAGTGAAGCTCCAGAAAGACTTTGTTTCTGGACAGCAAACTATTAACGAGAGTGTCCATTATGATGGACTTATGCAGAGCTATGACTATGCTTTAGCTAATGCTGCTGTTGTCTTACGGTCGAGCAAAGCGACGCTGGCACAAGTAGATCAGGCAATCTGGCTGTTAAAAACCACTAAAAAACAGATAAAAACTTTAAACTTCCCTGAATTCGCCTAAAGCTTACTAGAAAGACAAACAAAAAAGGATTAGTTCTGAAATGTGATATGACCCCCAAATTAAGATAATTTCGAGGATCATATCAATGAGCTAATCCTTTTATTTTACTAAAAATCAAAAATGAAATGATTTTGGTAACTGTGGTTTTTTACCGTTATACATGACATAGGTTTCTCTAGGGCTCTTTTTGGCAGAGTGATTATACAGCTTAAATAATTGCTTTGCAGTATATTTTTTGCCTTTAGGTTTTCTAATTGTTCCTTTGCCTACAGCTTGAATGTGCTTAAATCCCTGACCTACACCTGAACTTTTACGCAAACGGTAATGGCCCAGCTTCACAGCAAATCCTTTAGGATTGCCTGCCTGATTTAAAATCCTGCTGTTATGAATATTAAAATTAGTCAGATCAACCCCTGCTAATTTCTTGTCCTGCATAAACATATCTGTCGAATCAGTCAGTTTAGGCATGTGCCAGCCATGTAAATTAACTTTAGTCAGATTAGGACATTGAGCAAACATCTCACTTACTTCAGTTAATTTACGGGTGTTCCAATTATGTAAATCAACAGTTTTGAGACTCCGATCATTTTTAAACATCTCATAAGCTTCAGTGAGACTATTAGTTTTAAGATGACTTAAATTAATATTGACCAGCTGCGGGTCGTTTTTAAACATGCGACTCATACTCCTGACCCGTTTGGTATTCCAGCCTTTCAAATTAACCGTCTTTAAGTTGTCATCATCACTAAACATTTCAGACAAATTTTTATTGGATTTAGTATTAAAATGGCTTAAATCTAAGCTGGTAATTTTTTTCATACCAGAAAACATATAGCTGGTGCTAGTGACCTTGCTGGTATCAAAATTACTAATATCAAAATCAATTAAATTTTCAGCACCCTCAAACATGCCAAACATATCAGTTACCTTGCTGGTATTAAAGTGCTTAATATCCAAGCTAACCATATTTTTTAATCCAGCAAACATAGTGCTCATATCAGTAACATTGGCAGTATCCCAACCCGTTAAATTAAGTTGTTTTAATGCTGTATCGTTTGAAAACATACCTGACATATTAGTTACTTTACTAGTATCAAAATTACTCAAATCCAAATTGGTCAAATTGGAATCTCCAAAAAACATAGCTTTCATATTTTGAACATTACTAGTATTAAAATTGCTCAAGTTTAGAGTTGTTATGTCCATACTATGAGAAAACATGTTGCTCATGTCCGTTACGTTTTTGGTATTAAAGCCTGAGCAGTCGAGCTGTTTAATCAGGCAATTATTGAACATTCCGCTCATATTTTGTACTTTACTGGTATCAAAGCTATCTACATTAATCGTTTCTGCCTTGGTACCGGAAAACATATTTGCCATATCGGTTACTTTGCTAGTATTAAAATTTTTTAAATCCAGCTTTTTAAAATTGGCCGCCGCAAACATGCTGTTCATAGTGGTTACATTTGCGGTATTCAATTTACTCAAATCTATTGCTATGGCAGTAGCATTATCCATACCTAATTTAAAGAACATGTTACTCATATCTGTAACTTTACCGGTATCAAACCTACTAATATCTAAGCTATTAAGGTTCATATCACCGGCAAATAAACCAGACATATCGGTTACCTCACTAGTATCAGCGTTCTCTAAACCCTTAATATCAGACAAATATCTCAAATTAGCAAATTTTTCTTTTGAATTTGCAGACAACTTAAACGGACTTTCAAAAACGATATGTTCAATACTTCCAGCCCATTTAAATTTTTTAATAAAAGGTGTGCTTGACAATTGTGCTCCTTTAGCACCACTAATAGTCAGCGTATTAGTAAGGACATCATATTGCCAAGTGCAGCTGCCATCCGTTCCAGTCCAAAAACCTAGCTGATTATTGCTAGTGCTGGCTGCAGCCGGTGTTGTTTTTGCAGTTTGACCGTTAGCAGCAGGTGTTACTGAATTGGCAGAAACATTCTGCACCAGATTAACGCCATTCATCATGCCCAAGACTGCGGCAGCCATACTGATGCCTATTTTTGTTAAAATATTTTGCTTGAATTTAGTTGACTTCATTTTCTGACCTCCTTTTGCTCTCAATTTCATTGTAAGCCTTTTAAAAACTAAATAATATCTTCTTTTGCGTTTACTTGCGCCAGCTTCCAGCCAGTCATAAAGTGCTGCTCGCGTAAAGAACGCAAGTCAGTATAATCGCTCTCCAAGCTATCAATTGCATCCTGCAATTTTTTGTTTTGCTTACGCATCTGGTCAAGTTCAGGATCATTAACCACACCCTTAAGATGCATTTTAGCGGCTAATTCTCGGCGTCTTTCTTCAAATTCACCCTTCAATGTAGCAAGAGCATTTTCATATTTGACCAGTTTTTGGTTAACTTCAGGAATTTCATTATTCAGACTGACAAACAATTTATAGGGCATGTTGGACTTAATACGATTGCATTCCGTGCAGGATAAAATCAGGTTGTCAAAATCATTATTATGTGACAGTGAAACCGGATCTTTGTGATCAACGCTGCGGCCGCGCCTGCCGCAATATTGGCAGCGATAATGGTATTTGGCACGAATACGCTCGCGGTCAATATAATCCACTTCATTGAGCTTAAAGTCGACGCTTAAGCCTAATTTCCTTAAGTTTTCAGCAAAAGTAAATTCGCTACTGGGTATAAAGCCAGTTTGACCTGTCTCGCTGTCAATTACCGCTTGATTAAAATCATGTGCTGCTAGTTGTTGCTGGGCTAATTCATTGCCGTCATAATCCTGAATAAAGGCTTCATAACGCTTGCGCAGGTCATTTTTAGCTACCAAAAAAGAAGTATTGCCATTGTCTTCATCTTTTCCGACAAAAGTAAACAGTAGGCATTGCCCAAAGACTTTCACTGCAATATTGGCAAAATTCTCCGGCACTTCTCCTCTTTGAATGCACAGATCACAGATACTGGTTAACTTAGGATTAACCAAACCTGCTTGTTTAAAATGTTTGGCATTGATACGCAAACCGCACGCACTGCATTGAAACTTCACTTTTGAATGTTCTCCTTAAAATAAGACATTAATATTTAACTCAATTCTACTCAATTTAAGATAATAAAAAAAGGTGGACGTAATGTCATCCACCTTTTAGTCTTATTTAAAAACAAACTATTTATTTTCGTCTGCTTTGGCCTTGTTCAAGAAAGCAACAACTGCTGCCACGTGCGCAACACGTTTCTTGCCGTTTCTCTTGTTCTTAGGTCTTTGGCTTGGTTCACAACCAGTGTTGTAATTCTCACCTTTACGCATAGTACTATACTTCCTTTCAGATTTTCGAAAATCTCATATAGTTTACCACTTAAGCTATAATGAAGCAAGATTTGCTCGTACTAGATCATTTTACTGTGATTTTTAATATCAAAAAACGGTTCCTTTGGAACCGTTTAAAATCTAATATTATTTATTAAATATTATCAGTTTATCACACTAATTATTTTCACTAATGGTCATAGCAGCATCAATCACGCCACTGTCGTCAGCTAAGCTGATTGCTGCATTCTTTTCATCAACTACCAAGTTATTGCCTAAGTATTGCATTTCTGCAGGACTTGTGTATAAGTCAAAGCCCGCATTATTTTCAACTTTAATTGAAAAGTCTGGATCTTGCTTATCCAAGACCACAAATTGAAAACGGGTTCCGGCAGCACAACTGCCAGCAATATTAGAGTACTTATTAGAGCCGTCGTTTAACGATAATAAAACAACTTGCCCCTCTTTCACACTCTTTTTAATTTTATCAGCAGCACCTGATTTAACGTTCATTTTAACTGTTTCGGAATTACTCATTTTAATATTTCCTCCTATTCCTTAGCAATTTTCTCAAGTATAGGATATATTAAGTTATAGTGTCAAAAATTATGTTTATAGTAAAAGTATCCCTTAATCTAAAAAATTATTATTGCTAATAAGGGAAAAAAAGGTCAAAATGTATATAGCGATTACAGATGATTATAACTTGTGAAAGGGGACATTTTATGACCGTCTTGAAAAAGGTTTTTAGCGATAAAATCCTGCAGATTACTTTTGTAATAACGATTATCAGTCTTTTTTTTGCTAGACCGCGGTTTGAAGACATTAACTTACATACGATCTTTTCAGTCGCCGCGATGCTAATCATTATTCAAATATACGCCTACTTACACGTTCTTGATGTGCTCGCGTATAAACTGACCAGTATTGCTGATAATATGCAAAAACTAAATATTTTATTTACGGCTTTAGCAATTATCGCGGGGATGTTTTTGGGCAATGACATAACAGCGCTTACATTGATTCCCCTATACTTGAATATTGCTAAGAGATGTGATTTACCCCAGATTTTACCCGTTACTTTAATTGGTATGGGTGCAAACATTGGGGCTGCCTTTACTCCTTGGGGTAACCCTCATAACATCTTTTTAGTTAGTAAGTATTCTGTTAACGCTGTCCAATTTTTTTCATGGTCTTTGCCCTATTTAATAATGGCACTCGTTATTACGCTGATTATTTTTCACTTTATCCCCCGCAAAAAAATTCCGCGGCAGGATGTTAAACAGATTAATATCAGCTTAAGACCAACAATCATTACTACAGCAGTGTTTGCACTATTCTTCTTGGGCGTATTTAAAGTTATTAATGTGGTAATTCCGCTAATTGTTGCAATTATCCTGGCATTATTAATAAACCCCAGAATCTTGCTTAAGGTTGATTTTGCTCTGCTATTAACTTTCACGTGTTTCTTTATTTTCATTAGTGACATTCAACAAATTCCGATGATCGTCAGCATTATCCATACAATGATCAATTCAGAAACTTCAACTTACTTCACCTCAATCATCTCAAGTCAAATTATCAGTAATGTTCCTGCTACCATTTTAGTTGGTAAATTTACCCCTTATGCTAAAGCATTGTTTTTAGGTTCCAATATTGGTGGCTTTGGTTCACCGATTGGTTCAATGGCAAATATGCTGGTGCTCAAAACTTTTACCCAAAATGCGACAGTTTCAAGAGGGGAATTTTTCAAAAAATGGACTGTAATGCAGTTCATAGGTTTGCTAGTCTTGACAGTTGTTGGCTGGGGGCTTTTATTAATTTAATAATCAATTTAGTAAAGCTTTGCTAATGAAAGGTAGTATAAGCTTCTTTTTTATACTCAAAAGTCTCTTAATCAGTTATAATTAAGAGATATATATAAGGAGGAAGACTATGAACAGTTTAACTTGGATAATTGTAATTATTATTATTTTATTAATTGCAATCTATATTGCGGTATACAATGGCTTACAAAAAGCCAAGGTTTACACCGATGAGTCCTGGAGCCAAATTGACGTCCAATTAAAGCGGCGTAATGACTTGATTCCTAATTTAGTCGAAACCACCAAAGGATATGCCAAACACGAAAAAGAAACACTGGAAAACGTTGTGCAGCTGCGTAATCAGTTAACTAACATTCCCAGCGATGACCATGCACAAACCTTAAAAGTTTCTAACCAAATTTCTGATGCGCTTAAATCTATCTTTGCATTATCAGAAAATTATCCTGACCTTAAAGCCAATCAAAACTTCTTGAAATTGCAAGAAGAATTGACTAATACTGAAAATAAAATTGCCTATTCAAGGCAGCTTTATAATTCATCTGCTGCTTTATACGATCAAAAACTTTTAACCTTCCCTTCCAATATTATTGCTCACATTCACGGTTTTAAGAAAGTTGACTACTTGCAAACCAGTGAATCTGAAAAAGAAGTACCTAAAGTTAAGTTTTAAATATTAGGCCAGTTTTATGTTATTTCAACAAATTGCCCGCAATAAGCGCAAAACTGTGGGTATTATGGGATTGTTTGTTATTATTTTGGCACTTGTAGGTGCGGGACTGGGCTACCTTTTTAGCGATAGACCAATTTTAGGTTTAGTTATTGCAGTGATTTTTAGTATAATTTACATGCTAATTGTCTTGCCCAATCCGGCAAACATGGTTATGAGCCTCAATCATGCCCAAGAAGTTCATGAGCAAGATAATCCAGAATTATGGCACGTTGTGCAAGATATGGCACTAGTTGGTCGTGTGCCCATGCCGCGAGTATTTATTATTGATGACGCCAGCCCTAATGCATTTGCGACAGGAAGGGATCCGAACCATTCAGCAGTTGCAGTTACTCAAGGTTTACTCGATATGATGAACCGGGAGGAACTGGAAGGAGTTTTGGGTCATGAAATTTCTCATATCAGAAACTACGATATTTTAGTTTCTACTATCGCGGCAGTGCTAGTAGGAGTCATTTCTTATCTTTCTGGGATTGCCAGCCGCTATATCTGGTGGATTGATGATGATCGTGATAGTGATCATGATAGTGGTGGCACTATCGTTGTCATTTTTAAGGTAATAGCTATAGCGTTTGTCTTAATTTTGGGGCCTATTTGTGCCAGTTTAGCGCAAATGGCATTGTCACGTAACCGCGAATACCTTGCTGATGCTTCTTCAGTAGAGTTAACGCGCAATCCTCAAGGACTAATTTCGGCGCTTGAAAAAATTGAGGGCTCTGCACCAATGAAAAAAGCTGATCCCAGCAGTGCCGGAATGTATATTGAAGATCCTATGCGTAAAAAACGCAGTTTTACCCATTTGTTTGACAGTCATCCGCCAACAGCGGACAGAATTAAACGTTTAGAAAAAATGTAAAAAAACAACCTTCTTGTTTAAGGTTGTTTTTTATTTCAAATTAATATTTGCCTGCCTGAATAGTTCTGCACGCATTTGCACTGGCGTTTCATGATAATATTCACTGAACTTCTTATAAAAGAAGGACTTGCCGCTATAACCAACACGGGTAATTATCTCTTTGACGGAAATATCTGGGCGAGCAAGTAAACTTCGTGCTTCCAGCATGCGCCTTTCATCGACATGTTCCACAAAACTTTTGCCAGTTTTTTGTTTGACCAAACTTGAAAAATAATTAGGATTAAAGCCAAAATGCTTGGCTGCATCATTAAGCGTAATATTAGTAAAATGGGCATCAATGTATTTTTCCAGATCCGTCTGTGCAAATTGATGACTTATTGCCGGAGTGGAAGTTAAATTCTGATTTCTAACAGCAGAAACGAAAAGCAAAGTAAGTTCTGCCATGATAGCGTTGCGGGTAAACAAGTCATGATTAAGGTATTCATCAATTATCTTTTTAAGTAGATGGGCAGATTCTGACATTAAGGTTCCGTTTAGCCCTAATAATCTTTTTTGCTCAAAAGTAGTATTGATTTTTTTAAGCAATTTTTTCTCATAATTGTTCATTACAGTTAGGTTGTCAAAAAAGTCCCGGACATCTATATTGGGGTCAAATTCGAGCTTAACTAAAATATCTTTACTACCAGGTTTTAATATTTCATAATTACTCTTTTTCTGTAAAAAGATGATATTACCATCATTGAGCATAAAATCCTGACTATTGATTCTCACTTTAGTTGAACCTTTTGCCTCATACAAAATAGTTAGTCCTGTTGTTTGGTAGCGATGAATTCCCGTATTACGATTTTCTAAAAAGGCTATAAACAAATCAAAGTTGCTGTTACCTGGTTTTATTTTCACTTCATTAGTATCAGACCTAGCCGCATCTATGATACTGGCTAAATATTGTTCCAATTTAACTGCTGCCATTACTTTCACCTCTTATACAATTTTGGGGTTATATAGTTTTATTATATAGCAAATTTTCATCTTACTAATATAATTTTGTTATTTTACCTTTATCATTGCTACATGGGTAACGGAAACTCCTTGTGCATCTAGACAACTAATTTTCTTTTCTGTATAATAAAATTTAACATCGGGGTGCCTGTAAAGGCTGAGATTAAACCCGCAGAACCTGCTATGGATAATGCCAGAGAAGGGAAAACGAAAGATTTTACATCGTCAGGCTATTATCCTGACGATTTTTTTGGTAACTAAATTGATTAAATTAAATAACCTAACATTTTCATATGATAAACAAAACCAAATTTTAACAGACATTAACTTAAATATTCCTACAAAGCAGTTTTCATTGTTAGTTGGACCAACTGGCTGTGGTAAATCTACCTTATTGAAAATAATAGCAAAGTTATATCCTGAATTTGCAGGACAACTAAGCGGCACTGTTACTCTGGGCGGCTTAAAGGCTGCTATGATGTTTCAAAATGCCAGTGAGCAATTTACTATGGCAACTCCTCGAGAAGAAATTATTTTTGCACTGGAAAACCTCTGCCTTAATAAGGCCCAGTATCTAAAACAGTTAAATGAAGCCGTTCAGTTTACCCAAATTGATTATTTACTTGATCAAAAAATTAACACTTTATCTGGTGGTGAACAACAAAGAGTGGCATTGGCTGTTCTCATAGCGATGAATGTTGACCTGTTTTTACTTGATGAGCCTTTCGCCAGCTGTGATCCCGCTGCCCGCAAGTTTTTAATCGCTAAACTAGCACATCTGCGCGATCAAGGAAAAACAATCATCTTAAGTGATCATGTACTAGCTGGTTATGAAGGATTTTGCGACAATCTTTTTCAATTTCAGGGTAAACGCCTGGTGCAGCTTTCTCAAGCAGAACAGGAAAAATTGTTGCGAAAAAATACGGATTCTAATTCCTATACTTTTGTCTTACCGCAGCAGACTGAGGAGTCGTGCTTTACCCTGCAAAACGTTCAGATTAGACAAAATCGTTTACTTCTAAAGCAGGAACATTTAAATATTGTTTCTGGTAAAACCACTCTGATTACAGGAGCCAACGGTGTGGGCAAAACATCACTTTTTAATGCTCTGACTAAAATGATCCCTTATTCAGGCAGCATCACCTACCACAACCGTGAAATTAATAAATTACCTACTCGTAAGTATTTGCTTCATGTAGGCCAAATATTTCAAAATGCAACTGACCAGTTTATCAATGTCTCGGTTGCAGATGAAATTAACCTCAGCAAAAAAAAACGGAGCAATTCTTATTTTACTGATGATAAAATAGCTGCTGCGTTATCCTCTCTTGAACTTGATTCACTGCTTGATCATGTCGTATATTCATTATCCGGTGGGCAGCAAAAGAAACTGCAAATCTTATTAATGTTGATTTCAGATCAGGATGTATTGTTAATTGACGAACCGCTTAGCGGCCTGGATGCTGACTCTGCCGTCAAAGTGATGTCTTTATTAAGAGAAAGTCAGAAAGCACGGAAGCAAACGCTTTTAATTATCAGCCATGAGTTAAAGAATTTAGCTGATTGGTGTGACTATCACCTCATTTTTAAAGACCAGCATCTAGCTTACACGAACAAGTGAGGTACTATCATGAATCCTAGTTTTAAATTTATCTTGGCTCTGATTATTTCTGTAGAAATATCACTGAAATCAAGTTTACTAACAAACCTCTTAATCATATTCTTTGCATTGGTCTATTTAATTTGCAAACACATTAAATTAAGCAATTTGCTTTTAACTCTACTAATGCCTTTAATTGCTGCTTTTACAGTTTTTGCGACTTTATACTGGTTCTCGCCACAGCCCAACTTACAGAACGCACTAAGCTTATCTAGTCGAATTTACGTTTATACTTTGACTATCTACTGCGTTTCAATAGACACTACTGCTACAGAATTTGCCCGCTCTTTTGAACAAAATTTTCATTTGCCCAGCAAGTTTGCTTATGGAGTTTTAGCTGCTCTTAATATCGTTCCCCGAATGAAAGAGGCTGTTAAGCAAATTCGTACTGCTGGCATGATGCGGGGGGTATATTTGAGTTTTTGGTCACCGGTTCTTTACTTTAAGGCTATCTTAGTTGCCCTGAATTCTGCAGAAAATTTAGCCCAGGGTATGGCATCCCATGGTTACCGCGAAAATGCCAGACGCTCTGTCATTGCAGCTGTTCCTGTTAAAAAAAGTGACTGGCTACAGTCAATTGCAATTTTGGTTTTAGTAAATCTAGCATTATTGACGTTAAAATAAAAAAGTGGACGTGCTTGTCCACTTTTTTCTATCCCTTAATTTATTCAGCTAAAGAATAACCTGCAATACTAATATTAACCGGCTCGTCTGCATTAATAAAAATTGCCGGCTTTTTGGTTGTGTAATAGCGTTCTGAAAATACCAGCTCTCCGTCATTTAAGAAAAATTCAATTGAACTTGTATCAATAAAAACTTGAATTTTTAGTTTGGAGTTTGGTCTTAGTTTGCCATAACGTTGCGCGTCAGATGGCGCTTTATCCGCTCTGGTCAAAATTACTTCGCTATTTTCCTTATTCCAAGATAGTGTAACCAGATTTTCCTGTTCATTTTTAAAAACAAAGCTAATCTTATTACCGAACCAGTCTCCTGCAGCAAACGTTAAAAGCAATTCCAAGTGCTGTGGATCAGAAACATTAACTTGCATTGAAGAACTCGTTTGTTTTCCGTCAACTACTTTTTCTTGCCGTAGTTGTTTTAACTCATTAATTGGCGTCATATACAGCTGATTATTTTTTAAAGTTAATTCTCGCGGCAAAGTTAATGCCCCACACCAGCCGTCAGCCTGCTCGGGAAAGTCAGCGTGCCACATATCGAGCCAGCCAAAAACAATGCGCCTATTATCAGGCGTTAACATAGTTTGGGCAGCGTAAAAGTCGTGTCCGTGATCAAGTTCTTGAAATGCACCATGTTTAAATTGATTGTTGCGATAATCCATTTTGCCGATAAAATATCCCGTTTGATAGCAGTTAAGATATTCTTTACCCTTTGCCACGATTCCTTGAGGTGAACATAACAAAACGTCCTCTTTACCCAATGAAAAAAGATCAGGGCACTCCCAGGTATAGCCTTCAATATCGGCTCCTTGAGAAACAGTAATCGGTCCCAAATAATCCCAATGCAATAAATCAGTCGACTTATAAGTAATTACACGGCCTAATCCTTTCTTATCCTGACCACCCACAACAATATAATATTCATTTCCATCTTGCCATACTTTAGGGTCACGAAAGTGCTGTGAGTTATCCGTCGGTGGCAATGCAATCACAGGATTACCACTATATTTTGTAAAATGAATGCCATCATCACTATAGGCAACATTTTGCGTTTGATAAAAGCGACTATGATCATTGACATCGTAGTAATGATTACCTGTATAAATCAAATACAAGCGACCATCTTTTTCAATTGCACTGCCAGAATAACAACCATCTTTATCCTCAGGACTATCCGGCGTCAGTGCAATTGGTAATTCTTCCCAGTGAACTAAATCTTGACTGCGATAATGGCCCCAGTGCATAGGGCCTCTTTTAGATGAATAAGGATAGTATTGGTAAAAAACATGATAGTAGCCTTTATAATATGAAAAACCGTTAGGATCATTCATCCATCCAGAAGGTGTTGTTATGTGATAATTTAGCCGATACCGCTTGTTAGTAATTTTAGCCGGAGTTTGCATTTTTATTTTTTATTGCCTTTCGCATAATTAAATCTACTTATGATAAGGACTGCCGCTATTAATCATAAAGCCGCGATAAATTTGTTCAATCAAAACGACCCGCATTAACTGGTGGGGCAAAGTCATTTCACCAAAGCTCATTAAATCGTCCGCTCTTTTATCCACTTCTGAACTGGTACCTAAACTGCCACCGATAACAAAAGTAAGATCAGAATGTCCATAGGTTGCAAGATCCTTGATCTCGTGCGCAAATTCTTCACTAGTTCGCTGCTTGCCATTAATTGCGGTCACAAAAACGTATTCTTTATCTTTTATTTTGCTCAGAATTCTTTGTCCTTCTATTTTTTTAACATTTTCCTGCTCTGCCGCACTAAATTTTTCAGGAGCTTTTTCATCTGGCACTTCTATTACCTGAACTTTGGCAAACCTACTCAGCCTTTTTTGATATTCAGCAATAGCATCCTTAAAATACTTTTCTTTTAGCTTACCCACACAAACAATTTTAATATTCATAACTGCTATTTTATCCCCCAATTCCCAAAGTTTCCACTTACCTTTTCCACAACTGTGTAAAGTTAAAAACTACATTTTGTGGTCTTTACCTTTAGTAAGCGAATAAATTGTGTTTTGCTTATTTTTTTAAATTTATCAAATTAAATTTACCCACAGTGAGATTAATTATAGGTGATTTTCACAAACTTTTTGCTCTCAAATACTGCTGTTAAGCCTTGAACAACTGTTTGATCTAATTAATTTTCACTATTATTTACACACAATTCACAGGTTTTCCACAATTTGTCCCAGCTGCTTTTTCGCATTTTATGCACAATCCACAAAGTTATCCACAATTATCAACAATATTTTTATCTTTGTGTTTTACTTGACAGCTATTAATTCCGAACTTTAATTTGTTTCCCAACAATAATATTAAGAAAAAAGCTATACTTATGTTTCAAACCGCATAGTATAGCCTTTTTTTTACTTAATTCTAGAATATTTTTGATTTAGTCTGATTGCAATTTAACTCGTAAATTGATTTCTTTTCCGTTACGATTAACGGTTAAATTAACGTTATCTCCGACTTTGTGATTATACAAAATGCTGTGTAACGAAGCGACATCTGAAACAGCTTTGTTGTCAACCTTAATAATTACATCGCCTGCTTTAACTCCTGCTATAGCAGCCGCACTGTGCTTAGTAACTGAATCTACATAAATACCATTTTTAAGATTAGATTTGATGTTAAGGTGGTTTCTGTAACTGGAAGGAATGCCTTGTAAAGCAATTACTTTAACTCCCAGTTGTGGACGCACAATCTTACCTTTCTTAACCAATTGATTAACGATAGTTACTACTTCATTGGAAGGAATAGCAAAACCCATTCCTTCGACTGATGTACCGTCGCTTGATTGCGAAAGCTTCATTGAGTTGATCCCAATAACCTGTCCCGCGGAATTAACTAATGCACCACCCGAGTTACCAGGGTTAATTGCTGCATCCGTTTGAATAACTGTTTGCTGATTAGCAGATGAAGTAGTAATGCTACGTGCAGGAGCCGAAATGATCCCTTGCGTAACCGTAGAAGCATATTCACTGCCCAGAGGAGAGCCAACCGCAATTACTGTTTGTCCTGCCTGTAAGCTCTTGGAATCGCCAAATTCAGCCGTTTGAGTAACATAGCTGCTATCAATTGAAAGTACAGCTAAGTCTGTTGTAGCATCCGTACCAATGATACGGGCATTAACTGTTTTACCATTAGACAGCATAACCTGAACTTTATCACTACCAGAAACAACGTGGTTGTTGGTAACAATATAGCCCTTATTACCGGACTTAGTGTAAATTACGCCTGAACCTTCGCTGTATGTCTGCAGCTTTCCTTTGCCCTTATTATCATTATCGTAATCGCCGAAAAAATCAAAAAGGGAATTGCTGCTGTTTGTCTGCCTTTTCATATTAATAACTGAAACCACAGCACCTTTAACGTCGTTATAAGCTGGCGTCATTGTCCCGCTGGTTTTAGCACTGTTTCTAGAGGTTTTAGCACTGCTGGAACTAATACTAGTCTGTGCATTATTATTCATATTAGCATTATTAATTTGATCTAAGGCCACATATGAGGCCCCACCACCTATAAGTCCGGCTACAACACCAACAATAGCAGTCTTCAAAATGCCATGTTGCTGACGACCAGAGTTTTGATTATTCATCATTTAGTCTCCTTTATACATCTTTTTTACTATACTAACCAAATTTGAAAAAAGGTAAAAAATTTCCTTAAATTTGTACTAAATTAGTTGGCTGGACCGGGTCGGTCAAAACAATTTTAACATCACTGGGCAAATTAGCATCTCCGTCAACCATTATTTTTTTAGCAGCATTGTAAGCCAACTTTGCCGTATTATTGTGCTGACTCCTGTGTGCCAAAAAAATATGTTCTGTTTTACTTGTTACTACATCCAGCAGAGCCTGCCCTGCATCATCGTTTGATAAATGACCAACATCCGATAATATGCGTTGTTTTAAGCCCCAGGAATACGGGCCATTACGTAGCATCATGTCGTCATAATTAAATTCCATTAGATAAGCATCTGCGTCTGCAATTACACTTTTTACCTTACGGGAAACATAACCGGTATCAGTCAAAAAGGCCATTCGTTTACCGCCGCTGGTAAAAACATAATATTGTGGCTGAGCCGCATCGTGACTGGTCGCAAATGCAGTAACATCCAAATCACCAAATGTTTTTGTTTGCCCCGGTTCAATAACATTAATTTGTTCAACCGGTATCTGCCCAATTTTTTGCGTTTCAGTTAAATATTCCCAGGTACCACTATTGGCAAAAGCAGCAATTTGAGGGTAGCGTCGCATCAAAACCCCCAATCCTTTACTATGATCTGAATGGTCATGGCTTAAAAAAACCATGTCAATATCTTTAATATCAACGCCAACTTCACTTAGCAACATCTTGATTTTTTTGCCTGACAAGCCGGCATCCATCAAAATCTTATGCTGCCCAGTTTCAATCAAGCTGGTATTGCCAGTCGAACCGCTGGCCAAAACGGAAACCTGCACCGCATTCTTTCCTTCCTAATTTTTTTGTACATTAACATTATATGAGCTGCCCTGCAAGATTTGTGCTGTAAATGCATTAACTCTTTTAACAGTGATATTCTTAGTAGTCTTATTTTCTACCTGGATTAACCAAGTTGGTAATAAAATAGTGCTCCCGCGAACGTCGGTTAATTTAGAATAACCCAGGCTGACCTGCATCACACGTGAATTGTTGACAATTTCCCTATCAGTATACATTGCTTTGACAGCATGCCAGGCACTGATAATTAATTGTGGTTCACGTACAGCATTAATAGGACCCATATAAGAAATAGTATAGTTAACAATTTGATTATCGCGCACATTAATTGTTAACTGGGCATCACTGTCATAAATACGGCCATAATCAGTATTTTGGACATAACAATAGGTATTATCGCCTGACATACTAGGTTCGTATTTAAACTCTTTACCGTAAGGAACATTTTTAGGATCATTTTTAAAATCCTCTAATTGTTGTAAATTCTTTTTACGATTTCCACTGAGCAAAATCAGGGATTTTGGTGTACCAGTTAAAGAATTATCGCTTTTAGAATAATGGGTAGTAACTTGCGTTAAACTGCTGCTTTTACGAGAAAGATAGTCGCGATTCTTAACAGCTAAGTAATAACCAGATTGTTGCTTATGCGAAATATGGAGGGGAATATCAATGCCGTCAGCACGCATCTCGGCCCGGATACTTGTTGCAGTGGAACCGGAGGTATCACTTAAGCTAATAGGAGAACGCCAAATTTCTATTCCTAAATAAATATCAATTAACAAGAAAATAATGAAAAATAACCATTCTATTCTTTTACGGTCCATTTTTATTTCCCTTCTTCCATTATTGCCTGTTTATATTTATTTAAGCTCAGAAAATCAACTTTTTCCCATTCAGCTAAACTCTTCCATTGATTATAAGCTTTCACATAATAACCCGGTACTAGATTAACCAAGTGGTCATGTGAATTATCCTTTTCTACACCAAAAGCCACTATTATGCGCTGAATTTCTTCTTTTCTCATGCCGGCATTAACTAATCTTTGCATTACCGTTATACTTGATGGCAGGGTTTTTGTTTGTCCATCAAAAGGTATCGGAATTTGTAAATCCGTATTGTTAAAATCAACTTTAACTGCATCTCCAGTAAATGATGTCATCACTTGAGGACTGCTGTTATCCCAAAAGACGGGTATCCCTTCAACATAATTAGCATAGCTAATGGAATCATCCGTTGTATCAAAATAACGTAAATCTTGTTCACTCAAGCCAAGCTTATGAACAAAACTGACACTTTCCAGCAGTTGATCGTTCAGCGTTTTGTCTTTGCGCTTTTCATAACGAGTATAGTGAAAATCATGCCGGTCGGTTTTAGCCTTTGGCACTCTTAAGTTAGTATAGTAGTTAAGCGAATACGTAACCCAGCCTTTTTTATTAGAGCGTGTAGTTACATTTGTCGTACCGAGAAGGCGAGAAACAAAGTAAGAATCGGTTTGCGTATTTGTCAGATAGCTGTATATGCGCCAGTGGTCTTGTTTGGTGAAAAAAACTTCATAACAATTTTTGAGGCGCACAAACTCAACGGGGATCTTGCCCCGAGCGTTACTGGCATAACTACGCAGTTTATTAAAGTCACCCTTAATTAAATTAATGCGGTAAATGGTATAAGTCTTATCATTACCTAAATAAAGGAAATCATTACTGTTTGTGATGAAGATACGACGAAACTTCGGATCGCCTTTTTTAACGTTTTTCTTAGTGAACAAATTAATGCTGACTTCTTTTGGAAAGCTTAACTGGACACACTCCGAATTATGCAACATTTCCTCATATTGTTTTTTATCCGTGCTAATTTTCTTAATATTACGGTACTTTACCCCTTTTATTTCTTTGACAAATTCCAGAGGTAAATTCTTTTTAGCATCATACAAGCGGTACAACTGACCATTTTTAAAGCCATAAGAATTAGTAGGAATATAAAGATTGGAAACAATCCGATCGCGGTGGCTTCGTGTTTGTTCTGCAACCCTGCTGGTTTGACTAATACGATTGAAATACTGGTCATTAGTCATAATGAATATCCAGAGTACAATTGACAGGCCAAAAACCGCCAAAGTTCCTATTAAAAGCAACACGTCGCCAAGCTTAAATTTAGACTTCATCCCAATCATCCCCTTCACTCATTGGCTCATATGGCAGAGAAATATAAAAAGTAGAACCCTTTCCTTCACTGCTGTTGGCCCAAATATGACCGTGATGTTCTTCCACTATTTCTTTAGCAATCGCCAAGCCTAATCCTGTACCACCCTGAGCCCGTGAGCGAGCTTTATCAACGCGGTAAAAGCGATCAAAAATTTTAGTTAAATCTTCTCGCGGTATACCCAAGCCCTGATCGGCAATACTCAAAACAATGCGTTTTTGCTCTGAGTGCAGTTTTACTGTGATCACGCCACCATCAGGCGAATATTTAATGGCATTGTTCATAATGTTATCAATTACCTGCGCAAACTTGTCAGTATCGATTTCTACCCATAACGCCTGCGTACCCAACTCACGAGTAATGGTGTACTTTTTATTTTCTTTTTTATCCGTTTTAACAATCATGTCGAAGCGATCCAAGATATGAGCTACAAAATCATTAAAGTTAACCCACTCTAAATCAACTTTGGAAACTCCCCTGTCCATTCTTGACAGGCTGAGAAGTTCACTGATCATTCTAATCATGCGCTCAGTTTCTTCTTGCGTTACCTGCAAAAATTTGGGGGCAACATTGGGATCTTTCCATGCTCCTTCATTTAACGTCTCAATATATGCGTGTAAACTAGTAAGTGGCGTACGTAATTCATGGGAAACATTAGAAACAAACTGCTTTTGGGAATTTTCATTCTTCTGTTGTTCAGTAATATCATGCAAAACACAGACACTACCAGAAACAAAGCCCGTAACTCTTTTAATAAGAGAAAAACTGGCGTGTAGAATGACTTCATCCCTTGTTCCCTTACTCAGGGTGATTGCTATGCCTTTCTGGTTGGCAATTAAATCTTGTGAGGACTCTTTTAAGCCTAAAACTGTAGCGATCGGCTGATTAATGATTTCATCTTCCGTTTGGTTTAAAAAATTGAGCGCCATTTGGTTGACAACATTAACATTACCATGCCGGTCAGTAGCAAGAACGCCATCACTCATATGAGACAGTACGCTGTCCAGCCTGCGCTGTTCACTTTCAGATTCTTCTTGAGAGCGCTCAATTCTAACAGACAAGGTATTAAAAGCCTGGCCTAACTGCCCTAATTCATCGTTGGAATAGATTTTTACCTGGCTTGAATAATCACCATCGGCAATATTAAGCGCCTGACTCTGCATTTCCTCAATGGGCTTAGTAATCGCATGCGAGACTACTAAAGATAAGATTGCCCCCATTACTGCGGCGATCATAGAAGTGACCAAAAACATCAATGAAATATTGCGCAGGTCATTAAAAACCCCTTGCATTGACGCTCGGACATAAATTGCACCAACAGTGTTGGCGGAGCCGTTACCAGCGCTTAAAGGGGTAACTTGCACCATATAGTCTCCGTTTTCATTGACAACTTTAGTTGCCTGTCTGCCAGTTGAAGTTACCTGCTTAACCAAAGTATTATTGACACGCTGACCAATCCGGTTTTTATCATTTAGGTTTGAAACTGCACGAATGATATCCTTATTGTCTACCACAATAATTTCACTAATCGTACCAATACCATTGCTGTAGTCATTGACAATTCTGTTTAAATTACTGTCAGTATGCTTATTGTCTTTTAGCAATTGCGTTGACAACTGGTTAGAAACTATTGGCAAAACCTGAATGGATGATTGAAAATTTTCAATACTGTTTTGTTCCAATTGGCGTGTAAAATAGGCACCAATAACTTCAATAGTAGCGATGATCATCGCCATGAACACAATGGCTAAAGTAGTATTTATCGAAATGGTTAAATGTTTAAACTTATTCTTGAATTTTTTCATAGTTTTACAAAATTAAATAAAAAGAAAGCCGCGCTTGTAAAATACTGCGGGGCTTTCTTTGTTAGTCTTCATTAGGCTGTTTTACATAATAGCCAACACCGCGACGAGTTACTAAAATCTGCGGCTGAATTGGATTATCTTCAATTTTTTCACGTAAACGGTGCACAGTAACATCAACTGTCCGGACATCACCGAAGTAGTCATAACCCCAAACAGTCTGTAACAGATGTTCTCTAGTCATCACCTGATCCATGTGCTGGGCTAAATAATAGAGCAACTCAAATTCACGGTGAGTCAGCTCGATCTTTTTGCCTTCTTTTTCAACAATATAGGCATCTGGCATAATTACCAGATTGCCAATGGTAATATTCTTGGATGAAGCATCCTCATTAGCACTCTCATCTTTTTTAACAATATTGCGCCGACGCAAATTAGCCTTCACCCGTGCCACTAGTTCACGGTTAGAAAAAGGCTTAGTCACATAATCATCTGCACCCATTTCCAGACCCAAAACTTTATCAATTTCAGTATCTTTAGCCGTAACCATAATTATGGGCATATCGTGTGTTTGTCTTACTTCACGAGCTACATCCAAGCCATCTTTTTTAGGCAGCATCAAGTCTAAAATCATTAAGTCAGGATTGTATTCGTCAACCTTCTTGATGGCCTCTTCACCATCATAAGCAGTGTCGACGTCAAAACCCTCTTTTGTCAAATTAAATTTAATAATATCAGAAATCGGTTTTTCATCATCAACAACGAGAATTTTCTTTGACATCGAAAAGCCCCCTTTTGTTATCATTATACTGGTTTTTAGTTTATTAGCCAAAAAAGTCATCAAAATTTAATAAAAAAGCTTGCATTTCACTGAAAATAATAGCATAATAGTCTCCGTTGGTTATTTGTAATAACGCTTATGGGTGGCTAGCTCAGCTGGCAGAGCAACGGACTCTTAATCCGTGGGTCCAGGGTTCGAACCCCTGGCCACCCATTGATTATTAAAGACAGCAATCACTTGATTGCTGTCTTTTTTTGTTAAACCTTTATATAGTATCAAATAGTTTTTATTTGTCAATTCTGATAATCTTGCTCTAATTTTGCAAAACATCATAAATTTTATAAAATATCAAAACCATCTCTTAGATGCCTAACTAAAATTTTGGGGTCAGTCAAAGGCTAAGTAGAATTCTTCATACTTTTTTACACAAAAGCCTTGTCAAAAAGCAAATTAATTGTTATCATAATTAACTGTCAACAGAAATGATAACGGGTGGCTAGCTCAGTTGGCAGAGCAACGGACTCTTAATCCGTGGGTCCAGGGTTCGAGCCCCTGGCCACCCACCATAATAAAAATAGCACTGCAAGTAGTCGGTGCTTTTTTTATTGCCGTTTTTAATTAATTAAATTTTAGGTGACGCCCCGGTCACCTTTTTTCATTTTATAATCTGCAATATCTGTCAAAATTGCCTCTGCCGATTCCTTGATCGAGCCTTCTGCCAGTTTACGCTCATTTCCGCCAAGTGTATCCTCTTCAAGCCACCATTTTTGAAGAGTTGCGAGTGGAAAAGGATTGCCCTTTTTATTATTGTTTTTTATTGTTTGTGCAAAAGAAATATCTAAATAATAAACAAAAGCTCCTGCACCGAATTCATGAATTATTTTAGTTAGAGTTGGGCCATAAATCTTTTTGGGCAATATCCCTTCTAATATAATTATGGGATAATACTGCCGGCCCCACATTACCAGTGAGTCTATTAGACTGGCAGTTGGTGCTGCTACTTTTTCCTTAACATGTAAAAGATCAAGGCGCAATACATCTTCATGCAAAAGTAAACATCTTTGGTAGCCAAACTGTTTTTGCAAATAATTAGCTAAAACGGTTTTGCCACTGCCTGAGTTTCCTCTGATTAAAATAAAAATTGGTGCCATGAAATAAATTTCCTTTCAATGTAAGAACTTCTAGAGCTAGCGTTGCTATTTAAGCTATATTATTAGCACTTTGCCATTTTAATATTAGAATAATACACGTAAGATATAATTAATAATCAATTATAAAAAAGGTAATATTATGAAGAAAAAGTGGTTAATCGGATTAGGCAGTATTCTAGGTGTGCTGCTGCTTATAACCATGTTATGCCATACTTTTAAAAAGACAAACCTTGAGCCGTCTGAAGAAGTCAGCTCCACATTCAAGAAAAAAACTCCTTTTGCAGCAGTGCCTACCATCTATTTGCATGGCTATGGTGCGGGAGCACGATCTACTGCGGGCATGATTGCATATGCTCAGCAGCATAATGGTGCTCATAAAGTCTTAACAGCCAGAATTTCTGCTAGCGGTAAAGTTGATTTACGAGGAAGTTGGCCCCGCGCTACTAAACGACCACTTATTCAAGTGATTTTACAGGACAATAAAAACAGCAATTATTATACTACCCGCGAGTGGTTTTATAATTTGATTTTACTTTTAAAACAGAAATATCATATTAAATACTATAATACCGTTGCTCATTCCATGGGAAACATTATGACACTTGCCTACCAGCTAAAATATGGTAAAGATAGTAACTTACCGCAATTAAAAAAGCAAGTTAATCTCGGTGCGCCTTTTAATGGCATCATTGGCATAGATGAGGAACCCAATAATAATTACCTGCTTAAAAATGGGCGGCCAAAATATATGACTCCATCATACCGTTACTTTTTAAAGCACCGTCATAGTTTTCCCAATAATGTTTCTATATTAAATATTTTTGGTAATAAAGAAGACGGTACTAATTCAGATGATGATGTCAGTTGTGTTTCAGCGCAATCTTTACGTTACCTACTAAGAGGCAAAGGCAAGTATCACGAAATCGAAATTAAGGGCGTAAATGGTCAACACAGTAAATTACATGAAAATTACAAAGTAGATCGGATCATTGGGCAATTTTTGTGGTCTAAATAATTTTTTGCTTTTAAGTAATTTTAATATTTTTATCATAATTTTTAGCGTATAATAAAAGGAAAAGTACGTTTTTAGTAACAGGAGAAAAATGATGAATCCACTATTTGAAAATTTTATCTCAAAGTTAGCTCTTAATTTATCAACTTTGTCCACAGCTGAGCAAAAATACACATTAGATTTTTATCGTGATTTTCTACTTGATGGTGACTTTCAAACAAAAGAAGAAATTAACAGAGAATTAGGAACTCCAGACAGTTTGGCCCAACAAATTAAACATGATTATGTTAGGTTTTTAATAGCAGCCACATCTTCTGCTAATGCTCCGCATGCCAGTGATAATTATTTTAACGGCTTGCGTGTTAAAAAATATCCGCGCAGGGAGCGTACTATTGCTCTTGGAGACTTTAGTGAAGTAAAACTGGAAGTATTGGACACCGATGTAGTGATTCGTCAAGGTCAGCAATTTCAAGTAGTAGTGGCAGATTATAGTAGTCGGCCAATACAAATAGATTTAGTTAAGCAGACATTAGTAATTAAAGAGTTTCCTACTAAACAAAAAACTCATGTGCTTATATTCAACAGACTTACCAATGCCAGTCGTGTAGAAATTACCGTTCCTAATGTAGATTCGTTAACTGGAATTAGCGGACATAACCGCGATGGCGACGTTATGTTACAAAATCTCAGTCTCAATAATCTTGTACTTAACTTGCATGATGGCGACTTATACTTAAATAATGTTCAAGTCTCAGACCAACTAACCTTTTTTGGCAGAGACTCTGACTTCTTTGTCACTCAATCAAAAGTTGCTCAGTTATCAAGCAGAGTTCATGACGGAGATCTCAGCTTTAAACGCAGTATCCTTAAGCAAATAGTCGTCAAAACAGGTGATGGCGATGTAAAAATTAACCAATGTCACGCTAACCTCAACCTAGAAGCAAGAGACGGAGATATTAAAATTGAGCGCAGTCAGCTTACTAGCAAAAACATTGTTAAAACTGTAGATGGTGATTTGAGGTTAAGCCATCTTGCTCACGAGATCAGCGTACAATTAAAAACAAGTGATGGGGACATCATTTATCACCATTCCAATATTGGCAACAGCTTTAATAGCCAAAATGCACAAAGTGATTCCTTAACAGCAATTTCAAGAGATGGAGATATTATCATCAGTTAAAAATACATCTGTTAAAAAGATATCGTCTAATCAATTTACTATTACACATGTTCTTATATTTCGCTCATTAACAAGAAAAAGTTGACCTGTTTCTCCACTATATGTGGGGTAACCACTTTGATCATAAATTTGAATTCTAGCCAGTATTATGGCTGGCCTAAAACCCGATAACTTTGTGCTTATCAGGTTTTTTTATTTTCTTCAAGATCTAAAGTTGTCTCTAAAAAGCTGCACTACTACATTTTAAAATCGAATAACTTCATCCGCTTTAGCTATTAAGTCATCATCATATGCATGGGTTACGTATAATAACGTAATAGGTAAACTTAAAAGCTTGCTTTCTATTTTTTGCAAAGTTATTTTATCTATTTCAGAAGAGAATTCATCCAAAATTAAAACGCCTTTTTTCGAAGTATTAGTCTTGCCAATTCAATTCTTTTAGCTTCTCCTCCTGAAACTTTTGTATCTGAATTTTCTAGATTCATCATGCAATCCTTGTTTTAAAAATTCTCATTAACTATTAAATAATATTTAAAATTAAATTTTATAATATTGCCATCTTTTTATTATAATTTTTGTAAATAAAAGCTGTACTAATTTAATAACCGCCAAGTATAACAACACGGTGACGGTTATTTTTTGTCCTAACATTTTGAGAAAGGTCGATTGTTAATTTTTCGGTATATTTATAAAAAAGTTATGGCTTGGTACTTGCTAATTTCTGCGGCCTAAATTAAAATATTATATAACATATAATATTAGGGGAGGCAAAGCATGGCAATCCAAATACCAACTCGTTTGCTAGATGGTGCGGTTTTAGCTTTTCTAAAACAAGATGATCTGTATGGCTACGCTTTGACGCAAAATGTGCAAAAGATTTTCTCTATCTCCGAGTCAACTATTTACCCTGTTTTACGAAGACTAAAAAAGGATAACTGCTTAACAACTTATGATGAGCCTTATCAGGGGCGAAACCGGCGTTACTACCATATTACTGCTGAAGGAATAAAGATGCTAAACTCAATTCAAGATGAATGGCTAGATTTTAGTGCAAAAGTTAATCAAGTATTAGGAGGACAAAATGACCAAAGTAATTGCTGATTATATTGCCGAACTTGAACAAAACTTAGTCGATTTACCTGAGAAAGACCGCGAAGATGTCGTTGAATTTTACCGTGAATTTTTATTAGATGGCGACTTCGTCAGACGTTCTACAATTGAGGCGGAATTAGGAACTCCTAAACAGCTGGCAATCAATATTTTAGCTGATTATTCAACTAAAGATGATTCAGCACCTGCCAAAACAGAAACTCCTAAGTCAAACTTAAAGGCCAGCTGGTATATTTTGTTGGGAATTTGTGCTGCACCAATCGGGATACCGCTTATTTTGGTAATTTTATTCGTAATTTTCTTTTTACTGGCAATTTTCTTTGGCTTACTTTTTGCTTTAATAAGATTTTTGTTTAACTTTTTTGTTGGTGGTGGTTTAAACTTCCTGAAGTCACTATCTCTCCTATTCACCAGTGATTGGCCAACAGGCTACGTTTACTTAGGTAAATCGTTAATTTGTATCGGTGTCATCCTACTGTTAATGCCGTTTATTATCAAACTGGGCAAAATTTTGATTGCCAAGTGTACCCAAATTATTAGAAACTTAGGCAAAAACCTGCTTAAGAAAAATTACTTTCAGACGAGTTCTGACAAAAATACAGATAAGGAAAAATAAAAATGAAAAAGTTTTATAAAATTGGTGGTGTGATACTGCTTATCGGGCTGATTCTACTACTCGTATTTAGATTAAATGATAACCCGTCACATTATTATAATGGTAAACGCACTCATTATAATGAAAGCAAGACTTTTTACGTGAATAAGTTCGACAGTATTAAGTTAGCCTGTTACAGACCCGATATCCGAATTTCACTTAAGGATATTAACAAGTTCAAAGTGGTAGTTAGAGGTGGGCACGGAGCAGACATCAAAAAAATAAAAACCAATGTCGCTAACAATCAGCTCACTATTTCGGATCAGCCAGAACATCATTATAACGATGGTTATTATGCAGTCGACATTTATATTCCTGCAAAAAACGCAGTGAAAAAGATAACTGGTTTTTGTGAAGAAGGCGATTTTTATATCAACAGTTTAAATGTTCCCCACATCAATTTGACAATAGAAGATGGCGACGTTTTGCTTAATAAGCTTACTGCAAAAAACCTTGACCTAAATTCAAATGACGGTGACCTCAAAGTAAATCAATCGACTTTTTCACGTAGTTCACTAAAACTAAATGATGGCGATGTTAAAATTAGCGACTCTCAAATACTAAATAACAGCTCAGTTATATTGAATGACGGCGACTTTTTAATGTCAAACGCCCCTAAAATCAACTATGTATTGACAAACCATTCGGATGATAAAATCATGTTTAAAGGTTCTTACCATTCCAACCATTTTGCAAAAAAAGTTAAAAATAAACCTGTACTAAAAGTTACCAGTATGGATGGCGATATTTTAATTAATTAGTGGGCAAGTAAATTACGTAGATGCTTTCTTGGTAAGTAGCACCTATTTAAAAAAACGTAGCCCAAACAAGGAGGAGAGCAATGAAAAAGTTTTACCAAATTAGCGGGCTGATCGTCATTATTGGCATCATTTTATTTATTTTTGGCCATGCCAAAGGCGGCAATGAAGATATCAATAACATTCATTCGGGCCAGACAACTAATATTGGCAATTTTTTTAATCATAATCAAAGAAGTAGAAAATCCCACCACGTAGTAGCCAAAAAACGTACTTTTAATGTAGGCAAATTTTCTAAGATTAATATTGACGCCGAAGAGCCCAATATTCAAATCACTAAAGGAAACGACTTTCAAGTTACTATCAGCGGTCCTAATATCAAAAAGATTAGTGCTAAAGTTGAAGACGACCAGCTGACCATTTCTGACAATAATGCTTATGAGGATGGAACTTATCAGGTAAATGTTACCGTTCCGGCAGATGACTCTATCACAGAAATATCAGGATCATGTTCTGAAGGTAATATTCATTTAACTAACTTAACTGTTTCTGACCTCAACTTACAGCTTGAAGATGGTAATGTCAGTGCTGAAAACGTGAAAGCTCGCAAAGCCAATTTTGACCTGGTCGACGGTGATTTAAAAGTTAATAATTCAATTTTAACGAATAGTACTTTAAACTTTAATGAAGGTGATTTAACTATTACAAATAGTCAATTTAAAATTAAGGCAACTTTGGGTGATGGTGATGTCAGAGTCAATGATTCCAAATTATTGGCTGACAGCTCCTTTAATTTAAGTGAAGGAGATTTCCAAATGAGCAGACCGCCTAAGATCAGTTACCAGTTGACAACTTCTTCAGAGGATGAACTTATATTGCATGGTAATAACTATCACAAACATTTTGCTAAAAAATTAAAGAGTGCGCCTCTACTCAAAGTTTCTTGTGGTGACGGTGACATTCTCATAAATTAACTTCTATACATCTTACAGCTGATTAAGCTCATAAAGCAAAAGACTTGGATTAATTTTTAAAATTAAACCAAGTCTCTTTAATTGGTTATTTTAGTTGACTAAATCTAATACTTTATTTTTTATTGCTTCACTTAAACTAGCATGATATTATAAGATAAAGCAAAAATTAAATTAGTGTTAAAAAGATAAGGGACAGATTAATCATGAAAATACATATTGGCGGAGACTTTGATCAAGAATTTGAAACTCATGATGAAAAAGTAGAATCACAAGAAATTGATTTAGAAAATTTTAGCAATATAGATGTTGAAATAGCCGCCTCTGGTGTTTCTGTTCAAATAGGCTCTGATTTTCATATATCAACTTATGACATTAATCCTGATCGGATAAAAATTCGTGTGGTAGAGAAAACCCTTTTTATTCGTGCACGAAAGCCTCATTTTAACAAAAAAGTTTATATTCGCAAAATTAAACCTAAAATAACTATTACCATACCTCAAGCTGCAGAGCTCAATGAAGTCCAGATAATTGACTTTGCTGGCAACATTGACCTAGCTGGATTTAATATGCAGAAACTTGATGTCAGAGCAAATGCTGGTTCCTTAAAATTACAGGACATCACGATCCAAAATAAAGCCGAAATGGTGCTAGACGCTGGTAGTTTATACATCAATCACTGTAAGATGAATTCTAATGCAAATCTGGCTGCCGGAACTATCAGGGTCACAAGCTTGCAAGGGAAAAACCACTTTAATCTAGCCGCTGGTTCATTAAAAATGATAGATGATGAAGAGCATAAGACAGATTACGATTTATTTGCCACTTTAGGATCGATCTACTTTCATGGTAATAGAATGGGCAAGCATTTTTACAAGCATGAAGGCAGTGCCAACCAATTAACTGCTATCAGTTCGGTGGGCTCAATCAAAATTCAATAAATGAGTAGACAATCTAAGGCCAGTTACCAGTTGGCAATTTCTTCTGAGGATGAACTTGTATTCACGGTAATAACTGTCACAAAGATTTTACTAAAAAATTAAGAGGGGTGCGTCGCTACTCAAAGTTCCCTGTGGTGACGGTGACATTCTTATAGATTTAACTTCTATATAATCTGCAGCTAATTACCCGCATAAAGCAAAAAGATTTGGATTGATTTTTAAAATTAATTCAAATCTTTTTAACTGTCTAGATCAAAGTAATAAATACAAAGTTTAATTTTTTATTGCCTAGCTTAAACTAGCATGATATCATAAGATTAAAATTAAACTAGTATTAAAAGATAAGAGATAGCTTAATTATGGAAATACATATTGACGGAGACTTTGATCAAGAATTTGAAGATGAAAAAGTAGAATCACAAGAAATTGATTTGGAAAATTTTAGCAACATAGATGCAAAAACATATGTTGCTAATGTTACTGTTCAAGTGGGCGCTGATTTTCATATATCAACTCATGACATTAATCCTGAGCGCATGAAAATTAGTGTGGCAGAACAAACTCTTTTTATTCGTGAGCAAAAGCCTCATTATCCTCATAATCATCAGAAAAAAATTTATATTTGCAAAGCCGAATATAAAATGACAATTACGGTTCCCCAGACTGCCGTGCTCAATGAGGTACGAATAAACGACTTTTCCGGTAGACTTAATTTGAGTGGCCTGAATATGCAGAAACTTGATGTCAGAGCAAATGCTGGTTCCTTAAAATTACAGGACGTCACGATTCAAAATGATACTAAAATACGTTTAGATGCGGGTAATTTAGATATCTACCAGTGTAAGATGAATTCTAATGCAAATCTAGCTGCTGGATCTGTCAAGATCAAAGGTTTACAAGGAAAAAACCACTTTCAACTGGCTGCCGGATCACTAAAAACTTTAGACGACAGAGATGATCAGACTGATTATGATTTATCTACTACTCTTGGCTCAATCTACTTTCACGGCAGTAGAATGGGCAAGCACTTTTACAAGCATGAAGGCAGTGCCAACCAATTAACTGCTATCAGCTCGGTTGGTTCAATCAAAATTCAATAAAAGAAGTCTTACTTCGACTTGCACAGGCAAAGTAAGACTTTTTTTATATATCAAATTAGCGCTGGACATCAATTATAAACGAGTTAATATCTCCCCGATATTTGGCAATCGAATATTCAATTGGCCGTTCATCCCTTGTCAGTCCTTGAGTGTGAAAGTAGAACACTGGCTTATTTACTGCAATGTTTAATAAGTTGGCGGTAGTTTCGTCAGCTTCTATTACTTCCAATCGCCTCACTACTCGCGTAACTTTTAAATGGTATTTTTCAAGAGTACTGTATAAAGATTCCTGGGCAAAATTATAATTAATCAACTCAGGTATCCTCTGTTTAGGCACATAAGTTGTAACTAAAACAATCGGTTGATCATTAGCATAGCGCAGCCGCACTAATTTAAAAACCGGTGCTTTCTCAGGCAGCTGTAAATTTTTGCTTACTTCGGGTGTCGCTTTTTCTTCATCAAAATAAAGCAAATTAGTTTTAGGGTAGATACCCTTAGCACTCATTTCTGCGCTATAGCTTTCAATCAAATGGGTAAATTCTTGCTCAATCTTAACTTTTTTAACTAGTGTCCCTCGCTTACGCTTTCGCTCCAGATAACCTTGATTAACTAACAATGAAATTGCTTGCCGCATTGTTGGCCTGCTCACCTGATATTTATCCGCTAATGCAGTTTCCGGTGGAATAATTGTATTTTGCGGGTAAAAACCAGTTTGAATTTTATTCAAAAGATCATTGGCAATTACTTGGTATTTAGGGAGTTCTTTTTCTGCCAATTTATTCCATCACTTTCACATTACTAATTATGTCATTATAAAAATAATATACCATGCAAAAAGCCAGTGTAAAGAGTTAGCTGTTACTTTTTTTACACTGACTTTTTATTTAAATTTCAATTGCGTTAATGCCGTCTTTTTCAAACCGCTGTTTAAGAGTTTCAATAATCTTTACGCCTGAACTAGTACCTATACGTTCGGCCCCAGCTGCGATCATTGCCAGGAAATCATCAGTATTACGGATTCCCCCCGCTGCTTTGACTTTGACATCAGGACCAACATTTTCTTTCATTAGCTTAACATCTTCTACTTTTGCACCAGCGGTGCCAAAGCCAGTTGAAGTCTTGACAAAATCAGGTTTCACCTTTTTAGCAATTAAGGCCAGCTGCTTAATTTCAGCCTTAGTCAAATAGCAGGTCTCAAAAATAACCTTACATGGTACATCGTGATCACGGCAAAGTTTAACCATTTGAGTCATTTCATCTTCGATATAAGACCAATTATGAGCTCGCACTTGCGTTAAATTAACAACATAATCGATTTCATTAGCACCGTTTTGTAATGCATCTTTAGTTTCTGCCAATTTACAAGTTATTGTAGTTTGGCCCAAAGGAAAACTGATCGCAGCCCCAGTATCAATATCCGTCCCCTTTAGTTGCTGGGCACAAAATTCAGATTGAACTTCATTAATTGCTACCATCTTAAAATGATATTTTTTAGCTTCATCGCAAAGCTTTTTCATGTCTTCTTCGGTTGCATCCGCATGTAAGTTAGTATGATCAATTAGTCGCGCAAAATCATCTATTGTATACTTCATTGTTATTCTCCTTTTTGTATTTACATAAATTGATTTTACCCACAGAAAGTGATAATGTCAACCGCTTACTTTTTAATGTAAAAATAGTGTTTGACTTATATAAAGCGATTACATATAATTGGGTTGTAAATTAATATGTATTTACAAAAGGGGTGATTTTAGTGAAAATATTATTAACTTCACATGGACATTTAGCACAAGGTATCGCTTCCGGCTTTGAATTTATTGCCGGCAAATCGGACCAGATCATGACACTTGCATTAGATGAAAAAGGAATTGGTTCATATCGTGACCGTCTACAAAAGCTGCTTGACAGTGAAACAGAACCAATCTTAATTCTGGCAGACTTAAAAGGGGGAACTCCATACAATGAGTCCTTTAAGTACTATTTGTCTCATACAGAAAGAATACGAGTGGTCAGCGGACTGAACCTACCAATGCTTTTAGAACTTGTCCCTCAGTTATCTGACAATACAACGCTTGATGAAGCCGTACAGACAGTTCTACAGGCAGGAACCAATGGTATTGAAGTTGCTCAAGACCAGCAAGATGATGATGACGATATTGAATTTTAAAAAATAAGAAAGGTGTATTAATAATGAGTATTTCAGTAGTAAGAATTGATGATCGGGTAATCCACGGCCAAACCATGACCCGCTGGACCAAAGCACGTCCTGTGGACGGCATTTTAGTTGTCGGTGATAATATTGCCCACGACAAGTTGCGCCGCAAGGTATTAAAAGCTGCTGCTAACGACTTAAAAGTTGGCATTTATACGGTTGCTGAAGCTGGCGAAAAAATCAAAAAGGGGATTGAATCTAAAAAGAAATTTTTCTTAATCAGCGACTCCCCTAAGACTTTTGCCCAAATGGCAGACATGGGCGTTGACTTTGGCAAAGTATTAAATGTTGGCCCGATGAATACCCGTCCTGGAACTAAGGTACTCGGACGGACAGTGGCCATCGATCAAGACGACTATAACGCTTTTGAAGATATTGCCAAGCACGGCATTGACATTCAATTTCAGCTATTACCTGATGATGAAATTAAGCCTTGGTCAACTATGAAAAAGAAATATGATTCTATGTCCTAATTTTTGGAGGCAATAAAAATGAATAATTTATTTTTTCCCGCACTTTTAACAGGAATTTTCTGTTATCTGGGAGCGATTGAAACACCTTGGCTCTTTGGTATGACTGGGGGCTTCTACATTGTTGGTAGACCTTTGGTAGCCGGATTACTAGTCGGTCTTGCCTTTGGTGATATTAAAAATGGTATTTTGTGCGGCTTAGCTGTACAGGCAGTTTTCATCGCTAACCTGTCAACTGGAGGTGCTACTAACAGTGAAATTACTTATGCAGCTTATGGTGGTATCGGCTTAGCAATGGCGACTACTAAAAATCCTGCAATCGCTGTTACCTTAGCCATTCTCATCGGTCAGACATTTGGCTTAATCTTCTACAACGGCAGAATGGCTCTTTATTCTTTCTGGAACACTCGCGCTGAAAATGCTGCTCATAATAATGATGATCGCGGTATCATCCTGAACCATCTAGTTTATCCACAAATCACTACCTTCCTTTTACGTGCTGTACCAGTTTTTCTGGCAATTTATTATGGTAAAGGTTTAGTCAATTGGCTAATCGACAGCATTCCCGCTATTGTAACCCACATTATTCAGGTTTTGGGTGGTGTTTTGCCAGCCTTGGGTATTGCAATGTTAATGAGCATAGTAATCAAAAACAAATCACATTTTATTTTCTTCTTTGTAGGCTTTGTTTTACTTGCTTTTGCCAAATTAAGCATGATTGCAATTGTCTTTATTTCCGCTTTAGTCGCATATTTGTATTATATGGCAACTGGTAAAAGCAGTACTCCGACTGCTACCAGCTCTGCAAATAATGCAGAACAAGCGGTTGATAATGATGACGAATATGAAGATGAAGACTTATTTTAACGAGAGGTGTTAAAAATGGCTACCAAAGAAAATAATACTGAACCACAAAAGCTACTATCAAAACATGAACTTAACCAAATATGGTATCGGTGGGGTTTTACACACCTCAGTTCAATGAGCTATGAAAAGCTGCAGGGACATGCCTGGGCATATTCTTACTTACCTTTTGCACGTAAATATTATAAAAATGATCCTGAGAAAAAAAGACGTCTACTTGAACGTCATTCCATGTTTTACAATACTGAACCACAAACAGGGCAAATTATTAATGGGATTGTTGCCTCTCTGGAAGAACAAATTGCTTTAGGTAATGACGTTTCAGAAGAAATGCCAGTTAACATTAAAGCTACTTTAATGGGTCCTTTGGCCGGCATTGGTGATTCAATTATTCAAGGAATTATTGTTCCTATTCTATTATCAATTGCTATGAGTCTAGCCAAGGGCGGCAGTCCTGTCGGACCATTATTTTACATCATTGCCTACGGTATAATTGGCCCTACAATTTCCTATATTGCGTTTCATAGTGGTTATAAACTGGGAGTTGGCGCAATCGACACCATTGTAGGCGAAAACTCCAAAAGAATTACCGATGCTTTTAATATCTTAGGTGTAATGGTCGTAGGTGCATTAGCCGCAAATACCATTGTCTTAAAAACAGTGGCGAAAATTCCTTTAGGTGGCAAATCGCAACCTTTACAAACGGTTCTAGACGGTATTTTCCCTGGACTATTGCCTTTAGCTATGGTTATTTTAGGCTGGTGGCTTGTTTCCAGTAAACAAATGACAGCTACTAAAGTCATTATCATCATGGTAGTAATTATAACTATTGGTTGTTTGATTGGATTATTTTAACCTCGTATTTGTAAAAGTACATCTATACTCATTTTCAGTTAATTTAAGAGCACATGTCAATTATGTGCTCTTTTTGTGTACATAAAGTTAATTTAATCTAGAAGTAATTACCCACTTATAATATTTTTGGTAAGTACTTGCTTAACTATTAATAAATTAAGCAAGTATGTGAAGATAGATTACCTAGATAAAGTTATGACAACTAACCTATATCGCCCCCCTTTTTAATCTCACAAGATTCATGATAGAATTACTTGATGGCATTATCGAAAGAAGGGTTTCATGGGTAAGCAAAAATACTTTTATCATCATTTAACTGATGATTTGGTAGTTAGCCAGAGCCAGGATTATCACTTGCCAAATAGCTATAATATTTTTCCCCATTCTTTAGGTGGAAAAGTTTGGGCAAAAATTGTACGTTCATTAGGGCATTTAATTAGTATAATCTATATTAAGTTGGTTTTAAGGATAAAGATAGTTGGCAAGGACAAGCTAAAAGCTGCCGCAAATCAAGGCTACTTTATCTATGGCAACCATACCCAAGCCTTTGGTGACGTGGTTTTGCCGCTTAACATTATTCCAACCAAAAATTATTATGCAATTGGGGCACAATCAAATTGGGGCATCCCTGTGTTAGGCAAACTGGTTTTGCCTTATTTTGGGCTTCCTGTGGGTCAGAACCTAAAGCAATCTGGTAAACTAATTAAGGCAGTAGCTACCGTTATTAAGGCTAAAAAAGTAGTTGTCATCTATCCTGAAGCTCACGTTTGGCCCTATTACACTAAAATCAGGCCTTTTCCTGCAACCAGTATGCACTTTCCCGTTACACTTGGCGTGGCCAGTTTTACTATGACTACAACTTATACGAAGCCCAAATGGGGTAAAAGGCCGCGCATAATTGTATATCTCGACGGCCCTTTTTACCCGGATTCACACATTGATAAAAAGCGGGCACAAGAAAAATTGCACCAGGAAATTTATCAGGCAATGCAAAAACGTGCCCTAAAAAGTAATTATGAATATTGCACGTACCAAAAAATAAATTAAGGAGTTCTCAATGAATATTCTTTTTTGCGGTGACCATAACGCCGAAGATGGCATTCTTATCGCTACCCTTTCATTATTGAAAAACAGTGGTGCCCAAGAACTCCATATATACATCCTAACAATGTATACTCAAAGTTATCATAAAAAATTTCAGCCTTTTAGTAAGCAAGCGGCTGATTATCTCAAATCACTTTTAGTAAAACAAAATCCCCAAAGCACTTTAAAATTAATGGATTGTACTGGCTTATTTGTTAGGGAACCTCTCATAGCAAATATGAGTACTCATTTTACTCCCTATGCTATGCTCAGACTTTTTGCGGATGAAATACCGCAGCTGCCAAATAAAATATTATATCTTGATGCTGACGTGATTGTCAGACGCAGTTTAGTCGACTTTTACCAGCAAGATTTAACTGGCACTGAACTTGTTGGTGTCCTTGATTATTGGGGTCGCTTCTTTTTCCACAATTTGCACGAACACAAAGTGTTTGATTACGTTAATTCCGGCGTTTTGCTGCTTAACCTGCCTGAAATCAGGAAAACTAACTTATTTGCCCGCATTCGGCACCTCTTACAAACCAGAACAGTTTTAATGCCGGATCAAACTGCGCTTAACCGTTATGCGCGAGAAAAGAAAATTGCTCCCAGGCGTTATAATGAACAGTATAAATTGCAGCCAGATACTGTAATCCAACACTTTACTACCAGTTTTCGCTTTTGGCCCGTCTTTCATACCTTGACGGTTAAGCCATGGGATGTTCAACGTGTACATAAAGTGCTAAAATTGCATGAATATGATGACATTTTGACTAATTATCTCAATGTTAAAAGCAATTTAATAAAAAAATAACGTTTGGAGAAAAATTACAACATGACAATTCCAGTTTTTTATGCTATCAGTGATGACTTTACAAAATACGCGGCAGTATCGCTCAATTCTTTGGTTAAAAATGCCGCTGCTGATAAAGATTATACAGTTTATTTTTTAAGTCAGGATCTAACTGCTCAGCATAAACAGGACCTACAAGAAATAGGTACCAGCAATGTTCACGTTAAGTTTTTTAATATTAATGATGAAATAGTTGCCCCTATTCAGAATCGTACCGAAAACTTTTTGCGGGCTGACTTTTTTACTATGTCCATTTTCTACCGCTTGTTTATTCCTGACCTGTTTCCCCAATACGATAAGGCTATTTATATCGACAGCGACACAATCGTAAATGATGATATTGGTAAACTGTATGATACCAAGCTAGGTAGTCATTTGTTTGCTGCCTGCACAGATTCTTCAATTCAATATGTGACAAAAATGGTTAAGTATATTAAAGAAGTGCTAGTGCTTGATCCGAAGAAATATATCAACTCCGGAATGCTGGTTTTAAACTGCAAAGCCTTTCGCGCTGAACATTTTATTGATCATTTTATGCATCTGCTTAAAAAATATCATTTTGACTGTATTGCTCCTGATCAAGACTACTTAAATGAAATTGGCGATAAAAGAATCTTACATTTAGATCCCAAATGGGATGCCATGCCAAATGATAATACTGAGCCCTTAGCTAATCCCAGTTTAATTCACTACAATCTTTTCTTTAAACCTTGGCATTTTCAAAATGTGCAGTATGAAGAATATTTTTGGAACAGCGCCAAAGAAACTAAGTTTTACAATGATTTGTTAACTGAATTAAATAATTATACTGATAAACTGCGTGATGAAGACCGGCACAAATTGGATCATATGCTGGCCAAAGAAGATAAAACCATTAATGACCCTCATAACTGGGCTAATGTAAAAAAACAAGGACCTGTTAGTTTATGATTCTCGGTGACAATCGTGAACAAGTAATTCAAAATATTAAAGAAGCTGTTGCTAATAGGGACTGGCATGCCAAAGTCGAGGTTGGTGACCCTGTATTATCCCTTAAAGAGAGTAAAGAATTAGTCAACAATTTTTGGCATGAACAAAAAACTGTCAAGGGAAAAATAAATGATCGAATTGGTCACTTGCTTTTTGATACTTTGATGCATATCTTGACATCATCGACCACATTTACCGGACTTGAAAACCTGGCTGATTTGCCTCAAGGCGGAGCAATTATTACTGCCAATCATTTTAATCAAATTGATTCTCTGCCAGTTAAGCATTTGGCAAATAAAGCTCATCATTCATTGAAAATTGCTATTGAGGATACTAATTTGAAATTACCGGGAATCTTATGCTATTTGATGAACTATGTGGGCACTATTCCCTTAATAGAAACTCCCAGCTATGTTGGTAACGAATTTCCTCGTCACCTGCATGATGCTTTAGAGCAAAACAACTGGGTTTTAATTTATCCTGAACAGGAAATGTGGTGGAATTACCGCAAACCCCGTGAATTAAAACGGGGCGCATACTATTTTGCTGCTAAGCAAAATGTCCCCGTTATTTCTACTTTTATTGAAATTCAGACAATCGATAAACTAGAAAAAGATCATCCTAATTTTTATCAAACAAAATATGTAGTCCACGTTTTACCACCAATTTTTCCAGACGTTAAACTTAGTGCCAATGAAAATTCTAAGAAGATGATGGCATGTGATTATCAGCAAAAAGTTGCAGCTTATGAAAAGGCTTACCAGCGTAAGTTGGATCTGACTTTTACCCCCTGGGATATTGCCGGCTGGCGTTTCAACTATCAAAAAAATCAAAATAAAGGTTAGACTTGTGATTTTTTTGCGACTATAATTGAGGTGACAATTAGTAAGTGTATTTGGAAAGGGGATATTTCCAATGGAAAAATTCACAAAAGAGTCTTTAGCAAAATATGATGGCAAAAATGGCAATCCAGCCTATGTTGCTATTAAAGGTGTTGTTTATGATGTAACTGGTAATCCGCACTGGACTGATGGTGAGCACCATGGCAATCTAGCCGGCCGTGATTTAACTGTCGCAATAGGACAATCACCTCATGGTGAGAGTGTTCTAGGTAAACTGAAAAAGGTTGGCACTTACGAAGACTAATTAGCTAAACAAGTAAAATGATAATACCCCCAAATTTTGGATAAATTTGGGGGTATTATTATGGTTAAATTACACCAAATAGAAATCAAAGTCTTGTTCTCTGTGCGAAATTGCCAGTTATTTTTTAGATTGTAATCATAAAAATAATTTGTAGTAGAAAAATAATATATTCCAGTTTTATTTCCGAATTTAATTAGTGTACAAGTTCAACTTCCTAACACTTGTAACAATTGATAGAGATAATTATTTAATTTCATCATACAAGAAATCTTGTTTTAGTCTTATAGAAATCATCTTGTCTAATGAATAATTAATGTTAATAACGTACAGTAATGAGACACTTTAAAAAATCAGCGCATAATATTATTGCTCATTTTTATACTGTAAATTTTTAGTAAAATAATATACAATATTTGTCAAAGGAAGTGTTAATTATGCTACAAATCCAACCTGTTTCAGAATTAAGAAATTACAATAAAGTTCTAAATAAAGTTAAAAAAGATAATCCAGTTTTTCTTACCAAAAATGGCTATGGCAAATTTGCGCTCATAGATATCGAAGAATATGATGAATTTACTACTGCTCTTGAGCTAATAAATAAAATTAAAAAAGCTGAAAAATCAAAGCACTATAATTTTGATGAAATTAAAGGAAAACTATTTAGCTAATGTTCTCATTAAAATTATCAAGCCCTTCTATAAAATATTTTGAAAACTTAAAAACATACTTATTGACTAGATTCGGTGAAAAAGTAAAAAAAAGAAGTTTTAGCCAGAGAAGAAGAAAAACTGAAGAATCTAGAGTCATTTCCATATCTAGGCATTAAAGCTGCTAAACTTTCTAAATTACTTGACAGTTATTATGTTCTAATTGATAAATATGAATATATCTTTTACCGTGTAAATGAAAAGGAAAAAATAATTTATATAGAACTTATATTAAGTACTAGAGAAGATCTCACTCAAAAAATTCAAAATTATCTTCATTAATTAGGGCGCATCGAATTATGATGAGCCTTTTTATTGTATTAAATAGTTAAAAAATACGACCTCCGAAACTGACTTAATTTCGGAGGTCATATCATTATTAAAACATTTTATTAATTTTCAACCAATTTTGCTGCAGCTGCAATATTTTCTTGTGCAGGTAACGGAATTCTGCCTAAACCATCAAGTCCAACATTTAACAGATAATTGATTCCTAAACTATTTAAATGTTTGCGGTATTGGTAAATTGTTGCGGGAGATTTCCAATTTTGATCGCGGTATGAAAAGCCCCAAGAATCATTAATTGTGCCAGCTGTCTCATATAAACCATAAGGAGACGGTTTAAATCCTTCAATTGAATTATAATCAACATTTTGCTCGTTTTCTTCTTTGTCGCTTGGAATTTCATTATCGCCAAGTGAAACATAATCATATTTACCGTTACCAAGGCGGGAATTAATTAAACAGTTTGGCTGGAGTTCTTTCACTGTATCGTAGACTTCCTGACTTTGTGCCTCAGTCAAAGTCATCGGTACATCAAACCAGGCTGTAGCTATCTCACCGTAATTGCTCATTATTTCCTTAATTTGGGGTATGATTTTGTCATTAAAACACTGCGCAAAGTTCTTGGTTTTCTGCGGAAAATCCCAGCTGTTATCCCAAGTAGTACCAGCTGATTCGATATCATTCGAAAGGTAGCCGCCACCGTTAGGCTCATGCCAGTCTAGATCTTGCGAATAATAAAGGCCAAATTTTAAACCCGCCTTTTGGCAAGCCTCTGCCAATTCTCCGATTACATCCCTATGAAAAGGTGTCGCGTCATAAACGTTGTATGAGTCTACATGAGAATGATACATTGCAAAACCATCATGATGTTTAGTAGTTACTACCAGGTACTTCATACCACAATTTTTAGCAAATGCGACAATCTTATCAGCATCAAAATAAATTGGGTTAAAAGCTGTTGCAAGTTGGCGATACTTAACAATAGGTATTTGTAATTTAGACTGAATCCATTCGGCATAATAACTTGAAGATTTTCCTTCATATTCACCAGCAAGTAGAGAATATAATCCCCAATGAATCATCATGCCATATTTAGCATTTTTGAACCATTCAATATTATTGTTTTTAGTCATATACTTCTCCTAACATTGTATTTTTACAATTTCATAGCCGTCAATTTTGGGAACAGTAAAGCTAACTTTGGTATCATTTTGTTGAAAAGCAATTTTCTGATTTTGCCTTATAAGCTCAACCTTTTTAACTTTTCTGTTTCCTACTAAAATTGTAAAGTTTTGATTTATCAACTGTGTCCGTTCATCAATAGTATATAAATTAACCGCATTCTTCTTCAGAGGATAGTCTAATAGGTGTAACAAAAACTTGTTTTCATTTGATGAGTAATGTAACTGTGCTGACAGACTTGGCTTATCTTCTGGCTTAACAACATACCGATCTGGAAGTAATGTGTTCAAAGCATCAGAGATAATTTCTTTTACCCACCAAGGAGCATAGTCACGATATATCTTGAAAACAGGATGTGAAAAGTAAATGCAGTTTCCTTTTTGAGTAGCTGCTGGTACACCCTTTTTGCCTGTGGAAGGAGCATGTTTATGGCCGTAATAATATTTACCTTCACGGTTAAAGTAGGGTTCACGTGTTTCCAAAATAACTTTTGAACTGATTGGTTCAACAGCCATTCCCTGCTCATACATAACATGTTCTTCTTGAGGTAAATTACGTCCTATTTGTGAATTAGGATATATATAATCACGATCCCAGAAAGAATGTCCTTCCATTAAATTACCAGTCAGAGGGTTCTCGTCATAAGCTCCCTGATCCATTGACTGGTACGACAACAGCAACTTGCCACCATTTTTGACATAATTTTGTAGTTTAGCAAAACTTTCTGGGGTGGCTTTAATTTTGTCTGGCAGAATCAGCAATTTATATTGAGAAAAATCTGCTTCTAAGTCTATGATATTAAATTGATACCCCAATTCATCAAGTACCCGGTTGGCTCCAATAAGGGATTCATCTAAAGTCATGCCGTTGTCCCATATGCTTTCTGGAGTAACTACAGCAATTTCGGCTAAAGGCTTTGTATTTTCAAGTTCTGGTTCTAGCTGTTCTACAGTCTTATACACATGGCCAATTAATTCATAAGTGGCAGGAGATAATTGACCACTAGGATGTAATTGGTCACCAATTGAACACCCTGCACCAAAAGACAGCATTTGAAAAACTTCATATTCCAAAGCTTCTTTATTTTTAAAGGATTGAAAATCACCCCATGATGTATGAAACTTTCCGGTCATACCGATAATATCTTTACCCAGTGTCCTAGCATATCTGTCCACTAGAGGAAAATTATCATAGCCCCAGTTTCCACCAGGAAGGCTCTCTATTTCAAGATGTGAGTAGTAACGCAGTGAAGTTTTAATATAAGGTCCAACATGAGAACCGTTATAAAAAATAGTAGCATTCTTAACTCGTTTATGAATTAAACTAGTCATTTCACGTTTAAATTCTTTTAGCATTAAATGACAATACCGCACACGTTCACTTTCAATTGTGTGATCAATACCCAAACGAGCCATTTCTTTTCTGCAATGTCTACAATCGCATGGCACTAGGAAGAAAATATCAAAGAAGAACCCATCAATGTTCTCTGCTCCAATACTGTCTATCACATCGTTAACATGGTCGAACAAATAATGACGATAATCGCTATTTAAACATAAAACATCATTAAAATTAGGCTTTTCATCACCCATATTAATTCTATTTCCTTCAGGATCCCGACAAAGCCATTCTGGGTGATTTAGCATGCAATATTCATCCCATTGGCATGTAGAATAAATAGGAACTTTTATTCCTAATTCATGACAAGCTTTAATTTGTTCTGCGAGCAAGTTATGATTGACTAGTCCTGGATGAATCATTTCAGGATGGTTTTTAGAATTATACCAGAGATACCCATGATGATCCCGAGCAAAACACGTTATGGAATTGACATGAGCTTTTTTTAAGGTTTGAGCAAACTCATGGCTGTCAAATTTTTCACCAACTTTAACATACGGACTAGTGTGAAAATCCAAGTGAACAGTTCTTTTACGCATCTTTATTGTCTCCTTTAGCTTTATTAGCTAACATCAAATTTACAATCAAAAATACCACACCAAAAATAATCCAAATAAGTGCTGAAATGATCAGACCCATTTCAGGGCTATAATTATGGAATAAAGCTCCTAAAAATTGGAAGATAAATGGAGCAAACGTTCCACCGATATTAATGCCAAAGATAACTATGGAAGTACTCAATGTCATTGAGCCCTTTGGCGAACTAAGGGCAAACAGTTCAGTCATATGAGGATTCATGATGCCCCAGAAAAAGCCGGAAATCATAATGCAAGCACCAATTAAGTAGGAATTGCGTAAAAATAGTGTAGCTCCTAATGCAAGGCCAGCAATGGTAGCACTAAACGCAGTGGTATTTTTCTGCCAGACATGATAAATGTATTTATAAAGAAGCCCTGAAACAATAGCCGCAATTGGCAGTAAGCTTAAGATAAAGCTTCCTGTACTACTATCACCAATATGATTATTAACAATGTAGCTTGGAATTTTAAGACTAATTCCCATATAACTAATTTGCATAATGCCAAACAAGATCGCATAGCCAATTATTTGCCAATTCGTTGTCTGCTTAATTTTTTGTTGGTCAACATCTTCGCCCACAGTAACGCTATAATTATCAAAACGCTTAGGTATCCAAACCAGCGTCATTATGAACGGAATAACAGCTAGAGCAAATACCCAGTAGGCAGAATGCCAACCAATTTTTATTAAATAACCAGCTAAAAAGAGTAAAACTGTACTACCAATATTAATAAAAGAGTTCCTATAGCCTAAAAGCTCATTAGCTCTTTTTTCTTCATAAATATCAGTGATATATGAAACACTTAACGGAGTAAGAAGAGAAATCCCCACCCCAACCATTATTCTTGAAAATAAAATCAGCCAATAATTTCCGGTAAATACTGGAATAACACCACAAATTGCAGTGATGCCTAATCCCAGCAATGCCAACAATTTTTTACCAGTAACCTTTTCAATAAATCCAGCAAGCAACGGAATAAAAATTCCAGAGAAGCTCGGAATAGTGACAATCAATTCTACAGTAGAAGTTGGCATGTTAGCAAAATGTTTTTCCATTAAAGGAATAGTACCACTAATTGCTCCCGAAGTAGATAAAACCAGAGAAATACCCATGATCGCTATCATTAGTTTTTTACTCTGCTGAATAACACTTTTGTCATCCATAAAATTTCTCCTTACTTAAATAAACAAAACTTTTTTAAACCGGTTCATTTTTGCAATAAAATATAATGTTTACTCAATAAGAATACTATATATTACGAAAATGAACCCCAAATGTATCTATACAATAAAAAGCTTTTAATAATTGAACCGGTTCAATTACACAATAATAATATTACTTTTAGAAATTAATTGCAATCGCTTTCTTAAAAGTTTTTATTTATGACAGAATCTCGCCAAACAATTTTGGCTTTGAAAAACTTGGTTTGGTAGTTCAAGTCAGCCGGATTAGTAATTTTTTGTAAAATTATTTTCCCGATTTCTCGGCCAATTTTTGCGACTGGTTGTGCTACAACAGTTAGCTGGGGCTTTATCACTGTGGAAATATCATAGTCATCAAAGCCAATAAAAGAAATATCCGTAGGAATTCTGAGGTTCAATTTATTTATTGCTTGAATAGCTCCTATTGTCATATAATAATTTGTAGAATATAGTGCGGTTATTTGGTGATTATTTTTAAGTAAATCTAAAGTAGCATCATAGCTTGCATCTTTAAATGAACTGCCACCTGCTATTAATTCGCGATCAAAAACACCGTATTTTTTCATTGCAGCAACATAACCGCGTAATCTTTCAGAGCCAACATACCCTTGCTGTCCACCTGATATAATGCCAATCTGCCTGTGACCTATTTTATAAAGAGACTTGACAGCTTCAACTGAAGCATGATAATTATCCAGCAGTACTGTATCGCACTCAAATCCAGATATAGGAGTATCAACAGCTACTACCGGAATCTTTTTCTTCCGAAATTCTTTTAATATGGGCACGGCTTGTTCAACATGAAATAGAACTATGCCATCTACATTTCTTGAGTAGAGAAATTTAAGCTTTTCGTTTAGCAATTTTATATTGTTTTTATAATCAGCAATTATCAATTCATAGTTATTCTTTTCCAAAAGGTCTTCTAAAGAAGTAACTATGGATGCAGCAAAAATATCTGTTAGGGCGTTTACGACAACACCTATTGCATGACTTTTCTTTGTTTTTAACCCCTTTGCTAAATAATTTTGCTTGAAATCAAGCTTCTTAATCGCTGCAGCAATTTTTTCCATATTTGCTTTTTTTAGAGTATACCCATTCAAATAGCGCGAAACAGTACCTAAAGATACACCTGCCTCTTTCGCAACATCACGAATTGTAGCCAACTGATGATCTCTCCTTACATTTATTTTAAAAGTTTAATGATTTACAATAAAATAGTATTCTTTTGCTCTAAACATTTTATCATTTAAAGTTTGAATATGCTTTCAAATTACTTCTCTTGATAATTGTACTCTTGTACTGTCTCACAAAAAATAGACATTATAATATTACTTAGTTACATATAAAATAAAATAAAAAATATTAATATACAAAGCGACTTAATTATTTCGAATTTTACTATTTAAAATAAAATTTGTACACAAAAAACTAACTTTATCAGAATATAAAGTTAGCTTTTTAATACTATTATTATATTAATTTTAATCCGCTGCCAAATACTTTTCCGCATTCCGCAAATCTGCAATTAACAGTTGTCCCGGTGCGGAGGTTTGACCCACTGCACCAAATGATAAGCTTGAGCCGAAAACTTGACCCGCTACTCTAGTAACTTTACCAATATCACCCATAGCCATAGTAATCAAGGGATTAGCAATTTCTGCATTCATTTCTGTCGTTGCTGCTAAAAGAGTTAAAACGTCAGTAGCACTATGAGGCATGCAGGCTAATTTAGGAACGTCTGCACCAAGTTGCGCCATTTTTCGTAAACGAAATTCAATTACGTCTTTAGCTGGCACCTTTTCAAAATCATGGTTACTCATAATTACCACGACATTGCAGTCATGAGCTAAGTTTACTAAAGACTTTACTCTTTTTTTATCATGAAAAAGTTCTATATCAACTGCATCACCCAGCCTATTAGTAACGACATATTCTATTAAATTTAAATATTGGTCTTCAGCCAGACTGCAAACCCCACCTTCATTTTTAGTGCGAAATGTGACCAAAATAGGCAGCTCTCCTACTTCCTGCCGCAATTTCTTGGCAGTAGTACTTAGCTTGGCAAAGTCATTAATTCCTGCAGCATAATAATCAATGCGCCATTCCATTAAATCTGGTTTAGCAGACTTAATCTTTTCAGCTGCAGCCAAAATTTCTTCCTCGCTCGTTCCGACATTAGGGACGGCAATTTTGGGCAGTCCTGCACCTAAAACAGTATTTCTAATCTTTACAGTAGCCATTAGTTAGTCCCTCAACTAATCATTGTCGTCTGAAAATATAATCTCACGAATATAATCAGTTGGCATCTCTTTACCTGTCCACAGCTTAAATGATGCTGCTCCTTGATCGATCATCATGCCGATACCGTCATAGACATGCTTAACTCCAGCCTCTTGCGCCACTCTCATTAACTTAGTAGTTCTTGGAGAGTAAACCGTGTCAAATACTACCATATCCCGATGGAACCATGATGGATCTGAAACTAACGTCTTATCTTCAAACGGTTTCATTCCGATGCTGGTTGCATCACAGTAAATATCACTTTCTGCAATTGATTGTTTGAATGCTTCCTGATCAGATAATTCAGTCAGAGAAACCTTGCAGTCAGTGTTTTCACGAATAGTTTTAACAGTCTTTTCAGCTTGCGGCCAATTTTTATCTCTAATGTTAAATATTCTAATTTCCTTAGCACCATCTAAAGCTGACTGAACCGCTATCGGTGTTGCAGCACCACCTGCACCGGTTAAGGTCATAATCTTACCTTTAATATCAAAGCCTTCATCTTTGAGTGATTGCACAAAACCGATTCCATCAGTGGTATAACCTGTCAAAACGCCATGATCGTTGACAATAGTATTAACAGCATCACACATTTTAGCAGCAGGTGATAATTTATCTAGGTATTGAATGACCTCTTTTTTATTAGGCATCGAAACGTTGGAACCACGCATATCTAACGTGCGAATAGCGTCAACTGCGCCCTTTAATTTATCGTTGCCAACTTCAAAACAAAGATAGGTGTAATTCAAGCCCAGCTTAGCAAACGCATTATTGTGCATTGTCGGTGACATTGAATGCCGAATAGGATAAGCCATCAACCCAATTAAGTAGGTATGACCATCGAGCCAGCCAGTAATAGGACCATTAACACCAGTAATTTTATTAGTCATCATTTTTCTCCTTTATTAAATTTAAAAATAATTATTTTACGCTATTTTTTAGAAGCACCAGACACTGCATCAATTGGATCAGGTACAGTCTTTTCCAATTTTTGATAATTGGTATTATCAGCAGCCTCTGTTCCGGCCACAAAACCTGAAGCATAAGACCAAGAATTCATCATACTTGGCATTGAATCATGACCGTTAGCGCCGCCAACAATCTCTCCGGCGGCATAGAAATTGTCTAACGCTTTTAAATCTTGGTCTAAAAGTTGCATACGCTGATTAGTTTCATAACCACCAAGGGTAGTACAAAAACGTAATTTCTGCTCAATCACAAAGTAGGTATCGCCTTCATATTTATGCATAAACTGACAAGGGCGACCAAACTCAGGATCATTACCTGAAGTTACATATTTATCATAGTCAGTTAAAGTCTTCTTGAGGTTGTCATAATTAATGCCAGCTTTTTGGGCCACTGTCTTTAAGTCTCCGCTAACCAAAATCGGACTCTTCTTGCCGTCAAGATCGAAGAAGCCTTGAACTTCATCTTTACTAAACCCATATTTAAGCAGCAATTCATAAAATCTGTTCCATGTTCTTTCATCCATTACTACAAAAGCAATTTTATCCTTTTGTTCAGCAATAGCATCCCGAAAGTGAGTGTATGGGGCAGATTCATTTACAATTCGTTTACCACTGGTATTGACAAAAATAGCACCCATATCTGTCGCTTCTTTTGTTGAATAGGTGGTTAATTTAGCAATGCCAGGTTCAACTTCTAAACCATGAGGATAAACTTTATACCAGTCAAGATTGCGGGAAGCCAAATTCATATTTTTAGCAAAAGCAAAATAATCACCAGTAGAAGTCATTGGACCGTAATAAGGGATATTGGTTTTATGTTTAAGGTAATCACGCGCACCCCAGCCGCCAGCTGCCATAACTAAAGATTTAAAGTTTACGGTAACTGTTTCGTGCTTGCCTTCAGCAACTAATGAGACAAGCTGGTCCTGTTCATTTTTATTCAGGTGTTCCACCCGAGTTTCCAGTAAAATTTTGCCACCCTTTTTGGTAAAAGCATTTGCCACTTTAGAAATCAATTCATAAGAACTTTCCGTTGGCATTTCAATTTGGCGGTTAACAGAATGTTCAATAGTTTGTGTTTCAGCCTTCTGATAGGTTAGGTCCGCAAATTCAGTGATAAAGTCAACTGCTTTACCAATATTTTGCGCCAGTAAATCTGAAAGTAAGGGATAGTTTGTCCCCCGGCATTCTCGGGCAATATCTTGAATTAAGAGCTGCGGAGAATCTTTATTTGCTTCCTCACCAAATAAAGTAGCTGCTAATTTTGAACCAGTCCCAACAACATTTGAACCATTTAAAATGGTAGCACCACCGAGATAGCCATTTTTTTCAATTAAAAGAACTTTCTTACCCATTGATAACGCCCGACAGGCAGCCATTAGGCCTGCCATCCCCGAACCAATTACGGCTACATCCACATCATAGGTTACATCTTGATGTGACCGATTGCTAGGCTGAGAAGCAATATTTACACCATTTGCTTTTAAGGCCTTTTTACCAGAGTCAAGCATAGCTTGTGTCATAATCGAAGCACCGGAAATAGCATCAACAGCGAAACTTTGATTATTTAGAATATTCTTTTTTAATTTACCTACAACCTGGTTAAAGATACCCGGGGTTTCGGCAGTTTTGGTTACCTTGATATCAGTAATTTGATTATCTTCGACTTTGATATCAAAGTCGATTTGACCATTTCTTCCTTCTGCTGTTGCTTTAATTGTTTTTTCTGACATAAATTCACCTTCTACTTTATATTAATTTTTGATATTGAAATTTTTACTACGACTAATCAAGACAACACACAGAACTACCGAAATGATCGTTATCACTGTCGTTATCCAAAATACCATCAGTGTACTTGCAGCATTGGCCTTTAACACAAACGCGGCGATAAGTGGTGCTACAAAGTAAACCACGGCTGGCGCAAAACTGTAGTATGAAGTGATTTTCCCGTGACTTTGGGGGAAATAAGAAGTCAAGACTGAAAGTGCAACTTGCCACACTCCCCCTGCAGTAAAGAAACCGACAGCTAAAGAACCTATTTCACCAGCTAGTAGAGACGGCTTTAAGACCATCAATAGTAGACCAAGAGCACTAATAGCCGAATATACCATAATCAAATTCAACCTTTTTACCTTAGTTACTAAAGCTGAGGTCACAAACACAGATATTAAGGAAGCAATCGAATACCATGACACAAGCTGATTGGCGTTAGCAGCGGACTCATTTAACACATACTGCCCATAGTAGGGAGCATAAAGAGAAAAAATATAGAATGTAAAACAAATCGTAAAACCTAAACCAATGATCATTAAGCCATCAACAGCTAACTTAGGCTGATTCTGCTCACTAATACCAGTTTCTTGGCTTTTTTCTTCTGCAGGAGCCTCTTTTGCCTCAGCTTGTGGGGCAAAAGCTGTTTTCATTGTAAAAACAACATCCAGTAAAATGATAATGACTAATATTAACGCTGTAATCTTAGGGTTTTTAATTATTTTTACGCAAAACGGAAATAACATTTGCATGACCTGCATTGCAGCTTTAACAAACGAGTTCATTGTGGCTGTTTTGTCTGGAAAAGCATCTGCTAGTGCAGGATAACCGGCTGTATCGCCAAATGAATTGGTTGCACCGAAAAACATTGCTGCTAAACCAGCTATCCAAATATTGTTCGCAAAAGCAGCACCAAGAAGAAAAATAGCATCACTTAGCAATGCAATTAATAAACTCCTTTTACGACCAATCTTATCTGATATAGCGCCAGCAAATAAAATTGTAAAAATTCTTCCTAAACCAACCATTGCAATTACAAGTGAAACTTGGGTCGCACTGGCATTCCAAGAATGGGCCAATATTTCTCTGTATTGACTAATAAATAAGGTAGCTGCGCCCACAACTGCAAAATGGGTATAAACAGAAGCGGCAACGCCACTATAACTTTTCCCTTTTTTCATAGCTTTACCTTTCAAAATTAAGACTGCTGATAATTCAGAAATAAATATATCCTATTAAAACGGATATGAATAATTATTTCTGATTACTGAATTATAAAAAATAACTATAGTTAAAAGTGCTACTACAACAATATTTTTCATTTTCATAATTTCAGATTATTAATTTTTAGGCTCATTTTGAATAGCAAGTTGTCTTTATACCAATAAATAATTAATAGCTTACGCATATAAAAACTGAACCGCTACTTTAACTCAAAACTATTTTTTTGAATTATGTCAATTAATTCTTTTGCAGTAGTCAGATAAAGGAAAAAAATGTAAAGTTTAGCCGTAAATAGTTGCCAATAATAAAAAAGACTCATTAGTTAAAAGCGTCAAAACATAGTAAAATTAACAATAACGTATGAATATTAATTTCAGCAATAATATTATAAATAAAACTTGTAAGGGCTTTACAAAAATGAGTATAGTGTTTTTTAATAGATGTATTAAATTTAAAAATACTTTTGAGGTAACATCATGAATCTAAATCAGCTTTATTATTTTCGTGAATTGGCAGACCAAAAACAATACACAAAAGCAGCAGACAATTTATTTATCAGTCAACCTACCCTCTCGCTATCGATTAAGCAACTGGAAAATGAGCTGCAATGCAAACTGTTTAACCATAATGGACGTTATGTGCAATTAACTGAATATGGCCGCATTTTTTATGATACTGTAACCAAATCTTTAAATACTTTAGATCGTGGTAAAAAGCAGATTGAGCAGCGTATCAGTCAGGATCAGGGCAATATCCATATTGCCGGCATCCCTACAGCAATTGGAACTATATTGCCCCACTTAACTAAGCAGTATCAACAAGAAAGTAATATTTCCCCTCACTTCATCTACCACGATAATCCTTCATATCAAATCTGCGAAGGTATTAAAAATGGCTGGTATGATATTGGAATTTCCTCATTTGTACCTGAATTTAGTTATTTTACTTATATTCCCCTTTACACTGAAGAAATTATTGCTATCGTTTCAAAAGAAAACAACTTGGCTAAAATAACAGAAATTACGCCTGCAGAATTACAAGGCGAGTCAATTATTACCTATTCTAAAAAAATTCAGATTGGTAAAGACATCACTAATGCTTTATTAGCCAATGCCTCTGATCTAAATATCACGAATAGACTACATGATGAATTAGCAATTGCTGGACAAGTATTGACCAATGACATTGTCGGCATCGTTGCCAAAACTATTTATCTGAGTGGTTTCGATATTCACATTATAAAACTGGATTTACCTAAAAATACCCGTCAGGTTTATTTAGTTTATGATTCCAGTCAAAATTTCTCACCAGGAACTGTTGATTTCATTGACTTTCTTAAAAGTCATAAACCAGATATTCAAAAAATTGTTGATAACATTCCTGTCAACTAAAATATAAAAAAATACAAAGCTAAAATGACGTAAAAAGCAAACCGAATATCTATCAGGAATTAGTAAATGATATAGTAGAGGGGTCTTGAAATAGGATATACTGATATTATGGCAAAGAGATATAACATAAAAATTATTAAAATCGTTCAACAAGTTGTCAAAGAATTAATTAACTAATGAATCAAACCTATAATATGACTAATTCAATTACCCAAAATGCTTTACGCTCGCTTTTGTATGAAGTTGTTACTGAACCCAAACCTGGTCTGGTAGATCCTGGGAGCCCAGGCCCACATCCCGACATGGATATTTATACTTTTATTGACAGTTCTATCAGTTTAGAATCGTATTTTGCCGATGCCGTTAAAATTGGCCAGACTTTTCACTCAACTGACTTAACCCAAATGTTTCAGCAATTAAGGCAAAGAGGCATTACCGCTGAAAAAGAAATGTTTACCGCTACCCATGGTGCCAATACCCATAAAGGAGCAATTTTTGCATTAGGAATTTTTATTTGTGCCGAAAGTTATAGTATGACAAACAAGACCGAACTGTTTCTTACTATTACCAAGATGTGTAAAGGGCTTGTACAGCATGATTTAGTTCAAAATAATGAATTACAAACAGCTGGCGAACAAGAATTTGTTAAATATAAAATAGGCGGAGCCAGAGCACAGGCAGAACAAGGCTACCCCATAGTTAGAGAAGTGGCATTGCCTTTTTTAAAAAGCAGTACTGGGACTGTTCAAACCAGGCTTCTTGACACATTAATGAAAATAGCTACAGTAGCGGTTGACAGTAACCTAATTAAACGGGCCGGAAATTATGATGTAGTTAAATGGCTCCACCAAGAAGCAATAAAATATTTAGATCTTGGTGGCTATGCTACTGCAGCTGGGAAAAAGCAATTGCAAAAATTAAGTAAAGAGTGCTTAGTACATAATTACAGCTTAGGCGGCTGTGCAGATTTACTAATTGTCACCGTTTTTGTTGCTTTTGAAAGAGGATATATATAAAAAAGGAAGGCTAATCGCCTTCCTCTTTTAATAGAATCAAAATATTATTTTATTTTTCCGATGCACCAGTCACGGCATCATTATGTGCAATTTCATCGCATGCAGTATCAGCAGCTATTCTACCAAAGGTAAAGATATCAGCTAGTGAATTACCACCTAGACGATTACCAGCATGCAAGCCGCCAGCAACCTCACCAGCAGCGTAGAGGCCTGTAATAACCTGACCATCTTTATTTATTACTTGCGCTTTTGGATTAATCTTCAAGCCACCCATTGTATGGTGAATAGCTGGCTTACGAGGCGTTGCATAAAATGGTGCAACTTCACATTTAAGGTTAAATGCACTTTTACCAAATTCCGGATCATTACCAGCATTAACGTATGAATTATACTTTTTAATGGTATTGACCAAAGTAGTAGGGTCCATACCGGCTTTTTCGGCTAGTTCTTCAAGAGTATCAGCTTTTAATAATGTGCCGGCTTTTACCTGAGCCTCAAGTGATTCCTCAGTTGTGTTATAGGCAGTAGCCTTTATTTTTTCATCTGCTATTAAGTAGAATAAAGTACCATTAGCAATTGCCGCCTTAGCTAAAGTATCACGCTCTGCAAATTCGTTAACGAAACGTTCACCCTTTTGATTAACCATAATAAAGTTTTCAGGCGGAGTTTGGATACCGGTAAATAATTCACCAGTCTTAGGATCAGAAACTGGCATTAATTGAATAAAGCCCATACCAACTAAATCAGCACCGGCTTCTTGGCCTAGAGCTATACCATCACCAGTTATTGCCGGTGAATTGGTAGTAGCAATGTCGTCATCAATGTGCTTCCAGTAAGTGTTGTATTTTTGTACCATTTTAGTATTTGCACCAAAGCCGCCAGAAGTCAAAATTACTTTTTGGGCATGAACAGTAACCTTACTGCCATCGCTTCCTTGTGCTACAACACCTGTAACTTTACCGTTTTCAATAATTAAATGTTGAGCCCTAGTTTCAGTTAAAACAGTGGCGCCATGATCTTTTATCCAATCACCCAAAACATGAATAAAGGCATAGCCCATAGGTTCAACCGGCTTATGACCGCGGCGCCATAAAGCTCCAACCGGCATAGTGACATCAGAGCGGTCAAATTTTACTCCTAAATCAGTTAGCCATTTAACTGAATCAAGTACGTTATTGACAAGCTCGGTAACTAAAGCATAATTGCCATGAATTTCATTACCATTTAAGTCAGTTCTTTTGCCACCTAAATAAGTCTGTATCTCATGTAATAATACCGAGTCAAAAAGATAATTTTCTCCTGAATCCACATAAGCCTTAATTTGCTTTTGCAATTCTTTAAAATCATCACGGTATTCTGGATCAATTTCAGCAATTGGAGTAGCGGCTAATTTTTCCAGGCTTTCTTTTTCACCAGGTAAGGCTTGGAATTTATTTTGCCATTCAGGTTCAGCAGCGTTTAAAGGACCACCAGCCCTAGTAGTATTACCACCGATTTGAGGGAATTTTTCCAATACTATTACTTGTTTACCATTTTGAATTGTTCTGGCGGCTGCCGCAAGACCAGCCCCGCCGGCACCGATCACCACAACATCAGTTTGGTATTCAGCGTCTGAACTATTAGCGGTCTGAGGTTTTGGCCTGTTTAACCATTCTTGTGCGTCTCCACCGGCCTCATTAATTGCCTGAGCCACACCATCGACTACTCCATGGCTGGAAATAGTAGCTCCACTAACCGCATCAACATTTAAAGTTTGGCTAGCAATAATTTGCTTTGGTAAACGTTTAAAAACTTCATCGGCTACTCCTGCAGTTTCACCACTTGAATCTATACCAATTTCTTTGATTTTATCCTCAGAAAGGGTCACTTCCATAGGCATAAAACTGGAGCCATGACCTTTAGCCTTAACTTTGTAAGTACCAGGTTTCATCATTAATATACTTCCTTTCTTTAAATACTTATCAGTTAAATTTTACTAACTTTTTTTAGCAAAATGAAATAGTTTTAAAGTAAAAAGATTATAATAAAATTGTTATGGGAGGTAAAATATGAATGACCCTGAAACAGTTTTACATTTTATCGATGTAATACTAAAAGAAAGTAATTTTACACGAGCAGCTGGTGAATTATATATTTCACAGCCTTATTTAACGCAACTAATTAAAAGGATAGAGCGGAAACTGGGAACTAAGATAATTGACCGTGAGTCAATTCCATTCAAGTTAACAGAAGCCGGAATAATTTATTACAATTATTTAGAAACTAAAATTTCCAATAAACAAAAACTAACTGAGCAGCTAATACCATACGTATCACCTAATAGAGAAGTAATTAGAATTGGTGTTTTGGAAAGCCTGGGTACATTTTTATTACCCGAATTACTGCCTAATTTTATGTTTGAAAATCCTCACATTAAAATACAATTAGCGGAAAGCTTCCCCAGAGTGAGTGAAACACATCTATTGCATGAACAAATAGATTGCTATCTCGGTCAAACTCCTGAATCACTTAATCAAGGACTAGACTTCTATGTCAATGGTGGTGAAAACTATTTTGTTATTATTTCGCCAAGATCAAAATACTTTAAAAAAGGACGATTTATACTCAAGCCGCAGGAATATGACATTAAAGATATTTTGCAAGAGCCTTTTGTTGTCAGTTCAACTAATTCTGCTATACGTCACCAAGTCAACGGTGCGTTTCAAAAATTTCATATCAAGCCTAATATTATTTTAGAAAGCAGTAGTATTATCACTGCCACAAACTTAGCAATAAAAGGTGTAGGATTAACTATTTCCGCTGCCAGCATAATCAAAAGAATGGCACAGACCCCTATTAACTTACTTCCTGTTGATCATAACTTGATCCAAATTAAATATTTCATTGCAGTCAAGCATGGACAAGAACTAAAACCAGGGTTAAAGAAATTAATTTCAGCTTTCCAAAAGCTCAAAATTGAACCTAATATCAAATAGGACATAATAATTAATCCAGGGTATTTAAATAATCAGGCACAAAAAAAGAGGACCTTTCTAGATCCTCTTCTCTCTTTGCTCCGGCTGTCAGACTCGAACTGACGACATCTTGATTAA